>NZ_JBITSK010000007.1:263466-505905 GCF_044540565.1 Streptomyces sp. NPDC085931
CCACACCCCACCCCCCCCCCCCCCGCGGGGGTTTTGGGGGGGGGGCCCCGCCCCCCCCCGGCGGGGGGGGGGGGGGGGGGGCCGCCCCCCCCCCCGGGGGGGGGGGGGGGGGGGGGGGGGGGGGGCGCCCGCGCCGTGGGGGTGGTGCCGCGTGGCCGGCCGGTTCAGCCGGGGGCCACGGCCCGGCCCGTCTGGGGGGAGATCATGCCCGCGCACAGGTTCCGGGACGCCAGGTCCCGGGCGATGCGGGGGATCGCGGCCAGGGTGTTGGCGGACCAGTCGTGCATGAGGATGACCTGGCCGTTGGTGAGCCGGGCCGCCGACTGGACGATCGCGTCCGTGCTCGCGCCGTTCCAGTCCTGCGAGTCGACGTGCCAAATGATCTCGGTCAGGCCGTGGCGGGCCGCGGCCGACTTCACGGTCGCGTTGGTCTCGCCGTACGGCGGGCGGAAGAGCTTCGGCGTGCCGCCTCCCGCGCCGGCGATCGCCTGCTGGGTCCGGGAGATCTCGGAGTCGATCTGCGCCGGGCTCAGCTGCGTCAGGTGCGGGTGGGTGTAGCTGTGGTTGCCCACCCACATCCCGGCCGCCACCTGGGCCCTGACCAGGGACGGGTTGGCGGCGGCGTACTGGCCCTGGTTGAACATCGTGGCCCGCAGCCCGTTCTGCCGGAGCGCGTCCAGCAGCCGCGTCGTGCTCCCGGACGGGCCGTCGTCGAAGGTGAGTCCGACATAGCCGTTGCAGGCGGCCGGCCGCGGGGGAGCGGCGGTGGCGGTGGTGGTGAGGGCGGCGGCGGTGACCGCCAGGGCCGCCGCGAGGACGGCCGGCCTCGTGACCAGGGCGCGCGGTGCGGAGCGCGAGTCCGTCCGCCCGGTCATCGGACGGTGATGTTGGAGCTGCCGCTGCTCTGGTAACCCTCGGTCGCCATGATCATGTAGTACTTGAAGTTGCCGAGGGGCATGCCGGCGCGGGCCCAGGCGTCGAAGTGGTTGCCGGCGGTGATGGTGCCGCCCGTGCGCTTCGACTGGCGCACGCTCCAGTACTGGTCGAAGGTGCGGGTGCCCTCGACGGACGGGGCGTTGTACCGCGTCGTCTTGTAGATGTCGTACGTGCCGCCGTCGCTGGTGACGGTGCCCTTGTACTGGCCCGTGGGCCGGTACGTGCCCCAGTTGTCGACGATGTAGTACTCGACGAGCGGGTTGGCCGTCCAGCCGTAGAGCGTCAGGTAGGCGTTGCCGGACGGGTTGAACGAGCCCGAGTACGTCACGGTGCGGCGGGCGCCGGTGCTCCAGCCCTTGCCGGCCACGAAGTTCCCGGTGTTCCGCCACGAGGTGCTGTAACTGCCCCCGGACGACAGGGTCATGGAGACCGTGCCCGGGGCGTCGGTCCAGAACGAGTAGTAGTAGCCGTTGTTGGTGCCGGTCTGGTTGGTCGTGACCACCGTGTCCGCGTGCGCGGTACTGGCGGCCGCGGTCACCAGCAGCATGGCGCAGACGCTGCTGATGAGCAGCCGTAAGCGATTCGACAGCGTGTTCATGGGGGGTGCTTCCTCCTTCGCTTCGTCGGTCATCGGGAGTGTTGGCCGGGCCCTGACAACTGTCAACAGTTTCGGTACGAGTTTCGAAATATTCGTCGCGCCATGGGCTTCGAGGCCTGCCGTTTTCCCTGCTCGATGGGGTGTTGAGCAGGGACGGTGGCCGCGCGAGCGGTTGCAGTCGACGCGGATACCCCGGAATGATTGCCTCCGCTCGTCGAATGTTTCGAGTCCCTTCCGAATCAAGCCAACCGTCCGGCGGACCCTCGGCCCTGATCGCTGATGTGGGCGAAGTCTCCTTACCTGTTATTGAATGAGGTGTGCGGTCAGGAATGTCGGGATCCTCGTCCTCGTCGCCGTTCGACATGATCAGCAGCGCCCTGGGGAAGTACATCCCGCGCGGCGGAGCGGCAACGTCCGCCGGTTCTGCCGCCCCGCAGGGCGACCCGCCCGCCCGCTCCCTCGTGTCCGCCGACCCCGCCCCGGCCCGCCAGGAACAGATCCTCGGCGCGGTCAGCCTGGACCGCGAGCTCAGGATCACCCGCTCCAACCTGGGCGCCCCCGTCTTCGCCGGGGTGGAGGCCGCGCCCGGGAGCCCGTTCGTCGACCTGCTGCCCCCCGGGGACGTACCCACGGTCACCCGGCGCCTGCGGCAGGTCCTGGAGACCGGTGAGCCGCACGTCGCCCGGGTCCAGCGCCTGCGGCGCGCCGACGGGTCGGAGCTGGTGGTCTCCATGAGCATCCTGGCCGCCGCGGCGCCCCAGGAGGGCCTGACCGTCTCCCTGATCGCCATGGCCAAGCGGCTCCACCTGTACGCCGCCGAGACCGCGATCGGCACCTCCCTGGACATCGGCGAGACCGCGCAGTCCCTGGCGGAGTCCCTGCTGGCCTGGGGAGACGTCGCCGCCGTCGACCTCGACTTCGCCGTGTGGACCGGCGAGGCCGTCGCCAGGCAGCCGCAGGGACGCATCCGGCTGCGGCGGGCGGCCCTGGTCCCCGACCGGGCGTGGCCCGACGGCTACGTCACCCCGGGCGAAGACCTCCCCGGCGACGCCAGCCGCCTGCTGTCCCACGCGATACGGCGGGACGACGCGGCCCAGGCGATCGTCCTGCCCGACCGGGACGCCATCGAGCGGGTCCTGGGCGGCCCGCGCCTGGTACGCGCCCTGGTCCCCGGCGACCAGGCGGCCGCCGTGGCGTTCGTCCCCCTGGTCCTGGACAGCACACCGCCCGTCGTCCTGGGCGTGGCGGAGGTATGGCGCCGGGCGGACCGGCCCTTCCACGACGGCGAGTTGCTCGACCTGCAGGAACTGGTGGCCAGGACCTCCCACCACGTCGACCTCGCCCGCCAGCACCAGCGCGAACACACGCAGGTACTGGCCCTGCAGCGCCGGCTGCTGCCCCGCACCGGCGGCGACACCATCGAGACCGCCAGCGTCTACCAGCCCGCCACCCCCGACAGCGCGGGCGTCGGCGGCGACTGGGTGAACAGCTTCCCGCTGCCGGACGGCCGTACCGCCCTCGTCGTCGGCGACGTCGTCGGACACGGTCTGGGAGCCGCGGCGACCATGGGGCAGCTGAGCATGGAGGCCCGGGCCCTGCTCTCCGCCGGGCTGGCCCCCGACGAGGTGCTGGAGCACCTGGACGAGACCGTGTCCCTGCTGGACGACGCCGACTCGGGCCTGGCGGCCGGTTACAGCGCGCTCGGCTCCACCTGCTGCGTCGCCGTCTACGACCCGGTCGGCCGGCACGTGGCACTGTCCAGCGCCGGCCACCTCCCCCCGATCCTGGCACCCCCGGACGGGCCCGCCGTCCCCCTGGCGATCCGGCCCCACCCCGGGCTGGGCGCCGAGTTCGCCCTGCGGGAACCGTTCGACGTGCACTCCTTCGCCGCACCCCCGGGCTCCCTCCTCGCCCTCTACACCGACGGCCTGGTGGAGGATCCCGCCCTGTCGATCGACGAGGGCATCGCCAGGCTGGCGGACGCCGTGTCCGCGGTGGACCCCTGGGACCCCCTGCCCCAGGCCGCCCGGCACGTGGTCTCCACGCTGGCGCCCGAGCGCCGGCGCGACGACGTGACCCTGCTGCTCGCCCGCATGCTCGGCTACCGCAAGGGCGACACCGCGACCTGGCGGCTGCCCGCCCGCGAGGACGCCGCCGCCCGGGCCCGCGCCCTGGTCTCCACGCTGCTGGCGCGGTGGCGCACCCGGCCCGAGACCCGGGACCGGGTGGTGCTGGTGGTCGACGAGCTGGTCGCCAACGCGGTCCGCTTCGCCGGCGGCCCCATCACGGTACGGCTGATCAGGACCGGGGACGGGCTGCTGTGCGAGGTGGGCGACACCGGCAACGGCCGGCCGCGGCTGGGCCGCACCGAACCGTTCGACGACGCGGGCCGCGGCCTGCACGTCGTCCACCGCCTCACCACCCGCTGGGGCGTGCGGTGGACGGACACCGGGAAGGTCGTCTGGGCGTCGCTCACGCGATGACGACCGGGACGGCCCGCCGACGACTGCGCCCGCTGGCCGGGGCCGGCGGTTGCGGCCACTTGTCGTCCGGTGCCGAGGGCGGGGACGGCTTGCCGGAGTCGGCGGTTGCGGCCTGCGCCTTTCAGCGCCGAGGAGCGGGACCGCTTGCCGAGACCGGCGGTTGCGGCCACTTGTCGTCCGGTGCCGAGGGCGGGGACGGCTTGCCGGAGTCGGCGGTTGCGGCCTGCGCCTTTCAGCGCCGAGGAGCGGGACCGCTTGCCGAGACCGGCGGTTGCGGCCACTTGTCGTCCGGTGCCGGGGGCCGGGACCGCTTGCCGGGGCCGGCGGTTACAGCCACTCGCCCTCCAGCGCGGTGGCCGTCAAGCCGGGGGCCGCGGCGTACAGGACGGCTCGGCTGCCCGGTTCCTGACCGGCGTCATGAGCCCTGCGCATGATGTCGAAGACGGCCGCACCCCCGCGGTTGCCGCTGGTGTAGCTGTCCCGGCTGTGGTCCAGCAGCCCCGACGGCCACCCGCCGGGCATCGTCTGCTCCATGTACTCCAGCACCCGCGTACCGCCGGGGTGCGCGAGCAGGACGTCGGGGTGCCAGGAGCCGGGATCGTCCTCGTAGCGGGCGCGCAGCCACTCCCACATCGCGGTGACCGTCTGCTGCACGGCACGCGGCCCCCGCCGGTCCATCACGAAGTGCGTGCCGTCCGCCCGCGTCTCCAGCCGGTGCAGCTCCTGCGTGCCGGGCAGGGTGTGGTGCCAGGCGGCGTCCAGCCGCAGCACGGACTCGGGCCGCTGGCGCCCCGTGACGACCGCGGCGACGGCGGTGTCCGCGAACAGCAGCCGGACGATCAGCGACTCCAGGGTGTCGTCCGCCGGCTGGTAGGTCGTGCTCAGCGCCTCCGCGATCACGACCAGCACCACCCGGTCGGGGTCGGCGGCCACGAGGTCCGCCGCCAGCGCCAGCGAACGGGTCCCGGCGATGCACGCCCACTGCGTGGCCGGCAGCAGCAGCACGTCGCTGCGCAGCGGCAGCCTGTTGGCCAGGGCGACGTCCAGCCCCGGCAGGGTGGGCGTGGTGGAGTTGCTCGTGATCAGGCAGTCGACGTCCGCGGCGTCCAGCCCGGCGATCTGCAGGGCCCCGCGCGCCGCGCGCTCCCCGTACGACTGCACGGCCGCCCAGGCCGGAGCGGTGCGCTCCTGGACGGTCTGCGGGGCGGGTATCGACTCCAGGGCGGCGATCACCCGCTCCACGTCCTGCTCGCCGAACCCGTCACGGGCCAGCGCCTCCCGGGCGGCCCCGGCGCCGGCCGGCCACAGGCCACCGCCGTCCCCGGGCGCGACGGCGGTCTCCAGCGGGAGCATCCATCCGCGGGACTCGATGCCCGTGCTCGCCGCGATGCCGTCGATCCGGGGCGCCCAGGCGGCATGGGGGTGCCGGGCCCGTACCTCCTCCACGATCTGGCTGGTCTTCACGGTGTGCTCGCCGTGGATCACGGCAGGGGGGCACAGGTAAGCGGCCATGGTCGGCACCTTTCTGAAGTCTGAAGGGAGCTGAGGTGAGCTGAGCAGGAGCAGAGCGGGAGCAGAGCAGGGGTGAGCCGGGCAGGACCCGGAGGGGAGCGGTGTGCTGGAGGGGGGACAGCCTCACCGAGGCTGTGGCACGGGTCACTTCACCCTGGCGCGTACCAAGTCGGCGTCGCCGTAGTCCACTTCCGGCCCGGTGTCGTACGAACCGAGCATGGACGCCAAAGGGACATTTACGCAGTGAGCTGGGCAACTTGGGCGGCACTTCGGTGCGTGAGGCCGCACACACCGACGGCACGGGCGCCAGGATCGATGCCGTGTCCCCGAAGGGGAGTCAGAAAGGCGCGCGGGCTGGAAGAAGATGTTCCGCGATGCCCGGGAGAGGTGCCGGGCCGCGGGCCTGGAGATGCCGGGCCGCGTCGCGCGGTGCGCAGTGCGCGGTGCGCTGCGATGTACGGGGCTCACCGGCGTGCCGGGCTCCGGTCGCCCGGGGCAAGGCCTCATCGCCCGGAACAGACCTCATCGCCCGGGGCAGACCTCATCGGCCGTGGCAAGGCCTCATCGGCCGGGGTAAGACCTCATCGGCCGGGGGAGTGGCTGGGGCCGCACGCGAGGGCGGCCGTGAGGGCGGCCGGGAGGGCAGCGCTCCTGGATCCCGCCCGGCTGATCAGCCCTGACCGGGGTCCGACCCCTCGGGCGTCTGGCGGGCGGCGCGGCGGTACTCCGCGTTGATCCGCTGGGCCTCCTCGAGCTGGTCCTCGAGGATGATGATGCGGCAGGCGGCCTCGATGGGGGTGCCCCGGTCCACGAGTTCGCGAGCGCGCGCGGCGATCCGCAGCTGGTAGCGCGAGTACCGGCGGTGCCCGCCTTCGGAGCGCAGCGGAGTGATCAGGCGAGCCTCCCCGATGGCCCTGAGGAAGGCCGGCGTGGTGCCGAGCATCTCGGCGGCGCGGCCCATCGTGTAGGCGGGGTAGTCGTCGTCGTCCAGACGATCGCTGAGCGGAGTATCTGCTGCCATGTCACCTCGTTGTCGCAACGCGTCGAGGGGCCCTGGTGCCGTACGGCACCAGGGCCCCGAAGGAAATGAAACACCATCTGTCGGCCCTCATGCTGCGCCGACCTTCTGTATCCGCTACCCGGTCCGGCTGAGGGAGGGGTGCGGGGATCGCGACTGCCTGACCGGGAACCACCGTCCATTCCGGGGTCTTGCGGTACCCGGACCGAGGACTGAGCCCGGCCGGGCGATCCTGATGGCGTCTTGCTCCCTTCCTCCGACCTACGGGGGAACCACCCGCCAGTTCGTGTCTGGCGGGTCTCACTTGACCGTGTCAACGAGATAAAGGCTAGCCGGGCAGAGGGGCAATGTCTACAGCGACAAGAGTAGATTTTCTGCAGGCGGACATGACGACGAGGGCCCTGCCGACGCGCGTCGGCAGGGCCCTCGTCGGGTCGTGGAGCCCGTACGTCCTCCGCCGGGACCGGCTGCGGAGGTACGGGAGGCGGGCGGTGCTAGTGGACGACAGGTCCGGCGAGCACGTCCCGCAGCCGGAGCCGGTCCGTGTAGGCCGGGCTGCCGCTGAAACGGGCGAGCCCCGCCAGGGTGATCAGGCCCGTGCCCTGGTCGTCCCCGTCGCAGAGGACGAGGTGATCGACGCGGGCGCCGGCCATGAGGGACAGGGCCACCTCGACCGTCATGTCGTCACGGACACGAGGTCCGAACGCGGCCCGGTCGTCGTCGATCACGGTCGTGGGGGAGAAGTCCAGCGCGTGGTGCGCGGTCTCGGTCGGCGTCACAGGTGCCTCCTACCGGAAGGGGTCGGCTCATGGTCACGGCGGTGCTGCGGGCACCTGACCGGCTCGCGGCCGCAGGTCATCTGCGACCGGTCCGTGCGGCCAGGCCGAAGCCCGGCCGTTGCGGCGATCCGGTCCCGCGGCGAGACCGAAGCCCGGCCGCGCTGCGATCCGGTCACGCGGCCAGGCCGAAGCCCGGCCGCGCTGCGATCGGTCATGCCGCCGAGCCGAAGCCCGGCCGCCGCTGCGATCCGGTCACGCGGCCGAGCCGAAGCCCGATCGCCGCTGCGATCCGCGACGCGCCCCCTCGGCGGCGGCGCGCCTGCTCTGGCCGGCGGCCCCACCCTGACCGGCGGGGCCGCGGCGCCCCCGACGGCTACGAGACGGTGAGGACGCCCCGGCAGGCCGTTCCGCGCGCGGCCTGGTGATGACGACCGGGACACCGGAAGGCGCCTGGGCACCGGTGATGCGGCTCAACTCCGCCTCACCCGAACGCACTTGGGCGACCTGGGGAGTGATGCCCGCCGAGACCATCAGCCGGGTCATGCCGCGCCGCTGATCGGGGGTCACCAGTGTGACGACGCTGCCGGACTCACCGGCCCGGGCCGTACGGCCGCCGCGGTGCAGGTAGTCCTTGTGGTCGGTGGGCGGGTCCACGTTGACGACCAGGTCGAGGTTGTCGACGTGGATCCCGCGCGCCGCGACATTGGTCGCCACCAGCACGGTCACATGCCCGCTCTTGAACTGGGCCAGGGTCCGCGTGCGCTGCGGCTGCGACTTGCCACCGTGCAGGGCCGCGGCACGGACCCCGCTGCTCAGCAGGTGCTCGGTCAGCCGGTCCACCGCGTGCTTGGTGTCCAGGAACATGATCACTCGGCCGTCCCGAGCCGCGATCTCGGTGGTCGTGCGGTGCTTGTCCGCGCCGTGCACATGCAGGACGTGGTGCTCCATCGTGGTGACCGCACCGGCCGAGGGGTCCACCGAGTGCACCACCGGGTCCGACAGATAACGGCGGACCAGCAGGTCGACGTTCCGGTCCAGGGTGGCCGAGAAGAGCATCCGCTGACCGTCCGCACGCACCTGGTCCAGCAGGGCGGTCACCTGCGGCATGAAGCCCATGTCGGCCATCTGGTCGGCCTCGTCGAGAACGGTGATGGCGACCTCGTCCAGCCGGCAGTCGCCCCGGTCGATGAGGTCCTTCAGCCGCCCGGGCGTCGCGACGACCACCTCGGCGCCGGCGCGCAGGGCACCGGCCTGCCGGCCGAGGGACATCCCGCCGACGACGGTGGCCAGCCGCAGCCGCACGGACCGTGCGTACGGCGTCAGCGCGTCGGTGACCTGCTGGGCCAGTTCGCGGGTGGGGACGAGGACGAGCGCGAGCGGCTGCCGCGGTTCGGCACGCCGTCCCGCGGTACGGGCCAGCAGGGCGAGGCCGAAGGCGAGGGTCTTGCCCGAGCCGGTGCGGCCCCGGCCGAGCACGTCACGGCCGGCCAGCGAGTTGGGCAGGGTCGCCCCCTGGATCGGGAACGGCACGGTCACGCCTTCATGTCCGAGCGTGGCCAACAGCCCGTCGGGCATGCCGAGTTCACCGAAGGACTCGACGGCGGGCAGTGCGGGGGTGACGGTGTTCGGCAGAGCGAACTCGCCCTGCGGACCCCGCCCGCCGGGACGGTCTCCGTAACTTCGTCGACCCTGATAACCCTGGGAACGACGCGAACCACCGGAGCGGTCATGAGTACGAGAGGTGCGAGAGGCACCAGAGGTGCGGGACGTGCCGAAATCCTGTGAGGTACGGGCGCGCTTCATGCGGGATGAGGCCTTCCTTGTTGGGCACGTGGCAAGGAATTCCCGCAGCGGAGGAGCGGCGCAGAGAATCTCGAGACGAGCCGGATGTGATGAGGGGACGAGCCTGGACCGAACCCGACGGGAATGCGTCACCGTCGAGGCCCCAAAGGCTGCCCCGCTGAGAAAAGCAGCGAGCCGGGGCCCGCACCCCATCAGGTGCGGGCCCCAGCTGCGAAGTATGCGTCGAACGCCGCCGGATCAGGCAGGAACGATGTTCTCGGCCGTCGGGCCCTTCTGGCCCTGCGCGATGTCGAAGGACACCTTCTGGCCTTCCAGCAGCTCGCGGAAGCCCTGGGTGGCGATGTTGGAGTAGTGGGCGAAGACGTCGGCGCCGCCGCCGTCCTGCTCGATGAAGCCGAAGCCCTTTTCCGCGTTGAACCACTTCACGGTGCCAGTAGCCATTTCATTTCTCCTTCGGAGACGGTGTCAGGAAAACGCCCTGTGCGCATTCCGTGTCGCCGTGATGATTACCCCGTAGGAAATGAACCTTCGGCAACCACACCTGCAACTGGGAAAGACACTAGCACGGCACGATCGCCCCGGCGCGATCATCGAATTGCCCCCGATTCACGCAACGAGGAATAGTCACCGAGCCCGACCCCAATACCTGTAGCGACGACCACAGGTATCACCCTCCGGGCAAGTGCCCTTTCCTACCCGCCCCGCCCCTCGCAACGCCCTGACCTCCCCCGACGGCGATCCCACCCCCACCGAAGCCCCCAGCCCGCCCCACACGGGCGAACCCCCGAAAACCGGGCAGCCGAGAGGAGAGTCACACTCTGTCGGAGCTCCCGGCATGGGGAGCTGCGGTCGTTCAAGCCTGCATGGACATGTTGGCCTGCGCCGATGGCTGACACGGACTCTCGCGGGTACCGTCGGCTCTCACCGCCCTCCTCCTCCCTCGCCCGGAATCCCCGGCTGCTAGCGTCCGGCACCATGTGGGCTCACGAGACAGTGGCCGGTCGACCGGCGTGGCGGCACGCCCCTTCCGGAGTGGTATTCCGGGCTGTGCCCGGTGGCACGTTCCTGATGGGTCTGTCCGACGCGGAACTGGACGCGGTTCGTGCCATTGAACGGTCCGACGGCGCCGATGACGACCTCGCAGCGTTCTTCGCCGGTGCTGTTCGGGCCCGACCGGTACGAGAAGTGCGGGTCGAGCCGTTCCTGATCGCCCGCCATCCTCTGACGGTGGCGCAAGCACGGCACTGGCTGCCCGAGTACGAGGACAGTTTCGCCGAATCGCATTCGTGCACGGCCCGCTTCGAGGACGACTTGGACGACCTGCTCGCGGCGTTGCCCTTCCGGCTGCCCAGCGAAGCGGAGTGGGAGTACGCGGCCCGGGCAGGTACGACCACTCTGACCTTCCGTGGGGACGGGAGGCCGGAAGAGGACCAGGTGCTGGACGACTTTGCCGATGAGGAACGCACTGCCGCGGCTGAGAACGCCTTCGGGCTGGCGGCGATGGGGTCGGCGAACGAGATCTGCGCCGATGTGTGGATCCCGCACTACAAGGACGCGCCGGTGGATGCACGCCCCCGCGCCGGCGACGGACCGCGGGTGGTCCGTGGAGGCGGCGGCGACCTCTCTCCGTGGCAGGGCTGCGACGAATGGCTGCTGCTGCTCTCCGCCACCCGCGACGAGTCCCAGGACTTCACAGCGGTCCGCCCGGTCGCACTTGTGCCAACTAGTTAGGGGCAAGTTCAGGATGCCAAGGGGGGCCACTTCCCAAATAAGGGAGGTGTTCCCCTCCTTGAAGGGTGCGCCCGGCACGCTTCAAACCTGCGAGCACCGCTTTAGGAGAGAAGGATGGGTGATCTCTCCCTCCTGAGCCGTGGCTCACCAAGCCAGGAAGCGGGCGGTATGCACCCATGGGACACCGGTGTCGACCGTGGTTGACCCGTGCATCTGGCATGGTTGTGGCACGAGCCTCAACCAACCAAATGACGGCGGGTGCGTCGACGGACCAGGTGCGCGTAGGCCTCGCTGCACCCCCACCGGCCTTAGCCGCGGTCATGGCTTCTGCTGTCGACCGGAGCAAGCCACGACGGCAGACCCCGCAACGGCGGTGCATAAGCCCTCATCTGGGCGGTCGCTCAGCGAACGGAATGTTCAACGCGTAGGTGAGCCCTGTATGAAGGATCCAGGGACCACGGCGATCGAAGGCCGCAGTATTCCTTCTGTGATAGAACTGCACATATCCACTATTTGCCCGGTAATTGCCTATGGCTCCCTGCAGGAAAAGGTATTCTCCGAAATCTCCTAGAGGGATGATGTCGGAAATCTTCGCCTCTTCCATCGCTTGTTCGAGAGACGCCTTGTCGAAAACTCTCGACGGTAGAGCAGCCAAGACCTGCTCCAGCCTCTTAGTGGCATCAGGAGGGAGGAGGCCAAACGATTCCGACTTTATTTCGTGCAGAAGATGGTTCTGGGCGAAGTTATCGGCCCCGGCGCGCACTTGTTCGCCGGTTAGAGGTCGATATGTGTGGGCTCTCGATTTGATACTCTTGAAGAGTTCGGTCATGTCGCGCGGGGTGTATCGGGTGAAGTCGAGAATGTATCGAGCGGTTGAGATCCGCCTCTGGCCATTCGCGACTTCTACGAATGCAGGCAAGAGGTCAAACAGCTGTTCCGTTTCAATGTCTGCCTTTCGTGCAAGGTATTCCCATAGCAGGACGTTGCGAAAGTCTTGGAGTTCGGCACCCCACTCCATATTGATTCCACTGTCGGCCGCAATTTTGGGGGCATCGGCGAAATCTACACGCCTAAATACATCGCTTCTGCACATTACCATCAGGTATACGTTGCGATTCCCTGCGGTCAGCAACTTTCGTGAAATCTTTTCCCCTACGCGGATCAATGCTGCCAAGGTGCGCCAGTAGGCATCATTTTCGCCCACGGCCTTATCTAGGCCATCGACAGCTAGGAGGTGTTTATTCGGCGTTGTAGCCCGCGAGATTAAGTTGATTACTGCGTCGCCGAGTTGCCCCGGACTGACAAGATCAGTTTCTCTCGATGTTGCGTCGAGATAGGCAACTGGGATCTTGACTCCGCCTTTTCTTTCCCGGACTCTTCTGAGAACCTGGGGGTAATCATCGGATGCTAGACCTGCAGCACGCAGATCGGCAATAAACTTGACGACCTGAGGATCGCGGCTCAGTGAACATGAATTGTCGCTGATCAAAGAATCCAGGAGTCGAATTCCGATGAATAGCTTCCAGGCGGCATCGGTCAGGGTTGAGACTTCATCCGAAACCAATTTCTTGTCGATTGAAGGGAGTGGACTCTGTGTGCGGTTCAGTTCGTCGAAGTCGACGAGTTGAAAGAAGACCGACTCCTTGCCGAATCGGCGTTCCCAATCATATTTAATGTAATATGCTGCAGCGCTTTTTCCTGATCCCTTTGGTCCGAGGATGAGGAACTTCTCGTGCTCCTCGATTTCCTCGGAGAGGTTCCATCTGTCGAGATATGTCCTCAAGAAGCGCTCTGGGTTCGCGGGGGCCTCAGATTCAGCCGCCGCTTTGCCGAAGTACAGACGGGTGATGTCAACACTCATATCTGCTTCCCCCCAAGGTTGTGACGCTGGAGGCAGTCTTCCACTCGTGCGAGCCTGGCGCATCATCTTCGGCGCGTTTGCTTGAGCCTCGACGGCCTTCTGTCTGGGGGGAGAAGCCATGGAACTGGCCGCCCTGGCGTGACGTACCTCTTCCCTCGTGGCGAACGACGGATTGCTGTGTGCGTGGCGTGGGCGCCAGCCGGCCTGGAGCGGGGCGGAGACAGGAGCGCAGGCCCGACCGGGAGCGGGCCGCGCCGGGGAGCGGAGCGAGCCGCCTTGAAGCAGTAGAGAGAGTTGTATCTCAACGCGCCGCGATGGGGCTTGGAGCTGTGTGCGCATGTTAAAAGTTCGGCGTCTTGCCGGTGTGCGAGGGACAAGCAGAGCACTGGCCGGACCGTCCAGGTGAGCACAGGTGATGGTTACTGTTCAGGGCTCGCAGCGCATCAGGGCTCTGCGGGTTTCGGCGTGCTCTTCGTACAGCCACGTCCATGGTTCGTCCGACGCGTCGGAGTCGAGCGCCGTTGAGATGGTGCGCAGAGCAATGGCTAACCAGCGGTTTGCCTGAGGTGCTGAGTATGCGTCGATGCCAGGCGCGCCGACCCTCCTGTGCCGGTGACTTGCTCGGTTCAGCATTCGCCCTAAGTCGTGGGTGGGCCCGTTCATGGGGTCGCTCCCGCCGGGTGTGGCGAGTGCTCTCCTCGTAGAGAGGGAATTGGTACCCCGTGCCGTTGGCCAGGTAGGCGAGGGCTCGTTCGTCAGCCAGGGCAGGCCCGGTTGTGCGTATGCGACGTCGAGCTGGTCGGTGACGTGCTGTGTGCGCTCGCGTAACCAGCGCAGTGCCAGGGCGTGGGCTCGTGGCGTCGTGTGATCCCAGGGGGATGGAACAGACCTCGTTCAAGGGGTAGGCCGCGGATCGGCGTCGGTAGGGGAGGGGGCGGCTCTCGGGTCACGGGCAACATGCTGGCCTGGTGGCGGCGGACACCCCGAAGGCCGGGTTCAGCGCGCGGGAGCTGATGACGAGGATGGGGCCACAGCGGCTCCCGGGCCACCCCCCTCCACACCGCAGCCCGCTCCACCCCCGACCCCCACACCCGCCCGACCCACATCCGGTACGCTGACGCCTGTGGCCCTACCCGGACCACAACACTGCCTTCGTAGCTCAGGGGATAGAGCACCGCTCTCCTAAAGCGGGTGTCGCAGGTTCGAATCCTGCCGGGGGCACAGCCAGAAGGGCCAGCCCAGGAGAGGTCTCCTCTCAGGCTGGCTCTTCGTCGTGTCCGGGGTCGTGCCACACGCGTGCCACTGATGCCACGAGGATGCCCATCTCCTAGCCGGAGACCCCTCCCCACTGTCGCGGATCATGGCCTCCGAGCCGGCCGGTGATGGCCCGGTCCCGGCCGCTGGTCATGTGCTGCTAGATCAACGCGGAGAGCTAATTGATGTGTGGGGTCAGGTCGGGGCAACTCGGGTGTAGCGGGCTGCCGTGTGGAGGTCGGACTCGATGCGGGTGGCTGTGGTGGTCAGTTCGGGGAGGAGGTCCGTGACGCACTCGTGCGGGGAGTGGCGGCTCGCGTGCATCGCCGTGCTCAGGGCCGCCACCACCCTGCCCTCGCGGTCGCGGACCGGGACCGCCAGGGAGCGGAGGCCCTCTTCCAGTTCCTCGTCCACCAAGGCGTAGCCCTGGGTGTGGACCGGGGTGCCGGCTTCGGCCAGGAGGACCCGGCCGGAGGCCGTCGCGTGGGCCGGGAGTCTCGTGCCCACCGTGACGTTCACGCTCATCACCCGGCCCGTCGCCACCCTCGCCGTGTACTGGATCTCCTCGCCCGAGTCCGACAGCACCGCCAGTGCCGTCGACTCGTGGATACGGGACGTCAGGTCCACCAGGTGGGGCTGGGCGATCTCCGGGAGGGTGGTGCGGGACAGGGGCGGGAAGCCGAGGGAGAGGACGCGGGGGGTGAGGGCGAAGGCGCGGTCCGCCGTGGTCACCAGGCCCAGGTGCGTGTAGGTGATCAGGGCCCGGCGCGCCGTCGCCCTGGCCAGGCCCGTCGCCCGGGCCACCTCCGTGAGGGTGAGGCGCGGCCGGCCCTCCCCGAAGGCCGTGAGGACGGTCAGGCCCCGTGCCAGGGACTCGATGAAGTCGCGGCCGAGCTGCAGTTTGGTGGCGCCGGTCCACAGGGCCAGGTCGGCGGGTCGCCGGCCGGGTTCCGGGGGTGGGGTGCGCTGGAGTTCCTCTTCCATCTCCGCCACCGCCGAGCGCAGCCGCGGCAGCAGGTCGGTGCGCAGGCCGTGGGCCGTGTGGCGGCTCGTGTGGCTGACCACGCTCGCCACGCACACCACCGTCCCGCCCTCCCCGCGGACCGGGACCGAGATCGCCACCAGGCCCGGTTCGATCAGCTGGTCGTCCAGGGCCCAGCCGTCCGCCGACGCCTCCCGCGTGCGGCGGACGAAGGCCTCGTCGTACGCCGGGTCCGCCCCGGACGTGCGGGGCGGTACGGCCGTGAAGGACAGGTCCCTCGGGTCCGCCGCCCTGCGCTCGCGCCAGCGCTGCCAGTCGGCGGGCGTCCACTCGGTCGCGAACAGCGGGCCCGGGGCCGTGCGTTCGGCGGGGAGCAGGTCGCCGATGCGGAAGCTGAGCGACATCGCGCGGCGGCGGGTCGCCTGGTGGATGAAGCGGATGCCGTCGCGGTCGGCGACCGCCAGGGAGACCGACTCGTCCAGCGCGTCGGCCAGGGCGTCCGCGTGCGGGGAGAGCGAGGCGGGCAGGCGCAGGGCGGCCAGGTAGGCGTTGCCCAGCTCCATCAGGCGGGGGGCCAGGAAGACGTCCCGGCCGTCGACGCGGACGTAACCCATGCGGGCGAGCGTGGCCGTGATGCGGTCGACCGTGGAGCGGGCGAGGCCCGTGGCCCGTTCCAGGGCGCTCAGGCTCAGCGTGCCGTCGGCGTCGGTCAGTTCGCGCAGCACCGCGATGCCGCGGATGAGGGGAGTGACCGCCTCCGCCGGGACGGCGGCAGCGCCGGCCCGCTCGGTGCGCGATCCCCGTGTGGTGTCCGTGGAGGTGGAGCGCCGGGTGTCGATCTCGGCCGGGGCGGTGGCACCGACCCGCGACGTGCGCGAGGCCCGTGCGGTGTCCGCAGGTCTGGATCGCCCTGTGCTCGTGGCGCCTGCACGTGTGCCCGTGGCGCCTGCCCGCGTCTCCGTAGCCCCCGCCCGTGTGCCCCTCTCGTCGGCCGGTGGGGCGGACCCCTCGCGGGGCTGGGGGGTGGGCTGCGGTGGCATCGGCTCTCCGGTACGCGGTCGGGGCAGGCCCACCGTAATGCGGAACCGGGCGCCCGGCGTCCCGAGGGGCTCGCTCCCCGTCGTGCGGACTCCTCGGCTCCGTCGAGCCCCGTCAGTGGCGTCGGCCGGCCCGTCAGCTCCGGCGCGTCTGCTCGTCCCGGGTCACCCGCACCCGGTGGTTGCCCTCGCCGTCCGTGCTCGTCACCTCGATCGTGACGCCCCGGCGCGCGTCCCGGAAGGTCTCCCCGGGGACGTAGGGCGCGTCGGACAGTTCCGCGTGGACGTTGGGGGCGCGGGTGCAGCCGCCGCTGTCGGGGCGGGAGTCGTGGACGGTGACCGGGCCCATGCCCGTGTCGACCTCCGCGTCGACCTTGTAGACGAGCACGCCCGGACGGCACACCGACTCGTCGTTGCCGCCGCGCGTCCGCAGCTCCAGGGCGTAGCCGGTCCGGGAGTCCAACGGCACGACGACCAGTTTGGAGCCGCCCGTGCGGGCCAGCGGGGTCAGGGTGTACTCGGCGGGACCGGAGGACGTCGCGCAGTGCACCTGGCTCGCGTCCAGCCAGCCGAGCTTCCACTTGTGCCAGCCGAGGAAGTCGTTGTTGGCGCCCCAGTCCTCGCTCATGATGTCCCAGTGCCCGACCGCGCCCCCGCCCTCGGCCGTGTACAGGTCGGGCAGGCCGAAGACATGGCCGTTCTCGTGGGGCAGGACGCGGTAGCCGGTGCGGTGGTACGAGCCGGAGCCGTCGTCCTGGCGGGAGTAGACGAACGAGGCGTTGGCCACGGCGGTGCCGTCGGCTCTCGGGGCGTCGGGGTTGCCGGCGAAGGTGACGGACAGGACCGTGTCCAGGGCGGAGGGGCCGGCGTTCGGGGTGACCAGGACGTTCAGCAGGTCGTAGGCGCCGAAGTCCACCTTCGGGTCGGCCGCGGCGACGAGGTCCTGGACCAGCGACCGGTAGCCGGGCTCGAAGGGGGCCCCGCGCTCTATGCCGTACTCGCGGAACGACTTCGGCATCCGCAGCCAGTCCGGGATCGGGGTCTCGGGACGGTAGTCCAGGCGGCCGTAGGAGCTGGTGCGGAACCATGCGCGGGTCTGCGGGAAGAACTCGCGGAAGCGGTCCTGGGCGCTGCCCTCGCCGGGAGCGTCCGAGAAGTCGATCATCAGGGTGAGGGCGCGGACGGTGCCGGTGGAGCGGGCGTAGCCCTCGGAGGTCGGGATGCCCTCGGACATCTGGACCTCGCGGGCGCCGCTGATCAGGCAGGGGGCGTGGGCGGAGGTGCGGGACAGGGGTATCGGGCCCGCTCCGGCCGCTGTGGGGCCCGGGGCCAGGTGGGCCGTACCGGCCGAGGTGCTGACCGCGAAGGTCAGGGCGGACACGCAGGACAGGGCGGCCAGCCGCCGCCGGGGTATCCGGTGTCCCGGAGGGGCGGACGCGTGTCCCGGAGGGGCGGACGCGTGTCCCGGAGGGGCGGACGCGTGTCCCGGAGGGGCGGACGCGCTCGGCCCGGGCCTGTGTGGGGGTGGCTGCATGTCAGGCACCTGCACAGGACCTCCCGCGCCACGGCAGCCTCCGGTCTCCGGCTGCACCCTTGCGATCACCCTGCTTCGCGCGGTGCGGGGACGCCCGTCGGGGGAGCCCGATCGTGGGTTTCCGGCGAGTAGCCTCCGGACGGGCGACCGGATGTGACTCAGGTCACAGATAATCTGCGGGCTGGCGGGAAATACCGGGGACCCACTCCCCGTTTAGCCATGTGTCCGCGCGAAACGGGGAGCCCTTCCCCGGATCGCGGATCGAAGCAAGACCCACCGATCAGGAGTACGCCGTGCAGACCGCAACCCCCGTACAGCGCAAGGCGTCCCGGCCCCGCGCCGACGCCCTGCGCAACCGGGAGCGGATCGTCACCGCCGCCCGGGAGATGTTCGTCGAGCACGGCCCCGAGGTGCCGCTCGACGAGATCGCCCGCCGGGCCGGCGTCGGCAATGCCACGGTGTACCGCAACTTCCCGGACCGGGACGCGCTGGTCCGCGAGGTCGTGTGCTCCGTCATGGACCGTACGGCCGCCGCGGCGGAGCTCGCGCTCGCCGAGTCCGGGGACGCGTTCGAGGCGCTGGAGCGTTTCGTGCACGCCACCGCCGACGAGCGGATCAGCGCGCTGTGCCCGATGGTGTCCAGCACGTTCGACCAGCACCACCCCGACCTGGAGGCGGCGCGCGAACGGGTCGAGCGGCTGGTCGCGGAGGTCATGGACCGGGCCAGGACGGCCGGTCAGCTCCGCTCCGACGTGGACGTCGGAGACGTGATGATCGCCGTGGCCCAGCTCAGCCGGCCCCCGGCCGGTACGGACTGCTTCCGTGCCGACCGCTTCGTCCACCGCCATCTCCAGCTGTTCCTGGACGGGCTGCGGGCTCCGGCCCGCTCCGCCCTCCCGGGCACGGCCGTGACCCTGGAGGACCTTCGCAAGCCCTGCCCGTCCTGACCGACGGACCGGTCCCGGCCGGCCGTCCCGACCTGGAGGACAGTCCGGTTCCGACCGGCCGTCCCGACCTCGACGACAGTCCGGTCCCGACCGGCCGTCCCGTTCTTACCCGCAGTCCGATCCTTACCCGCAGTCCCGTCCTTACCGACAGTCCAGTCCTGACCGATTAGTTCGGCTCGTCCCAGCCGTCTGGAACACGGGCGACAACCAGTCGCCCGGACACGGACGACAGTCCCCGCGGCCGTCACCGTCGACGAGCCCGTACCTTTCGTCGCTTTTTTCCGTCACGAAGTCCCGAAGTGGGTACCCCCATGTCTGAAACAGCCGTCAAGGCACCGAGCGTCCCGGACGCCAATCGCTGGAAAGCGCTCGTCTTCATCGCCCTCGCCCAGCTGATGGTCGTGCTCGACGCGACCATCGTGAACATCGCCCTGCCCTCCGCCCAGGAGGACCTCGGCATCTCCGACGGCAACCGGCAGTGGGTCGTCACGGCCTACGCCCTCGCCTTCGGCGGTCTGCTGCTGTTCGGCGGCCGGATAGCCGACCTGTGGGGCCGGAAGAAGGCCTTCGTCGTCGGCCTGGGCGGCTTCGCCGCGGCGTCCGCGCTCGGCGGCGCGGCCACCAACGAGGCCATGATGTTCGGCGCCCGCGCCCTCCAGGGCGTCTTCGGCGCCCTGCTCGCGCCCGCCGCGCTCTCCCTGCTGGCCGTGATGTTCACCGACGCCAAGGAGCGCGCCAAGGCCTTCGGCATCTACGGCGCGATCGCCGGTGGTGGCGGTGCCGTGGGTCTGATCCTGGGCGGCTTCCTCACCGAGTACCTGGACTGGCGCTGGACGTTCTTCGTGAACATCCCGTTCGCCGTCGTCGCCGCGGCCGGTGCCTACTTCGTCATCCGTGAGCCGGCGGGCGGCCGCAACCGCTCCCCGCTCGACGTCCCCGGCGTGATCCTGTCCACCCTCGGCCTGGTCGCCCTGGTCTACGGCTTCACCCGCGCCGAGTCGGAGGGCTGGAGCGACGCCGTGACCGTGGGCATGTTCGTCGCCTCGGTCGTGCTGCTGCTGGCCTTCGTGGTCGTCGAGTCCCGGGTCAAGGCCCCGCTGCTGCCGCTGCGCGTGGTCACCGAGCGCAACCGCGGGGGCATCTACCTCTCCCTCGGTCTCGCGATCATCGCGATGTTCGGCCTGTTCCTCTTCCTGACCTACTACCTGCAGATCGTGAAGGGCTACTCGCCGGTCAAGACCGGCTTCGCCTTCCTGCCGATGATCGCGGGCATGATCACGGGCTCCACCCAGATCGGCACCCGTCTGATGACCCGGGTCGCCCCGCGCCTGCTGATGGGCCCCGGTTTCCTGGTCGCCGCGCTCGGCATGCTGCTGCTGACCCAGCTGGAGATCGGCTCCTCGTACGCGGCCCTGCTGCTGCCGGCGATGGTGCTGCTCGGCCTCGGCATGGGTACGGCGTTCATGCCGGCCATGTCCCTGGCCACGCAGGGCGTCGAGCCCCGGGACTCCGGTGTCGCCTCCGCGATGGTCAACACCTCGCAGCAGGTGGGCGGCGCGATCGGCACGGCTCTGCTGAACACCATCGCCGCCTCGGCGACGACCTCCTACATCGCCGACCACATCGTGGGGGCGACCAGCCGGTCCCAGCAGCAGCTGGTCCAGCTGGAGGGCATGGTGCGGGGCTACACCAGCGCCATCTGGTTCGCCGTCGGCATCCTCGTGGTGGCCGCCACGATCGCCTTCACCTTCGTCAACGCCGGACGCCCGAACATGACCGCGGTGACCGGCTCGGACGAGGACGCGCTGGACGAGGTGCCGATCCCGGTCGTCGCCCACTGACGGCAGGGTCCACCCCCTGAGCCCTGCACGGGCACTTCGGGCCATCCGTGGGCACGGGGAAGGGGACGCCCCGTACCCGCGGAATCCAGGACCTGCTCCGGCTCAGCGGAGCCAGGGCAGGTCCGCACCGGCTTCGGCCGGCTGGAGTCCCTCGGCGATGATCCGCATGATCTCGCCGAGGGACTTCTGCTGTTCGGGGCTGAGCCGGTCGAAGACCGCCTGCCGCACGGCCTCCACATGGCCCGGCGCGGTCCGCCGCAGCACCTCGTAGCCCTCGTCGGTCAGGACGGCGAACTGGCCCCGCTTGTCGTCGGGGCAGTCCTCGCGGCGCACCCAGCCGTTCTTCTCCAGGCGCGCGATCGCGTGCGAGAGGCGGGAGCGGGTGATCTTCGCCAGCATCGCCAGCTCGGTCATCCGCAGCCGCCGCCCCGGCGCCTCGGCCAGCTTGACCAGGAGGCCGTAGTAGACGTGCGGCATGCCCGCGTCGCGCTGGAGCTGACGGTCGAGATGGTCGTCGAGGAGGGTGACGCCCTCCATGAACGAGCGCCACACGCGCTGTTCCTCGTCGGTGAGCCAGCGCGGTTCCTGGGGCGCGGCGGCGGAGCCGGTTGCCGGTGCGGATGCGGGTGCCTTCATGCGTTCCACTTTACGCGGACTCTCCTTGAACTTTAAACAAGTGTGTCGTACAGTTTTCAAGTACCCCGGTCGGAAGGAGCCACAGCATGTCCGCCGCCACTCAGGAGCGCATGCCCGCTCTGTACCTCAGCCACGGCGCCCCGCCCCTGGCCGACGACCCCGTCTGGCCCGGTGAGCTGGCCGCCTGGGCCGCGGCCCTGCCCCGGCCCAAGGCGATCCTGGTGGTCTCCGCGCACTGGGAGGAGGCCCCGCTCGCCCTCGGCGCCACCGAGACCGTCCCGCTCGTCTACGACTTCTGGGGCTTCCCGCAGCACTACTACGAGGTGACCTACGCCGCCCCCGGCGCGCCGGAGCTGGCCGCGTCCGTGCGGAAGCTGCTGCGCGCCCCCGGCACGCCCGTCCAGGACGTCCCCGACCGGGGCCTCGACCACGGCGCGTACGTCCCGCTGGTCGAGATGTACCCGGAGGCCGACATCCCGGTCCTGCAGGTCTCCATGCCGACGCTCGACCCGGTCCGGCTGCTGGAGATCGGCCGCAGGCTCGCCCCGCTGCGGGACGAGGGCGTGCTGATCGTCGGCTCCGGCTTCTTCACCCACAACCTGGCCGCGCTCCGGCAGGGCGGCATCCCCGCCTGGTCGGCCGAGTTCGACGACTGGGGGCGGCGGGCGCTGGAGGCGCGGGACGTGGACGCCCTGCTCGACTTCACCCGCAAGTCGCCCGCCGGGCGGCTGGCCCATCCGCGCACCGAGCACTTCGCCCCGCTCTTCGTCACCATGGGCGCGGCCGACGCCGCGGGGGAGCTGGACGCGCAGCGGTCGGTGATCGACGGATTCTGGATGGGGCTGGCCAAGCGGTCGGTTCAGTTCGGCTGACCGTCCCCCAGCGGCTTCTCGTACCAGGCCACGTCCCAGTACCGCCCGAACTTGCGGCCCACCTCCCGGTAGGTGCCGACGTGCCGGAAGCCGAGGCGTTCGTGCAGCCGGGTCGACGCCTCGTTGGGCTGGGCGATGCCCGCGTAGGCCCGGTGCAGGTCCTCGCCGGACAGGGCCTCGAAGAGCGCCTCGTACAGCAGCGTGCCGATGCCCCGGCGGCCGGCGTCCGGGGCGACGTAGACGGTCGTCTCCACGGAGGTGGCGTAGGCCGGCTTCGGGCGGAACGGGCTGGACGTGACATAACCCAGGAGCCCGCCGGAGTCCCGGTCCGTGGCAACCCTCAGGCGGTACGGCCCGTCTTCAGGGTGGGAGAGCAGCCAGGGGCGCCGCTCCTCCGGAGTGAAGATCGCGGTGTCGAACGTGATCGCCGTCTTCCGCACGTAGTGGTTGTAGAGGGCTGTGAGAGCCGAGAGGTCCGCTTCGACTCCCGGTCTGACCTGCACCTCTGCATGCTCCGACGGCATCGCGTCTCCCTCCGGGCCGGATGGCGGCCCGACAGGGTACTGCATGATCAGAAAATTTGGAGGACCGGTTGGGAATTCTGTCCTGATTCCAGTCGTTGTTTCCATCGGATGCAGGGCACCCGAGGAGAGTCCGGAGAGAGTCCGGAAGACGGAGTCAGGCGTCCGAAGGACCACCCGCTGACCTCACATCGCAAGGGAGCACGCATGGCAACCCGTGCCGTCGCCCGTCGTCAGTCCGCCACCGGCGAGACGGCTGAAGCGGCAAGCAGTGTTCGCGCCCATGGCGGCGAGATCGCCGACCGCGACCTGGTCGGCATGTATCTCGACGAGATCGCGCGCACACCGCTGCTCGACGCGGCCAAGGAAGTCGAGCTGTCGCAGGTCATCGAGGCGGGTGTGTTCGCCAGGCAGGTCCTCGACGGGTACGAGGAGACGAAGACGGACGCGACCCGCGAGGAGCTCGAAGCGCTGGTCGACGCCGCGGAGCGCGCCAAGGACGTGTTCATCCGCTCCAACCTCCGCCTGGTCGTCGCCGTCGCCCGTCGCTACCCCCGCAGCGGCCTGCCGCTGCTGGACCTGATCCAGGAGGGCAACGCCGGCCTGGTCCGCGCGGTCGAGAAGTTCGACTACCGCAAGGGCTTCAAGTTCTCCACGTACGCCACGTGGTGGATCCGCCAGGCCATCACCCGGTCCATAGCCGACCAGTCCCGCACGATCCGCCTGCCCGTCCACCTGGTGGAGGAGCTCGGCCGGATCCGCCGTGTGCAGCGCGAGTTCAACCGCGAGCACGGGCGGGACCCGGAGCCCGCGGAGATCGCCGCGGAGCTGGGCTCCACGCCGGAGCGCGTCACCGACGTGCTCGACTGGGCCCGCGACCCGGTCTCGCTGAACATGTCGGTGGACGACGAGGGCGAGACGCAGTTCGGCGACCTGCTGGAGGACACCTCGGCCGTGTCGCCCGAGCAGTCGGTGCTCACGCTGCTGCGCAGCGAGGAACTCGACGACCTCATCGGCCGCCTCGACCAGCGCACGGCCTCCATCATCAAGATGCGCTACGGCATCGAGGACGGCCGCGAGCGCACGCTCACCGAGGTGGGCAAGGAGCACGGCCTGACCCGCGAGCGCATCCGGCAGATCGAGAAGCACGCGCTGCTGGAGCTGAAGAAGCTGGCCCGCAGCACCGGTTTCGACGCGGCGGCCTGACCGGCGATCACCGCCGATCGCCCCGGCGCACCACCCGTGGCCCCTGCGTGACGGGGTGTGTGCGACCGGTGGTCACCGCGTACGCCGGGTGGCGAAAGACCGCGCAAACATGGCGTTGTAACGCCGCTTCAAGTCCCAGGGCGCCGGGAACAAGACTTCCGGGTCCACCAGTTCGGGTCCGGGGGTCACACCCCGGCCCCGCAGAGCCAAGTCCCGTCGCACTCCCCCCGGCGCCGGGACTCTCCCAAGGCCGGGCTTCGGCGTCCTTCCCCCCGGACGCCGGGGCCCGGCTCTTTCGTGCCCGCGCACGGGGCGGTGCGGCCTGCCCGCGGGCCGGGCGGTGGTGCGGGCGCCTGCCCGGAGGGCGGCGCGATGCGGTGCGGGTCGCCCGCGGGCGGATCGGGACCGGCCGCACCCGTGGCCGGACGGTGCTGGAGAGCGGGCCACCCCGTACCTGAACCACGGGGTGGCCCGCCAGATGGCAGATTGTGTCACATGGGCATAGCCTGCCGCTCGTGAGCAGCACCACCCCCACCCCCCAGGCCTCGCTGACCGAGCGGCGCAAGGCCGAGACCCGCATGGAGATCGCCCGGGCGGCGGCCGGTCTCTTCGTGCGGCGCGGTCTGCGCGCCACCCGCGCGGAGGACATCGCCCAGACCGCCGGCATCGCCCCGCGCACCTTCTACCGGTACTTCGCCACCAAGGAGGAGGCCGTCGCCCCGCTGTACGCGGCCGGTGCCCAGCGCTGGGTGGAGGCGGTCCGGGCCGCGCCGGCGACGGTGAGTGTCGCGCAGGCCCTGGAGGACGGGGTCCGCCACACCCTCACGCCCGGCGTGGGCGTCTCCGCGTCCTCCTGGGAGTGGGTCCGCACGCTCCTGCGGCTGGCTGCGGCCAACCCGTCGCTGCGGCGGGTGTGGGCGGAGGTGTGCCAGGACTCCGAGCGCATGCTGGGGGAGGCGCTGGCGGAACGGGTGACACGTGCAGACAGGGCTGTGGAGACCGGTGCGGACGGGGCTGTGGGGACCGGTGCAGACAGGGCTGTGGAGACCGGTGCGGACGGGGCTGTGGAGGGTGCGGCGACGCACCGCGCCGACAACGTTGCCCAGGCTCGTGACCTCCGGTCCGGCGACACCCCCGAACTGCGTTTCGCCGCCGCCGTCGCGAGTGCCGCCGTGCGGACCGCGCTGGAGGGGTGGGCCGAGGGGGACGGGCCGACGGAGGGACCGGGCAGCCCGGCCGAGCTGGCCCTGCGCAACCTCGCGGCGCTACGGAACTTCCCGTTCGGTGCGTGACCCGGCCCCGGCTTCGCCCACCCGGGGTTTCGCCGCTCACCCTCCACGCCCCCACCCCTCACGCCCCCGCCCCGGCCGCCCTGCTCAGCCGTGCCCCCAGGTCGCGTACGGCGTCGACCAGTTCCCGGGGCTCGTGGACGGTGAAGTCGCACTCCAGCATGGCCAGCCGGAAGGCCACCCACGGTGTCGCGTCCCCGACGGACCCGCGCAGCCGGCAGTTGTGCTCGTCCACCGGCTCGGGCGTGCCCAGCCACCCCGGCAGCCGGGCGGCGATGAAGTCGGCCGGTGCCGCGAACGTGACCTCGAAGTCGTAGGTCGGCTGCTGCCGTTGCATCGACCGCCGCAGGTACTCCGCGGCGCTCCCCGTCGGCAGCTCGCGCGGTGTGAACCGCGCGCCCGTGGCGAACGGCTCGCTCACCCGGTCGACCCGGAAGGTGCGCCAGTCGTCCCGGTCGAGGTCGTAGGCCACCAGGTACCAGCGGCGGCCCGTCGACACCAGCCGGTAAGGCTCCGTCAGGCGCCGGGACTCGGTGCCGTCGGCGGCCCGGTAGGCGAACCGCAGCCGCTCGTGCCCGGCCACCGTCGAGGCCATGACGGTCAGCGTCTCGGGCGCGATACTGGGGCCGTCCCCGCTGGTCAGCGGCGTGGTGGCGGCCTGCAGGGTGGTCACGCGGTGGCGCAGCCTGCCCGGCAGGACCTGCTCCAGTTTGGCCAGGGCCCGCACCGACGCCTCGTCCAGGCCCTCCACCGCGTGCCCGGCCCCGGCGCGCAGGCCGACCGCGATGGCCACCGCCTCCTCGTCGTCGAGCACCAGCGGTGGCATGGCCTTGCCGGCGACGAGCCGGTAACCCCCGTCGGTGCCCTTGGTCGCCTGGACGGGATAGCCGAGTTCACGGAGCCGGTCGATGTCGCGCCGGACCGTGCGGCGGGAGACCCCGAGCCGGTCGGCGAGCTCGCCGCCGGGCCATTCGCGGGGCGTCTGGAGGAGGGAGAGGAGCGTCAGCAGCCGGGCCGGGGTGTCCGTCGTCATGCCGTCGAGGATGCCGTACCACTAGGACACGATCTGACCTATTGGGCTTCTACGGTCGGTGCATGAACTCCACCGAGACCCCTTCGGGCACGGACCGGCGCCGCTGGTTCGCCCTCGCGATCGTGATGACCGCGGCCTTCATGGACCTCGTCGACGTGACCATCGTCAACATCGCCATCCCGTCGATCCAGCGGGACGCGGGCGCGTCCTTCAGCGAGATCCAGTGGATCACCGCCGGCTACGCCCTCGCCTTCGCCGCCGGGCTGATCACCGGCGGTCGGCTCGGCGACATCCACGGCCGCAAGCGCGTCTTCCTCGTCGGCATAGGGGGCTTCACCGTCGCCTCCGCGCTGTGCGGTCTCGCGGTGAACCCCGAGATGCTGGTCGCCTCGCGGTTCCTGCAGGGCGCCATGGCGGCGCTGATGGTGCCGCAGGTGCTGTCGATCGTGCACGCGACCTTCCCGGCGCACGAGCGGGGCAAGGTGTTCGGGCTGTTCGGCGCGGTCGTCGGCCTCGGTGCCGTGTCCGGCCCGCTGCTCGGCGCGCTGCTGACCGAGTGGAACCTGTTCGGCTGGGAGTGGCGCTCGATCTTCCTGATCAACCTGCCCGTGGGGATCGCGGGCCTGGTCCTCGGCAGCCGCTTCATCACCGAGTCCAGGGCGCCGCGGGCGCTGAAGCTCGACCTCGTGGGCGTCGCGCTGGTGACGCTGGGCCTGCTGATGCTGATCTACCCGCTCACCCGCGGCCGTGAGCTCGGCTGGCCGCTGTGGGGGCACCTGTCGATGGCCGGCTCGCTGGTGGTCCTCGCGGTGCTGGTGGCGTACGAGCGGCGCAAGGCCGCGCGGGACGGCTCGCCGCTGGTGGAACTGTCGCTGTTCAAGGTCAAGAGCTTCGCCGCGGGGATCGCCGTGCAGACCGTCTTCGGTGTCGCACTCGGCGTGTTCTTCCTGGTCTGGACGCTGTACATGCAGATCGGGCTGGGCTGGAGCCCGCTGAAGGCCGGGCTCACCGGGGTGCCGTTCTCGATCGCCGTGTCTGCGGCCGCGGGGATGTCGGTGCAGCTGCTGGTGCCGCGCTTCGGACGCAGGGTGCTCCAGGCGGGCGCGCTGGTGATGGCGGCCGGAGTGCTGCTCTACATCTGGGAGTCCGGCCACTACGGCCTCGCCATCACCCCGTGGCAGATGGCCCTGCCGCTGGTCGTGATGGGCGTCGGCATGGGCCTGATCGTCGCGCCGCTGACCGACGCGATCCTGTCCGAGGTGCCGCGCGAGCACTCCGGTTCGGCCTCCGGCCTGATCAACACCGTGCAGCAGATGGGCAACGCGCTCGGGCTCGGGCTGGTCTCGGTGGTCTTCTTCGGCGCGATCGCCGAGCACCTGCGCCCGGAGCAGGTCGGTCCGGCCTTCGCGGACGCCTTCGAGAACGCGCTGGGCTGGGTCGCCGCGGTCATGGGCGCCATCTTCCTGCTGATGTTCGCGCTGCCGAAGCGGCCCGCGCAGCACGTGGAGGGCGAGCAGGCGCCGACCGGGCGGGAGGAGCAGGAGCCGGCGCTGGTCTGACCGGTCCGGCGGCGGGGACGGGCTCGGCACCGTGGGGTGCCGGGCCCGTCGCGCATTTCTGATCATGCCCGATTGGGTCCGAACCTGTTTACTTCACGGACATCTCGGCGTAGCCTCCCGCTGAAACCACACGTTCGGGCATGAGGCGGAGGCGAACGGACATGTACGCACCGGAACGGCAGCAGGAGATCCTCCGGCTCGCCCGTGACGGCGGCCGAGTGGATGTCGTGTCGCTGGCCGAGGAGTTCCAGGTGACCGCGGAGACCATCCGCCGGGATCTGAAGGCCCTGGACCGCGCCGGGCTGGTCCGCCGGGTGCACGGCGGTGCCATCCCGGTCGGGCGCCTCGACTTCGAGCCGGACCTCGCCGAGCGCGAGTCCACGGCCGCCGACGAGAAGGACCGCATCGCCAAGGCCGCCCTGGCGGAGCTGCCGACCGAGGGCACGATGATCCTCGACGCCGGCACGACGGTGGCCCGCATGGCCGCCGCGCTCCCGCTGGAGGCCTCCCTCACGGTCGTCACGCACAGCCTGCCCATCGCGGCCCGCCTCGCCGACCACCCCGGCATCCAGCTCCACCTCGTCGGCGGCCGCGTACGGCACCGCACCCGCGCCGCCGTGGACGCCTGGGCGCTGCGGGCCTACGGCGAGATCCGCGCCGACGTGCTGTTCGTCGCCGCCAACGGCTTCTCCGCCGAACACGGTCTGACCACCCCCGACCTCGCCGAGGCCGCCGTGAAGCGGGCGGCGGTGGCCGCCGCCCGCCGGGTGGTGCTGCTCGCCGACTCCTCCAAGCACGGCCAGGAGCACTTCGCCCGCTTCGGCGACCTGGGCGATGTGGACCTGCTGATCACCGACAGCGGGCTGAGCCCCGAAGACACCGTCGCGATCGAGCGCGGCGGCACGGAAGTAGTGCGCGCATGATCCTCACCGTCACCCCCAACCCCTCCCTGGACCGCACCTACGAGGTGCCCTCCCTCGACCGCGGCGAGGTCATCCGCGCCACCGGCGAGCGGATGGACCCGGGCGGCAAGGGCGTGAACGTCTCGCGTGCGGTCGCCGCCGCCGGGCAGCGCACGGTGGCCGTCCTGCCGCTCGGCGGCGCCCCCGGCGCGCTCGTCGCCGAACTGCTCGACCAGCAGGGCATCGAGGTCGCCCCGGTCCCGGTCGCCGGGGCCACCCGCTCCAACATCGCCCTGGCCGAGGCCGACGGCGTCCTGACGAAGATCAACGCGCCCGGCCCGGAACTCACCGACGCCGAACGCGAACTCCTCCTGGAGACCGTACGGCGGCTCTCCCGCGACGCCTCCTGGATCGCCTGCTGCGGCAGCCTCCCGCGCGGCCTCGCCCCCTCCTGGTACGCCGATCTGGTCGCCCGCACCCACGCGGCCGGAGCCCGGATCGCCCTGGACACCTCCGGGCCCGCCCTCCTCGCGGCCCTGCGCGAACGCCCGGACGTCGTCAAGCCCAACGCCGAGGAACTGTCCGAGGCCGTCGGGCGCCCCCTCGCCACCGTCGGCGACGCCGTGAAGGCCGCCGAGGAACTGCGCGAGATGGGGGCCCGGGCCGTCCTCGCCAGCCTCGGCGCGGACGGGCAGTTGCTCGTGTCGGACCAGGGCGCCTGGTTCGGCAGTGCCCGGGTGGACGCCGTGCGCAGCAACGTGGGCGCCGGCGACTCCTCCCTCGCCGGTTTCCTCGTCGCCGGCGGCAGCGGCCCCGAGGCCCTCGCCAGCGCGGTCGCCCACGGCGCGGCGGCCGTCCAGCTGCCCGGCAGCGTCATGCCCACACCGGCCGACCTGGACCCGGCTGCGGTGACGGTCACCTCCGATCTGCCCGCGGACCGTGAGCTGAAGGAGCCGGTGTCATGAGCCACGACGTGCAGGGCCCGCCCACGACCGGGCGGCGGACCTCCCCGTTACTCCCCGCCGCCGTCCCCGTCACCCCTGTCCCTCCCGTCACCCCCCACCGCACCCCCGTCCCCTTTTCCGCCCACCCCACCGACCGGGCGATACGCGTGCTAAGGAGCCCGCGATGAGCGACATGATCACGGCGGAGCTGGTCGACCTCGACCTGTCCGCCGACACCAAGGAAGCGGCGGCCCGTTCCCTCGCCGAGCGCATGGTGGCCCTGGGCCGGGTGACCGACCTGGACGGCTTCCTCGCCGACGTGGCCGCCCGCGAGGCCCAGATGCCGACCGGCCTCGACGGCGGCATCGGCATCCCGCACTGCCGCAGCGCGCACGTCACCGAGCCGACGCTCGCCTTCGGGCGCAGCACGGCCGGCATCGACTTCGGCGCGGCGGACGGACCCGCCGACCTCGTCTTCCTGATCGCCGCTCCGGCCGGCGCCGACGACGCCCACCTGACGATCCTGTCGTCCCTGGCCCGGCAGCTGATGAACAGCGAGTTCACCGACGCCCTGCGCGCGGTGGCCGACCCGGCCGCCGCCGCGGCGCTGATCCGCGGCGACGAGCCGGCGGCGCCCGCGGGGGCGGCCTCCGCAGACCCCGTGGCGTCGGCGGGAGCGGCCTCTCCCGCCGCCGCCACGGCCACCGCCGGCGACGGTGCTGCCGCGGGCGGGGACCGCCCGTTCCGGATCGTCGCCGTCACCTCCTGCCCCACGGGCATCGCCCACACCTACATGGCGGCCGAGTCGCTGGAGAACGCCGGCCGCGAGGCGGGCGTCGAACTCACCGTCGAGCCCCAGGGCTCGGCCGGTTTCACCCGGCTCGACCCGGCGGTCATCGCGGCCGCCGACGCCGTGATCTTCGCCCACGACGTGCCCGTACGGGAGAAGGAACGCTTCGCCGGCAAGCCGACCGTCGACGTCGGCGTGAAGGCGGGCATCAACCGCCCCGCCGAACTCATCGCCGAGGTCCGCGAGAAGGCCGCCCGCGGCGAGGTCACCGCCGGATCCGCCCCTGCCACCCCCGTGGAGCGCTCCGGCGACTCCGGCGAGGGCTACGGCACCAAGCTGCGCAAGTGGCTGATGTCCGGCGTCAGTTACATGGTCCCGTTCGTCGCGGCGGGCGGTCTGCTGATCGCCCTCGGCTTCGCGATCGGCGGATACAAGATCAACAAGGCGCCGTCGGTGATGGACCACTTCCTGTGGACGCAGGCCGACAGCTGGGCGGCCCTGCTCTTCCAGATCGGCGGCGTCGCCTTCGGCTTCCTCGTCCCGGTCCTCGCCGGCTACATCGCCTACGGCATGGCCGACCGCCCCGGCCTGGTCCCCGGCTTCGTCGGCGGAGCGATCTCGCTCACCATCAACGCGGGCTTCCTCGGCGGTCTGGCCGCCGGCCTCATCGCCGGTGGCGTGGTGATCGCCATCCAGAAGGTGAGGATCCCGGCGGCGATGCGCGGCATCATGCCGGTGGTGGTGATCCCGCTGATCTCCTCGGCGATCGTCGGGTTCCTGATGTTCGTCGTCATCGGCAAGCCCATCGCCGAGGCCCAGAAGGGCATGACCGACTGGCTGAACGGCCTGTCCGGCTCCAACGCCGTCCTGCTCGGCGCCCTCCTCGGCCTGATGATGTGCTTCGACCTCGGCGGTCCCGTCAACAAGGTCGCCTACACCTTCGCCACCGCCGGCATCGCCGTCGCCACCCCCAGCGACTCGGCGATGAAGATCATGGCCGCGGTGATGGCCGCCGGCATGGTCCCGCCGCTGGCGATGGCCCTCGCCACGACCGTGCGCGGCAAGCTCTTCACCCGCACCGAACGCGAGAACGGCAAGGCCGCCTGGGTGCTCGGCGCCTCCTTCATCTCCGAGGGCGCGATCCCCTTCGCGGCGGCCGACCCGCTGCGCGTCATCCCCGCCTCGATGGCGGGCGGCGCGCTCACCGGCGCCCTGTCGATGGCCTTCGGCGCCACCCTGCGCGCCCCGCACGGCGGCATCTTCGTGGTCCCGCTGATCGGCAACCCGCTGCTCTACCTGGTCGCCATCGCCGCGGGCGTCTGCGTCACCACCGCCCTGGTCGTCGTCCTGAAGGGCCTGCGCACGCCCGCACCCGGCGCCACCACGACCCCCGGCGAGGACGCCGCGGCCCCGGCTGCGGAACGCAAGCAGCCGGTGGCGGCCTGAGGCCCGGCGGGACGTGAGGTACGGCGGGGCGAAGGCCCGCCAGGGGCGTGAGACCGCGCCAGGACGTCCCTTTCGGGGTGTGTGAGCCGTTCATGCCACCTGCGAGATAGATCACGAAAATCACGGCCCGGGACCGATGTCCCGGGGCCGTGGTGTTCACTGGGGCGCATGCCCGATCACGTCTCCCGGTGGCCCGAGGGCCACTCCCTCCCCGCCCTCCCGCGCCAGCGGCAAACGGGCTCCCGGTCGGAGTCCGTGGACCTGACCCCCGAGGAAGAAGAAGCCTTCGCCGCGCTGGTACGCCGCCTCGCCGAAGGCGACTGACCCGCCGCGGCGCGGCTCACGACAGCTGCGCCGCCCGCCGCTCCATCGCCTCACGCGCCGCGTCCTCGCTCGCGTACACCTCGCACATGTGCCGCCCGTCCGGCGTCGCCGTGTGCTCGACCTCCCACAGGGACACCTCCTCGCCGTCGGGCAGCAGGAACGCGTGCTCGTAGAGCGAGAAGCCCAGCCCCGCCCGGCCGGCGCGGCAGGGGCGGCCGAAGGCCTGCGTGATCAGGTGACCGGACGCCGTGGCCAGCCGGGCCGCCGTCTCCGCGCCCGGCCGGTCCGCGTTCTCCGCCCGGCGCAGTAACCGGCGGGCGTGATCCGCCGAGTCCTCCGCCGCGTAGGCGTGCCGGGGCGTGGGGGCGGGGGACAGCTGCACCGTCACCGGCAGCTCGAAGTCCGGTGTGTCCGGCGGCAGCGGGAGCCGCGAGGTCGCGGCCCGCAGCTCCTCCTCGTCGACGTACACCTCGTGCTGCGGCTCCCGGCCCGGCGCGGTGTTGTGGACGAGCTCCCAGAGCGTGAGCGCCGAGCCGTCGGCCAGCAGCCAGGTGTGCCGGTACGTCTCCCGGTGCAGGCCCGCGCTGTGGTGCGCGGAGTGGAGTGAACCGTCGTGCGCCAGCGCGCAGTCCAGCCGCCTTATCGTCTCGTCCGGTAGCTCGAACGAGTTCAGGGCACGGCCGAGGAGTCGCGCGAGGTGCTCCTCCGGAGACTCGGGCGAGTCATGGGGTTCGTACGCTGCCGTCTCGTACGGAACGCTCAAGGTTTCTCCCGGCGTTGCTGCATGTCACCTTGTGGGTGCATACCGTAGCCCCTCGGTCGGACATCATGTCCGGGAACCGAGAAAACGTACGTCCGGGAAAACGCGCGGGCCGCGCGAAAAGTTCCCGCGCGGCCCCGTCGGTCCGTCAAAAACCCCTGCTGGGTTGATGCTTGCTCAGGTCAGGAGGCGCTGCCCGCGACCCACTGGCTCCAGTCCATGTTCCATCCGTTGAGCCCGTTGTCCGGGCCCACCGTCTTGTCGGGCGAGTTCTTGACGATCACCACGTCCCCGATCAGGGAGTTGTCGTAGAACCACTTGGCGGGGGTGTCGCCCCCGGCACCGCGGACGTCGGCGAGACCCACACAGCCGTGGCTGGTGCCCTTGCGGCCGAAGGGCGGGTTGCCCTTGTCGTACCAGTAGTTGCCGTGCAGGAACGTCCCCGACGTCGTCAGGCGCATCGCGTGCGGCACGTCCGGGATGTCGTACTCGCCGCCCAGCCCGACCGTCCGGCTGTTCATCCGCGTCTGCACGAACTTCTCGGAGATCACCATCTGCCCGTTGTACGTGGTGTGCTGCGCGTCGCCGGTGGAGATCGGGACCGACTTGAGCGTCTTGCCGTCCCGTACGACGGTCATGGTCTGCGTGTTCGCGTCGACCGTGGAGACCTGCGAGCGCCCCACCGTGAAGGTGACCGTCTTCTTCTGCACGCCGAACACGCCGTTGGCGCCCTCGACCCCGTCCAGGTCGATCTTCATGGTGACCTTGGACCCGGCCTTCCAGTACTCCTCGGGCCGGAAGTCGAGCCGCTGCCCGTTGAACCAGTGCCCGACCACCTTCTGCCCACTGCTGGACGTGACCGAGATGTGCGACTGCACGGCCTTGCGGTCGGTGATCGCCTTGTCGAAGGTGAACGACACCGGCATGCCGACCCCGACCGTGGTGCCGTCGTCCGGCGTGTACGTCCCGATGAAGCTGTTCGACGTCGTCACCGTCGTGAAGACGGAGTTGGCCGCCGCCGTCCGGCCGTCGGCGTCCTCGGCGGTCGCGGATATCCGGTACTTCGTCCCGCGCTCCAGCTGCTCCTTGGGCTTCCACACCCGGCCGTCCGCGGAGAGCGAGCCCGGCACGGCCTGCCCGCCGTCCGCCACCGTCATCTTCACGTCCGTCAGCTTGCCGTCGCTGACCTTCACGCCGGTCGTGTTGATGGACGCGCCGGTCGAGCCGTCCTCGGCCGAGATGGCGATCTTCGCCACGGACGTCTTCGTGGCGCCCCCGCCGCCCTTCTCGTCGCCCTCGGCGTTGGCGCTGCCACCGCAGGCGGTGAGCGTCAGGGCGCCGACCACCAGGGCGGCACAGGCCCCCAGAGTGCGCCGCGCTGAAATGTTCGGCGTTGTCACGGGCTGCTCCCAGTTCGTGTGAGGTGCGTGATCCGCTCCAGTACGTGGGAGAAGAGGGGAGCGGCACCCGGCCGGGTTCCGTCCGTGCGCGGTGAACGCCGTCACGTGACGAAACCGCGACAAAGTCCGGCTCCGCCGTAACATCACCGTGCGTGGACGGCCGGTGTGACCCTGCCGTGCGCGGACGGTCCGGCGTGTTCATCGGCGTGCGCGGCGGTCCGTTGCGACTGTGCTTTGCGAGGACGGTCCGTTGTGCCGTCGGCGTGTGCGGACGGCCGTTGTGACCGTCCTGCGCGCGCACGGTCCGTCGTGTCGTCGGCGTGCGCGGACGCCCCGTTCAGTGCCCGGGGTACAACTCGCCGTACGACGGCCACGCCCCACCCGGTCCGTCGACCGGCTCGGCGGCCCGCACGGCCCGGACGATCGCCCGGGTCACGACGTCCGCGCCCGCCGCCAGGACCTCGTTGAGCGCGAGCGGATCCGCCGCGTCCAGGGCGCGCTCGCCCGTCGCCAGCGCGAACACCGTGTCCCCGTCGTTCAGCAGATGCACCGGCCGCACCGCGCGGGCGATGCCGTCGTGGGCCGTGCCGGCCAGCTTCTGCGCCTGCGCCTTCGTCAGGCCGGCGTCCGTGGCGACCACGGCGAGCGTGGTGTTGAGCGGCGGCGGCGCGCTGCGCGCGGACGTCTCCGCCAGCCGCCGCCGCGCGGCCTCGTGCACCTCCGGCCGCGGGTACTCGACCCGCCCCTGGAACAACTCCCCGTACAGCACCCCCGTTTCCGGATCCAGCACCGACCCCGCCGCGTTGGCCACCGCCAGCGCCGCCACCGTCACGCCCGAGCCGAGCACCGTGCTCGCGCTGCCGACGCCGCCCTTCACCACCCCGACGACCGCGCCCGTGCCGGCGCCCACACACCCCTGCGGCACCCGCGCGCCCGGCTCGCTCGCCGCGGCCGCCTCGACCGCGGCCCGCCCCAGGGCCGCGTCGGGGCGGGCCCGGAAGTCGCCGCCGCGCCCCAGATCGAAGACACACGCCGCGGGCACCACCGGCACCACGTGCGCCGGGTCCGCCCCGACCCGGATCCCGCGCCCCCGCTCCTCCAGCCAGGCCATCACGCCCGACGCCGCGTCCAGCCCGTACGCGCTGCCGCCGGTCAGCACCACCGCCTCGACCTTCCGCACCACGTTGCGCGGATCCAGCGCGTCCGTCTCCTTGGTGCCGGGACCGCCGCCCCGTACGTCCACGGCGGCCACGGCGCCGCCCTTTGGGGCGAGCACGACCGTGGTGCCGGTGAGCCAGCCGTCGCCGGCGCGGGTCGCGTGCCCCACCCGCAGACCGGCCACATCCGTCAGAGCGTCCACCCGAGCTTCGACTGTCATGGCGCACAGTCTCGTCCACAGCGCGGCCCGCGCGGACCGGCACGGCCGGGCGGTGCCGGCTCAGGCCGCCCGGCCCGAAGCGGCGTGGGACCTCGCCGGACGGGTCGCCAGTGTCTCTCCCGCCACCACCGACAGCGCGCACACCACACCCGCCGTGAGCACCGCCCAGTCGCCCACGAACGTGCAGCAGATCACCAGCAGCGCCGTCGTCGGCAGCACCAGCTGCTGGGTGATGCCCACCTTGAAGTGGCGGGAGTGCAGCGCCCACAGGGTCAGCAGGTACAGGGCCGTCGGCAGGGTGACCGCGGCCGACGCCGCCAGCGTGGAGATGTGGGCCTTGCCGACCGTCTGCTCCACCGCCACCTCCAGCCCCGCCCCGATCGCGGCCGCCGAGGCGAACACCAGGTAGTGGCCGTAGCCCCACAGGAACGCCTGCCGGTTGGAGCGCAGATGGCCGTGGATGGGCACCACGAAGTACAGCCACCACGCGGCGAAGATGATCAGCAGGCCGCCCGCCGCGATGGGGAGGAGCTCGCCCAGCGCGTCGCTCTCGTCGACGCCGGACTTCACGGCGACGGTGGCCGCGGCGATCGTCTCGCCCAGCACGATGATGGTGAACAGCCCGTACCGCTCGGCGATGTGGCGCGGATGCCAGGCCGTGTTGTACCCGCGCTCGGCGAACGGCGGCACGCACATCTCCAGCAGCGCCATCGCCAGGAACCACCAGGACCTGGCCCCCTCGGGCAGGAGCAGCAGCCCCAGCCAGCCGACCTGGCACAGCAGCACGCCGCCGGCGTAGCGCAGGGCCGTCGCCCGCTCCGGGCCCTCGCTCGACCGGGCCGCCCGCAGCCACTGCGCCACCAGGGCGAGCCGCATGATGACGTAGCCCAGCCAGACCAGGAGGTACTCGTGCTCCTCGAACGCCTGGGAGACCCCCGCGGCGAGGACCAGCACGCCCGCGATCTGCACCAGTGTCACCACCCGGTACAGCACGTCGTCGTTGTCGTACGCCGAGGCGAACCAGGTGAAGTTCATCCACGCCCACCACAGGGCGAAGAACACCATCGCGTAGTCGACGATCCCCTGGCCCGCGTGCCCCTCGGCGACCGAGTGCACCAACTGGACGCCGGCCTGGGCGACGGCCACGACGAAGCACAGGTCGAAGAAGAGCTCCAGCGGCGAGGCCGTCCGGTGCTCCTCGCCGCGGCCCCGGGCGCTCAGCCGGCGCAGCGGTCCCCGGCCGCCGGGCGCGTCGGACAGGTCGGGCGGGGGAGGGGTGCTGGAGGTCATGAGTCCCAGCACAACAGAAGGCGCCGGGATTTTCTCCGCGACCGTACCCTGGACGCATGAGCACCGCTGACGAACCCGAGCCGCGCGCGCCCCGGCCCGCGCTGGTCTTCGACGACCCGCTCGACCAGCAGTCCGCCGACGACACCGACCGCGGCTGGGGCGAGCGCACGGACTCCGGCGGCGGCGCGGCCGACCTCAAGCGCTTCCTGGACGAGAAGCCGCCGCACCACCTCTGAGACAGCCGGCGCACCCCCCGGCGAAACCGCCGGACGGCCGCCGCCCGGAGCGCTACGGCCGGTCGTGGCCCGAACCGCGCTGCGCGACCAGGGCGTCCCGGATCTCCTTCAGCACCTCCAGCTCGGTCACCTCCATGACCTCCTGCGTGCCCTCCTTCGCCTTGCGGCGGGCCTCCATGCGGGCCAGGTACTTCGCCATGGGCAGGACCATCAGGAAGTAGACGACCGCCGCCGTGATCACGAAGCTCAGGGTGGCGCCGAGGACGGAGCCCCACAGAATGCGGATGCCCTGCTCGCCCTCGCAGGTCGAACTCAGGCACGAGCTGTAGTGGTCGAGGTTCTTGGTCCCGATGGCCCCGACGACCGGGTTGATGATCCCCTTCACCACGGCGTTGACGATGTTGGTGAAGGCGGCACCGATCACGACCGCCACCGCCAGATCGACGACGTTCCCACGCATCAGGAAGGCCTTGAAGCCCTCCCAGACGCTCGGTTCCTTCTTCTCGCTCACCTGGGGGCCTCTCCTCGTACGAGCAGCTTGTGGAACAAAACGCTCCGCAACCTACGGCACCGTCGGGCCGGACCGGGCACGTGGGTCCCTCCGACGAGGGACCGGCCAAAACCGCGCTCCGCGGCGCCGCACTCCTCGCCCCCGCGCCGCTCACCACAGCGTCACCGCCAGCCGGGCGGTGGCGCTCGCGCCGGCCAGCCGGGCGGCGGTGGCACGCGGCACCGAGAGCACGATCAGCGCCCCGTCGTCCACGGCGCCCTCCAGCGGCTCCGGCACCTCCGTCACCCGGGCCCCGCGCGCGACGACCCGGGCGTCCCCGCCCGTCGCCGTCTCCTCGGCGGCGATGACGTCGACGCGGTCACCGGGCCGCAGCAGCCGTACGGTCGCGGCGTCGGCGATCCGGACCGGGGCCGTCATAGCACCGGCCGCGCGGTGGGTCCGGGCGGAGTGCTCACCGGATTGCCCACCGGATTGCTCACCGGGGTGCTCACCGGATTGCTCGCGGGAGAGCGGGGCCGTGCGGGCGGGGGACTGCGCCCGGGGATGACCGCGGGCCCCGTCGGCGTCGCGCGGGCCCGCCGCCACCAGGGCGGTCGCCGTGACCGCCAGCCCGGCCGCGACGGCCCGCCGCCGGTGCCGCACGAGCCGGCCCGAGCGGCACCGGCCGCGCACCCGGACCGGGTCGAACCCCGGCACCTCGCGGGTGGCGGGGACCTCGGCCCCGGGCGGGCCCGGTGCGACGGACCAGGAGGGGGACGGCGGCGCGGACGAAGGGCGAGCGAGGGACACGGAGACCACCACCTGCGACGAGGGAACGGCTTGCGCTCCCCACGATGAGGCGTCCCGCCGCATCCCGCTCAGGCCTGTGGACCCACCCCCGGGCTGTGGACAACTCCCTCACCCGAACGGCGAGTTCCGCCCCGGCCACCCGACCCTGAAGGGCTCGCACAGCGGCTACGGCAAGGCGATCCCGGGGTCCATGCCGCCCAGCGCGCTCACACACAGGCACTCCCGCTCGTCCGTCCGCGGCAGTCCGGCCACCGCGTCGAACAGCACCCCCCGCAACCGGTCCACGTTCGCCGAGAACACGCGCAGCACCTCGTCGTGGGAGACGCCCTCGCCGGTCTCCGCACCGGCGTCGAGATCGGTGACCAGCGTCAGGGACGTGTAGCAGAGCTCCAGCTCGCGGGCGAGCGCCGCCTCGGGATGGCCGGTCATGCCCACCACGGACCAGCCCTGCGCCTGGTGCCACAACGATTCGGCACGGGTCGAGAAGCGCGGTCCCTCGACCACCACCAGCGTGCCGCCGTCCACCGGCTCCCAGTCCCGCCCGCGCGCCGCCTTCAGCGCGACGGCCCGCCCGGTGGGGCAGTAGGGGTCGGCCAGCGACACGTGCACCACGTGGGGCACCGTGCCGTCGGGCAGCGGCAGTCCGTCGAAGTAGGTGTTCGCACGGGACTTGGTGCGGTCGACCAGCTGGTCCGGCACCAGCAGCGTGCCCGGCCCGTACTGGGGGCGCAGACCGCCCACCGCGCAGGGGGCGAGCACCTGGCGCACGCCGACCGACCGCAGCGCCCACAGGTTGGCCCGGTAGTTGATCCGGTGCGGCGGCAGGTGGTGGCCCCGTCCGTGCCGGGGCAGGAAGGCGACCCGCCGCCCGGCGACCTCACCGAGGAAGAGGGAGTCGCTGGGCGGTCCGTACGGGGTGTCGACCTGGATCTCGGTCACGTCGTCGAGGAAGGAGTAGAACCCTGAGCCGCCGATGACGCCGATCTCGGCGCCCCTCTGGCCCGCCGGGTCCGCCGGGTCCGCCGAGGTCGCCGCGTTCGCGTTGTTCGCCATGCCCGCACCTTAACCGCACGCACAAACGCCGAGGACCCCGTCGCCCGGAGGCGGCAGGGTCCCGGAGGAATCAGATCTCAGGCGGCGGTGGTGCTGCTGCTCGTGGAGCTGCTGCCCGCGCTCGACGAGGAGGTCGACGAGCCGGAGTCCGAGGACGACGAGGAGGAGCTCGACGACTTCGACGCCGGGGAGCTGCTCGACGAGGAGCCGCGGCTGTCGTTCCGGTAGAAGCCGGAGCCCTTGAAGACAATGCCGACCGCCGAGAACACCTTCTTCAGGCGGCCCTGGCAGTTGGGGCACTCGGTGAGGGCGTCGTCGGTGAACTTCTGCACCGCCTCGAGGCCCTCGCCGCACTCGGTGCACTGGTACTGGTAGGTGGGCACTGTCTCCTCCTGGCACTCTCACTCGATGAGTGCTAACGACGCTCCATAGTGACGTATTCCGGCCGCTCAGTCCACTGCCACCGGCACGCGGTGACCCACGCCACGTGCGACCGTCCGGCCCCGCCCCTTCGGCGACAGCCGGGAACGCAGCGCCAGCAGGGTCACCAGGGCCAGCACGGTGCCGCCCATCGGGACCAGGAAACCGGCGCCGTCCCGGAAGCGGTCCTCCAGCTGCCCGGCGACCGTGACGGCCGCCGCCTGGCCCAGGGCGACCGCGCCGGTCAGCCAGGTGAAGGCCTCCGTGCGGGCACCGGCGGGGACCAGACCCTCGACCAGGGTGTAGCCGGTGATCAGCGCGGGCGCGATGCACATGCCGACGAGCAGGCCGAGGCCGGCGAGGACCGGGACCGAGTGGGCGGCCCACAGGCCCGAGGCGGTGAGCGCCAGCGCCGTGTAGCCGACGACCAGGCGCCGGTGCGGTGCCGCCTTCCAGGCGATGGCGCCGCAGACGAGGCCGGAGAGCATGTTGCCGGCGGCGAAGACGCCGTACAGCACGCCGTTCAGGCCGGGCTCGCCGATGGACTCGGTGAACGCCGCCAGGGAGACCTGCATCCCGCCGAAGACCGTGCCGATGCCGAGGAAGGTCACGATCAGCACGCGCACCCCGGGGACGCGCAGGGCGGACGTGCGCTCCACGCGCGCGTGGCCGCCGCCGGAGACCGAGGGCTGGGTGCGCTTCTGGGCGGCGAACAGCAGACCGCCGACCAGGGTGAGCCCGGCCTCCGTGACCAGCCCGGCGGCCGGGTCGACGGCGGTGCACAGGGCGGTGGCCAGCAGCGGCCCGACGACGAAGGTCAGCTCGTCCGTGACGGACTCGAAGGCCGCCGCGGTGGTCATCAGGGGCGAGCCCTTGAGTGTGACGCCCCAGCGGGCCCGCACCATCGGCCCGACCTGGGGGACCGAGGCGCCGGTCGGGACGGCCGCCGCGAACAGCGCCCACAGGGGCGCGTCCATCAGCGCCAGCGCCGTCAGTGTCAGCCCGGACGCGGCGTGCAGCAGCACGCCCGGGATCAGCACCGCGCGCTGCCCGTAGCGGTCGGCGAGGCGGCCGCTGTAGGGCGCGAACAGGGCCATGGAGACACCGGTGACGGCCGCCGCGGCGCCCGCCGCCCCGTAGGAGCCGGTGGTGTGCTGCACCAGCAGCACGATGGAGATCGTCAGCATCGCGAACGGCTGGCGCGCCGCGAAACCGGGGAGCAGGAACGTCCAGGCGCCGCGGGTGCGCAGCAGCCGGCCGTATCCCGGGCGGGCGGAAGCCGGCGGGTTCTCCGACGTCTTCGAGGTGACCGTGGATGCCACGGCCCGTGCCTTTCTGCCGCCTGGTAGCGCGGCCGCGTCAGCGGGCGGCGCCGAGAGCTGTCCTCTTGCGCGGAACTGCGGTAGATGCCGGGGCCCGGTGAGGAGGGGTGTCCCGACCGCCATACGGTCGCGCCAGCTCTGCGTCAGGCAGAGTTGGTTCGATCTGGGTACGCCCTTCATCCTACAGGGATCAAGGTCCCCGGTGCCTGTGAAAACGAGCACCATGCCGCTGCCCGCCTTGCAATGCCAAACCGGGAAAAATGATCAGCCGACGCCCGTCGGGGAAACCGGCCCGTCAGCGAATCAGGCCCGTCAGGGAACCCGGCCCGTCAGGAACCCGGCCCGTCCGTTCCCAGCCAGCCGGCCAGCTTGCCGCCGTGCCCGACCGCCCGCAGCCGGCTCTCGGTCGCGTCCCGGACGGGGTCGGTGGCGACCACCAGGAGCTCGTCGCCCCGCTGCAATATCGTCGTCGGCAGCGGCACGAAGGACTCGCCCCCGCGCACCACGAGCGTCACGGCGGCGCCGTGCGGCAGCCGCAGCTCGGCCACCTCCACGCCGTGCATCTTCGACCCGTCGGGGATCGCGACGGACAGCAGGTGCCCGCGCAGCCGCTCCAGCGGCGCCGACTCGATGCCGAGGTCGGCCGCCTCCGACCCTTCGCCCAGGCGCAGCGTGCGGCCCAGCCAGGGCAGCGTCGGGCCCTGGACGAGGGTGTAGACGACGACCAGGACGAAGACGATGTTGAAGATCCGGCCGCTGCCGTCGACGCCCTTCACCATCGGGATGGTCGCCAGGATGATGGGCACCGCCCCGCGCAGCCCGGCCCAGGACATCAGCGCCGACTCCCGCCAGGGCACCCGGAAGGGGAGCAGGCAGGCGAACACGCCCAGCGGACGCGCCACCACCGTCAGGACCAGCCCGATGACCAGCGCGGGCACGATGTCGTCGCCCAGCTCGTGCGGGGTGACCAGCAGGCCGAGCATCACGAACATGCCGATCTGCGCCAGCCAGCCGAGCCCGTCGGCGAACCCGCGGGTGGCCGGCCAGTGCGGCAGGCGGGCGTTGCCCATCACCATCGCGGCCAGGTAGACGGCGAGGAAGCCGCTGCCGTGGGCCAGGGCGCCCGCCGCGTAGGCCACCACGGCGATCGCCAGGACGGCGATCGGGTACAGGCCGGACGCGGGCAGCGCCACGTGCCTGAGCCCCCAGGAGCCGAGCCAGCCCACGGCGAGCCCGATGGCCGCGCCGATCGCCAGCTCCAGCAGGATCTCGCCCAGCAGCACGTACCAGTGCTCGACGGGTCCGGCGGTGGACAGGGCCACCACGAGGATGACCACGGGGGCGTCGTTGAAGCCGGACTCCGCCTCCAGCGTGCCCTTCACGCGCGCGGGCAGGGGGATCTTGCGCAGCACGGAGAACACGGCCGCCGCGTCCGTCGAGGAGACCACCGCCCCGATGATCAGCGCCTGCCGCCACTCCAGCCCGACCAGGTAGTGCGCGGCCGACGCCGTGACCCCGACGCTCACCGCGACACCGGCCAGCGCCAGTGCCGTGGCGGCCGGCATGACCGGCTCGATCTCCTTCCACTTCGTGCCCAGACCGCCCTCGGCCAGGATCACGACCAGCGCCGCGTACCCGATGACCTGGGTCAGCTCGGCGTTGTCGAAGTGGATGTCCCCGATGCCGTCCTGACCCATGGCGACGCCGATGCCCAGGTACACGAGCAGGCTGGGGAGCCCGCTGCGCGAGGAGATCCGTACCGCTGCGACGGCGACGAGCAGGACGAGCGAGCAGACGAGCAGGAGCTGGTTGAGGTGGTGGACAGTCAGCGGCCGAATCCTTTCCTGGCCCGCACACACGCGCGCGTGGGCTCACGTACATCGCACAAGACGAGGTGGCGCAGCGCGCCGACTACTTCGTTACCTTACCTAACTCTTGACGATTTCTTGACGCTCGGGAGGGCAAGATCGAACGTCCGTCCGCGCCGGTTCCCGACTCCGCGTCAAGGGGCGCAAGGCCCTGCGCCTATCGTTGCTCCAGCGCTCAGTTAAAAGCACAGCCGAACCTGCCGCTCGCGTTAGGACAGCAAGGACAGCGATGCCCACCGACACCACCGCCTCCACGGGTCAGCAGCCCGGCAAGTCCGGCAGGAGAAAGGGGCGCAAAGTCCGTCTCCTCGTGCTCGTCCTGGTGCTGGCCCTCCTGGGGGGCGTCGCCTTCGGCGCGTACTGGACCATCAGCACGGTCCGGGCCTCCTTCCCGCAGACCAAGGGCACGCTCACGCTCGAAGGGCTGGCCGGGCCCGTCGAGGTCAGACGGGACGACCACGGCATCCCGCAGATCTACGCCTCCTCCGACGCGGACCTGTTCATGGCCCAGGGCTACGTCCAGGCCCAGGACCGCTTCTACGAGATGGACGTCCGCCGCCACATGGCCGCCGGGCGCCTGTCGGAGATGTTCGGCAAGAGCCAGATCGACAACGACGAGTTCCTGCGCACCCTGGGCTGGGACCGGGTCGCCAAGCGGGAGTACGACACCAAGCTGTCGGCCGCCACGAAGAAGTACCTCCAGGCCTACGCCAAGGGGGTCAACGCCTACCTCCAGGGCAAGGACGGCAAGGACATCTCCCTGGAGTACGCGGCGCTGGGCTTCACCAACGACTACAAGCCGAAGCAGTGGACCCCGGTCGACTCGGTCTCCTGGCTGAAGGCGATGGCCTGGGACCTGCGCGGCAACATGCAGGACGAGATCGACCGCGCCCTGCTGACCAGCCGCCTCGGCCCGAAGCAGATCGCCGACCTGTACCCGCAGTACCCGTACAGCCGGAACAAGGCGATCGTCCAGGAGGGCCAGTTCAGCCAGCTGACCGGCGCCTTCGAGCAGGGCGGCACGACCGGTGGCGCCGGCGGCACGGCCGGCACGGGAGGTACCGCCGGAACCGGTGGCACGGCCGGCGCGGGCACCGCGGGCACGTCCGGCACGGGCGCGGGCACCGCCGGCACGGGCACCGCGGGCACGTCCGGCACGTCCGGCACCGCGGGCACGTCCGGCACCCCCTCCGGCACCTCCGGCCTCGACAGCCAGCTCACCGGCCTCACCCGGGTCATGGACGACCTCCCGCCGGCCGTCGGCGTGAACGGCGACGGCATCGGCTCCAACTCCTGGGTCGTCAGCGGGAAGCACACCATCACCGGCAAGCCGCTGCTGGCCAACGACCCGCACCTGTCGCCCTCGCTGCCGTCGGTCTGGTACCAGATGGGCCTGCACTGCCGCAGCGTCTCCAGCACCTGCCAGTACGACGTGGCGGGCTACACCTTCGCCGGCATGCCCGGCGTGATCATCGGTCACAACCGGGACATCGCCTGGGGCATGACCAACTCCGGCGTGGACGTCACCGACCTCTACCTGGAGAAGATCACCGGCGCGGGCTACCTCTACGACGGCAAGGTCAAGCCGTTCGAGACCCGCGAGGAGACCATCGAGGTCGCCGGCGGCTCGCCCCGGAAGATCGTCGTCCGCGAGACCAACAACGGCCCGCTGCTCTCCGACCGCGACGAGGAACTCGTGAAGGTCGGCAAGAAGGCCACGGTCGACACGGCCGCGCCCGACCGGGGCGACGGCTACGGAGTCGCGCTGCGCTGGACCGCGCTGCAGCCGGGCACCACCATGGACGCCGTCTTCGCCATGAACCGGGCGAAGAACTGGACCGACTTCCGCAAGGCCGCGTCCCTGTTCGACGTGCCCTCGCAGAACCTGGTCTACGCCGACACCGAGGACCACATCGGCTACACCCTGCCGGGGCGGATCCCGCTGCGCGCCGAGGGCTTCGACGGCTCCCTGCCGGCGCCCGGCTGGGACCCGAAGTACCGCTGGACCGGCTACGTCCCGCAGGACGCGCTGCCCTACGAGTACGACCCGGAGCGCGGTTACATCGTCACCGCCAACCAGGCCGTGATCGACGAGGACGACTACCCCTACACGCTCACCACGGACTGGGGCTACGGCGCGCGCAGCCAGCGGATCACCGACCTGATCCAGTCGAAGATCAAGGACGGCGGAAAGATCTCGACCGACGACATGCGCCAGATGCAGCTGGACAACAGCAGTGAGATCGCCCGGCTGCTGGTGCCCACGCTGCTGAAGATCGACACCGGCGACAAGGACGTCCGCGAGGCGCAGAAGCTCCTGGAGGGCTGGGACTACACCCAGGACGCCGACTCGGCGGCCGCCGCCTACTTCAACGCCGTCTGGCGCAACATCCTCAAGCTGGCCTTCGGCAACAAGCTGCCCAAGGAGCTGCGGCCCAAGGGGCAGTGCCTGTGGGTCAAGCCGGTCAACACCACCGGCCCGGCCGACGAGGCCGAGGAGGTCCGCGAGTGCGGGCAGCGCGCCCCCGACAAGGCGCAGCCCGACGGCGGCGACCGCTGGTTCGAGGTGGTCCGCAAGCTGATGGACCAGCCGAAGAGCGACTGGTGGAGGACGCCCGAGGTGGGCACCCGCGACGGCGCCGTCAACCGCGACCAGCTGTTCAAGCGGGCCATGGTCGACGCCCGCTGGGAGCTGACCGCCAAGCTCGGCAAGGACATCGACACCTGGAGCTGGGGCCGGCTGCACCGCCTGTTCCTGAAGAACCAGACCCTCGGCACCGCGGGCCCCGGTTTCGTCCGGTACGCCCTCAACCGCGGCCCCTGGGAGCTCAGCGGCGGCGAGGCGACGGTGAACGCGACCGGCTGGAACGCCGCCGGCGGCTACGGGGTGGTGTGGGTGCCGTCCATGCGGATGGTGGTGAACCTGGGCGACCTGGACAAGTCCCGCTGGATCAACCTCACCGGGGCCTCCGGGCACGCCTACAGCGCCCATTACGTCGACCAGACCGACAAGTGGGCCGACGGCGAACTGCTGCCGTGGTCCTTCTCGGACCGGGCGGTCGACCAGAGCACGACCGACAAGCTGGTGCTCAAGCCGTGAGCCGCTGAAGCCTCAGGCGGCCACGAGCGGCCCTCCACGCCCGCGTGGAGGGCCGCTCGCGCGTCAGGGCCCGGGCCGGAACCGCCGGATCCCCGACGGCGTCACCACCGCGTGCACCGGCCGGTCGTGGGGCTCCGCCGGGACCTGCCCGACGACCTCCGTGTCGTACAGCAGCACCACCAGCGCGGGACGCGCTTCCGCGCGCTCCAGCCGCGCCAGCACCCGGTCGTACGAGCCGCCGCCCCGGCCCAGGCGCATGCCGCGCGCGTCGACGGCGAGGCCCGGCAGCAGCACCGCGTCCGCCGTGGTCACCGCGTCCGGTCCGAGGCGCTTGCCCGCGGGTTCGAAGAGGGCCATCCGGCCGCCGTGCCGGACCCGCGCGAGCGAGTCCTCGCCCTCGTACGGCCCCCAGTCGAGGTCGTTGTCGGGCAGCAGCACCGGCAACAGCACGCGCACGCCCCGGGCGCGCAGAGCGTCCAGGAGCGCGAGCGTCCCGGGTTCACTCCCCACGGAGACATACGCCGCGACCGTGCCGGCCCGGGCCAACTCGGGCAGCCCCATGGCCCGCGCGGCCAGCGCGGCCGACGTTTCCCGCAGGTCATCGGCCGTCAACCTGTTCCTCACCGCGAGGATCTCGCGCCGCAAACTCCGCTTGTCAGGCTCGCCCGGACGTGCGATAGGCCTCAATGGTTGCTCCCGTACTATGGCAATACGCTCATATGAGCGCCTATGAACCGGAGCCTCAGATTCCATGCAAAGGCACCGGATAGGGTGGCGCACATGACTCAGCACCCTCGGATCAGCAAGGCTGTCATTCCCGCAGCAGGCCTCGGCACCCGGTTCCTGCCGGCCACCAAAGCCACTCCCAAGGAGATGCTGCCGGTCGTGGACAAGCCCGCGATCCAGTACGTGGTCGAGGAGGCCGTCGCGGCGGGCCTCGACGACGTCCTCATGGTGACGGGCCGCAACAAGCGCCCCCTCGAGGACCACTTCGACCGCAACTACGAGCTGGAGTCGGCGCTCCAGAAGAAGGGCGACGCCGACCGTCTGGCCAAGGTGCAGGAGTCCAGCGACCTCGCGACCATGCACTACGTCCGCCAGGGCGACCCCAAGGGCCTCGGCCACGCCGTGCTGTGCGCCGCCCCGCACGTCGGCCACGAGCCCTTCGCGGTCCTCCTCGGCGACGACCTGATCGACCCCCGCGACCCGCTGCTGCAGCGCATGGTCGAGGTCCAGGAGCAGCGCGGCGGCAGCGTCATCGCGCTCATGGAGGTCGCCCCGGAGCAGATCCACCTCTACGGCTGCGCGGCCGTGGAGACCACCGAGGACAGCGACGTCGTCAGGGTCGGCGGCCTGGTCGAGAAGCCCGACCCGGCCGACGCCCCGTCCAACTACGCGGTCATCGGCCGCTACGTCCTCGACCCGAACATCTTCGACATACTGCGCCGGACCGAGCCGGGCCGCGGCGGCGAGATCCAGCTCACGGACGCCCTGCAGCAGCTCGCCGAGGACGAGAAGATCGGCGGCCCCGTGCACGGCGTGGTCTTCAAGGGCCGCCGCTATGACACCGGCGACCGCGGCGACTACCTGCGTGCCATCGTCCGGCTCGCGTGCGAACGTGAAGACCTGGGCCCGGACTTCCGGACCTGGCTCCGCAGTTACGTAGCCGAGGAGATGTAGCACGTTGAGCAGCGCCGCGCCCCGCGTCACGGACCGGGACCACTCGGGCCCCGACCACCTCTGGTCGGTGGACGAGCACCTGGAGGACATCCTCGCCACCGTCCGGCCCCTGGAGCCGATCGAGCTGCACCTGCTCGACGCCCAGGGCTGCGTCCTCGTCGAGGACGTCACGGTGCCGGTGTCCCTGCCGCCCTTCGACAACAGCTCGATGGACGGCTACGCGGTGCGGGTCGCGGACGTGGCGGGCGCGAGCGAGGAGTTCCCGGCGGCCCTGGAGGTCGTCGGGGACGTCGCCGCCGGCCAGTCGGAACCGCTCCACGTCGGGCCCGGCCAGGCCGCCCGCATCATGACCGGCGCCCCGCTGCCGCCCGGCGCCGAGACGGTCGTGCCCGTGGAGTGGACCGACGGCGGGCTCGGCGAGGGCCCGGTGCGCGGGATGCGCGCCCGCAGCCTCGGCCCCGAGGGCGCCACCGGCCAGGTGCAGGTCTACCGCCCGGCCGAGGCCCGCGCGCACGTGCGCGCACAGGGCAGCGACGTGAAGGCCGGTGACCGCGCCCTGGAGGCGGGCACGATCCTCGGCCCGCCCCAGATCGCCCTGCTCGCCGCGATCGGCCGGGGCCGCGTACGCGTGCGCCCGCGCCCGCGCGTGGTGGTGCTCTCCACCGGCAGCGAACTCGTCCAGCCCGGCGAGGAACTGCGCTCGGGTCAGATCTACGACTCCAACAGCTTCGCCCTCACCGCCGCCGCCCGTGACGCCGGCGCCCTCGCCTACCGCGTCGGCGCCGTCGCCGACGACGCCGAGACCCTGCGCTCCACCATCGAGGACCAGCTGGTCCGCGCCGACCTGCTGGTCACCACGGGCGGGGTGAGCGTCGGCGCCTACGACGTCGTCAAGGAGGCCCTGTCCCACGTCGCCGACGAGGACGAGCCGGGCAGCGGCGTGGAGTTCCGCAAGCTGGCCATGCAGCCCGGCAAGCCCCAGGGCTTCGGCTCCATCGGCCCCGACCACACCCCGCTGCTGGCCCTGCCCGGCAACCCGGTGTCGTCGTACGTCTCCTTCGAGCTGTTCGTCCGCCCCGCGATCCGCGCCCTGATGGGCCTGCCGGACGTCCACCGCCCGACGACCCGGGCGACCCTGGCCGCGGACAAGGCGCTGACCTCGCCGAAGGGCCGCCGCCAGTTCCTGCGCGGCACCTACCGGGACGGCCGCGTCACCCCGGTCGGCGGCGCCGGATCCCACCTGGTCGCGGCCCTCGCCCACGCCGACGCGCTGATCGTCGTCCCCGAGGACACCGAGTCCGTCGAGCCCGGCGCCGACGTCGAGGTGGTCCTGCTCGGCCGATAGCCGCTGGTTGGGGGTACCGTGTCGCGCACAGCAGGCCCGTGCGCCGCACCGCGACGGGCCCGGACCGGGAGCGCCACACAGCATGAGCACGCAGGACCCACGCACGCCGGACGGCTCCGCACAGGACCGGCTGACGCACCTCGACGAGGCGGGCGCCGCCCGCATGGTGGACGTGTCGGAGAAGGACGTGACCGCGCGCACCGCCCGTGCCAGCGGCCGCGTCCTCGTCTCGCCCCGGGTGATCGAGCTGCTGCGGGGTGAGGGCGTCCCCAAGGGCGACGCCCTCGCGACCGCGCGCATCGCCGGGATCATGGGCGCCAAGCGCACCCCCGATCTGATCCCCCTGTGCCACCCGTTGTCGGTGTCCGGTGTGAAACTGGACCTGTCGGTCGCGGACGACGCCGTGGAGATCCTGGCCACCGTGAAGACCACGGACCGCACGGGCGTCGAGATGGAGGCGCTCACCGCGGTCTCCGTCGCCGCGCTCACCGTGATCGACATGGTCAAGGCGGTCGACAAGGGAGCGGTCATCACGGACGTGAGGGTCGAGGAGAAGACGGGCGGCAAGTCGGGCGACTGGAGCCGGACATGACGTACCGCGCACTCGTCGTGACGGCGTCGAACCGGGCCGCCGCCGGCGTCTATGAGGACAAGGGCGGCCCGCTGATCGCCGAGGGCCTGAAGCGCTTCGGCTTCGAGGTCGAGGGCCCGCAGGTCGTGCCCGACGGCGACCCGGTGGAGGCGGCCCTGCGCGCCGGGGTCGAGGCCGGCTACGACGTCGTCGTCACCACCGGCGGCACGGGCATCTCGCCCACCGACCGCACCCCCGAGGCCACGCGCCGGGTGATCGACCACGAGGTGCCCGGCATCGCCGAGGCCATCCGGGCGTTCGGCCGGGAGAAGGTGCCGACCGCGGCGCTGTCCCGGGGGCTGGCGGGTGTGGCCGGGAGCACGCTGATCGTCAATCTGCCCGGATCCAGCGGCGGCGTGAAGGACGGCCTCGCCGTGCTGGAGCCGCTGCTGGTGCACGCCGTCGAGCAGCTGCGCGGCGGCGACCACCCCAGACCCGACGGGGGTGCGAGCTGAACAGCCCATCCTGGCCCGTCGAGCTGGTGGACGGCGACGTCGTCCTCAGGCCGATAAAACTGCGCGACCAGCGGGCGTGGCGCGAGGTCAACCGGCGCAACCGCGACTGGCTGCGCCCCTGGGAGGCGACGATCCCGCCGCCCACGCCGGGCGGGCCGATGGCGCACCGCCCGACCTTCCGCCAGATGGTCCGCCACCTGAGGTCGGAGGCGAACGCCGGCCGGATGCTGCCCTTCGTCATCGAGTACCAGGGGCGGCTGGTCGGGCAGCTGACGGTCGCCGGGATCACCTGGGGCTCGATGTGCTCGGGGCACGTCGGGTACTGGGTGGACGAGGCCGTGGCCGGGCGCGGGGTGATGCCGACGGCGGTGGCGCTCGTCGTCGACCACTGTTTCCGCACCGTCGGACTGCACCGCGTCGAGGTCTGCATTCGTCCCGAGAACGGCCCCAGCCGCCGGGTCGTCGAAAAGCTCGGATTCCGCGAGGAGGGGCTCCGGCCCCGTTATCTGCACATCGACGGGGCCTGGCGCGACCACCTCGTCTTCGCGCTCACGGCGGAGGAGGTGCCCGACGGTTTGCTCAGGCGCTGGCAGCGGGCACGATCCCAGAGTAATCCGGGAATGCGGCCGCACTCCGGAAATTGAATATGTGTTCGAAATTGATCGGCCGTTGACCGTCTCGGGGCGAGGAATTCCCGGCCTCGGTGGTGTGCTGATCGCATCAGTCGCAAAAAAAGTTCGAAATATCAGCCAGATCGTGCGACACACCGGCTCAATTGGCAGATGGCCTCACGCAAACCCCTCTACGGTGTGAGGCGTGAGCAGCAGCGGCCTCATCTACGCAGTCATCGTCGGGGCCTGGGCCGCCTACTTGGTGCCGATGTGGCTCCGTAGGCAGGACGAGCTGAACGAGGCCCGTCCGACGGAACGCTTCAGCACCGCCATCCGGCTTCTGTCCGGAAAGGCGGCCATGGAGCGCCGGTACGCCAAGGACCTGCAGGCGCGCTCCGCCGAGGAGGGGGAGCAGGACGCCGGCGACCCGGACGCCGTCACCGAGTCGGTGGACGTCCGGGCCTTCGCGGTGTCCAAGACCCGTCCCCAGACCCGGGCGCCCCTCCCGGAGCCCGCCCCGGAGCAGCCGGCCCGCCCGGCACCGCACGCGGCCCGTCCCGATCGCGGCACGGGCGGCGTGCCCGCCGCCCGGCGCGGCGCGCCGTCCCCGGCGGAGCAGGCGGCCGCGGCGCGGGCCCGGCGCTCGAAGGTGCTCGCGCGCCGCCGGCGCACCACCACCATGCTGTTCCTCGCCTTCACCCTCGGCGCGATCGTCGCCGCGGTCGGCGGCCTGGCGTTCCTGTGGGCCCCGGGCGTGCCCGCCGTGATGCTCAGCGTGTACATCGCGTACCTGCGCTCCCAGGAGCGCCGCCGCTTCGCCTACCAGATGGACCGCCGCCGGGCCGAGGCCGCCGCCCAGCGGCTGCGGGAGCGGCAGCGCCAGCCCCGCCGGCGCCCCCTGGCCGAGGACGAGGCCGACGAACCGGAGGAGGGACCCGAGCCGGCGACCGACCCCGGCCTGTCGGCCCTCGCGGCGGACCGGCGCGCCCTCGTCGAGCAGACCGACCACGCGGAGTGGGTCGACCAGCAGCGCGAGCGGCAGCGGCGGCCGGGCCAGGGCGACAGCTGGGAGCCGGTGCCGGTGCCCCTGCCGACCTACGTGACCGCGCCGGTCGCGCCCCGGGCGACGAGCGACGTCGACCTCGGCGCCCCCGACACCTGGAGCTCGGCGCGGTCCAGCGCGGTCGCCCCCGAGGCGGCGGACGACACCGCGGGCCCCGCGGACCCCGGCCCGGCGGCGGAGCCGCAGGCGCCGGAGGGGACGGACGGCGACGGACGCGGTGACGCCCTGCCGCCCGCCCGGAAGCGCGGCCGCGGCGCGAACCCCGCCGCGGCCTCCGCCCGGCGGGCCCGGGAGCGCGGCCGTACGCCGCTGTTCGACCAGTACGAGGACGGGGACCGGCCCCGGGCCGCCAACGAGTAGCCCCGCGCACCCGCGGGTCACCGGCTCCGGAACGGATTTTTATGCGGGCCGATCGGGGTGCTAGAGTTTCACTCGTTGCAAGGGCCTGTGGCGCAGTCCGGTAGCGCACCTCGTTCGCATCGAGGGGGCCAGGGGTTCAAATCCCCTCAGGTCCACGCAGCTTCGAGCCCCTGTCGGCGACAGCCGACAGGGGCTCTGCTCTGTTCGCGGGCCCCGAAGGGCCCGTCGGTCCGTCGGGGCGTCAGAGCCGCTTCGCGAAGCAGCGGCTGGCCTCGTGGTGGCGGTAGTAGCCGAACTTGGCGCACGGCTCGTAACCGCTGGACGTGTACAGGGCGATGGCCTCCGGCTGCTTGGTGCCCGTCTCCAGGACCATGCGGACCCGGCCGGCCGCGCGGGCGTCCTCCTCCAGCGCCGCCAGGATGCGGCGGGCCAGGCCCCGGCCGCGCATCTGCTCGATCACGTACATGCGCTTCAGCTCGGCGTCGCCGTCCAGGTTGCCCTCGTCGTTGGCGTCCTGGGCGCGCCAGCCGCCCGAGGCGACGGGCGTGCCGTCCGCGTCGTAGGCGATCAGGTAGATGCCGTTCGGCGGGTCGAAGTCCGCGACGGCCATGGGCGTGGCGTCGCCGTCGTCGCCGTAGCGGACGGCGTACTCGGCCTGGACCTGGTCGTTCAGCTTCATGGCGTCGGGGTGGTCGAAGGAGACCCGGCGTATGTGCATGCCGACCACCGTATGTGATCCGGAACTGGACTCCGTCCAGAGTGCCGGTATCGTGCCCGGGTGCTCACTGTGACCTCTGTGAATGTGAACGGGCTGCGGGCCGCCGCGAAGAAGGGCTTCGTGGAGTGGCTGGCCGAAACCGACGCCGACGTGCTGTGCCTGCAGGAGGTGCGCGCCGAGCCGGAGCAGCTGCCCGGGCACGTCCGCGCGCCCGAGGGGTGGCACGTGGTGCACGCGCCGGCCGCCGCCAAGGGCCGGGCCGGGGTGTCGCTGTACAGCCGGCGCGAGCCCGACCGGGTGCGGATCGGGTTCGGGTCCGCCGAGTTCGACGGCAGCGGACGGTATGTGGAGGCCGATCTGCCGGGGGTCACCGTCGCCTCCCTCTATCTGCCCTCCGGCGAGGTCGGCACCGAGCGGCAGGACGAGAAGGAGCGCTTCATGGGCGAGTTCCTCGCCCACCTCAAGGAACTGCGGGGGCGGGCCGCGGCCGAGGGGCGCGAGGTCCTCGTCTGCGGCGACTGGAACATCGCCCACACGACGGCCGACCTGAAGAACTGGCGCGGCAACCAGAAGTCCTCCGGCTTCCTGCCCGAGGAGCGCGAGTGGCTCGGCCGTGTGCTCGACCCGGCCGACGGCGGCTACGTCGACGTCGTGCGCGCCCTGCACCCGGACACCGAGGGGCCGTACTCGTGGTGGTCCTACCGCGGGCGGGCCTTCGACAACGACACCGGCTGGCGGATCGACTACCACATGGCGACCCCCGGGCTCGCCGGGCGGGCGGTCAAGGGGTTCGTGGAGCGCGCCGCCACGCACGCCGAGCGGTGGTCCGACCACGCGCCGGTGACCGTCGTCTACGACGGTCAGCCGGCCGCCGGCAGCCGCTGACCGTCAGGGCGTGCGCATCCTGCGGTCCAGGGCGAGCGACAGCTCCGCCTCCACCACGCTGCGCGCCAGGGGGCGCAGGCGGGGCAGGTCCGCAGCGGAGGCGTGGCGCAGGACGAGGTCGGTGAAGAGGCCGGCCAGGGCGTCGGTGTGGGTGCGGACCTCCTTGGCCGCGGCGAGCACGTCCGCGAGCGGGATGCCCTCGTGGACCAGGGCCGAGGAGACCTCCAGCAGGCGGCGGCTGATGTGGACGATCTCGTCGCCGTCGGTGCCGAGGTAGCCGAGGTCCATGGCGGCGGCCAGGTTCTCCGGGGTGGCCTCGCCCGCGAAGTGGTCGGCGAGCTCCTCGGGGGTGAGGTGGACCGGTTCCTCCTCGGTCGGGCCGCCCACGCCGAGCAGGTCGCCGACGTCCCGGCCGTGGTCGAATGCCTCGGCCAGTTCCGCGATGCCGCTGAGGGTGTGGCCGCGCTCCAGCAGGGCCGTGATCGTGCGCAGCCGGGCCAGGTGCTGGTCGTCGTACCAGGCGATGCGGCCCTCGCGGCGCGGTGGCGGGATCAGCTTGCGTTCGCGGTAGAAGCGCAGGGTGCGCACCGTGATCCCGGCCAGGCGGGCCAGCTCTTCCATGCGGTATTCACGCTTCTCGGCCACCTGGGCACCCTAAGCCGTACCGCGGGTAACTTCCTCGTCCTGCCCCCTACCCATCAGTACGCCGCTGCTCTACGCTCCCATTGCGCCAGTGTTCACTGGCACGGTTCTCGTGGTGTGTGGAGGTGTCGGCATGGGCGAGCGCGAACACGAGCATGTGCGCGTCGCGGTGGTCGGGTCCGGGTTCGGCGGGCTGGGGGCCGCCGTGCGGCTGCGCCGGGAGGGTGTCACCGACTTCGTCGTCCTGGAGCGGGCGAGCAGCGTCGGCGGCACCTGGCGGGACAACAGCTACCCTGGGTGCGCGTGTGACGTGCCGTCGCACCTGTACTCGTTCTCCTTCGCGCCCAACCCGGACTGGCCGCGCACCTTCTCCGGGCAGGAGCACATCCGGGCCTACCTGGAGCACGTCGCGGACACCTTCCGGCTGCGGCCGCACATCCGCTTCGACTCGGAGGTGAAGCGGATGACGTGGAACGCCGAGCGGCTGTGCTGGGACATCGAGACCAGCAGCGGGAACCTCTCCGCCGACCTCGTCGTGTCGGCCACGGGCCCGCTGTCCGACCCGAAGGTGCCGGACATCCCCGGCCTGGACTCCTTCCCCGGCAAGGTCTTCCACTCCGCCCGCTGGGACCACGACTACGACCTGCGCGGCAAGCGCGTCGCCATGGTGGGCACCGGCGCCTCGGCCATCCAGATCGTGCCGGCCATCCAGCCGGACGTCTCCCGGCTCACCCTCTTCCAGCGCACCCCGCCCTGGGTCATGCCCCGGATGGACCGGGCCATCAGCGACGCCGAGCGGTGGCTGCACCGGCAGCTGCCCTTCACCTCGCAGCTGCGGCGCGGACTGCTGTGGGGCATCCGGGAGTTGCAGGTCCAGGCGTTCACCAAGCGCCCGAACGAGCTGGGCTTCGTCGAGCAGCTCGCCAAGCGCAACATGGCCCGGGCCATCAAGGACCCGGCGCTGCGGGCCAAGCTCACGCCCGACTACCGCATCGGCTGCAAGCGGATCCTGCTGTCCAGCGAGTACTACCCGGCGCTCGCGCGGCCCAATGTGGACGTCGTCGCCAGCGGCCTGGCCGAGGTGCGCGGCTCGACCCTCGTCGCCGCCGACGGCAGTGAGGCCGAGGTGGACGCGATCGTGTTCGGCACCGGCTTCCACGTCACCGACATGCCCATCGCCGAACGGGTCGTGGGCGCCGACGGGCGCACCCTCGCCGAGACCTGGAAGGGCGGCATGGAGGCCCTGCGCGGCGCCTCCGCGGCCGGCTTCCCGAACTGGATGACGATCATCGGACCCAACACGGGCCTGGGGAACTCCTCGATGATCCTGATGATCGAGTCCCAGCTGAACTACCTCGCCGACTACGTCCGCCAGCTGGACGTGCTCGGCGGCCGGGTCGCCCTCGACGCCCGCCCCGAGGCCGTGCGCGGCTGGAACCACCGGGTGCAGGAGCGCATGAAGCGGACCGTGTGGAACACCGGCGGCTGCACCAGCTGGTACCTCGACGCCAACGGCCGCAACACCACCATCTGGCCCGGCACGACCGCCGAGTTCCGGCGCGAGACGCGCCGGGTGGACCTCACCGAGTACGACGTGCTGCGGGCCCCCGGGACCGGGCGGAGCCAGGCGCGGGGTGAGCGGAAGGCCGAGGTGGACGCGTGAGCCGTCTCCTGCCCGTCGCGTCCGGGCCCTACGCCCCGCCCGCCCCCGTGCGCGAGCTGACCGCCGTCTCCGCCGACGGTGCCCGGCTGCACGTCGAGATCCACGGGCCCGAGTTCGCGCCCGCCGTCGTCCTCGCCCACGGCTGGACCTGCTCGACCGCCTTCTGGGCGGCCCAGATCCGCGAACTGGCCGCCGACCACCGGGTCATCGCCTACGACCAGCGCGGCCACGGCCGCAGCCCCGCGAGCCCGGCGTGCAGCACCGACGCGCTCGCCGACGACCTGGAAGCCGTCCTGGAAGCCACCCTCTCGCCGGGCGAACGGGCCGTGATCGCCGGGCACTCCATGGGCGGCATGACCGTCATGGCGGCCTCCGCGCGGCCCGCCTTCCGGGCGCACGCCGCCGCCGTCCTGCTGTGCAGCACGGGCAGTTCGCAGCTGGTGGCCGCCTCCACCGTCGTGCCCATGCGGCCCGGGCCGGTGCGCACCTGGCTCACCCGGCGGATCCTCGGCTCCCGCGCTCCGCTCGGGCCGGTCACGCCCCTGGCCCGCCGGATCCTCAAGTACGGGACCATGGGCCCCGCTTCGGCCCCGGACATGGTCGAGGCGTGCGCCCGGATCGTGCACGCCTGCCCCCGCACGGTCCGCTACGGCTGGTCGCGGGTGCTGGACCTGCTCGACCTCGACCACGCCGTGCGGGACCTGACCGTGCCCACGGCCGTCCTGGTCGGCACGGCGGACCGGCTGACCCCGCCGGCGCAGGCCCGGGCCCTGTGCGAGGCGCTGCCGGACTGCACCGGGTTCACCGAACTGCCCGGCATCGGCCACATGGCCCCGATCGAGGCGCCGGAGCAGGTCACCGGGAAGATGCGCGAACTCGTCACCACCCACATCGAGGCCGTAACCGAGGAGAGCGCATGAGCAGGGTGAACCTTGAGGGCAAGGTCGCCGTGGTGACCGGGGCGGCGCGCGGCGTCGGGGAGCTGCTGGCGCGCAAGCTGTCCGCGCGCGGCGTGCGGATCGCCCTGGTCGGCCTGGAGCCGGACGCGCTCAAGCAGGTCTCCGCGCGGCTGCACAGCGACAGCGAGCACTGGCACGCCGACGTCACCGACCACGAGGCGATGGCCCGGGTCGCCGAGGAGGTGAAGGAGCGCTTCGGCCGGGTCGACATCGTCGTCGCCAACGCCGGTGTGGCGACCGGGGGTCCGTTCGCCGACTCCGACCCGGAGTCCTGGCGGCGGGTGATCGAGGTCAACCTGGTCGGCTCGGCGGTGACCGCCCGCGCGTTCCTGCCGATGCTGCTGGACAGCCGCGGCTACCTGCTGCAGATCGCCTCCCTCGCGGCGATCACCCCGGCGCCGATGATGACCGCGTACTGCGCCTCCAAGTCGGGCGTGGAGGCGTACGCGCACAGTCTGCGCGCCGAGGTCGGGTACCGGGGCGTGAAGGTCGGCGTCGGGTACCTGTCGTGGACCGACACCGACATGGTGCGCGGGGCCGACCAGGAGGACGTCATGCGGGAGTTGCGGCAGCGGCTGCCCTGGCCGTCCAACAAGACCTACCCGCTGGGCCCGGCCGTGGACCGGCTCGTGGCCGGGATCGAGCGGCGGTCGAGCCACGTCTACGGGCAGTGGTGGCTGCGCGGGATGCAGGGGGTGCGCGGCTATCTGCCCGCGGTCATCGGGACGGTGGGCCAGCGCGAGATGCGGCGGTTCGCCGACCGGCTGACGGGCATGCGAACGGGCCTGGTCGGAGCCGGTGGTGCCGCCGACGAGCAGCAGCGCACTACGGTGCGTGAGTGATCGACATGCGCAGCGTCACGACCCGTGTGAATCTGATCGAGCCAGATCCCCTCACCCCCAACGGGAGTGAACCCACATGGGTATGAAGGACCAGTTCCAGGAGAAGTCCGAGCAGTTCCAGAACCAGGCCCGTCAGAAGGCGGACCAGGCTCGCGAGCAGATGCAGGGCCGCGGCCGCCGGCGCGACGAGGACATGGACCCCTCGCAGCCGCAGCGCGACCGTGAGCGCGAGCGCGAGCACGAGGACCGCTTCGACCAGGACTACGACGCCTGACGTTGCGTGCTGAGCGGACCGGGGCGCCCCGTTGCGGGGCGCCCCTTTCCCCTGCCGGTCACCTCCGGGGCGGCAGCTTCGGACGGGAGCGGTCCGGCACGTCGCGGTAGGTCGGCGGTGTCGCCGGCGGGTCGGTCTCCAGCAGTCCCAGGGCGAGTTCGACCGCGTCGGCCAGCTGTGCGTGCCGCCCCTCGGCCCAGTCCAGCGGGGTGCGCAGGACGTCGATGTCGGGCGCGACACCCCTGTTCTCCACCGACCAGCCGTAGGCGTCGAACCAGGCCGCGTTCATCGGCACCGTGATCACCGTGCCGTCGCCCAGCTCGTGCCGGCCGGTCATGCCCACCACCCCGCCCCAGGTGCGCTGCCCCACCACGGGCCCCAGCTTCAGCAGTCGGAACGCGGCGGTGATCATGTCGCCGTCGGAGGAGGTCGCCTCGTCGGCCAGGGCCACCACCGGGCCGCGCGGCGCGTTCGAGGCGTACGAGACGGGCTGGGCGTCACGGGTCAGGTCCCAGCCGAGGATCCTGCGGCTCAGCGTCTCGACGACCAGCTCGCTGATGTGCCCGCCGGCGTTGCCGCGCACGTCCACGATCAGCGCGGGCCGGGACACCTCCATGCGCAGGTCCCGGTTGAACTGCGCCCAGCCGGAGCCGCCCATGTCCGGGATGTGCAGATAGCCGCAGCGGCCCCCGCTCAACTCGCGGACCACCGCCCGCCGTTTGGCCACCCAGTCCTGGTAGCGCAGCGGCCGCTCGTCGACCAGCGGCACGACGGCGACCCGCCGGGGCGGGCCCGCGCCCTCGGCGGGTGAGAAGGTCAGCTCCACCGTCGTCCCGCCCGCACCGGCCAGCAGCGGGTAGGGGCCCGCGAGGGGATCCACCGGGCGGCCGTCGACGTGGGTGAGGACCGCGCCCTCCCGGATGCCCGTACCGGCGAGCGGGGAGCGGGCCTTGGAGTCGGAGGAGTCACCGGGCAGGATCCGCCGGACGGTCCAGCCGCCGTCCCGGCGGACGAGGTTGGCGCCGAGCAGGCCCTGGCGGCGCTGGTAGTGCGGCGGCCCCTCGTTGCGCCGGGCGGCGGTGACGTAGGCGTGGGAGGTGCCCAGTTCACCGAGCACCTCGCGCAGCAGGTCGGCGAACTCGTCCGGGGAGGCGACCCGTTCGACCAGCGGACGGTACTGGTCCAGGATCGCGTCCCAGTCGATGCCGCACATGCCCGGATCCCAGAAGTGGGCCCGGATCAGCCGCCCGGCCTCGTCGTACGCCTGCCGCCACTGAGCCGCCGGGTCGACCGTGTGCAGGATGCGGCGGGCGTCGATCCACACCGTGGAGTCGGAGTCGCCCGGCTCGTTCGCGGGTACCGCGCGCAGTTCGCCCTCGTCGACGACCACCAGCCGGCTGCCGTCGCCGCTGACCGCGAACCAGTCGAGCTGCTGGGCGAGTTCGGACTTCTTGGCCTTGGTGAGGGCGAAGTGCTCCAGGGTGGGCCGGCCGCTGGTGTCGTCCGGGTTGGCGAACGTCTCGCCCAGCGCGCCCGAGATCGGCCAGCGCAGCCACACCAGTCCGCCGCCGGCCACCGGGTGCAGCGCCGAGTACTTGGAGGCGGCCACCGGGAACGGCGTCACCCGGCTCTCCAGCCCTTCGGCCTCGACGGTCACGGCCCCGCTCTCGCCGTTCCCGTCGTCCTCCACCGGGTCCAGGCCCCCGGCGGCCGGGCGGCCCTCGGGGTTCACCGCGAAGGGGGATGGCGTCGCCGAGGACAGCGGCACGAGGTAGGGGCGGCAGCCCAGCGGGAAGGACAGGTCGCCGGTGTGCACGTCGTAGACCGGGTCGAAGCCGCGCCAGGACAGGAAGGCCAGGTAGCGGCCGTCGCGGGTGAACACCGGGTTCTCGTCCTCGAAGCGGCCGTTGGTGACGTCCACGACGAACCGGTCCTTGATGCGGGCCAGCTTGACCTGCCGCAGCGTGCGCCCGATGCCCGGGTGCGACCAGGTCAGCCACGCCCCGTCGGGGGAGAACGCGAGGTCGCGCACGGGGCCGTTGACCGACCTGATCAGCTCGGTGACCCCGCCGTCGCCGTCCTCGCCGACGTCGACGAGGAGGAGCCGCCCGTCGTGCGCGGCGACCGCCAGGCGTTCGCCCTCGGGGTCGGAGACCAGCTCGCGCACCCGGCCCAGCGTGCCCGGCGAGAGCCGCCGGGGGGTGCGGTCGCCGCTCGCCCGGGGCAGGAAGGCGATCTCGACGGCGTCCTCGCCCTCCGCGTCCGTCACGTACGCCACCCGCCCGCTCGCGCCGAGCATCTCCGGCAGGCGCACCCGGACGCCCGGGGTGTCGGTGAGGGTGCGGGCGGGACCGTCCCGGTGGGTCAGCCAGTACAGGCTGCCGTGCACGACGACCGCGCTCGCCCGGCCGGTCTCGTCGACGGAGAGCCCGTCGACGTGCCGGGCGGCCGCCACCTGGTACGGGCGCCGCCCCGCGCGCGGCCCGTCCAGCCGTACGTCCAGCCGGCGCGGCTCGGCGTCCGGGGACAGGTCCTCCACCAGCCACAGGTCGCCCGCGCACTGGTACACCACCCGTGTTCCGTCGCTGGCGGCGTGCCGGGCGTAGAAGGCGTCGTGGTCGGTGTGGCGGCGCACGTCGGTGCCGTCGTGGGCACAGGAGTAGAGGTTGCTGACGCCCTCGTGGTCGGAGAGGAAGGCGATCCGGCCGCCGACGAACATGGGGGAGTGCAGATGGCCGCCGAGGCCTTCGAGCAGGCGTTCGCCGTGCAGCCACAGCCGGCCCGTGGCGCCGCCCCGGTAGCGCTTCCAGGCGGCCGGTTCGTGCGGGGGCGTGCCGGTGAGCAGCAGCGTCCTGCGTTCCCCGTCCAGGTCGGCCACCTGGATGTCGGAGACCGGCCCCCAGGGCAGCTTGCGGCCCGGGTCGCCGTCGGGGGAGACCTTGTAGGCCCAGGTGAAGTAGGAGAACGGCTCGCCGTGCGAGGCGACGGCCAGGATCTCGCCGTCCGGGGTCCAGCCGCACACCCGGGTGTCGGTGCTGCCCCAGTGGCTCAGCTGCCGGCCCGGGCCGCCGTCCACCGGGACCAGGTGGACCTCGGGCACCAGGCTGCGCCAGCTCGTGCAGGCGAGGTGGCGGCCGTCGGGCGAGAAGCGCGGGTGGCCCACCTTGGTGCGGTCGACGGTGAGCCGCCAGGCGCGGCCCGGACCGTCGAGCGGGGCGAGCCAGAGGTCGTCCTCGGCGACGAAGCACAGCAGGTCGTCATGGAGATGCGGCAGACGCAGATAGGTCACCCGACCATGCTTTGCCCGGGTGCGGACCGCAGCAAGTCAGGACAAATCCGCCGCCGTGATCCAGCACACGTACGAAACGGTTTCGTTTCTGTGCCGGGGTGCGCTATCGTCGTGGTGTACGAAACCGTGTCGTTCGGAACAGGAAGGTGAGTCGGATGGCTGAGGTCGCCACCGCGCGTCGCAGTCGGATCACCCCCGAGCGCGAGGCCGAGCTGTACGCGGCCGTGCTCGACCTGCTCCGCGAAGTCGGCTACGACGCCCTCACCATGGACGCCGTGGCCGCTCGCACCCGGTCCAGCAAGGCCACGCTCTACCGCCAGTGGGGCGGCAAGCCCGAGCTGGTGGCCAAGGCGATCCGGCACAACAAGCCGGGCAGCATCGCCGACGTCGACACGGGAACCCTGCGCGGCGACCTGCACGCCCTCACCGCACGTGAGGACGACTGCGCCATGCAGCAGAACGCCGCGCTGATGCGGGGCCTGTTCATGGCGGTGCACGGCAACCCGGACCTCCTCCAGGCGTTCAAGGAACTGCTCATCGAGCCCGAGATGGAGGAGTTCCGCCGGGTGGTGCAACGGGCCGTCGACCGCGGCGAGGTCCCGGCCGGCCGGCCGGCGCTGGACTACATCGTGCACATGCTCGTCGGCGCCTTCGCCACGCGCACGCTGATCGACGATCAGCCGCCCACCCAGGCGTTCCTCACCTCGTACATCGACGCCGTGGTCCTCCCCGCCCTCGGCGTCCCCACCACCGACTAGTCCCCTTCCCGCTAGCCCTCCACCTGACGTCACCGCTCACGTCGTCGGGCTGATCACCCCTGCCCTGAAGACCCTCACGACCTGACCGGGAGTACGCCCTCGTGGCCACATTCCTCTACAAACTCGGCCGGCTCTCGTTCCGGCGGCGCCACGTCATCGCCCTGATATGGGTGGCCCTGCTGACCCTCGCCGGAGTCGGCGCGGCCGGCGCCCCCGCCGCGGGCAACAGCTCGTTCTCCATCCCCGGAACCGAGGCCCAGAAGGCCTTCGACCTGCTGGAACAGCGCTTCCCCGGCACCAGCGCCGACGGGGCCACCGCACGCGTGGTCTTCAAGGCGCCGAGCGGCGAGAAGATGACCGACCCGGGCAACAAGGCGACGGTGCGCGAGACCGTCAAGGAGCTGTCCGACGGCTCCGAGGTCGCCCGCGTCACCGACCCGTACCAGGCCAAGGCCGTCAGCAAGGACGGCACGATCGCCTACGCGCAGGTGTCGTACAAGGTCTCCGGCATGGAGCTCGACGACGCCTCCAAGGACGCCCTGGAGGACTCCGCGCAGGACGCGCGCGAGGCCGGGCTGACCGTCGAGATCGGCGGTGACGCGCTGCAGGCCGTGCCGCACACCGGATCCAGCGAGATCATCGGCATCGCGGTCGCCGCGGTCGTCCTCGTCATCACCTTCGGTTCGCTGGTCGCGGCCGGACTGCCGCTGCTCACCGCGCTCATCGGCGTGGGCATCGGGGTCTCCGGCATCACGGCCCTGGCGAGCGCCCTGGACCTGGGCAGCACCACCTCCACCCTCGCGATGATGATCGGCCTCGCGGTCGGCATCGACTACGCCCTGTTCATCGTCTCCCGCTACCGCGCCGAACTGGCCGAGGGCCGCGAGCGCGAGGAGGCGGCCGGCCGGGCCGTCGGCACGGCGGGCTCCGCCGTGGTGTTCGCCGGCCTGACCGTGGTGATCGCCCTGGTGGGCCTGTCCGTCGTCAACATCCCGATGCTGACGAAGATGGGTGTCGCGGCGGCCGCCACGGTGGCCATCGCCGTCCTGATCGCCCTCACCATGATCCCCGCCCTGCTCGGCTACGCCGGACGCAAGGTCAGGCCGGCCGGGGAGAAGAGCAGGCTGTTCGGCCGGGCCAGGGCGCAGGACGCGCCGGCCAAGCCGAACCTGGGCAGCCGCTGGGCGAGCTTCGTGGTGCGCCGCCCGGTCGCGGTCCTGCTGCTCGGCGTCGTCGGCCTCGGCGCGGCCGCCGTCCCGGCCGCGAGCCTGGAACTGGGCCTGCCCGACGACGGCTCCCAGCCCACCTCCACCACTCAGCGCCGCGCCTACGACCTGCTGTCCGAGGGCTTCGGGCCGGGCTTCAACGGCCCGCTGATGGTCGTGGTCGACGCCAAGGGCAGCGGCGACCCGAAGGCCGCCTTCACCGCGGTCGGCGACGAGATCAAGGGCCTGAAGGACGTCGTCACGGTGACGCCGCCCGCGCCGAACAAGGCCGGTGACACCGCCACCATCACCGTCGTCCCGGCCTCCAAGCCGTCCTCCGTCACCACCGAAGACCTGGTGCACGGCATCCGGGACGCGGGCACGGAGGTCAGGGCCGACACCGGCGCGAACGTCCTGGTCACCGGCAGCACGGCCATGAACATCGACGTCAGCCAGAAGCTCAACGACGCCCTCGTGCCCTACCTGGTCCTGGTCGTCGGCCTGGCCTTCCTGCTCCTGATCGTGGTGTTCCGCTCGATCCTCGTCCCGCTGAAGGCGGCCCTCGGCTTCCTGCTGTCGGTGATGGCGGCGCTCGGCGCGGTCGTCGCGGTCTTCCAGTGGGGCTGGCTGTCCGGCCTCATGGGCGTCGAGCAGACCGGGCCCGTCATGTCGATGATGCCGATCTTCATGGTCGGCGTGGTCTTCGGCCTGGCCATGGACTACGAGGTGTTCCTCGTGACCCGGATGCGGGAGGCCTACGTCCACGGCGAGAAGCCGGCCCAGGCCGTCGTGACCGGCTTCCGGCACGGCGCACGGGTCGTCAGCGCCGCCGCGGTCATCATGATCGCCGTCTTCGCCGGCTTCATCGGCTCCTCCGAGTCGATGGTCAAGATGATCGGCTTCGGCCTCGCGATCGCGGTCTTCTTCGACGCGTTCGTCGTGCGCATGGCCATCGTCCCGGCCGTCCTGGCCCTCCTCGACCGCAAGGCCTGGTGGCTGCCCGGGTGGCTCGACCGGGCCCTGCCGAACGTCGACGTCGAGGGCGAGGGCCTGCGCGCCGCCTCCGGCGACGACGACGGAGACAGGCAACTGGTCCGCGTCTGACGGATCGTCAGAAACCTGCCGGTGAGGGCGCACTGTGGGACGGTGCGTCCTCACCGGCCTTTCACCCGGGCACCTCGACTTCGGCCCACACCGTCTTGCGCGGGTGCGGCCCCGGTGTCACGCCCCAGCGGCCGGCGAGGGCGGCCACGACGAGGAGGCCCCGGCCCGTGGTGGCGTCCGGGGCCGGCCGGGTGGCGTGGGGAAGCAGGTCGCCGCGCGTGTCCGTGACCTCGATGCGGAGGGTGCCGCCGACGACGTAGAGCGTCAGCCGGAAGTCCCGGCCGGGCACGCGGCCGTGGGTGGCGGCATTGGCCGCGAGTTCGGCGACGATCTGCTCGGCGGGGTCCGACGGCACGTCCCACGCACGCAGTTGCTCCACGGCGAGGAGCCGGGCGAGCCGCGCGCCCCGGGGCGTCGGGGAGAGCAGAAGGCTGAGGTTGCGGATGGTGGTCTCCTGGTCCATGTGACTCAGCGTGGCCGAGTCCGGGCGCCGTGACCGGCGACTGCGGGCGGGCGTACCGCTGTTGTCCCGACCTTGTCTCGTGCTGTCCCGGCTGTCCCGGTCGTTGTACGGGTACGGCTGCGCGATGGAGGTGGGGTATGAACGAGGCTGTCGACGAGGCCGGCTGGGATGTCGAGCCGGGCGACGAGATCGAGCCGCTGGTCCAGGCGGTGGGCAAGCTGCTGAAGGTGTGCCGGGAGGCGGCGGGCCTGCGGGTCACCGAGCTGGGCGACATGCTCGGCTACGGCGAGGACATGATCCGCAAGATGGAACGGGGGGCGCGGATTCCCCGGCCGGAGTACCTGGACAGGGCGGACCGGGTGCTGAACGCCCAGGGGCATCTGAGGGCGTTCACGAAGGACATGGAGCGGGCCCGGTATCCGAAGAAGGTGCGGGAACTGGCGGAGCTGGAGGGGCGGGCGGTGGAGATGCTGCTCTACAGCAATCACAACATCCACGGGCTGCTGCAGACGCCGGAGTATGCGAGGGCGTTGTTCGAGATGCGGCAGCCCGCCCTCTCTGCCGACGTGATCGAGCGGGAGGGCGCCGCACGCATGGCTCGAAAGTCCGTCTTCGAGCGGGACCCCGTGCCGGATCTCAGTTTTGTCCAGGAACAGGTGACGCTCGAACGCCCCCTCGGGGGCAAGATGGTGTTGCGTCGCCAACTCGAACACCTGCTGGAGATGGCCAAGTTGCGAAATGTGTCGCTCCAAGTCATGCCGACAGACCGGGAAGAGCACGCGGGTACGCAAGGCCTGATCGAGGTGCTGAAGTTCGCCGACGGCACGGCCATCGGGCGTTCCGAGGGCGCGTTCAACGGACGTCCGGTCTCAAGCCCCCGTGACCTACGGGTCCTTGAACTGCGCTATGGCATGATCCGGGCGCAGGCTCTCACGCCGCGGGAGTCGCAGACCTTTATCGAGCAAGTCCTGGAGAGACTATGAGCACGCCGGAACTGCACTGGTTCAAGAGCAGCTACAGCAGCAGCAGCGAGCCCGGCGACTGCGTCGAGGTCGCCCACACGCCCGCCGTGATCCACGTCCGCGACTCCAAGACCCCGGGGTCTCCCCACGTGACGGTAGTCCCCGCCACGTGGGAGTCGTTCCTCGCGTACGTCGCCGAGTGACAGCCGGACCTCCCACGCCGCCTGTGGGAGACGACGGCGTGGTGGGAGTTCGCGGACGTCCCCGCTGAGGACGGCGCCGCCTGAGAAACCGGCTCGCGTGTCCGATACACGCACCGCTAGCGTGCCCGCATGACGACGACAGCCGCCACTGACGCCGGCAGCTCCGGAGCGCACCCCCGGTTCGCGCGTGCCCTGCGCGACCTCGGGCTCGACGAACTCGAAGGGCGCGTACGGCGTTTCCCCGAGGCCACCCGCACCGCCGCCGAGGCCGCCGCCGCGCTCGGATGCGAACTGAGCCAGATCTGCAAGTCCCTGATCTTCGCGGCGGACGGGGTGCCCGTGCTCGTCCTGATGGACGGCGCCTCCCGCGTCGACGTCGAGCGCGTGCGCCGGGAACTCGGCGCGGAACAGGTCACCCGGGCCAAGGCGGAGGTCGTGCGGGAGACCACCGGGTACGCCATCGGCGGCGTGCCGCCCTTCGGGCACCGCACCAGGACCCGCGTCCTCGCCGACCGCTCCCTGCTCGCCCACGACATCGTCTGGGCCGCTGCCGGGACCCCGTACACCGTCTTCCCCATGGCGCCGCGGGACCTCGTCGCCCACGCCGGCGGCACGCTCGTGGACGTGCGCGAGCGCACCTCGTGACACCGCTGGTCACCGCCGCGGTCCTGCTCGCCGCCGTGACCCACGCCGCCTGGAACGCCCTCGCCCACAAGATCACCGACAAGCTCGCCGGCTTCGCGCTGATCTCGGGCGGCGGACTGGTGATCGGGCTGGCCCTGACGCCGTTCGCCGCGTTCCCGGCGGCCGCGGCCTGGCCGTACCTGCTGTCCTCGGCCGTCATCCACATCGCCTATTACGCGCTGCTGATGACGTCCTTCCGGCTGGGGGACTTCGGCCAGGCCTACCCCCTCGCGCGCGGCACCGCGCCCCTGGTCGTGACCGTGCTCGCCGCCCTGCTCGCCGACGAGGTGCCCGACGCCCGGGCCGCCGCGGGCATCGCCCTGGCCTGTGCCGGGCTGACCGGCGTCGCCCTGTGGGGGCTGCGCGGGCACCGGCCCGACCGGGCGGCGGTCGGGGCGGCCCTGGCGACCGGGCTGACGATCGCCGCGTACACCGTCGTCGACGGGCTGGGCGTGCGCGCCTCCGGGTCCTCCCTGGGGTACATCGCCTGGCTCATGGCGGTGCAGGGGACGGTGCTCCCGGCGTACGTCCTGTGGCGCCGGCGCGGCGGGACGGTGGCGGCCCTGCGGCCCTTCGCCGCGCTCGGACTGACCGGGGCGGCCCTGTCCGTCGCCGCCTACGCGCTGGTGCTGTGGGCCCAGACCAGGGCCCCACTCGCCCCTGTCGCGGCCCTGCGCGAGTCGTCGGTCGTCGTGGGCGCGGTGATCGGGGCCGTGTGCTTCAAGGAGCGGTTCGGGGGGCCGAGGATCGCGGCGGCCGGGCTGCTCGTCGTCGGTATCGGGCTGATGCTGCACGCCGGTTAGCCCCGGGCGGGACGGGTGCGTCGGGCGGGTGCGAGGAGCACCCTGGAACTAGACGCTCCGGAGGTGATCCACATGATGCACACCACGACGGGATGGCACGTCGAGCTGGAGTTCATGGAGGACGACCAGCACACCCGCGCGGCCGCGATGGTCCGGCTGCCCGACGGCACCGAGGTACGGGCGCACGGGCACGCCAGCCGGCACCGGTCCGACCCGAATCAGCCCCGGGTCGGGGAGGAGATCGCCGGTGCGCGGGCGCTCAACGAACTGGCCATGCAACTGCTGACCAAGGCGCACGAGGAGATCGACCAGGCGTCCGGGCGGACCTCCCACCCGATCCACGTCTAGCGGGGCTCAGGCGGACTGCCGGCCCAGTACGTCCCGCACCGCCCGCACCAGCGCCTGCGCCCGCGGGTCCGCCGTCACCGTCTTGCGGAAGCCGTTGGTGACGTAGCCGAAGGCGATCCCCGTCTCCGGGTCGGCGAAGCCGAGGGCGCCGCCGCGGCCCGGGTGCCCGAAGGAGCCGGGGGCGAGGAAGGGGGAGGCGGTGCCGTGCAGCATGTAGCCGAGGCCGAAGCGGGTGCCGACCACCAGCACCCGGTCCGGGCCCGCCGACTCCTCGGCCCGGGCCAGTTCCACCGTCTCCGGCGTGAACAGCCGGGCGGCACCGGCGGTGTCGCCGATCAGCGCCGCGTAGAAGCGGGCCAGTCCCTCCGCCGTCGCGACGGCGTTGGTCGCGGGCAGGGCCGCCGCGAGGTAGGCGGGGTCGTTCTGCTCCGGGAACGGGGTGATCGCCGCGAACGCGCGGCGGGTGAGGGACTCCGGGTCCTGGTAGGCCTCGGTGACCGAGCGCTTGGGCCGGGCGCGCAGCCCGCCGGCCGGCTCGGGTCCCTCGACGCGGCCCACGCGCCCGGCCCGCCCCGCCTCCGCCGCCGGCAGGCCGAGCCACAGGTCGATCCCGAGCGGGCCGGTGACCTGCGCGGCCAGCCACTCGCCGGTGCCCTGCCCGGTGACGCGCCGCACCAGTTCGTCGACCAGCCAGCCGTAGGTCAGCGCGTGGTAGCCGTGGTCGGTGCCCGGCTCCCAAACCGGGGTCTGCGCGGCGACGGCCTCCGGGCCCCGCAGCGGGTCGAGGGCCTCCTCGGGCGTGAGGGGCCGGTCCAGGACCGGGAGCCCGGCGCGGTGGTTCAGCACGTGCCGGACCAGCACCCGCTCCTTGCCCCGTGCCTTGAACTCCGGCCAGTAGTGCCCCACCGGGGCGTCCAGGTCCAGCAGCCCGCGCTGGCGCAGCAGCAGCAGGACGGCCGCGGCGACGCCCTTGGTCGCCGAGCGCACCACCTGGGCGGTGCCCCGCTCCCAGGGGGCCGTGCCGTCGACGTCCTTGGTGCCGGCCCACAGGTCGACGACCGGGCGCCCGTCCCGCAGCACGGCGACCGCCGCGCCCCGCTCCCCGAGGGCGTCGAAGTTCCGCGCGAACGCTTCCCTGACCGGCTCGAAGCCCTCGGCCACTGTGCCGTGCACGTCCACGTCCCTGACTCCTCCTCGTCGCGCCGGTTCGCTCCCCTTCACCCAAGCAGGATGGTCACGTCGATGTTCCCGCGGGTCGCGTTCGAGTACGGGCACACCTCGTGGGCCGCGTCCACCAGCCGGGTCGCGAGGCCGGGGTCGACGACCGGCAGGGAGACGGCGAGGGCGACCGCGAGGCCGTAGCCGCGCTGCCGGTTGGGGCCGATGCCGACCTTCGCGGAGACCGTGGAGCCGGTGAGGTCGTAGCCCTCGCGGTTGCCCACCAGGATCAGGGCGTTGTGGAAGCAGGAGCTGTAGCCGGCCGCGAAGAGCTGTTCGGGGTTGGTGCCGTCGCCGTCGCCGCCGAGCTGCGCGGGCATCGCGACCTTGAGGTCGAGCTGCCCGTCCTGGCTGGTGACATAGCCCTCGCGGCCGCCGTGCGCGGTGGCCTCGGCGACGTACACGATCTTCGTGGGCCGGGTGTCTCCGGCGGTTTCGGCGGTGGCAGCGGTGGCTTCGGTCATGGCGGGCCTTCCCCAGGAACAGATGCGCGCAAGTACATCGTGCACAAGGTACTGACCAGTAACCCGCCTGGGGCACCAGGGGGTGGCAACCGGGGGTAACCCGGCAGCGGGATCAGCGGGCCCGGTCCGCCGCCGCGTCCGCCCGCTCCGCCAGCTGACCCAGCTCCGCGCGCAGCCGCGCGACCTGTGCCGCGTCCAGCCCCGTCGCGGCGAGCAGCGCGCCGGGCACCCGGGCGGCCCGCTCGCGCAGTTCCTCCCCGCGCCCGGTCAGCGCCACGCGCACCGACCGCTCGTCCCGCACCGACCGGGCACGCCGCAGCAGACCCGCCGACTCCAGCCGTTTCAGCAGCGGCGAGACGGTGCCGTAGTCGAGGCGCAGGGCCGCGGCCAGTTCCTTGACCGAGGTCTCGCCGCGCTCCCAGAGCACGAGCAGGACGAGGTACTGGGGATAGGTGAGGCCGAGGTCGTCGAGGAGCGGACGGTAGGCGGCCGTCACCGCGCGCTGGGCGGCGTACAGCGCGAAGCACAGCTGCTGGTCCAGCAGCAGCGACGCGTCGCTCTCCTCGTTCGTCACGCGCCCATTGTCACGGACGGGCGGGCGCGGCCGGCACGGAACGCGGATCGAAGCCGAACGGCAGCTCCAGGCGGTTCGCCCGCATCAGCTCCTCGTCGGAGAGCAGCCCGGCGGTCGGCCCGTCCGCCGCGATCACGCCCTCGCTGAGGATCAGGGAGCGCGGGCACAGCTCCAGCGCGTAGGGCAGGTCGTGCGTGACCATCAGCACGGTCACGTCCAGGGAGCGCAGGATGTCGGCCAGCTCGCGGCGGGAGGCGGGGTCGAGGTTGGAGGACGGCTCGTCCAGGACGAGGATCTCCGGCTCCATCGCCAGCACCGTCGCGACGGCCACCCGGCGGCGCTGCCCGAAGGACAGGTGGTGCGGCGGCCGGTCCTTGAACTCCGCCATCCCGACCCGCTCCAGCGCCGACTGCACGCGCCGCTCCAGCTCCGGGCCCTTCAGCCCGGCCGCCGCCGGCCCGAACGCCACGTCCTCGCGGACCGTCGGCATGAACAGCTGGTCGTCCGGGTCCTGGAAGACGATGCCGACCCGCCGCCTGACCTCGGCCATGTTCCGCTGGTCCACCGGCAGCCCGGCCACCCGCACCGTGCCGGCGCCGCCGGTGAGGATGCCGTTCAGATGCAGCACCAGGGTCGTCTTGCCGGCGCCGTTGGGGCCGAGCAGCGCGACCCGCTCGCCGCGCGCGATCGAGAAGTCGACCCCGAACAGGGCCTGGTGCCCGTCGGGGTAGGCGAAGGCGAGGCCGGAGACCTCGAGGGAAGCAGTCACAGGGTCCATCCCAGCAGACAGACGGCGAGAGCGGCGCCCGGGAGGGCGAGGGCGTACGACCACTGCGCCCGGGTCGCGGTCACCTCGTCGATGACCGGCATGGAACCGGCGTACCCGCGGCTGAGCATGGCCAGGTGCACGCGCTCGCCGCGCTCGTAGGAACGGATGAACAGCGCGCCCGCCGACGTGGCGAGCACGCCCCAGTGGCGCACGCCCCGCGCCTCGAAGCCGCGCGACTCCCGGGCGATCCGCATGCGGCGCATCTCGTCCGTGACGACGTCGCCGTAGCGGATCATGAAGGACGCGATCTGCACGAGCAGCGGCGGGAGCCTGAGCCGCTGCAGGCCGAGGAGGAGTTCGCGCAGCTCGGTGGTGGCGGCGAGCAGGACGGACGCGGCGACGCCGAGCGTGCCCTTGGCGAGCACGTTCCAGGCGCCCCACAGGCCGTTCACGCTCAGGGACAGCCCGAGCACCTCGACCCGCTCGCCCTCCGCCACGAACGGCATCAGCACCGCGAACGCCACGAACGGCACCTCGATCAGCAGCCGCCGGAGCAGGAAGGCGGCGGGCACCCGCGCGAGGTACGCCACGCCCCCGAGCAGCACGGCGTACAGCCCGAACGCCCACATGGCCTCCCGCGGTGTCGACACCACGACCACCACGAAGGCGAACACGGCCGCCAGCTTGGTGTGCGGGGGCAGGCCGTGCACGGGCGAGTGCCCGTGCCGGTAGAGCCTGTGCGCGTGCCCGGCACCCATGTCAGACGCGCTTCCCGGCGGGCTCCTCCACGGACCCCTCCACGGCGGTGGGCGAGGCGTCGGCGGTACGGCGGCGGCGCACCGCCCAGAACACGCCCGTGCCGGCGACGACCGTCACCCCCACGCCGATGACCCCGGCCAGCCCGCCGGACAGGCGCGCGTCGTCGACGTCCTTGACGCCGTAGTCGGCGAGCGGGGAGTCCGCGACGGCGTGCTCCTCGGCCTTCTTGTCGATGCCGTGGTCGGCGGCGACCTTCTCCAGCCCGTCCGGGTCGGCGGAGGCGTAGAAGCTGACGAATCCGGCGAGGACGAGCGAGGTGACCAGGCCGGTGATCCACAGCGTGCGCCGTGAGGTGCGGGCGGCGGCGGGCGCGGGCCCGGCCTGCGGCGCGTCGACCAGCTCGCCGCCGACCCGCAGCTTCAGCCGCTGCTCCAGCCCGCGCGCCCCGTGCACGAGATCCGGCCGCACGGCGACGACCGCACCCACCGTCAGGGCGGTGATCACGGCCTCGCCGAGCCCGATGAGGACGTGCACGCCGACCATGGCGGTGGCGACCTTGCCGATCGAGACGTCGGTGGTGCCGCCGACGGCGTACATCAGCGTGAAGGCGACGGCGGCGGCCGGCACGGACACCAGGGCGGCGACGAAGGAGGCCGCGGTGACCGAGCGGCGGGAGCGGGGCAGCACCTTCACCAGGCTGCGGAAGAGGGCGTAGGCCACCACCACGGTGACGATCCCCATGTTGGTGATGTTGACGCCGAGCGCCGTCAGACCGCCGTCGGCGAAGAGGATGCCCTGCATGAGCAGCACCACGGACACGCACAGGACGCCCGTGAAGGGCCCCACGAGGATCGCGGCCAGCGCGCCGCCGAGCAGATGGCCGCTGGTCCCCGCCGCGACGGGGAAGTTGAGCATCTGCACCGCGAAGATGAACGCCGCGACGAGACCGGCCAGCGGCGCCGTGCGCTCGTCGAGCTCACGCCGTGCGCCGCGCAGGCTCACGGCGACGGCGCCCGCGGCGATCACACCGGTGGCCGCGGAGGTGGGGGCGTCGATGAATCCGTCAGGTACATGCACCGTTCGATGATGTGGCTAGATGCGAACGATATGCAAGAGCGTGCTCCTCGTTTTATCTCATCCGTGATATGGGCAGCCTCAAGGGGCGCAATCCGGAAAATATGCGACATTGGAGAAGGGGTGGGCGCACATTCTCTCCGGAGACGACGCACGGTGAAGGGACCGTCCGATGTCCGTAGTCGAGCAGTACGCGCGAGCCCACATCGTCACGGACGCGGCGGTCCCGCTGATCGACGACCTGGAGGCGATTCCGGTCACCCTGCGGTACGACCCCGAGCGCGACCCGCGTGAGGTGCGGATCGCGCTGCCCGGGGCCGGGGGCCGGGAGTGGGCCTTCGACCGGCGGCTGCTGGAGGAGGGGCTGCGGGCCCCCGCGGGCAGCGGCGAGGTCCGGGTCTGGCCGTGCGGCCGGGTGCAGGCCATCGTGGAGTTCCACTCCGAGCGGGGCGTGTCGGTGGTGCAGTTCGAGCGGCAGGCGCTGCTGCGGTTCCTGCGGCGGACGTACACGGCCGCCGCGGAACCCGTCACGCACTGAAACCCGTGTCCGGCCCGGGCCTCAGCCGCCCGCCTTCAGCAGGGCCGCGACGATCGGGCCGGCCGTGGAGCCACCGTGCCCGCCCTGCTGGACCACGCCCGCGGCCGCCAGGTCGTTCCGGTAGGCCGTGAACCAGCCGTTGGGCTTCTTCTGCCCGTCGACCTCGGCGGAGCCGGTCTTCGCGCCGACGTCCCCGCCGACCCCGGCCATCGCCTCCGCCGCGGTGCCGGCCGCCGCCGTGTACGCCATCAGCTCGCGCAGCTGGGACAGGGTGCCCGCCGACATCGTCCGCGAGGCCTTCGCCAGCGTGCGCCCGTCCACCTTCGGCGAGACCAGGTAGGGCTGGCGGAAGGTGCCGGCCTTCACGGTCGCCGACACCGACGCCATGTTCAGCGGGTTCATCCGCACCCCGCCCTGCCCGATCAGCGAGGCGCCCATCTGGGCCGCCGACTGCACCGGGACCGCGCCGTCGAAGGACGGCACCCCGATCGCCCAGTTGTTCAGCCCCAGCCCGAACACCTGCTGGGCCTGCTTGGTCAGGTCGTCGTCCTTCAGCTTCGGCGCCTGGCTGATGAAGGCGGTGTTGCAGGAGCGGGCGAAGCTCGCCTTGAACGTGCCGTTCTTGATCTCGAACTTGTCGTCGTTCTGGAACTTCCAGTGCCCGTACGTGAAGTACTTCGGGCACGGGTGCTTCTTGTCCGCCGCGGCCAGGCCCTTCTCGATCAGCAGCGACGAGGTGATGACCTTCATCGTGGAGCCGGGGGCCAGGGAGCCCTGGAAGGCGGTGTTGAAGCCGGGGGAGGCGTTGGCGGCGGCCAGGATCTCGCCGGTCGACACCCGCACCACGGCCACCGACGACCGGGCCTTCTTCGCCACCTGCTGCTCGGCGGCGGCCTGCAGCGCCGGGTCCAGCGTGGTCCTGACCGTGCCCGGCGTGCCCTCGCTCAGCTCCAGCAGCGTCTTGTCGGACAGGTCCTCGGCCCTGGCGGCCTTCCCGCGCACGACCCGCAGCTCGATGCCCGCCTTGCCGCCGGCCTCCTTGCCGTACTTCTCGCGCAGGCCGTCCAGGATCGGGCCGATCGAGGCGTACCTCTTCGTGGTCAGTTCGCCGCCGTCCCGGTCGAGCGCCTTGACCGGGGGCGTGCCCGCCTCGCCGGTGACCAGCCGGTCGCCGTCCCGCAGGTCGGGGTGGACGACCGCCGCGTGCCAGTCGACCAGGGGCTTTCCGTCACTCGCGCGGCGGACGACGGTGAGGGCGCCGGTGTACGCCAGCGGCTTCTCGGTTCCCTTGTAGGCCACCGTGCCCTTGACGGAGAACGGCACCCTGGCGCCGGTGCGCGCACCCGGGGTGAGGGTGACGTCCTTGACGCGGGCGTCCTTGGCGTAGCCGGTGAGCAGGGCCCGGGCCGCGGCCGGGTCGTCGGTGGCCGCCGCGGCCCGCGGGACCGACCCGGACTGCCAGGCGGTGAGGAAGGCCCGGGCGGTGGTGGTGACCTCGGTGGCCGACAGCGGCCCGGTCTTCACCCGGGGCTTGCCGTCCGCGGACGCGCGGGTCCCGTCGTCGGCCGCGGCGCCGCCGCCGTACAGCGCGTAGGCTCCGGCCCCGGCACCCACGACGACCACGGCGATCATCCCGCCGATCACGGCGGGGCTCGTCTTCCGTCGCTCGGCGACGCGCCTTCTGTTGCCCACTGCTGTTGTGCCCTCCGTGAATCCCCAGGGTCCCCGTGCCCTCAGCCGTCCCAACGACGGCCACCACCCTAGAGTCCCGTCCGGCGCGGGTGAGATCAGCCACCCGTTCGTAGCACGGCTGCGACAATCGGCCCGGCCGCGTCACCGCCGTGCCCGCCCTCCTCGGTCATGGCCGCCGCCGCGAGGTCGCCCCGGAAGCCGGTGAACCAGCTGTTGGACCTGGCGTTGCCGTCGACCTCGGCCGATCCGGTCTTGGCGCCGATGTCGCCGGAGAGCGAGCGCATGGCCTCCCGCGCGGTGCCCTGGGTGGCGGTGAGCCGCATCATCTGCTTCAGCTGGGCCGCGGTGCTCGCCTTCAGCCCCTGGGCCTGCGCCAGTTGCCGGCCGTCCAGCTCGGGGGTGACGAGGTAGGGCTGGCGGAAGGTGCCGGTGATGGCGGTGGCGGTCACCGAGGCCATGTTCAGCGGGCTCATCTGCACCTGCCCCTGCCCGATGGCACCGGCCGCCCGGTCCGGGCCGTCGACCGCCGGGACGCTGCCGTCGAAGGAGGCGATGCCGGTCTTCCAGTCGTCCCGCCCCAGCCCGAAGCGCTGCTCGGCCTCCTGGGCCAGCGAGGCGCCGGTGAGCGGCTTCTCGTCGATGAGCTTGACGAAGGCGGTGTTGCAGGAGCGCATGAAGCTGTCGGCGAGCGTGGCGTTCTCCTTGGGCGCCAGGCCCGTCAGGTTCTTGAACGTCTGGCTCTGCCACACGGCCGTGCCGGGGCAGGGGGCCGGGCCGTTCATCGAGGTCACGCCGTTGTCGATGAGCATGGCGGCGGTGATGATCTTCATGGTGGAGCCGGGTGCCGCCTGGCCCTGGAAGGCCGCGTTGAAGGCGTCCGTGCGGTGGTTGGCGACGGCCAGGACCTCGCCCGTGCTGGGCTTGACGGCCACCACCGAGGACTGGGCGAACCGCTTGACCGCCCGCTCGGCCGCGGCCTGGGCGGTTGGGCTGATCGTGGTGGTGAGCTTGCCCGGCCTGCCCTCGGCGAGGGTGAGCAGCGGGGTGTCGGGAGCGTCTTCGGCGGTGTGCCGCACGACCAGTTCGACACCGGGGGTGCCGCCGGCCCGCTCGCCGTACTTGTCGCGCAGGGCGTCCAGGACCGGGCCGAGGGAGGGGTACTTCTCCTTCGTCAGCTCGGAGCCGTCGCGGCCGACGGCCTGGACGGGCGGGGCGGCCGACTCCCCGGTGACGAGGGTGTCGTCCTTCTTCAGCGCGGGGTGCACGACGGACGGCTGCCAGTCGACCAGGGCCCGGCCCGTGGTGAGCCCGCGCACCACGGTCAGCCGGCTCCGGTAGCTCAGCGGCTTGGACCGGCCGTCGTGGACGACCTTCGCCTTCACCGCGTACGGCACGGTGGTGCCCCGGACCGCGCCCGGGGTGATCCTCACGTCGGTGATCCGCGCGTCGTCCCCGTAGGCGGTCAGCAGCTGCTCGGCGGCCGCGTCGTTGTTGGTGTACGACGCCGCCCTGGCGGCCTCGCCCTTCTCCCAGGCGGCGAAGAAGGCGGCGCTGGTCTTCTCGACCTCGTCCTCGCCGGGCGGCCCCGACTTCTGCTGTGCGGCCACGCCGCTGCCGCCCCCGTCACCGCTCAGCGCGCTCACGATGTTGTAGGTGCCGTAGCCGGCCCCGCCCAGCATCACCGCGAACACGCCGCCTATGACGGCGGCCTTGACCCCCTTGCCCATTGGGCCGTCCCCTCCCCGTGCGAGCCTCACACGCTCCTTTGAACGTGTTCAGAAGCCCGGTCCGTGAGCACTCTAGGCGCACGGGGCGACACCGGGGGCGACTGATTCGGTTTTTTGACCGAATAGCGGCTCAGACCCAGGTGTCCAGCCACATCCGCGCCCGCCAGTCGTCGATGGGCACGGCCTGGCCGGTGTACAGGGGCCAGAAGTAGATGAAGTTCGTCACCTTCTTGCCATCCTGTCACTGACCAGCCATTTTGTGCACACTGACGCTCGCAGGCGCCTCCCTGGGCCGTCTCTGGGCCGCGATCTCGCTTGATCCCACGCTTCCGCACGGCACTCCGTCGCGGTCACGGCCGGGTCTCGCGCCGCCCGTAGAAGCGGCGAGTGGCGATGTGATGGCTTGGTTGTCGGATCAGCTCCACTGTCGCCGGCCTGTACATGGCGGGACACCTGGTGCTCTTGGCCTTCCGACTGCACCCAGCTCAGTGCGGTTGCAGTCAATGTCTCGATCTCCGCTGCGCACGTCACTTCGCTACTTCATCGTCTGTAACAAGACAGCCTATGGCGAATTTAAGCACTGCTCGCGGAGTGAGTGAGGAACCTTGCAAGCTCAGATCTATCTCAAATCATTGTCATCTCGTTGTGGTGCACATGGCGGACTGTCAGGATGATGGTGACCAAGGGCCTTCCAGTGAAAGGCCTCAACTACGGGGACTGGAGAATTAGTTGTCGGTGCAAATAAAAAGTGCTCGTGCTCGTCGAACCGGTTCCATGGCGGCACTTGGAGTCCTGATTGCCGGTTTCTTCGCTTTCGGTTCGGCATCGCCGGCGTCGGCTGCTGATTCCGGCGCTACAGCGCGTCCGACCGGGTGTCACTATGAAGTTCTCGGGAAGTGGGGTACGGCCGCTCTCTGTACGGATAGCAACGGGGGATCGTACCGGGCTGACGCTTCATGCAAGTACCCGAACGGGAAGGTGGACTGGATTTCGGGTCCGTGGAAGAAGACGGGGACGTCTTACGCGTATTGCCCCGGAGATTCGTCCGCCATTAGTGCGGGAATCACTACGCGGGTCAACTGAAAAATCGCCGGATCGACCAGGAGAATCTGCAGTGATGAGGAAGTCAAGTTCGAAGCTGCTCGCCGCCGCGGGGCTGGCGGCCTGTCTGACCCTCGGTGTTCAGGGCGCCGCTAGCGCAGCCCCCGCCGGCGCGACGGGCTGGCCCACTGGGTGCACCAATGGCAAGTTCGACAATGGCTGGGAGGCCAGGTGCACTAAGAGCAATGGCGGCCACTACAGGGCCAATGTGACCTGTCGACCCGAAGACGGTGGGCCCCTGGTCTGGCGCGAGGCGACCGTGTGGAAGTCCAGCGGCATCTCCTACGTCTTCTGTCCGCCGCTGACCCAGGTTCTTAGCGGCGGCATCACCACCAAGGCCAGTTAGGTCGAACTGCTCGCCAGTGTCACATGGGTGTACCGCATCCCTGCGGCGACAACCACTGCATATTGGCGGTGAATGCGGCGTTTTAGTCGAGAGTCCTGCTAGGGCGCCGCATTCTACTCGCACTTCCAATCCTCGTGCTATCGCAAGGTGGGTGCCACTCCAAGCGTTATATTCGCCTTTCTGGTGCGCCCTTCACTGCTATGCATGAGGTGCGTGTAGGTGCGCAGCGTGAACCCTGGATCGCTGTGGCCGAGGTACTGGCTCAGAGCGCGAATATTCTCACCCGCGTCTAGCAGTACCGAGGCATAATAATGTCTGAGTGCGTGCATTCCGTGTTCCGGAGCCGAGGCGTATCGCTGACCCGGCTCCGGAACCGGCATAACGTTGGCTGCTGCCAGAGCGGGCTTCCAGTGGTGGTCATTGAAGTTGCTCACCCGAACGTGCCTCCCCCCGACTCCGCTGAAGACAAGCCGCTTGGTTGTGAGCGGGCCGTCCGGAGTACGCCACGGAAGGGTGACGCTGATCGGCTCGAACTCCTGAGAGTGGCGCTGGAGTGCGGTGGCCACGGCCCTCGGCAACGGCACATCTCGGACCTTGCCGCCCTTGGGCAGGGCGAAGACGTACTTGCCGCGGATGCGCTTGAGCTGGTGGCCAACGGCCAGCCAACCGCCCTCGAAGTCGAGTTCATCGACGGCCAGGCCGAAGATCTCGCCCTGGCGCAGTCCGCAGCCCGCCCCAACGTCTACGGCGGTCTGGTAGCGGCGAGGGAGGACGGCCCGTACGCCGAAGACCTGCTCTGCCGTCCACGGGACGACGCGCGGCTTGCCCGGTTTCGGGAGTTGCACCGTGCGGGCGCGGCAGGGGTTCTTGCTGAGTAGCCCGTCGTCGACCGCCGCGCTCAGCGCTGCGGAGACGGTACCGACGATGATGCGGCGGTGGGACTCCGCCGGCACGGTGGCTTCCAGGGCTGCGATCCAGGCGCGTATGTGCTCCGGCTTGAACGAGCCGAGCGGGCGCGAGCCGATGTGAGGGTAGGCGTGCAGCCTGAGCCGACGTTCCGCGGCCTCGCGACTGTTGATCTCGCCCGTGTGCGTCTTGACCCATCGTTCCGCGTACTGCCGGAACGTGGTCCGCGCGGAACGGGGGTCGACGTACTGGCCGCGCGACATATCCGCTTCGATCTGGGTGAGCCACTGCTTGGCGAGCCGCAGTTCCTTGTCACGGAATGACTTGCTCTTCTCTGTGCCGTCCGGGCCGACGTACCGGGCGCGGTACCGAAGTCCCGTACCGTGACGGTCGGTCTTCACCTTGACGGGCTTGCCGTCCGGGCCGATGACGGTCTTGAACCATCGGTCTTGGATATGGCCTGCCATGTAGGCGGTAGTCCTTTCTGAGCATGGGACGGGGAGGGCCACGGCGTGACCCTCCCCGGGGAGTTCTGCGCTGCTGTGTGGGGCTGCGTTAGGCGGCGTCGTTCTCGGCGTCCTTGCGGCTGGTGACGTAGGCGTGCACGTCGGCGGGGTCGTATCGGACGTACTTGCCGATGCGGAATCCGGGCGGGCCGATGCGCTTCTTACGCCACTGGTAGACGGTCTCTTTCGGCACGTCGAAGATCTCGGCGATGTCGTCTGGGTTGAGGTACCGGTCCGGGAGGCCACCCCGGAGGATGGCGCGGGGATCGGTCTCCTCAAGGAGGCGGGGCGGCGTCACTACGTCCTCCGTGAGTTGGAGCCACATTGCGCTGAGTCGTGACTCATCGCGACTCAGCGCGGCTTTGAGGGGGCTTGAGTCGCGATGAGAGCGCTGCCGGGTCTTGGACTTGGCCTTGGACGCCGGGCGGCGGCGCGGGACGGGCGCCTTGCCTCCGGCCGACGCCTCGCCGCTCTCAGCGCTCGTGGGCTGCGGCGGGGCGGGGGTGGCCTTTTCAGGCGCGGCGGGGGCGTGGTCGCCCATGCGCAGCATGACCCGCTCGCGCCGGGGCGTCTTGGACCGCCAGCGCCGCCCGTAGCGCTCGCGCAAATCCGCACGGGCCAACTGCCGTTCCCGCTCCAGTTCCAGCGCGACGGCGTAGGAGGTGACCTCCCACAGCGTCATGCGCCGCCACAGCGCGAACGTCGAGGCCGGGGCGAGCAGCCACCGTGAGACGCGGATCTTCTCCATGCGGCGGCCGGTGGCTGCGCCGATGCGGACGGCGTAGATGTGCGCGCCGATCTCGGAAAAGACCACCCACAGCAGCGGCATCGTGCCGTGCGCGACCTTGGCCCACACGTCGCGTCCGGCGGCGATGTTCAGGCCGCAGGTGATCAGGGTGAGTACCCAGGGCACGAACCGCACCCAGGCCAGGGCCATGTCCATGCGGATCAGCAGCAGGTTGGCCACGGTGAACACCGGGATGGCCACGTCGATACCGACCGGCAGCATCCACGGCTCGCCGAACCCCCAGCGGGCGGCGGCGGCCGATACGGCGTCGAAGGAAGAGACCAGCCCCAGCGCGCCGACCCCGGCGGCGGCCAGCGCCCCGAGTCCGGCAAGGCCCATCTCCGGGCGGGTCAGCGGCGGCACCCCGGGAGCGGGCGCGCCGGTGGAGGGGGGAAGGCTCTCGGCGCTCATGCCGCTCCTTTCCGGTACGTGGTGTGGGTGCCGGGTCGTCCGGTGCGGCGCCCGGCCGTCGTGCCTGCGGTGGGGGCGTCCGTCGCGGGGTAGTGCCAGCCGCCCCCGGCGCGCTTTGCCGCGTACATGGCTTCGTCCGCCAGCCGCAGCAGCGCCCCCAGCGCCTCACTCGGGCGGGAATCCTCGGAGGCGAGGTCGGAGGAGAGGGCGGCGCCGATCGAGGCGCCCACCGTCAGGTCACGGCCGGCGTGGCGGAACGGGGCGGTGATCTCGTGGTGCAGGCCGCGCAACAGCCACGGCAGCCCGCCCGGTTCGATGAGCGGGATGACGGCGGCGAACTCATCCCCGCCCAGCCGCGCGGCGACCGCACCCGAACGCTCGTTCAGGGCGTCGGTCAGGCTCGCGGCGGTAGCGCGGATCGCGGCATCCCCGGCCGCATGTCCGAAGCGGTCGTTGACGGCCTTGAAGCCGTCGAGATCGACCAGGAGGACGGCGACGTGCGGGCGGCGAGCCATAGTGCGGATGGCGCGGGACTCGTCCACAGACCCGACAACGGGTCACGGCGGGCGGCGGTCAGGCGGCGGCGCATCCACAGGCCGTGGATACCCCACCCGGCCGCGAGTGGGCCTGCGGCGGACAGCGTGTGCAGCAGACCGTTCACCGGGCACCCCCAATGGTGAGCAGCGCGGCGGCGATGAGCAGTCCGCCGCCGGTCAAGGTGAGGTCGACCGCACGGCGCAGGATCGTGAACTTGGCGACCGCGAACCGGGACAGTCCGGCGATGTCGGCGGCCAAGTCGGTCGCGACGGCGTCAGTGATCTCCTCGGCGGTGAGCGTGGCCCACAGCGGGAACCCGTGCCGGCCGCGCAGGTTCGGCCGAGTGGAGCGCAGCAGCATCCCGGCCGCCGCGACCAGTAGCGCGATACCGGCCCCGCCCACGAGGTAGGCGGGCAGGTTCATCGGCAGGTCCCGGGCGACCGACCAGGCGCCGGCCAGCACCGCGCCGACGAACGCCAGCAGAAGACCGGTCTTGGTGTCGGTCCGCGTGATCTCCGCCTTCACCTCAGCGTGCGCAGCGGCCAGACTCCGTGCGGTGGCGCTCATGCGGCTCCCCCGGGCAGGGCAGCGCCGGCGGTGCGGTTGGCCAGGGCGACGCGGGCGGCCAGTGCCCGGCGGCGGGCCCGGCGAAGGCGCCGGTTGTCCAGCTCGGTCGGGATGCGGTCCAGGGTGCTGATCTGCGCGTCCAGCAGCTCGATGTCCGCCAGGATGACGGGCATCTCCTGCTCGATCGCGTCCAGCTCTGCGTCTGTCGGCTCCATCCAGTCGGCGAACGCGGTAACAGCGTCCTGAACAGTGACGATGGTCTTCATTGGGTCGTGTGTCCTCTCACAGGTGAACGGCCCGACAGCGGCTCCCGGGGTGCCACCCGGGAGCCGCGCGCCGTTGATGAAGGGGTAATGCCAGGTCAGCGACGAAAGGCCCAGGAGATGAGGTCACTGACGGCGTCGGTGCAGTCGGTGACCCGGCCGGACTCCAGCTCGCTGGCCCGGGCCTCCATCTCCTCCGCGGCGGTGTCCTTGCCCCGGCGGCGCAGCACCTTCGCCGCCTCACGGTTCTTAGCGGCCTGTGCCTTCATGCGGTCCATGAACAGTCCTCTCGATTGGTGATGGGTGAAGCCCTCGCGGCTCCCCACGCCCCGCCCGTACGACCGCCGCACACAGTGCGGAGCCAGACAGACAGGGGAGGCAACCGACCGCAGCGCTTGAGCTGTGCGGAGGGGGCGAAGTCGTACAGGTGCGCGGTCTTGCAGCCGCGCGGCCGTCACTTCGGGGGAGACGGCTCAGAAACCCGCTTATGTAGCTCCGTCAGCAACGGAGCGTTGTCAAAGATCACCCGGTACGGGGCTCGCGGCGTGCGGCCGAAGCCGCCTTCCTGCCGAGCTATCCTGTCCGGTGATGCAGTACCTGTTTTACAGGTATTGCATATGGATCCGTCAAGTAGGGCCGCAGAACTTCTTTGGCTTTGCGCCGGGACTTCTTGGCGCACCATCAGAATCGCCGCAGGTCAGGGGAGTTGGTTACCCCATGAGTGGACAGCTCGGGGAGTTCTCACTACGGTCAAGAGGTCCCTAGATGTCCCATCGGGGGGTGCAGATGTCCAACGAGCGTTTGCGGTCGGCCCTGTTGGCTCGCGGCATGTCCGTTCAGGACCTAGCCGAAGAGATCAAGGTCAACCCGAAGACGGTCGAACGTTGGATTACGCAAGGGAAGGTTCCGTATCGGCGACACCAGTACGCCACAGCCGCAGCGCTCCAGGTCGACGTGACGACGCTGTGGGACGACAGCCGCACGCTGGAGAGCGCAACGGACCTGACCAAGGCGGAGATTGTGGCCGTCTACCCGCACCGCCACACGGTGCCACCGAACCTGTGGCGTGAGATGTACGCGCGAGCCGAGACGAACCTTGACGTGCTCGTCTACTCCGGGCTCTTCCTGTCGGAGGACCCCCTGTTCATCGACCTTCTGAAGAAGAAGGTCGAGGGGAACACTCAGGTGCGCATCCTGCTCGGAGATCCGGACTGCGAGGCCGTTCGGCAGCGGGGCATAGACGAGGGGCACCGGATCATGGACGGCAAGATTCGGAACGTGTTGGTGAACTACCGGCCGCTCTTCGAGAGCCATCCTGAGATCAGCTTCCGACTGCACGCCACGACGCTCTACAACTCCATCTACAGGTCCGATGACGAGATGCTCGTCAATCCCCACGTCTACGGCATCGGCGCCTACATGGCCCCCGTCTTCCATCTGCGTCGTATGCCGGGCGGCGGCCTGTTCGACACGTACGCGAATAGCATCGAACAGACCTGGGGAGGCGCTCGCCAGGTTACGGACAGCGACATCACGGGAGCCTGACCATGGGACGCATTGACTACCTGCACGACCCCGACGCCCCGCCGGCCAACTCGGTCGTGCCCTCCGTCGTGGCGTTCGTTCAGAACGATGCGGGGCAGGTGCTCGTGATTCAGCGGTCCGACAACGGGCGATGGGCGCTGCCCGGTGGCGGGCACGACGTGGGCGAGTCCATCAGTGACACCGTGGTGCGTGAAGTCTGGGAAGAGACCGGCATCAAGGCCGAAGTCGTCGACATGTCCGGGATCTACACCGACCCCGGTCACGTGATGCAGTACGACGATGGCGAGGTCCGCCAGCAGTTCAGCATCTGCTTCCGGGCCCGGCCGACGGGCGGTGAGCTGAGCACGAGCAACGAGACGACACAGGTCCGCTGGGTCGACCCAGCGGACCTGTCCGAACTCGACATCCACCCCACCATGCGGCTACGCATCGAGCACGCCATGGACCGGACGCGCACGACTCCCTACATCGGCTGACGCTTTGCGGCGGCGACTCGTTCGAGCACGCGGGAGGTGCTCGCCAGGATCTCCGGTTCAGCGCGGCGGATGAACGTACCGATCAGGCTGTCCGGCCCGTACCGTCCAGCGATCTCGTTCACGCGGTCGATCGGGTTCGTGGGTGTGCCGTCCGGCGTGGTGTTCATGTCGCAGTAGCACAGGGCGTCATTGAGCTGCGCGGGCTCGCGGGGGAACTCGCCTTCCAACTCCTCGCGCAGGCCCCGCGCTTCTGCCTCCATCCACGCGCAGGAGTGGTGCGCGACCAGGTTCACGACCCGTTTGTCAGCGTTGGCCACGTCCCGGAGGTAGCGGGCGCCGTCCAGCGGATGGAAGCCCGTCTTGGCGAGATCGGGTGAGTACCCGATGTCGTGCAGGACGGCCGCGGCTTCCAGCAGCTCAGCGTCCTCACCGAGGATGGGCGCGATGATGCGCGCCCGCTCAGCCACGCCCTGTGAGTGCTGCCACCGACGCGGCAGCGGCTCGGCAAGCAGCGACTTGGCGAGGGGATAGGCCCACTTCGTCAGCTCCGACAAGCTAGGAACGCTCCTCTCGAATCGGCAGGGCGCGAACCGTCCGCACCCTGCCCTGTCCTCCACCCGCGAGCACGCCGGCGGCCTCCAGCTTGTTGAGAGCCTTGGTCACGGTGGGGCGTGAGACTCCGAAGCGCTCGGCCAGGACAGACGCACTGGGAAACGCTGCCCCGACGGGCATGCCTTCATCCGTGATGATGTCCGCAATGCGGTCTTCCAGCGGACGGCGGTCACTCCGCTCGCCTGCGCGTACGACTCGCCAACGCCCACCCGGCACCGGTTCGGCAACGCCTTCCTTCTGCAGCGCGCCGAAGGCCCGGAGCACGACCCCGCGCGATACCCCATGAGCCTTCATGAGATCGGCTGCCGATGGCAGCGTCGTCATCTTCGGATCGGCCTTGATTTGGGCCCCAACTGCCGCCGCGATCTCCAGGAAAGTGCCCCGAGGGCTCGCCTGCTGCGTCACTCCCTCTCCCTCTCCGTCTGCCAGTCGTCACGACCAAGCTTCGCATGGGAGGCGAGTCTCCCGGCTGCCCCGCAAGCATGTGCTGGCGGGACGTGGCACTGACTCTTAGTCGCAAAGGCGTTCGGACTGCGGTTCTCGACTTTTCCGCTGATCTACAGGACAGGGTGCGGGGTGATCCGAAATACTTCCAGGGTCTACATCCCTCTCGTGCACCACGAGTTTGGATCAGAGTCACTTGTGGCGGCACGTCCCCGTGCCGGAGACGACTCGCGGTGTATGGAAGGGATGTGACATCTGGGATATGGATGCAATCAGGCGCCTCATTGAGGTGTTGTGGCCCAGGGAGCGCGAGGCTCGACGTCGTCGAGTGGAGCGCTTCAGGTCCTGGCTCGCGCGGCTGACGTCTAGCAAGACTTACGGCCGCGCGAAGCGCTGGATCCGCCAGACCTCGCAGGCAACGGTTGCCGCCGTCGCCTCGGGGCTCATCCTGGCCTGGCTTCTACGCGGCCGTTAGCCCACGGGGGTTCCTCTTCGCTTAGCAGGCAACGAGGGACCCCCTCCCTGTGTGACCCGTCATGATGCGGGCCCACTCAAACGCAACAACCGATGCGTTGGTGGTACTACCTTAGCGGCCAGGTTGAAACGAGACCTGCAAATCGCGTGTCTCATCACAGATTCAATTTGGCTGCCGCGTCAACTTTGAAAGTTCGGGACATCGAACCGTGAATGTGCGTCCATCGCGCATTTCGGCTGAACTTTGACACGTGACCTGTCTGGGGCGTCAAGCCTCGTCACAGCCTGCTGTGGCCGTAGCTGGGCCGGTTCGGTCCCGGACCAGCCACGCCAAGTCCGGCACTCTGTCCGGGTCTCTGAGCTGGTACTTCCGGGTGCAGGCGGGGCCGTCCCCGGGCCGCCCGAGGGGGACCAGCGACGGCCACTAACGACCAACAACGACGGTCATGGCGTGACGTCCTCCCTCACGCCGTGACCGTCGTGAGCCCAGCTAGACCCACGTATCGAGCCACATCCGCGACCGCCAGTCGTCGATCGGGACGGCCTGGCCCGTGTACAGGGGCCAGAAGTAGATGAAGTTCCAGGTGATCAGCAGGACCAGGACGCCCGCGGCCGTGGCGCCGGCGACGCGGCGGGTGTCCGAGGAGCGGGGCGGTCCGATGATCGCGCCCAGGAGCATCGCCACCGCCAGGCACAGGAACGGCAGGAAGACGACGGCGTAGAAGAAGAAGATCGTGCGCTCCTGGTACATGAACCAGGGCAGGTAGCCCGCCGCGATGCCGCAGGCGATGGCGCCCGCCCGCCAGTCGCGGCGGAAGAACCAGCGCCACAGCACGTACAGCACCGCGAAGCAGGCCACCCACCACAGCAGGGGCGTGCCGAGGGCCAGCACCTCGCGGGCGCACTTCTCGCCGGCGTCGGAGGGGCAGCCGTCCTTGCCGGGCGCCGGGGACTCGTAGAAGTACGACACCGGGCGGCCCAGGACCAGCCAGCTCCACGGGTTGGACTGGTAGGTGTGCGGCGAGGACAGCCCGACGTGGAACTCGTACACCTGGTGCTCGTAGTGCCACAGGCTGCGCAGCCAGTCGGGCAGGAAGGTCCAGCTGCCGCCCTTGCCCGCGGTCGCGGCCCAGTCGCGGTAGTAGCCGCCCGAGCCGTTCGTCGCCGAGAGGATCCAGCCGGCCCAGGAGGCGAGGTAGGTGACCAGGGCGACCGGCACCGTGGCGAGGAAGGCCAGGCCCGTGTCGCGGCGCAGGACCACGCCGTACGGGTGCCGGGCGCCGGCCACCCGGCGCGAGGCGACGTCCCACACCACCGCCATCAGGCAGAACGCGGCCAGGATGTACAGGCCGTTCCACTTCGTGCCGATGGCCAGCCCCAGCATCAGGCCGGCCGCCCAGCGCCAGGGGCGCAGGCCGAGGCGGGTCGCCTCCGCGGCGTGCCGGTCGGGCCGGACCCGGCCGTCGGCGTCCGCCGGGAGCGCGGCGGCGAGCCTCTCGCGGGCCTTGTCCCGGTCGACCAGCAGACAGCCGAACGCGGCCAGCACGAAGAACATCAGCACGCCGTCGAGCAGCGCCGTGCGGCTCATCACGAAGTGCAGGCCGTCCAGCGCCATCAGCGCACCGGCCAGACAGCCCAGGAACGTGGAGCGGAACAGCCGCCGGCCGATCCGGCACAGCAGCAGCACCGACACCGTGCCGAGCAGGGCCGTCATGAACCGCCAGCCGAACGGGTCGAAGCCGAACATCAGCTCGCCCAGCCCGATGACGTACTTGCCGACCGGCGGGTGCACCACGTACGCCGCGTCGGTCGGCAGCTTCACGTTCCCGCCCGAGGACAGGACCAGGTCGTTGGCGTTCTTGGCCCAGTTGACCTCGAAACCGCGGTGGACGAGCGCCCAGGCGTCCTTGGCGTAGTACGTCTCGTCGAATATCACCGCCCTGGGACTGCCCAGGTTCCAGAACCGCAGCACCCCCGCCAGCAGCGTGACCAGCAGCGGGCCGATCCAGCCCGACCAGCGCACCAGCCGGCCCGCGAGCGTGTGCGGCACGCCGAGCGCGGCCCACAGGCGCGGCGAGGGCTCGGTGTACGGCGGCACCAGGCGGTCCCGGACGTCGCGGGCGTCGCTGCTGGGCTGCCCCTGGTAGCCGAAGCGGCGCAGCCGCTGCTGCCAGGGCGGCCGCTGATCGAGCGGTGCCTGGCCCTGCCGGGTGTCCGTGGAGGACGCGGTACTGGTCACCGCGCCATCGTAGGGAACCGTGCTGTGTGAGTCCCGTGCATGGCCGGTATGCGTCCGCATCCTCCGCCCCTGGGAGGAGTGCGCGTCCCCTGCCCCTGGGAGGATGGGGGCGTGATCGGAACCCTCGTACTCGCAGGCACCCCCATCGGCGACATCGCGGACGCCCCGCCCCGGCTCGCCGAGGAACTGGCCGGGGCCGACGTGATCGCCGCCGAGGACACGCGGCGGCTGCGCCGGCTGACCCAGGCGCTGGGCGTCACGCCCAAGGGCCGGGTGGTGTCGTACTTCGAGGGCAACGAGTCCGCGCGGACGCCGGAGCTGGTCGAGGAACTGGTGGGCGGGGCGCGGGTGCTGCTCGTCACGGACGCGGGGATGCCGTCGGTGTCCGACCCGGGCTACCGGCTGGTCGCGGCCGCGGTCGAGCGGGACGTGCGGGTGACGGCCGTGCCCGGGCCGTCCGCGGTGCTCACCGCGCTCGCGCTGTCGGGGCTGCCCGTGGACCGGTTCTGCTTCGAGGGGTTCCTGCCCCGCAAGGCGGGGGAGCGGCTCGGGCGGCTGCGCGAGGTGGCCGGGGAGCGGCGGACGCTCGTGTACTTCGAGGCGCCCCACCGGCTGGACGACACGCTGGCGGCGATGGCCGAGGTCTTCGGGGAGTCCCGGCGCGCAGCGGTGTGCCGGGAGCTGACCAAGACCTACGAGGAGGTGCGGCGGGGCGGGCTCGGCGAACTGGCCGTCTGGGCCGCGGAGGGCGTCCGCGGGGAGATCACGGTCGTGGTGGAGGGGGCGCCGGAGCGGGGACCGGAGGACGTGGGGCCCGAGGAGCTGGTGCGGCGCGTGCGGCTGCGGGAAGAGGCGGGGGAGCGGCGCAAGGAGGCGATCGCCGCGGTCGCCGTGGAGGCCGGGGTGCCGAAGCGGGTCGTCTTCGACGCCGTGGTCGCCGCGAAGAACTCCGGCTGACCGGAACACCCCCTTGAGCAGGGCGCTTGTCGTTTGAGCGGGCGCCCCATGCGGGGGTAAAAGCGCCGGGGGCCCGGGGCAAGGGACGCCCAAATCGGGGCCAACACTCGACAGGTCTGCTGCCTTCGGGCCGGCCGAGGAGTCCACTGGAGCGCGAGAGCCGAACCGCTCTCACGCCTCAGCGGAACTAGGAGCTGGCATGAGTGAGATCGCAGGGCAGACCGGGCTCCGCGCCGGTGCGACCGCGGTCGTCAACGAGTCCTACTCCTTCGCCTGCATGCGGTGCGGGCACGGGTGGGAGCAGTCGTACGAGATAGAGCACCACACGGACGCCACGGGCCACGAGTTCGTCCTCTACGTGGCCGACGGCAAGGTCGTGCCCTCGCCGCTGAGCAGGCCCTCCTGCCAGAACTGCGACGGGCACGTCCTGCGGATCATGCGGCCCGGGCGGGTCGCGTCGGCCCGGGACGCGGCACACCGGTCCCACCGGGTGGCGCCGCCCGCGGGTCCCGTCGAGGCGCCCGCCCCGGCAGCCGAGGGCCCGGCCGAACCGCGCGCACAGCACCACTGGCACCTGTCCGACCTGCTGCACCCCTTCCAGCGCAAGGCGAGCTGACCCGTCCCGCGGCTCGGCCGCGACGCCGCTGCCGCACCTCGCCTTGTCGACGCCCTCCCCGCTCCTCCCCGCCGGGGAGGGCGTCGCCCTTCCGTAGGATCGGGGCATGCCTTCGAACGACTCCGACAAGCACGCCGCGCCCCCGCTGCCGGAACCCCTGCGGGTGCCCGTCGCCGACTCGCACACCCACCTGGACATGCAGTCCGGCACGGTCGAGGAGGCGTTGGCCAAGGCGGCGTCGGTCGGGGTGACGACCCTGGTGCAGGTCGGCTGCGACCTGAAGGGCTCCCGCTGGGCCGCCGAGACGGCCGCGGCCCACGACGCCGTCCACGCGACGGTCGCCCTGCACCCCAACGAGGCGCCCCGGATCGTCCACGGCGACCCCGACGGCTGGTCGCGGCAGGGCGCGCGCGCACCGGGCGGGCAGGCCGCCCTGGACGACGCCCTCGCCGAGATCGACCGGCTGGCCGCGCTGGAGCAGGTCAAGGGCGTCGGAGAGACCGGCCTCGACTACTTCCGCACCGGGCCCGAGGGCAAGGACGCGCAGGAGCGGTCCTTCCGCGCCCACATCGAGATCGCCAAGCGGCACGGCAAGGCCCTGGTCATCCACGACCGCGAGGCCCACGCCGACGTCCTGCGCGTGCTGAAGGAGGAGGGCGCCCCCGAGCGGACCGTCTTCCACTGCTACTCGGGCGACGCCGAGATGGCGGAGATCTGCGCGAGCGCGGGCTACTTCATGTCCTTCGCCGGCAACGTCACCTTCAAGAACGCCCAGAACCTGCGCGACGCGGTGGCCGTCGCCCCGCTGGAGCTGCTCCTCGTGGAGACGGACGCGCCCTTCCTCACCCCGGCGCCCTACCGCGGGCGGCCCAACGCCCCCTACCTCGTGCCGCTCACCGTGCGGGCGATGGCCGCCGTGCGCGGCGTCGACGAGGACACCCTGGCCGCGGCGCTCGGCGCGAACACGGCACGCGCGTTCGGCTACTGACCCTCGCGGCCACCGCGCCGCCCCGGCCGCACGACTGTGCGTAGTCGCGTCGCTTTGGAGAGTGACGAACGCTCCGCTAGGTTCTGGGGGCCCGATCCGGACCCCTTCGGACCCCTCGGCCCCTGGAGCGTGTCGGCGTGAGCAACGCGCGGTACGAGACGTACGAGACGTATGGCCCGGCCTACGCGGATCCCGCGTACGGCGGTTTCGACGCGCCGCCCGCCGAGCCGCACAGCGCCGACACGCTCGGCTACGGGACGCCCGGGACGCCGGGTGTCCACGAGGACACCTACCGGCCCGCCTACGAGACCCCGCCGCTGCCCGGGCTGCCCCGCCAGGGCGCCGGCGGCCCGGACGGGCGGACGGCGGCCGCGTACCCCGAGGAGCCGGAGCCCGTCCCCGCGGGGCGCGCCGCAGCACGAGCCGCGTCCCGAGCGGAGTCCCCTGCCGGGACGCGCGCCGAATCGCGCGCCGAATCGCGCGCCGAATCGCGCGCCGCGGCGCGCGCCGGCTCGCACCGCAGATCCGCGCGCCGGCGGAAGACGCGGTACGCCGAGCGGCCCGACAGCTCCCTGCGGCGGCTGCTCCCGCAGGCCCTGGTCGTCGCCTTCCTCGCGGGCGGCACCACGGCGTTCGTCGCCAAGGACAAGGCCGTCGAGCTGAACGTCGACGGCACGACGCGCACCCTGCACACCTTCGCCGACGACGTCACCGAACTGCTCGCCGAGGAGGGCGTCGAGATCGGCTCCCACGACGTGGTGGCGCCCGGCCCCGGCACGGAACTCAGCAGCGGCGACGAGATCGCCGTGCACTACGCCCGCCCGGTACGGCTCACCCTCGACGGGCACCGGCGCCAGGTGTGGACCACGGCCCGCACGGTCGAGGGGGCGCTCCGGCAGCTGGGGGTGCGCCAGGAGGGCGCGTACGTCTCCACCTCGCGCTCCCGGCGCATCGGGCGCGAAGGGCTCGCACTGGACGTGCGGACCGAACGCACGCTCACGGTCATGGCCGACGGCCGGGCCCGCACCGTCCGCACCAACGCGGCGACCGTGCGGGAAGCCGTCGAGGAGGCCGGCATCACCCTGCGCGGCCAGGACACCACGTCCGTGCCCCAGGGCAGCTTCCCGCGCGACGGGCAGACCGTCACGGTGCTGCGCATCACCGGCGGCAGGGAGGTCCGCGAGGAGGCGATCCCCTTCCAGGTGCGGCGGACGGAGGACCCGGAGCTGTTCCGGGGCACGGAGGTCGTGGACCGCGCCGGCGAGCCGGGCCTGCGCCGGATCACCTACTCCCTGCGCACGGTCAACGGCGTCCGGCAGAAGCCGCGCCGGATCGGGGCCGAGGTGGTGCGCGAGCCGCGTCCGCAGCTGGTCAGGTTCGGCACCAAGCCCCGCCCCGCCTCCGTGCGGGGCGCCGACCACCTCGACTGGCAGGGCCTGGCCGCCTGCGAGTCCGGCGGCCGCCCCGACGCGGTCGACCCGTCCGGCACCTACGGCGGCCTCTACCAGTTCGACACCCCAACCTGGCAGGCGCTCGGCGGCCGGGGCCGCCCTCAGGACGCCCCGGCGGCGGAACAGACGTACCGGGCGAAGAAGCTGTACGTGCGGCGCGGGGCGAGCCCCTGGCCGCACTGCGGGGGCCGGCTGCGCGGGTAGGCGGCTTCGAAACCCCCCGTACCCTTGTCCCCGTGACCAGCCCCGCCCCCGACGCCCTCCTCGGCCCCGCCGACATCCGCGAACTCGCGGCGGCCCTCGGCGTACGCCCCACCAAACAGCGCGGACAGAACTTCGTCATCGACGCGAACACCGTCCGCCGGATCGTCCGCACCGCCGAGGTCCGGCCCGACGACGTCGTCGTCGAGGTCGGCCCGGGGCTCGGGTCGCTCACCCTCGCGCTGCTGGAGGTCGCCGAGCGGGTCACGGCCGTGGAGATCGACGACGTCCTCGCCGCCGCGCTGCCCGCCACCATCACGGCCCGCATGCCCGGGCGCGCGGACCGGTTCGCCCTCGTCCACTCCGACGCGATGCACGTCGCCGAGCTGCCCGGCCCCGCCCCGACGGCGCTGGTCGCCAACCTCCCCTACAACGTGGCCGTCCCGGTCCTGCTGCACATGCTCGACACGTTCCCGAGCATCGAGCGCACGCTCGTCATGGTCCAGGCGGAGGTCGCCGACCGCCTCGCCGCCGCCCCCGGCTCGAAGGTGTACGGCGTCCCGTCGGTCAAGGCCAACTGGTACGCCGAGGTCAAGCGCGCCGGAGCCATCGGCCGCAGCGTCTTCTGGCCCGCGCCGAACGTGGACAGCGGCCTGGTGTCCCTGGTCCGCCGCACCGAGCCGATCAAGACCACCGCGTCGAAGGCCGAGGTGTTCGCCGTGGTCGACGCGGCCTTCGCCCAGCGCCGCAAGACGCTGCGGGCCGCCCTGGCCGGCTGGGCCGGATCCGCGGCCGCCGCCGAGGAGGCCCTCGTCGCCGCCGGGGTCTCGCCGCAGGCCAGGGGCGAGTCCCTCACCGTGGAGGAGTTCGCGCGGATCGCCGAGCACAAGGCGGACCGGCACCGGCAGGAGGAGACCGCGTGAGCCGCGGCCGACCGGCACCAGCAGAAGGAGACCGTGTGAGCGTCACCGTCCGCGTCCCCGCCAAGGTCAACGTCCAGCTGGCGGTGGGCGCCGCCCGCCCCGACGGCTTCCACGACCTGGCCAACGTCTTCCTCGCGGTCGGTCTCCACGACGAGATCACCGTCACCCCGGCCGAGGAGCTCCGCGTCACCTGCGAGGGCCCCGACGCCGGCCAGGTCCCCCTGGACCGGACGAACCTGGCGGCGCGCGCCGCGATCGCGCTGGCCGAGCGGTACGGCCGCAGCCCCGACGTCCACGTCCACATCGTCAAGGACATCCCCGTCGCCGGCGGCATGGCGGGCGGCAGCGCGGACGGCGCCGGGGCCCTGGTCGCCTGCGACGCCCTCTGGCGGACCGGCGCCACCCGCGAGGAACTGCTGGAGATCTGCGCCGAGCTGGGCAGCGACGTGCCGTTCAGCCTGGTCGGCGGGGCCGCCCTCGGCGTCGGGCGGGGCGAGCGGCTGACGCCCCTGGAGGTCGGCGGCACCTTCCACTGGGTGTTCGCCATGGCCACGCGCGGCCTGTCCACCCCGGCCGTGTTCCGCGAGTTCGACCGGCTCGGCGCGGGCCGGGACATCCCCGCGCCCGTCGCCTCACCGGAACTGATCGCCGCCCTCGCCAAGGGCGACCCGGACGCGCTCGCCGCGACCGTCACCAACGACCTGCAGCCCGCGGCCCTCTCCCTCTTCCCGGAACTCGCCGGCACCCTGGCCACGGGCCGCGCCGCGGGCGCCCTCGCGGCCCTGGTCTCCGGCTCCGGCCCGACCACGGCGTTCCTCGTCCGCGACCCCGAGTCGGCGGCGGCGGTGGCGCAGGCCCTGCTGGCGTCCGGGACGTGCCGCGCGGTGCGCACGGCGTCGGGCCCGGCGCCCGGGGCGACGGTGGCCGGGCGTTAATCACATGCGGCGGCCGGTCACCGGCGCTTGGGCTCCCCGGATTCCGAAGGACCGGGGAGGGCGCGGCGTGCAGGCACTGCTCGCGGCCGTGCGGCGGGCGGTGCTCGCCCTGGCCCGCGACGAGGACCCCGGCGTGCGCGAGGCGGCCTGCCGGTGGCTCGCGCACCACCGGGGGCCGGAGCCCGAGGTGGAGGACGCGCTGGTCGCCCTCACCCACGACGAGCGGCAGTCCGTCCGCATCGGTGCCGTCTCCGGCCTCGCCCACCGCGACGATCCGCGCTGCGTGGAGGCCGAGCACCGGATCGGCCCCCTCGGCCCGGAGCCGCCGTTCGACCCCAGGCTGCTGGACGTGAGCCGGTACCGCCGGCGCCGGGAGCGTGCCGCCGGCTCCTGAACACCCCGGCCGGAGCACCCCGCGGCCCGACTACCCTGGAGGGTCGATCCATCCCCCTCGTCAGGAGCGAAATGGCCGTCAACCTGGTCAATGTCGAGAACGTCAGCAAGGTGTACGGCACCCGTGCCCTGCTCGACGGCGTTTCCCTCGGCGTCTCCGAAGGGGACCGCATCGGCGTCGTCGGCCGCAACGGCGACGGCAAGACCACGCTGATCCGGATGCTCGCCCGGCTGGAGGACGCCGACACCGGGCGCGTCACGCACTCCGGCGGCCTGCGCATCGGCGTCCTCACCCAGCACGACTCGCTCGACCCCGAGGCCACCGTCCGCCACGAGGTCATCGGCGACCTGGCCGACCACGAGTGGGCCGGCGTCGCCAAGGTCAGGGACGTGCTGACCGGCCTGTTCGGAGGGCTGGACCTGCCGGGGTTCCCCAAGGGGCTCGACACGGTCATCGGGCCGCTGTCCGGCGGTGAGCGCCGCCGCATCGCGCTCGCCAAGCTGCTCATCGAGGAGCAGGACCTGCTCGTCCTGGACGAGCCCACCAACCACCTCGACGTCGAGGGCATCGCCTGGCTCGCCCGGCACCTGCAGAACCGCCGCTCGGCGCTCGTCTGCGTCACGCACGACCGCTGGTTCCTGGACCAGGTCTGCACGCGCATGTGGGACGTCCAGCGCGGCTCCGTCTACGAGTACGAGGGCGGCTACTCCGACTACGTCTTCGCCCGGGCCGAGCGCGAGCGCATCGCCGCCACCGAGGAGGCCAAGCGGCAGAACCTCGTCCGCAAGGAGCTGGCCTGGCTGCGCCGCGGCGCCCCGGCCCGTACGTCCAAGCCGCGGTTCCGGGTCGAGGCCGCCAACGAGCTCATCAAGGACGTGCCCCCGCCCCGCGACAGCAGCGAGCTGATGCGGTTCGCGTCCTCGCGGCTCGGCAAGACCGTGTTCGACCTGGAGGACGTCACCGTCCAGGCGGGCCCCAAGGTCCTGCTCAAGCACGTCACCTGGCAGCTCGGGCCCGGCGACCGGATCGGACTGGTCGGTGTCAACGGCGCGGGCAAGACGTCCCTGCTGCGGGCCATGGCCCAGGCGGCCCGGACCGACGGGGAGGTCCAGCCCGAGGGCGGCCGGGTCCGCGTCGGCAAGACGGTCAAGCTCGCCTACCTCTCCCAGGAGGTCGCCGAACTCGACCCGGACACGCGGGTGCTGGAGGCCGTGCAGCAGGTGCGCGAGCGCGTCGACCTCGGCAAGGGCCGGGAGATGACCGCCGGGCAGCTGTGCGAGACGTTCGGCTTCACCAAGGAGAAGCAGTGGACGCCCGTCGGCGATCTCTCCGGCGGTGAGCGCCGCAGGCTGCAGCTGCTGCGCCTGCTCATGGACGAGCCCAACGTCCTCTTCCTCGACGAGCCCACCAACGACCTCGACATCGAGACGCTGACGCAGCTGGAGGACGTCCTCGACGGCTGGCCCGGCTCGATGATCGTCATCTCCCACGACCGGTTCTTCATCGAGCGCACCACCGACCGGGTGTTCGCGCTGCTCGGCGACGGCGCCCTGCGGATGCTGCCGCGCGGCATCGACGAGTACCTGGAGCGGCGGCAGCGCATGGAGGAGGCCGCGGCCGCCTCGGCCCCCGCCGCCGCGCCGCAGCAGTCGGCCGCCCCGGAGCGGAGCGCCGCCGACCAGCGCGCCGCCAAGAAGGAGCTGCAGAAGATCGAGCGGCAGCTCGACAAGGTCGCCGAGCGCGAGACCACGCTGCACGCCCGGATCGCCGAGAACGCCACGGACTTCGCGAAGGTGGCCGAACTGGACGCCGAGCTAAGGGAACTGGCCGGTCAGCGCGAGGAGCTGGAGATGCGCTGGCTGGAACTGGCCGAGGACGCGTGAAGGGTGCGTGAAGGCGCATAACGACGGCATCACGGGCCGGTCCTCCCTTGGGAACAGGGGGTGAGACGGCCCGGTCCGCCGTCGGAACGGGGTGATAGAAAGAGCCGTCTTACAACTTTGTGAAGCGACTCTGAGCCCATCGCGTGCCTCAGGGCGTGGCTAGAAATGAGTGAAACGGGGGGAGCGACTGATGACTCAGCCGCCCAGTCAGCCACCGCACGGTGGCTTCGGAGCACCGCAGGACCCGCCGCCGCAGGGCGGTGGTTTCGGGGCGCCGACCCCGCCGCCACCCCAGGGCCCGCCCCAGACCCCACCGCCCCCGCAGGGCCCGCCGCAGCCCGGCTACGGCTACCCGCAGCAGCCCGGTCCCTACGGCCAGCCGGGACCGTACGGCCAGCCGCAGCAGCCGGGTCCCTACGGCCAGCCGGGACCGTACGGTCAGCCGCAGCAGCCGGGCCCGTACGGCCAGCCCGGTTACGGCTACCCGCAGCAGCCCCCGTTCCCCGGCGCCCCCGGCACCCCGCCGCCCGGCGGCTCCCGCAACCCCTTCAAGGGCAAGCCGGCGATGATCATCGGTGCGGCCGTCGCCGCGCTGCTCGTCGTCGGCGGCACCGTCTGGGCGGTCACCGGCGGCGACAGCGGCGAGGGCGAGAAGAAGCCGGTGGCGCAGCAGAGCGACGACCCCAAGGGCGACGCCTCCGCCCCGGTCAACCCCGGTGACGGCGACGGCGACGGCGGCGAGGACCCGGAGAACCTCAACGAGGGCCGCCAGGCCGGCGAGGCCAAGGTCCTCTGGTACAAGGAGGCGCCCGACGCGCCCGGTTCCGGCGCCGACGCCCCCGGCATGTGGATCACCGACAAGACGGTGGTGAAGGCGGCGTACAAGCAGCTCCTCGCCTTCAATGTCGGTGACGGCAAGCCCACCTGGGACGCCATCACCTTCCCGCAGAAGATCTGCGCCACCACCCCGCAGAAGACGGCCGACGACAAGATCGTCGTCGCCTACATGAGCGGCAGCAGCGACCGCGCCAAGTGCAACCAGCTGCAGGAGATCGACCTCGCCACCGGCGAGAAGGGCTGGACGGAGAAGGTAGCCGACGGCGCCCTGTTCGACTCCACGCTCTCCGTCGAACTGTCCCTCACCGGCACGACGCTGATGGTGGGCCGCTCCCAGTCGGGCACCGCCTACGACGTCACCGACGGCGACAAGCTCTTCGACAAGAAGCGCTACGGCGACTCCTGCTTCCCGGCCGCGTTCGCCGGCGGCGAGAAGCTGATCGCCGTCTCCTCCTGCGGCGCGGGCACCGACAAGGAACACGACGAGGTGCAGGAGCTGGACCCGAAGACCGGCAAGGCCAAGTGGACCCAGCCGTTCGACAAGGGCTGGCGGGTCGCGCGCACCTACTCGGTCAGCCCGCTGGTCGTCTACAGCACCAACGAGGACAAGAAGGCCTGGAACATCTCCACCTTCACCTCCGGCGGCAAGTTCCGCTCCCAGGTCGGCTTCGACGAGGACTTCGCCCCCGAGTGCGGCTGGGCCATCCTGGAGCGCGACCTCCAGGGCTGCCAGGGCGTCGCCGTCGACGGCGACACGCTCTACCTGCCGACCGAGGCGACCACCGGCGCCAACGAGATCGTCGCGGTCAACCTGGCCGACGGCAAGGAGAAGTGGCGGGTGAAGTCCCCGGCCGACGAGTCGATGCTGCCGATGAAGGTCGAGGGCGGCAAGCTCATCGCCTATGTGCAGCCGTCGTACGACGCGGGCGGCCGGATCGTCGCCGTCCCGACCGGCGGCGGCAGCCACAAGCCGGTCACGCTGCTGCAGAACCCGCAGGGCGCGGCGGACATCGAGAACGGGTTCTTCTCCAAGGACATCGACTGGGTCGACGGACGGTTCTACATCTCCACGACCCGGCTGAGCGGGAACGACGACACGAAGGAGAAGTTGATGCTCGCCTACGGCAAGTGATCCTTCCCCTCCCCGCACGCCCTTCGCCGCCCGTCCCCTTCCCCGAGGTGCCCACGTCATGACCCAGCCTCCGCCGCCGCCCCAGCAGCCCCCGCAGGGGGGCGGGTTCGGGCCGCCGCAGGACCAGCCCCCGCCCCCGCAGACCCCGCCGCCCGCCGGCGGGCCGAACCTCGGCAAGGCACCCCAGCCGGGCTACGGCTACCCGCAGGCCCCACAGACGCCCCCGCCGGCCGCCCCGCCCACTCCGCCGCAGCAGCCGCAGCCCGGGTACGGCTACCCCCAGGGCGCCCCCCAGCCGGCCCAGCCTCCACAGAACCCGCCCGGCTACGGCTACCCCGGCCAGCAGCCGGGTCCGTACGGGCAGCCGCCGACGGCGCCCTACGGCCAGCCGGGATACGGCCAGCCGGGATACGGGCAGCAGCCCGGCTACGGCTACCCGCAGGCCACCGTGCCGCTCCAGCCGCACCCCGGACAGCCGGGCGGCGGCGGGAAGTTCAACGCCCAGGTGGCGATCATCGTCGCCGCGGTCGTGGCGATCGCCCTGATCATCGGCGGCGGCGTCTGGTACTCCTCGTCCAAGGACGACGGCACGAAGGACGACACGGCCAGCTCCGGCGGCGCCACCGGCGGCACGACCGAGGGCAAGGGCGGCAGCTCCTCCGGCGGCACGGAGAAGGCGCCCGACGACCCGGCCGCCAAGGTCCTCTTCCAGGTCCCGATGCCCGAGGTGAAGAACGACAGCACGGTCGTCGTCTCCGGCTCGTGGCTCACCGACAAGGCCTACGTCAAGAGCGGCATCGCCGAACTCGTCGGCTACGACCGGACCGAGGGCGGCAAGCTCTGGTCGATCCCGCTGGCCGGTCCGGTCTGCCAGGTCAGCCGGCACGTCACCGACGACGACCTGACGGCGATCCTCTACCAGCCCGCGATGCCGACCAAGGCCGATCCCTCGCACGGGTGCAGCCAGATCGCCCTGATCGACCTCGACGCGGGCAAGAAGCTGTGGACCAAGACGGTCGAGGTCGGTGGCGATCCGATCAACTTCGACAACGTCACCCTCAGCGGCAAGACCATCGCCGTCGGCAGCACCAGCGGCGGCGCCGCCTACGACGTCTCCGGCAAGCTGCTGTGGAGCCCCAAGCCGAGCGACTCCTGCTACGACGCCGGCTACGGCGGCGGCGAGAAGCTGGTCGCGGTGCGCAAGTGCGGCTCCTACGAGCAGCGGCAGCTGCACATCCAGACCATCGACCCGAAGTCCGGGAAGGTGATCTCCGAGTACAAGATGGCCGAGGGCATCGAGTACGCGAGCGTCGTGTCGACCAACCCGCTCGTGGTCGCCGCCGACGTCGGCGACTCCGCGGGCGACGGCAGCGGCATCTCCGACTTCTTCTCCATCGACAACAAGACCGGCAAGCTGCGCACCCGCATCTCCGCGCCGGGCGAGCAGTTCGCGGCCCGCTGCGAGGGCATCACCCGCATCGAGTACTGCAACCAGCTGGCCGTCGGCAACGACCGGCTCTACCTGCCGACCGAGGAGCACGACGGCACCGGCAAGTACAGCCAGACCAACGAGATCGTCGCCTTCGACCTCGCCACCGGCAAGCAGACCGGGCAGCGGGCCGACGCGGGCGACGGCTACACGATCTCGCCGCTGCGCATGGACGGCGGCAACGTCATCGCCTACAAGCGCCCGCCGTACGACAAGGGCGGGCAGATCGTGAGCATCGACGGGGGCAGCTTCAAGCAGACGACCCTGCTGGAGAACCCCGCGACCGACCAGGTGCGGGACGTGGAGACCAGCATGTCGCCGGACTACTCCGAGTTCCTGTACGGCGACGGGCAGCTCTACATGTCCAAGGTGTACGCGAGCAAGCGGTCCGCCGGGCGGGACAAGGAGTACCTCGCGGTCGGCTTCGGCACGGGCTGATGGTGCTGTGATCGCCTTCTGATCGTTTTCTGATCGGCCGTTGGCCGGTGCGGTCCCGTCCCTGTTCAGGGGCGGGACCGTTCGCGTTTGGTGCGGTCAACCTCGAATGAGAGGAATTTCGGCGATCCGGGGCGATTCTCGCCGGTAGGGGGAGCGCAACGTCGAACAAGCGTGTAGCTTCCGGGGGCATGAAGGCGGGGGAGCCGGGGGGCTTCCATGGGGGGACTGGGTGACTGGGGGGTTGCTCGATGGGAGTGCGGCTCATGGTGGTCGACGACCACCGACTGCTGGCGGAGGCGCTGGCCTCGGCGCTGAAGCTGCGGGGGCACCGGGTGCTGGCCGCGGCGGCGCCCGCCGCGGGGGCGGCCGATCTGGTGATCACGCGGGCGCCCGAGGTGTGCCTGCTGGGAACGGCCACGCCGGCCGAGCCGGGGATCTTCGACCCCGTCGTGAAGATCAAGCGGGAGCGGCCGCAGGTGGCGGTGCTGGTGCTGGGCCCGGTACCGAGTCCGCGGGGCATCGCGGCGGCGTTCGCGGCGGGGGCCTGCGGCTATGTCCGGCACGACGAGCGCATAGAGGGTGTCGAGCGGGCCATCATGAAGGCCCGGGCCGGGGAGGCGGCGGTGGCGCCGCAGCTGCTGCAGGGGGCGTTCGGCGAGCTGCTCAACCCGGCGGCGCAGCCGGACGACGAGGGGCAGCGGCTGCTGTCGATGCTCACGCCGCGGGAGGTGGAGGTGCTGGTCCGGGTCGCGGACGGCGAGGACACGCGGGTCATCGCGGCCGGCATGGGCATCGCACCGTCGACGGCGCGTACGCACGTCCAGCGCGTGCTGATGAAACTGGGCGTCGGCTCCCGCCTCGAAGCGGCTGCGCTGGCGGCGCGGACGGGGCTGCTGGACCGGGCGGGGGCGGTGCGGCGGGAGCCGTGAGCGGCGGGACCCGCGAGCGGCGGACCCATGAGCGGCGCGTCCTCGCCTTCGCCTGACGGTGGGGCGTGGGGCGGGGCCGCGCCGGTGCGGGTCCGCTTGGGCTGCGGGCATGCGTGCCGCTAGGGGCGGCACGGGTGGGCGCAGCGGTACCCCGCTCCGCCGGGTTGCGCACCCACCCCGGCCTCAGCATCGACGCCGCCGGGTCACCCCACCCGCTCGTCACCCTCCGGCTCGACTGACGGCGGCGGTGGAGCCACCGGCCTCAGCTTCAGCCAGACCAGGAAGAACAGCCCCAGCGCGAGCATGCCGAGCCCGGTCCACAGGTTGATGTTCACCCCCTCGGCCTTGTCGATGTCGGCGTCGGACGCCGTCAGCCCCGCGATCGTGACGATCACGCCGTACAGCACGAACAGCCCGCCGATGATCCGCCGGATGTCGAACAGCCGCGCGGCGGTCGCCGACTTGCCCTGCAGCTCGGAGACTTCCCGCTGCACGTCCTTCTCGGAGTAGAACTCGGACATGTTCTGTCAGCCTCCCTGGGTCAGAACGAGAACGGGATGTAGCAGGCCGCGGCCAGGATGACCGCGCCCCAGCCCAGCAGCGCCGGCTTGCGGTACCAGGCCTCGTCCCCCGGCGCGGCCGGTTCGGTCATGCCGGGCGAGGTCGTGCCGTAGACCAGCCCCTGCAGCTCCTCCGCCGGCTTCGGCGCGGTGAACAGCGACACCGCCACCATGACGACCGCGCCCGCGACGAAGCCCGCGATCGCCGAGACGAAGTTGGCGCCCTGGTCGGAGGGGATGTCGATGATGTCCTGCTTGTAGAGGACGAAGTAGTTGACCATCGCCGCGGTGGTGCCCGCGAGCAGTCCCCAGAAGCCGGACTTCATCGACGCCCGCTTCCAGAACATGCCGATGATGAAGACGACGAACATCGGCACGTTGAAGAAGGAGAACAGCGTCTGCAGGTAGCTCATGATGTTCGAGAAGGACGACGCCAGGAACGCCGTGCCGATCGAGGCCATGACGCCGATCGCGGTGATGATCCGGCCGAAGCGCACGTAGTACTCGTCCTCGCGGTCCCGCACCACGTACTTGGCCCAGATGTCCGTCGTGAACACCGTGTTGAACGACGACACGTTGGCCGCCATGCCCGCCATGAACGCCGCGAGCAGGCCGGTGACGGCGATGCCGAGCACGCCGTTGGGCAGCAGCTGTTCCATCAGGTAGGGGATCGCGTCGTTGTACTGCAGGTCCGAGCCGGCGGTGCCGATCTTCGGGACCAGGACGGCGGCGACCAGGCCCGGGATCATCACGAGGAACACGATGAAGATCTTCGGGAACGCGGCGATCAGCGGGGTGCGCTGGGCCGCCGAGAGGTTCTTCGCGGACAGGGCGCGCTGCACCTCGGCGAAGTTCGTCGTCCAGTAGCCGAAGGACAGGACGAAGCCGAGGCCGAGGACGATGGTCAGCCAGTTCGCGCCGAGCGGGTTGTCGCTGCCGATGCCCGTGCCGCCCCAGGCGGTCATGAAGTCGCCGCCGCGGGACTCGGTGAGGGAGTCGGACAGGCCGTCCCAGCCGCCGACGCTCTTCAGGCCGAGCACGGTGATGGGGATGAGGGCCGCCAGGATCACGAAGAACTGGAGGACCTCGTTGTAGATGGCCGAGGAGAGGCCGCCGAGGGTGATGTAGGCCAGGACGAAGAAGCCGGCGACCACGATCGCCACCCATTCGGGCCAGCCCAGCAGCGCCTCGACGACGATGGCCAGGGCGTAGAGGTTCACGCCGGCGATGAGGATGGCGGCGAAGGCGAAGAGGACCGAGCTGAGCAGGTGCGCCGCCTTGTCGAAGCGCAGCAGCAGGAACTCGGGGACCGAGCGGACCTTGGAGCCGTAGTAGAACGGCATCATGACCAGGCCGAGGAAGACCATGGCCGGGATGGCGCCGATCCAGTACCAGTGCGTCGTGTAGACGCCGTACTGGGCGCTGTTGGCGGCCATGCCCAGGATCTCGGTCGCGCCCAGGTTGGCGGCGATGAACGCCAGACCGGTGACCCAGGCGGGCAGGGAGCGGCCGGAGAGGAAGAAGTCGAGGCTGGTCTTCACCGAACGTCTGGCGGCGAATCCGATGCCGAGGACGACGACGAAGTAGATCCCGAGGATGGTGTAGTCGAGCCAGTTGGTGGGGAGCCGTAGCTCGGCTGCCAGGAATGTGGGGGTTTGCATGAGCCCTCGCTTTGTCGCGCGAACCGATACCTCGCGGAATCTACGTGTCCGCGTTCAGCAATTGAACACGTCGGGTGATGCTCTTTGTTGGATTGTGATGTTGACGGTTGAGGGGGGCGGTGTTTTGATATGTTCGGTTATGTTTGAAGGATGAGGAGTCCGGCGTGAAGAAGACCTCGACCCGGCTGGCCGACGGTCGCGAGCTCATCTACTACGACCTGCGTGACGACCGCGTGCGCGGTGCGGCCGACCGCCGCCCGCTGGACCGCACCGTCACCACGTCCGAGATCCGCCGCGACCCCCTGCTCGGCGACCGTGTCGCCATCGCCTCCCACCGCCAGGGCCGCACCTACCACCCCCCGGCCGACGAGTGCCCCCTGTGCCCCTCCCAGGGCGACCGGCTCAGCGAGATCCCCGACTCCTCCTACGACGTCGTGGTCTTCGAGAACCGCTTCCCCTCGCTCGCCGGCGACTCCGGCCGCTGCGAGGTCGTCTGCTTCACCTCCGACCACAACGCCTCCTTCGCCGACCTCTCCGAGGAACAGGCGGGCCTGGTGCTGGACGCCTGGACGGACCGCACGTCGGAGCTGTCCCATCTCTCCTCCGTCGAGCAGGTGTTCTGCTTCGAGAACCGGGGTGCCGAGATCGGGGTGACCCTCCAGCATCCGCACGGGCAGATCTACGCCTACCCCTTCACCACCCCGCGCACCGCCCTGATGCTCCGCTCGGTCGCCGCCCACAAGGAGATGACCGGCGGGGAGAACCTCTTCGACGCCGTCCTGGAACGCGAACTCGCCGGTGAGCGGGTCGTCCTGGAGGGTGAGCACTGGGCGGCCTTCGTGCCGTACGCGGCGCACTGGCCGTACGAGGTCCACCTGTACCCCAAGCGCCGCGTGCCCGACCTGCTCGGCCTGGACGAGGCCGCGCGCACGGAGTTCCCCACGATGTATCTGGAACTGTTGCGGCGCTTCGACCGGATCTTCGGCGACGACGAGCCGCCGACGCCGTACATCGCGGCCTGGCACCAGGCCCCGTTCGGCGCGCTGGAGGAGTTCGACGGGGTCGTGCGCGAGGACTTCGCGCTCCACCTCGAGCTTTTCACCATCCGCCGCACTTCCGGCAAGCTGAAGTTCCTCGCGGGTTCCGAGTCCGGCATGAACGTGTTCATCAACGACGTGCCGCCGGAGCGCGCGGCCGAACGACTGCGAGAGGTAGCGAGTTCATGAGCGGGAAGTACCTGGTGACGGGCGGCGCGGGATACGTCGGCGGGGTGGTCGCCCAGCACCTGCTGGAGGCCGGTCACGAGGTCGTCGTCCTCGACAACCTCTCCACCGGCTTCCGCGAGGGCGTCCCCGCCGGTGCCTCGTTCGTCGAGGGCGACATCCGCGACGCGGCCAAGTGGCTGGACTCCTCCTTCGACGGCGTCCTGCACTTCGCGGCGTTCTCGCAGGTCGGCGAGTCGGTGGTGAAGCCGGAGAAGTACTGGGACAACAACGTCGGCGGCACCATGGCCCTGCTGGCCGCGATGCGCGAGGCGGGCGTGCGCACGCTGGTCTTCTCCTCCACGGCGGCCACCTACGGCGAACCGGAGCAGGTCCCGATCGTCGAGTCCGCCCCGACGAAGCCCACCAACCCCTACGGCGCCTCGAAGCTCGCCGTCGACCACATGATCACCGGCGAGGCGGCGGCGCACGGCCTGGGAGCGGTCTCGCTGCGCTACTTCAACGTCGCCGGCGCCTACGGCGCGTACGGCGAGCGCCACGACCCCGAGTCCCACCTGATCCCTCTGGTCCTCCAGGTCGCCCAGGGCCGCCGGGACGCGATCTCCGTCTACGGCGACGACTACCCGACGCCGGACGGCACCTGCGTGCGCGACTACATCCACGTCGCCGACCTGGCCGAGGCCCATCTGCTGGCCCTGACGGCCGCCACCCCCGGCGAGCACCTGATCTGCAACCTCGGCAACGGCAACGGCTTCTCCGTCCGCGAGGTCATCGAGACGGTCCGGCGGGTGACCGGCCACCCGATCCCGGAGGTCGTGGCCCCGCGCCGGGGCGGCGATCCGGCGGTGCTGGTGGCGTCGGCCGCCACGGCCCGCGAGAAGCTGGGCTGGAACCCGTCCCGCGCGGACCTCGCGGGAATCGTCGCGGACGCGTGGGACTTCGCGCAGCGGCGCGGCAACTAGGACATACGGAAGGGTCAGGGGTCAGGGCATGAGCGAGGCTGTTGCCGAGACGGTCGCCGGGCGGTTCGCGGAGCTGTACGGATCCGCGCCGGACGGGGTGTGGGCGGCGCCGGGCCGCGTCAACCTCATCGGCGAGCACACCGACTACAACGACGGCTTCGTGATGCCGTTCGCCCTGCCGCACCAGGCGGTGGCCGCGGTGTCCCGCCGCGAGGACGGCGTCCTGCGCCTGCACTCGGCGGACGTCGAGGGGGGCGTCACCGAACTCCACCTGGACGCCCTGGCCCCCGAGTCGGACAAGAACTGGACGGCGTACCCGGCGGGCGTGGTCTGGGCGTTGCGCGAGGCCGGCCACGCGGTGACGGGCGCGGACATCCACCTCGCCTCCACCGTCCCCTCGGGCGCGGGCCTGTCGTCGTCGGCGGCCCTGGAGGTCGTGGTCGCCCTGGCCCTGAACGACCTGTTCTCCCTCGGCCTGCGCGGCTGGCAGCTGGCCCGCCTGTGCCAGCGCGCGGAGAACGTCTACGTCGGCGCCCCGGTCGGCATCATGGACCAGACGGCGTCGGCGTGCTGCGAGTCCGGGCACGCGCTGTTCCTCGACACCCGCGACCTCTCCCAGCGGCAGATCCCCTTCGACCTGGCGGCCGAGGGCATGCGCCTGCTGGTCGTCGACACGCAGGTCAAGCACTCCCACAGCGAGGGCGAGTACGGCAAGCGCCGCGCGGGCTGCGAGAAGGGCGCGGCCCTGCTGGGCGTGGACGCGCTGCGGGACATCCCCTACGACGGGCTGGACGAGGCCCTGGCCCGTCTCGGCGACGAGGAGGAGGTCCGCCGCCTGGTCCGCCACGTCGTCACGGAGGACGAACGCGTCGAACGGGTCGTGTCCCTCCTCGAATCCGGCGAGACCCGCGCGATCGGCCCGGTCCTGGTGGAGGGCCACGCCTCCCTGCGCGACGACTTCCGCATCTCCTGCCCGGAGCTGGACCTGGTCGTCGACACGGCCCTGACGGCCGGCGCCCTGGGCGCCCGCATGACCGGCGGCGGCTTCGGCGGCTCGGCGATCGTCCTGGCGGAGGAGGCGGACGTGGAGGCGATCACGAAGGCGGTGAGGGAGGCCTTCGCCGCGGCGGGCTTCACCACCCCCCGCGTCTTCGAAGCGGTCCCCTCCCCGGGAGCCCGCCGCCTGCACTGACCCCGCCCCGGGACCGGCCCCTTCCGGCACCGTGAGGTGTGCTCAGACCAGCCTCTTGACCAGCGTGTACTCCGTGATCCCCGGGGGGTAGTCCGGCACCACGCACACCACCTCGTACCCCTGCTTCTCGTAGAAGCGAGGGGCCTGGAAGTCCCAGGTCTCCAGGCGGGACGCGCGGCAGGCGCGTTCCGTCGCGGCGATGTGTTCCGCCCGGGCGAGCAGCCCGGCGCCCAGGCCGCGTCCCCGGTGGCGTTCGTCCACCCACAGGTACGTCACGTGCAGCCAGGTCGCCCAGGTGTGGCCGACCAGGCCGCCGGCCAGTTCGCCGCCGGTGTCGTTCACAGCCCACACGTGCAACGGGACGTCCCGTTCGTCCGGTGTTCCGCGCAGGGCGCGCAGCACCGGGGAGGCGGCCGTGTTCGCGTCCCGCAGGCGCATGCGGAGCAGATCACGTCGGGCCTTGTCGACTTCTGTCTCAAGACGAAACATGCGGCACACGATAAACGTGCCGGACAGTCAGTTCTGCAAATAACCTTCCGCTCCGGGCCCCCGTCCGTACCCTGATGAACAGCACCGGTGGGGGCCGGTGCCGCTCAGGGGGCGAGACAGCCGGGTACGACACCCGGAGTGGGGGTAGCGGTTCCTGCACGGCGGCGGCCGTGCGGCTGCGGCGCCCCGGTCAGGCTGCGGCAAGGACGGACGGACAGACGCAGCGGACGCACACTCCGGGGTCGTACCCGCGGTGTCGTCTCCCGACGATGGGGTATCCCCTGCTCTTCCGAGAGCTCGGGTAAGGGGGTTTCGTGGTTCGCATCCGAGTCCTGGTCGTCGACGACCATCGCATCTTCGCCGAGTCGCTCGCCGCGGCCCTGGCCGCCGAGCCCGACGTCGACGTCTCCGCCGCCGGCAGCGGCCCCGCCGCGCTGCGCAGCCTGGAGCGCGCGGTCGCCGAGGGGCGCCGGTTCGACGTGCTGCTCGTCGACGCCGACCTGGGCGGCAAGGTGCCGGGCGCGCGCCCGGCCGTGCCCGTGCAGGAGGGCAACGAGGACGGGCTCGTGGACGGGATATCCCTCGTCGCGGGCGTGCGTTCCGCGCAGCCGAACGTACGGATCGTCGTGCTGGCGGAGAAGGACGACCCGCGCCGGGCCGCGCTCGCCCTGCAGGCCGGTGCCTCCGGGTGGGTCGCCAAGGACTGCTCGCTGTCCCGGCTGCTCACCGTCATCCGGGGCGTGCTGCGGGACGAGACGCATCTGCCGCCCGCCCTGCTCACCGGCGTGCTGCGCGAGCTGACCGCCGCCCGCAAGCACCGCACGGAGAGCGAGCGGCTGGTGGAGTCGCTCACTCCGCGTGAGCGCGAGGTGCTGCGGTGCATGGTGGCGGGGCTGGGACGCAAGGCCGTCGCCGAGCGCCTGTACCTGTCGCCGCACACCGTCCGGACGCACATGCAGAACGTCCTCGGCAAGCTGGGGGTGCACTCGACGCTCGCCGCCGTGGCCCTCGCCCGGCGGGCCGGAGTGGGGCCCGTCGACCTAGCCGGGGATGTTGTCGAACGGGGCGGTCAGCTGGCGTAGCAGCCCCGCCAGGTCGCCGCGCTGGGCCCGGGTGAGCTCGGCGAGGATCGCGCGCTCCTGGTCCAGCAGCCCCGCCAGGGCCTGGTCCGCGCGGTCCCGGCCCTCGTCCGTCAGCCGGACGAGCACGCCCCGGCGGTCGCTGGGGTCGGGCAGCCGTTCCACCAGGCCCTTCTTGGCCAGGCGGTCGATGCGGTTCGTCATCGTGCCCGAGGTGACCAGGGTCTGGGTGAGGAGCTGCCCGGGCGAGAGCTGGTAGGGCGTGCCCGCGCGGCGCAGGGCCGTCAGCACGTCGAACTCCCACGGCTCCAGGCCGTGCTCCGAGAAGGCCAGGCGGCGCGCCCGGTCCAGGTGCCGGGCGAGTCTGCTCACACGGCTGAGCACCTCGAGCGGTTCCACGTCGAGGTCCGGGCGCTCCCGGCGCCATGCTGCGACCAGCCGGTCGACCTCGTCCTCCATGACGATCAGTGTAGTGGTTGTGTCGACGTAGAGTCTCTTGACGTCCATTATCTTGACATCGAGATACATTGCCGATCACGCTGGGTGTGCACCCGTGCCGACCCGGACGCACGGCCGCCCCGAGGCTCCAGGAGGACCCATGCCCGCAGCCGCCCCCGGCTGGGACCCCGCCCAGTACCTGCGTCACGCCGGGCACCGCGCCCGGCCCTTCGCCGACCTCCTCGCCCGCGTCCCCGACCTGCCCGGTGAGCCGCCGCGCGTCGCCGACCTCGGCTGCGGCCCCGGCAACGTCACCGCGCTGCTCGCCGACCGCTGGCCCACCGCCCGGATCACCGGCTACGACAACTCGCCCGAGATGCTCGACCGGGCCCACGTCGACCACGAGGGCCCCACCCCCGGCGGCGGGCGCCTCGACTTCGCCCCCGCCGACGCCCGCACCTGGACCCCCGGCGAGCCCTACGACCTGATCGTCAGCAACGCCACGCTGCAATGGGTGCCGGGGCACGCCGAACGCTTCGCGGACTGGATCGCCGGGCTGGAACCCGGCGGAGTCCTCGCCTTCCAGGTGCCCGGCAACTTCGACGCCCCCAGTCACCGGCTGATGCGCGACCTCGCCGCCTCACCGCGCTGGCGCGACCGGCTCGACGGCACCCTGCGCCACGCCGACGCCGTCCACACCCCCGCGGCCTACCTGGAGCGGCTGAACTCCCTCGGCTGCGAGGCCGACGTGTGGGAGACGACGTACCTGCACCTGCTGCCGGGCGAGGATCCCGTGCTCGACTGGGTGAAGGGGACCGGGCTGCGGCCCGTGCTCACCGCGCTCGCGGACGATCCCGAGGCCCGGGAGGGCTTCCTCGCCGAGTACCGGGCGGCCCTGCGCGAGGCCTATCCGGCCGGCCCGCACGGCACGCCGTTCCCGTTCCGGCGGATCTTCGCCGTGGCGCGCAGAAAGGGCTGATGATCACGGCCGCCGAGCGTCGGGGTCGGCCAGGACTTCCGGGCGGCCGGCAAGGCGCACCCCGAACCGCGGGACCGGACCGGCCCGGTCGACACGGCCAGTGATCAATACATCTAGGCCTTGCGGCGTCCTATCAGGTGCGGCTTGGCCTCCAGGCCGTCCAGGCCGTGCCACGCCAGGTTCACCAGGTGCGCGGCCACCTCGGCCTTCCTCGGCTTGCGCACGTCCAGCCACCACTGCCCGGTCAGCGCGACCATCCCGACCAGGGCCTGGGCGTACAGCGGGGCCAGCTTGGGGTCGAAGCCGCGGCTTTTGAACTCGCGCCCCAGGATGTCCTCCACCTGCGTGGCGATGTCCGAGATCAGCGAGGCGAACGAGCCGGTCGACTGGGGGATGGGCGAGTCACGGACCAGGATGCGGAAGCCGTCCGTGTACTCCTCGATGTAGTCCAGAAGGGCGAAAGCCGCCTGCTCGCACAGTTCGCGCGGGTGACCGGCCGTGAGGGAGCCGGTCACCATGTCCAGCAGGCGGCGCATCTCGCGGTCCACCACGACCGCGTACAGCCCCTCCTTGCCGCCGAAGTGCTCGTAGACCACCGGCTTGGAGACCCCGGCCTTCGCCGCGATCTCCTCCACCGACGTGCCCTCGAACCCCTTGGCGGCGAAGAGCGTGCGACCGATCTCCAGCAACTGCTGGCGGCGCTCGGCACCGGTCATCCGGGTGCGACGCGCTCGCCGCGGCTTGTCATTGCTGGGGGTGCTGCTCGAGTCGGTCGCCACAGCGACCATCATGCCGCCTCGACGGGCTCCTTCCCGCGCCGGGAGCCGCCTTCCCCGGTGGTACGCCGAGAATCGATACGCGAGCGTGACGGCCAGCGCACGTCGTACGCCCAGCCGGCCAGCTCGAACCAGCGGATCAGCCGCGCGGAGGAGTCGAGCTGGCCGCGCATCACACCGTGCCGTGCCGAGGTCGGGTCGGCGTGGTGCAGGTTGTGCCAGGACTCGCCGCAGGACAGGACCGCCAGCCACCACACGTTGCCCGAGCGGTCACGCGACTTGAAGGGGCGCTTGCCCACCGCGTGGCAGATCGAGTTGATCGACCAGGTCACGTGGTGCAGCAGGGCCACCCGGACGAGCGAACCCCAGAAGAAGCCCGTGAACGCGCCCCACCAGGACATCGTCACCAGGCCGCCGATCACCGCCGGCAGTGCCAGCGACACCACCGTCCACAGCACGAACTGGCGGGAGATGGCGCGCAGCGTCTTGTCCTTGATCAGGTCCGGGGCGTACTTCTCCTGCGGCGTCTGCTCCTCGTCGAACATCCATCCGATGTGTGCCCACCACAGGCCCTTCATCAGGGCCGGCAGGGTCTCGCCGAACCGCCACGGCGAATGCGGGTCGCCCTCCGCGTCGGAGAACTTGTGGTGCTTGCGGTGATCCGCCACCCAGCGCACCAGCGGCCCCTCGACCGCCATCGACCCCGCGATCGCCAGCGCGATCTTCAGCGGCCGCTTCGCCTTGAAGGACCCGTGCGTGAAGTGGCGGTGGAACCCGATCGTGATGCCGTGGCACCCCAGGAAGTAGAAGAACACCAGCAGACCGAGGTCCAGCCAGCTCACCCCCCATCCCCACGCCAGCGGCACGGCCGCCAGCAGCGCGAGGAACGGAACGGTGATGAAGAGGAGGAGGGCGATCTGCTCGATGGACCGCTTCTTCTCGCCGCCCAGCGTGGCGGATTCCGCTGCGGCGTCGATGGGCTGACCGGGCGCCTTCGCGGCGTCCTCGATCACGTCGGAACTACTGGTCATACGCGTCCCCTGGGGGGTATGTGGCCGAAGAGGGAGTAGCCGGGCCACGGGAATCCGTGCGGTGCTTCCTACGGTTCCGTAACCTACGGCATCGTAAGTATGGCAGTGCGTCGCTCCGCGGCAAGAGCCCGACAGCCTGCGCGTCCCGCCCGACACCTATCCTTGAGTCGGTCGGACAGCGCGGTCCGCTCTGATTTCTTCCCGGACGTCCGGCCCCGTAAGCGGCGCCCGCCGCGCGAGACGCCGTCCGGGTTCCCTCCCAGACGAGCTTCAACACTGCAAGGAGCCGCACCTGTGAGCAGTGCCGACGACCAGACCACGACGACGAGCAGCGAGCTGCGTGCCGACATCCGCCGCCTGGGCGACCTCCTCGGAGAGACCCTCGTCCGGCAGGAGGGCCCCGAACTCCTGGAACTCGTCGAGAAGGTACGCCGCCTCACCCGAGAGGACGGCGAGGCCGCCGCCGAGCTGCTGCGCGGCACCGAACTCGACACCGCGGCCAAGCTGGTCCGCGCCTTCTCCACCTACTTCCACCTGGCCAACGTCACCGAGCAGGTCCACCGCGGCCGCGAGCTGCGCGCCCGGCGCGCCGCCGAGGGCGGACTCCTCGCCCGCACCGCCGACCGCCTCAAGGACGCCGACCCCGAACACCTGCGCGAGACGGTCCGCAACCTCAACGTCCGCCCCGTCTTCACCGCCCACCCCACCGAGGCCGCACGCCGGTCGGTCCTCAACAAGCTCCGGCGCATCGCCGCGCTCCTGGACACCCCGGTCATCGAGTCCGACCGCCGCCGCCTGGACATCCGGCTCGCCGAGAACATCGACCTCGTCTGGCAGACCGACGAACTGCGCGTCGTGCGCCCCGAGCCCGCCGACGAGGCCCGCAACGCCATCTACTACCTCGACGAACTCCACGCCGGCGCCGTCGGCGACGTCCTGGAGGACCTCACCGCCGAACTGGAGCGGGCCGGCGTCAAGCTCCCCGACGACACCCGCCCTCTCACCTTCGGCACCTGGATCGGCGGCGACCGCGACGGCAACCCCAACGTCACCCCCCAGGTGACCTGGGACATCCTCATCCTCCAGCACGAGCACGGCATCAACGACGCCCTGGAGACCATCGACGAACTCCGCGGCTTCCTGTCCAACTCCATCCGCTACGCCGGCGCCACCGACGAACTGCTGGACTCCCTCCAGGCCGACCTGGAGAACCTCCCCGAGATCAGCCCCCGCTACAAGCGCCTCAACGCCGAGGAGCCCTACCGGCTCAAGGCCACCTGCATCCGGCAGAAGCTGCAGAACACCAAGAAGCGCCTCGCCGACGGCACCCCGCACGTCGCGGGCCGCGACTACCTCGGCACCGGCGAACTCCTCGCCGACCTGCGGATCGTCCAGGACTCCCTGCGCGCCCACCGCGGCGGCCTCTTCGCCGACGGCCGCCTCGCCCGCACCATCCGCACCCTCGCCGCCTTCGGCCTCCAGCTCGCCACCATGGACGTCCGCGAACACGCCGACGCCCACCACCACGCCCTCGGCCAGCTCTTCGACCGCCTCGGCGAGGAGTCCTGGCGCTACGCCGACATGCCCCGCGAGTACCGCGCCAAGCTCCTCGCCAAGGAACTCCGCTCCCGGCGCCCCCTCGCCCCCACCCCGGCACCCGTGGACGCGCCCGGCGAGAAGACCCTCGGCGTCTTCCAGACCGTCAAGAAGGCCCTGGAGGTCTTCGGACCCGAGGTCATCGAGTCCTACATCATCTCCATGTGCCAGGGCGCCGACGACGTCTTCGCCGCCGCCGTCCTCGCCCGCGAGGCGGGCCTCATCGACCTCCACGCCGGCTGGGCCAAGATCGGCATCGTCCCGCTGCTGGAGACCACCGACGAGCTGAAGGCCGCCGACACCATCCTGGAGGACATGCTCTCCGACCCCTCCTACCGGCGCCTGGTCGCGCTGCGCGGAGACGTCCAGGAGGTCATGCTCGGCTACTCCGACTCCTCCAAGTTCGGCGGCATCACCACCAGCCAGTGGGAGATCCACCGCGCCCAGCGCCGCCTGCGCGACGTCGCCCACCGCTACGGCGTCCGGCTGCGCCTCTTCCACGGCCGCGGCGGCACCGTCGGCCGCGGCGGGGGCCCCACCCACGACGCGATCCTCGCCCAGCCCTGGGGCACCCTGGAGGGCGAGATCAAGGTCACCGAGCAGGGCGAGGTCATCTCCGACAAGTACCTCATCCCGTCCCTGGCCCGCGAGAACCTCGAACTCACGGTCGCCGCCACCCTCCAGGCGTCCGCCCTGCACACCGCGCCCCGCCAGTCCACCGAGGCCCTCGCCCGCTGGGACGCCGCCATGGACGTCGTCTCCGACGCCGCCCACGCCGCCTACCGCCGGCTCGTCGAGGACCCCGACCTGCCGACGTACTTCCTGGCGTCGACGCCGGTGGACCAGCTCGCCGACCTGCACCTGGGCTCCCGGCCCTCCCGCCGCCCCGGCTCCGGCGTCTCGCTCGACGGCCTGCGCGCCATCCCCTGGGTGTTCGGCTGGACCCAGTCCCGGCAGATCGTCCCCGGCTGGTTCGGCGTCGGCTCCGGCCTCAAGGCCCTGCGCGAGGCCGGCCTCGACACCGTCCTCGACGAGATGTACGGGCAGTGGCACTTCTTCCGCAACTTCATCTCCAACGTCGAGATGACCCTCGCCAAGACCGACCTGCGGATCGCCCAGCACTACGTCGACACCCTCGTCCCCGACGAGCTCAAGCACGTCTTCGACACCATCAAGGCCGAACACGAGCTGACCGTCGCCGAGGTCCTCCGCGTCACCGGCGAGAACGAACTGCTCGACGCCGAACCCGTCCTCAAGCAGACCTTCGCCATCCGCGACGCCTACCTCGACCCCATCTCCTACCTCCAGGTCGCCCTGCTCAAGCGGCAGCGCGACGCGGCCGCCGCCGGCGAGACCCCCGACCCGCTGCTGTCCCGCGCCCTGCTCCTCACCGTCAACGGTGTGGCGGCCGGCCTGCGCAACACCGGCTGACCCGGCCCCGCACACGAACAGTGCCCCCGAGCCGCACCCGGCTCGGGGGCACCGCTCATGTCACACCTCAGCCGCGACCCGCCCGCCGGCGACGGAAGACCAGCAACCCGCCGGCCGCCAGCAGCACCGCCGCCGCACCCGACAGCAGGCCCACCGGCGCCCCGCTGCCCGTCTCGGCCAGATCACCGCCGGCACCCTGCGGCGACGGCGACGCGGACGCCGCCACACCCCCGCCCGCCGACGCACTCGGGGACGCCGAAGCGCCCGGCCCACCCGACGGCGCCCCGGACACCCCGGACGACGGCGACGCGGACGCCGGACCGGACGCCGGCCCGGACGGCGAACCGGAGGGCACCGAACCGCCCGGCTCCTCCTCGTCCTCGCAGTCCGTCCAGAACACCTTGTGCTTCGCCGCGCCCTTCTCGCCGTCGAAGTTCCAGACCAGCTTGTAGTGCCCGTCGGGCAGCGACAGGTCCGCGCTGCGGCCGTGGCCCTCGCCGTCCAGCGTCAGAGCGCCGGAGTCCACCCTCTCCCCCTTGTTCTCGCTCGGGGGGATCGCGTCGATGCGCCAGTCGACGCGCTGACCGCCGTCGAAACCGAAGGCGTCCAGGTAGAACGTGCACACGTGCGGCTCGTTGCGGCGCAACTCCTCACCCGTGGCGGCGTCATGGATCTTGACCGTGCCGTCGTCGCCGGGCGCAGTGGCGTGCGCGGCCGGAGCGAACAGGAAAGCGGTGGAGGCGGCGGCGCAGACGGCGCCGAGGCGGGGAAGGCTTCGCATGGGGACGTAGTCCATCTTCGAGAAGTGACGGGAAGATGTGGAGGGGGCGGCTCAGCTTCCAGCCCGGCCCGACGGCACGTCAATCACGAACACACAACACTCGGGCCCCTCCACAGACCTGGAGAACGCCCCGGCCCTTCAGACAGTCACGAAAGCGGCCGTCAGCAAGCCCACCCCGGACAACGCCAGCACCCACGCCGCCCGCGTCCGCAGCAACCCGCCCGCCACCACCACCGACGCCAGCAACAACGCACCACCCAGCGGCACCCACGCGTACAGCACACCCGCCGGACCCGACCGCACCGCCTCGGCACCGCCCGGCTTCAGCACCACCGCGTACGTCCGGCCCCGCTCCACCGCCACCGACCGCTCCAGCACCACCCTCGGCCGCGGCTGCGCCCCCGCCGACGTCGGCGCGAACCGGCCCCAGCACGTCTCCGCCCCGCACCCCACCACGTCGACCGTGCCCCGCTCCCGGCCCTTGGTCAGCATCACGTGCTGCGCCGTACCCCACGACGCCCACACCCCCGCGACCAGGATCAGCACCGCGACCGCGCCCATCGCCACGAACCGCCCGAACCGCAGCACGACGACCGACGCCGGACGGGAAGCGGGGGCATGGGCAGGCATGGCCGGGATCATTGGCCATGCCTCAACGGCCCGTCAACCTCACCGGGCGACAAGTCAGGAGTTGTACGTGCTTTGCGCCCGCTCCAGGCCCTCGATCACCAGACACTCCACCGCGTCCGCCGCCCGGTCCACGAAGTAGTCCAGCTCCTTGCGCTCCGCCGAGGAGAAGTCCTTCAGCACGAAGTCCGCCACCGGCATCCGCCCCGGCGGCCGGCCGATCCCGAACCGCACCCGGTGGTAGTCCGCCCCGAACGCCTTCGTCATCGACTTCAGACCGTTGTGCCCGTTGTCGCCGCCCCCCAGCTTCAGCCGCAGCGTCCCGTAGTCGATGTCCAACTCGTCGTGCACCGCCACCACATGAGCCACCGGCACCTTGTAGAAGTCCCGCAGCGCGCTCACCGGACCACCCGACAGGTTCATGTACGACATCGGCTTCGCCAGGATCACCCGCCGGTTCGCCGGACCCGGCGGCCCGATCCGCCCCTCGACCACCTGCGCCTGCGCCCGCCCGGCCCGCTTGAACCTCCCCCCGACCCGCTCCGCCAGCAGATCGGTCACCATGAAGCCCACGTTGTGCCGGTTGCCCGCGTACTCCGGCCCCGGATTGCCCAGCCCCACGATCAGCCAGGGAGCGGCGGCATCGGTCGTCACGTCCATGTCTCCTTCATACGCGTCGGCCGCTGCCCCGCACGGGAACAGCGGCCGACGAAACGACGACGGGGAGGATCAGGCCTCGGCGGCCTCGTCCCCGGCGCCCTCCTCGCCCTCCGGGGCCTCCTCGGCCTGCGCGGCCAGCACCTGCAGGACGACGGCGTCCTCGTCGACGGCCAGCGTCGTGCCCTTCGGCAGCGTGATGTCCTTGGCCAGGATCGAGGCACCGGCCTCCAGACCCTCCACCGACACGGTCACCGACTCGGGGATGTGCGTCGCCTCGGCCTCGACCGGCAGCGCGTTCAGCACGTGCTCCAGCAGGTTGCCGCCCGGGGCCAGCTCGCCCTCGGTCTGCACCGGGATCTCCACCGTGACCTTCTCGCCACGCTGGACCAGCTGCAGGTCCACGTGCTCCAGGAAGCCCTTCAGCGGGTCACGCTGCACCGACTTCGGAATCGCCAGCTCGTTGGTCTTGCCGTCGATGTCCAGCGCGATCAGGACGTTCGGCGTACGCAGCGCCAGCAGCAGGTCGTGACCCGGCAGCGTCAGGTGGATCGGGTCCGAACCGTGCCCGTACAGGACACCCGGAACCTTGTCCTCGCGACGGATACGGCGCGCGGCACCCTTGCCGAACTCGGTACGCGTGGCGGCGGAGATCTTCACCTCGGACATAGCACTCACTCCTCGAAGTCAGAAACGGACGTGGTCACCCGGCCACGAACGGCCTGCTACGAAGAGCGCGTCGATAACGGACCACCGACCCGTGAGAAAACGGGAACGGCCTCCCTCGCCGAGCAACTGCAGCAGTCTACTCGGAGGGGAAGGCCGCACCCAAAACGATCTCTACTGCTCGTCGAACAGGCTCGTCACCGAACCGTCCTCGAACACCTCACGCACCGCACTCGCGATCGTCGGCGCGATCGACAGCACCGAGATCTTGTCCAGATCCCGGCCCAGCTCCGACGGCGTCGGCAGCGTGTTCGTGAACACGAACTCACTCACCCGCGAGTTCTTCAGCCGGTCGGCGGCCGGACCCGACAGCACACCGTGCGTCGCCGTCACGATCACGTCCTCCGCACCGTGCGCGAACAGCGCGTCCGCCGCGGCACAGATCGTCCCACCCGTGTCGATCATGTCGTCCACCAGGACGCACACGCGGCCCTTCACCTCACCCACGACCTCGTGGACGGTGACCTGGTTCGCGACGTCCTTGTCCCGGCGCTTGTGCACGATCGCCAGCGGCGCGCCCAGCCGGTCGCACCAGCGGTCCGCGACCCGCACCCGGCCCGCGTCCGGCGACACGACCGTCAGCTTCTCCCGGTCCACCTTCCGGCCCACGTAGTCCGCCAGCAGCGGCAGCGCGAACAGGTGGTCCACCGGACCGTCGAAGAAGCCCTGGATCTGGTCCGTGTGCAGATCGACCGTCAGGATCCGGTCCGCGCCCGCCGTCTTCATCATGTCCGCGATCAGACGCGCCGAGATCGGTTCACGCCCGCGGTGCTTCTTGTCCTGCCGCGCGTAACCGTAGAACGGCACGATGACCGTGATGGAGCGGGCCGACGCACGCTTCAGCGCGTCGATCATGATCAACTGCTCCATGATCCACTTGTTGATCGGAGCCGTGTGGCTCTGGATCAGGAAGCAGTCGGCACCCCGCGCCGACTCCTGATAACGCACATAGATCTCACCGTTGGCGAAGTCGAAGGCCTTCGTCGGGACGACCCCGACACCCAGCTGTTGGGCGACCTCCTCCGCAAGCTCGGGGTGGGCGCGGCCGGAGAAGAACATCATCTTCTTCTCGCCGGTCGTCTTGATCCCGGTCACAGCACTGTCTCCTCAGAGGTGTCGCAGCTGGGTGTCGAGAGACCTCGCAGCCGGCTTGCCGGAGGCCGTCTCAGCTGGTGGGGTGCGGGTGTGCACTTATCACCGTACGCCGTGTTTGAGGCACCGGTTTCCGGTCACCCTTCGCCGGCCGGCTCCCGGGACGCCGCCTCCGCCGCCTTCGCGGCCGCGCTCCCCGGACGCTTCCGGGCCACCCAGCCCTCGATATTCCGCTGCTGACCACGGGCCACGGCCAGCGAACCGGGCGGCACATCCTTCGTGATCACGGACCCGGCGGCGGTGTACGCGCCGTCCCCGACCGTGACAGGCGCCACAAACATGTTGTCCGAACCCGTCCGGCAATGCGACCCGACCGTCGTGTGGTGCTTCTCCTGGCCGTCGTAGTTCACGAACACGCTCGCGGCACCGATGTTCGTGTACTCCCCGATCGTCGCGTCCCCCACGTACGACAGGTGGGGCACCTTCGTCCCCTCACCGATGGAGGCGTTCTTCGTCTCCACGTACGTACCGATCTTGCCCTTCGCGCCCAGCCGCGTCCCCGGACGCAGATACGCGTACGGCCCCACCGACGCCCCCGGACCCACCTCGGCGCCGTCGGCCACCGTGTTGTCCACACGCGCCCCGGCACCGACGCGGGTGTCCTTCAGCCGCGTGTTCGGACCGACCTCCGCGCCCTCGGCCAGATGCGTCGCGCCCTGCAGCTGCGTGCCCGGGTGGACCACCGCGTCCTGCTCGAACGTCACGGTGACGTCGACCCACGTGGTGGCCGGGTCGATCACGGTCACACCGGCCAGCATCGCCTCCGTCAGCAGCCGGTCGTTCAGGATCCGGCGGGCCTCCGACAGCTGCACCCGGTTGTTGATCCCGGCGATCTCACGGTGGTCGCCGGCGACACAGGCCCCGACCCGGTGCCCGGCCCCCCGCAGGATCCCGAGCACGTCCGTCAGGTACTCCTCGCCCTGGCTGTTGTCCGTGCGCACCTTCTTCAGCGCGTCCGCGAGCAACTGGCCGTCGAACGCGAACACACCCGAGTTGATCTCCCGGATCGACCGCTGGGCGTCGGTGGCGTCCTTGTGCTCCACGATGGCGGTCACGGCACCGGTCGCCTCGTCCCGCACGATCCGCCCGTAGCCGGTCGCGTCCGGCACCTCGGCGGTCAGCACGGTGACCGCGTTGCCGTCCCCGGCGTGCGTCTCGGCGAGGGCCCGCAGGGTGGCGCCGGTCAGCAGGGGGGTGTCCCCGCACACGACCACGACGGTCCCGTCGACGGACCCGCCCAGCTCCTCCAGGCCCATCCGGACGGCGTGCCCGGTGCCGTTCTGCTCGGCCTGCACGGCGGTACGCACGCCGGGGGCGATCTCGCCGAGGTGCGCGGTGACCTTCTCGCGCGCGTGGCCGACCACGACGACCAGGTGCTCGGGGTTCAGCTCGCCCGCCGCGGCGAGCACGTGCCCGACGAGGCTGCGACCGCAGAGCTCGTGCAGGACCTTGGGTGTGGCCGACTTCATACGGGTGCCCTCACCCGCTGCGAGAACGACGACGGCTGCCGGGCGGTTGGCGCTCACGGGATGCCCTTCGGCTGTGGATGGGGTGGGGGTGACATCCGCAGGATACCGGGGGGTTTTGCGGCCGACATGAGGGCGGGTCCCGACTGGGCTTGCCAGTCAGGACCCGAACCGAGTGTGTGCTCCCCTGCCAGGACTCGAACCTGGAACAAATCATCCAAAGTGACCCGTGTTGCCAATTACACCACAGGGGACTGTAAACCCGGCTAATCGGACATTTTGCCAATCGGCTGGGTGGCTCCCAACACTATGCCGTACCAAGAGCCTTCGATGCGACGGTACAGGTCGGCGCTCCTCCTCACCTTGATCACGAGGCAACCCCGGTACGCGGTGCCGGTGTTCTTGCGAACCGTCCTGGGGTTGTGCCTCTTCAACGTCGTCTTGTTGAACGCGGAGCGGTCGGCTTCGACGAGGTCGGCCCAGTACCTCTCCGCGCCCGCCACGTCGGCCGACTCGTGGATCATCACGGTGAACCGAAGCCGGTCCCGTTCCACACCCAGCAGGTCGAGCCAGGCGAGGAACACCTCGATCATCCCGGGGTCGCTGTTGACGAAGCAGACGTTCTCGCGGCGGTCGTACGGCTTGTCCTTGCCGCCCTCCGCCCAGTAGAGGCCGACGCCCAGGAGGAACAGCTCGCGCGGTGACAGCGCGCCGACCGCCTGCTTCGCCGTCTCCTTGGTGCGCTGCCGTTCCTCGTCGCGCAGGCGCAGCGTGGCCTCCCAACCGCGCCTCGCGATCGCCGACGCCTCCTCGCGGGTCCGCTTGCGTTCGGGCTTGGGGAGGTCCCGGACCCACAGTGAGATCGAGCTCTTCGAGCAGCCGAGTTCGGCCTGGATCCGGTCGTACGTCCAGCCCTGGAGCCGTAGCTCCCTGGCCCGTGCCCGGAGGTCGTCCTTGGCGTTCGGGCGCTTCATCCAGGCTGGCGGGGGCTCGCCCTCCGGGAGGTGGCCTTCGCGGCGCAGCGCCACCGCCCGTTCCCGGAGGTCTTCGACGTCGGTGTGTTTGCCGGTGGCATGTGTCATACGCATACCGTCCGGGCGGAATGGCCGGCTCCGGGGTCGAACGGTGCGTGGTTCAGCAGTTCGAGGGATATCGGGTGGATTCGCAGCCGAACGGTCACGCTGTGTGGTGTGGGCCAGTACGGGAAACTCACCGGAAAACCGGCCGGGGGCGCCCGTAGGCTGGAGGCATGACCGCGACGGGGGAAGACCATGTGACGGCCCGGGGAGGGCCGTGGTGGTGGGCCAGGCGGCGCAGTGCCGTGTTCGATGTGAGTCTGGCCGTGGTGTCCGCGCTGGAGTGCGGGCTGGAAGGGATTCCGTTCGCGCGGGACGCGGGGGTCCCGGTCGCGGCGGGAGTGGTGTTCGGCGTGCTCGCCGGTGCCGTGCTGGTGGTGCGGCGGCGGTGGCCGATCGCCGTCGTGCTGGTCTCGATCGCCATCACGCCCGCCCAGATGGGTTTCCTGCTGGGCATCGTCGGTCTGTACACGCTCGCCGCGGCCGAGCTGCCGCGGCGGATCATCGGCTCGCTGGCGGGGATGTCGCTGGTGGGGACGCTCATCGTGACGTTCGTGAAGACGCAGCAGGACATGGTCCGGGGGGACTTGGACCTGGGCGACTGGTTCGTGCCGTTCGCGGCCGTCACGATGTCGCTGGGCTTCACCGCGCCCCCGGTGCTGCTCGGGCTGTACGTGGGGGCGCGGCGGCGGCTGATGGAGAGCCTGCGGGAGCGGGCGGACAGCCTGGAGCGGGAGCTTCAGCTGCTGGCCGAGCGGGCGGAGGAGCGGGCCGAGTGGGCCCGCAACGAGGAGCGGACCCGGATCGCCCGGGAGATGCACGACGTGGTGGCGCACCGGGTGAGTCTGATGGTGGTGCACGCGGCGGCGTTGCAGGCGGTGGCCCGGAAGGATCCCGAGAAGGCGGTGCGCAACGCCGCGCTGGTGGGGGACATGGGGCGGCAGGCGCTGACCGAGTTGCGGGAGATGCTCGGGGTGCTGCGCAGCGGTGCGGAGGAGCGGCGTGTGCCGGCCGCGTCGGTGCCGTTGGCGGCGGTGGGGGTGGCCGCCGCTGCGGCGGCCTCGCGGGTGGCCGACGACGAGGGGCCGTCTCTGGCCGAGATCGAGGAGCTGGTGGGGCAGTCGGCTGCCGCGGGGATGGTGGTGGACCTGTCGGTGGAGGGGGATCCCCGGTCGTACGCGCCGGAGGTGGAGCAGACGGCGTACCGGGTGGTGCAGGAGGCGCTGACGAACGTCCACAAGCACGCGGCGGGGGCGAAGACGTACGTGCGGCTGGCGCACCGGGTGTCGGAGATCGCGATGCAGGTGGAGAACGAGCCGCCGGGGGAGGAGGCGGCGTCGTCGGCGCGGTTGCCGTCCGGGGGGAACGGTCTGGTGGGGATGAAGGAGCGGGTGGCGGCGCTGGGCGGGGTGTTCGTGTCGGGGCCGACGGACGCGGGGGGTTTCCGGGTGTCGGCGGTGATTCCGGCGTCGTAGTCCGCCTCTTGGTGCGCGGCCCGGGTCAGCCGGTGGTGAGGCGGGCGGGTGCGGTGCCGGCGACGAGGGTGGTCAGGGCCTGGTCGATGTCGGCGCCGAGGTACCAGTCGCCGGTGTGGTCGAGGGTGTAGACGCGGCCTTCGGTGTCGATGGCGAGCAGGGCCTGGGTGTCGGTCTCGGCGCCGAGGGGGCAGACCTCGGTGCCGAGGGCGCGGCCGAGGTCGCCGAGGGTGCGGGCCATGTGCAGGCCGTGCAGCGGGTCGAGGTGGAGGGTGGCGGGGGCGACCTGGCGGCCGGGGCCGGTGGGGGCGATGTGGAGTCCGCCGAATTCGGCCCAGGCCTCGACGGCGGCGGGGAAGACGGTGTGGCGGTGGCCCGCGGGGGAGACGTGGTCGCGCAGGGCGTCGGCCCAGATCTCGGCCTGTTTGATGTCCCAGCGTCCGGGTTGCCAGCCGGCGGCGCGCAGGGCGGCGTCGACGGGTACGGCGAAGCGGGTGGAAGAGGTGCGGTCGGTGTGCATCTGCCCTTCGTCTCGTCGAGGTCATGTCTGGCGCGTGAGGGGGCGCGCCGGAGTGCTGGGTCGTGCGGGTGTGGGGGGTGGTGGCGTCAGTTCCGGGTGGCCGGGTCGACTATGCGGACGCCGAAGTGGGCGCTGAGCGCGGTGCAGGCGCGGCAGGGGGTGGCGAAGCTGCCGTGGAGGGGGTCGCCGTCCTCGCGGATGCGGCGGGCGGTGAGTTTGGCCTGCTTGAGGGCTTTGCGTGCCTCGCCGTTGGTCATGGGTTTGCGTGCGGCGCGTTTGCTGCGCGCGGCGTCGGCGGCGGCGATGTGGCGGGAGATGAGGATGGTCTCGGCGCAGCGGCCGGTGAAGCGGTCGCGCTGGGCGCTGGGGAGGGTGTCGAGGAAGTCCTGGACGAGGGGGTGCAGGGCGGGGGGTGTGTCGCCGCGGGCGGCGGTGCCGGTGAGGGTGGCGCCGCGGACGGAGAGGGCGGCGGCGACGGTGGGGAGGATGCCGTCGCGGCGGTGGAGGAGGACGGGGGCGTGGGCGGCCTCGGTGGCGCTCCAGCCGATGCGGGGGTCGCCGCCGTTGCGGGGGTCGCCGGTCCGCGGGTCGGTGTGGCGCGGGTCCGTGCGGCGTGGGTCGGCGTCGCGTGGGGCGCCGTTTCGTGGGTCGGCGGGCCTGCCGGTGTGTGGTCCCGTCTGTGTCGCGTTCATGATCGTATTCCCCTCCGTGCATCCCCCGGGAGGTCACAGACTGCCAAATGCCGTGGCTCGTGCGGAAGCTGGGGCGGGGCGACACGCCCGTACCGGGGCGTGGCGTCACGGTGGGGTGACGCCTGGTCACGGAAGCGGAGGGGGCGCCGGCCGGTGCCGGTGACCGGTGTCGTCGTACCGCATAGGCTGTCGGCACCGCGGGCGATGCGGTGATCCGTTCGGGGATCGATGCAGTGAACCGGAGGGTGATCCGTGAGGTGGGCGCGCGCGGTGGCGGTGTGCCGAGGCGCGCCGCAGTCGAGACAGAAGACGTGACAGTCGATACGGGCCGTAGTGCGCCAAGGTGGTGGATACGGGTCGTACAGAGTGCCGCAGGGGGCAACCGCCATGACGACAGGTCGGCTCGGGCTGGGGGCACCTCCCGGCCGCCAGGCCGGGGGACAAGCCGCGCCGCCGAACGCGGCCTATGCCGGGCAGGTCGTGCATTTCCCGGACCCGGTCCGGGCGGCCCGTCACCCGAGAGGGGTACGGGTGGACGAGCGTGGTTACCCCGACTTCTCGCCCTACGCGCGCGCGGCCGCGGAGATCGCGGAGCCGCCGGAGGGTTTCGGCGTCGACGAGCTGCGGCTGACGGACTACGTGTCGGCGAACATGGCGCTGGCGGCGTCCGGGCACGAGCTGTGGGACACGGTGCCCGCGGTGGCGACGCCGCACGGCTGGACGTGGCACCACGTGGTGGGCTCGCGGCGGCTGGAGCTGGTCCCGGTCGAGGTGAAGGCGCTGCTGCGGCATCACGGCGGGGTGGCCACCTCGGGCGTCGACCATGCCAAGCGGGGCACGCGGCCGTTGCAGGAGACGCGTCCGGCGCACTTCGGGCTGCCGAAGTCGGGTGTGGCGGTGACGGAGTCGCAGGTGCAGGGCGTCGAGGAGGACCTCGGCTACCGGCTGCCGGGTGCGTACCGGTCGTTTTTGAAGGCGGCGGGGGGCTGCGCTCCGGTGGGTGCCGCGCTCGACGCGGAGCTGGGGCTGCTGATCGACCAGCCGTTCTTCACGGTGCGTGACGAGGCGGCGGTCAACGACCTGGTGTACGTCAACAAGTGCCTGCGTGACCATCTGACCAAGGACTACCTGGGGATCTCCTTCGTCCAGGGCGGTCTGCTGGCCGTGAAGGTGAAGGGCGAGCGGATCGGTTCGGTGTGGTTCTGCGCGTACGACGACGTGCGGGACGTGGATCCCTCGCTGCCGCCGGCGGAGCGGGTGGAGCGGCTGCTGCTGCCGTGCGGGGACGACTTCGACGTCTTCCTGTCGCGGCTGGCCGGCAGTCCGCCGGAGTTGGAGACGGTGGCGAACCTGATGGTGGACGGCGGGTTCGCGCGTGTGGTGCCGGTGGACGCGGTGTCGTCGTCGGCCGTGGGGGAGTGACGTCAGCGATGGTGACCTTCGCACAGGCGCAGGAGCGCGCGGAAGAGTGGATCAACGGGGACGTGCCGTCGTACCAGCATCGTGAGGTGCGGGTGCGGGAGTTCGACCTCGGGTTCGTGGTGTGGGCCGAGGACCGGGCGGACGGGCCGCGGTCGGACGGCGGCGCGCAGCGGCTGGTGATCGCGCGGGACAGCGGCGAGGCGACGCTGTGGCCCGGGTTGCCGGTCGGTGAGGTGATCCGCCGGTACGAGGAGGAGTACGGGCGTTCCGACGCGGCGGACGAGCCCGCGCCGGCGGCGCCCGCGCGGGTGGATCTGAACCAGACGTCGTTCCTGCTGACTCCGCCGGAGTGGTTGCAGGACGCGGCGGACAGGCTGGGGATCCCGGACCGGCGGGAGACGACGTCCGCCGGCGCGGGTGGCTCTGCGGACGCCTTGGACGCTCCGGGCGCTTCGGATGTCTCGGGTGCCCCGGGTGCTCCGGGTGCCTCGGGTGTTCCGGGCGGTGAGGGTGCGCCCGTGGCGCCGGGGAGTGGGGCGTCGTGGCCGGCCGCCGGGGGGAGTGACACGGGGGCCGCGGCGGATGCGTCCGGGGTTCCGGAGGTGCCGGGTGCCCCCGGTGCGCCCGCGGGGGCGACGCCCTGGGCGGGCACGGACACCAACGGTGACGCCGGTGACGACCGTTCAGTGCCGCTGCCCGCGACGGTGTTCGCGCCGCCGCTGAGCGAGAGCGACGGCGACGCGCCGCCGTCCACGACACCGGACGCCAAGACGGCCCTGATGGCGGGCGGCAGCCGGCTTCCGCCCACGGCGCTGTCCCCGGCGATCGACGATCCGAGCGCGGCGCCCGGCGGGCCCGGTACGCCGCCGGGCGGTGCGCCGCACGGCAGCACGCCTCCGCCCACGCAGGCGGGTCAGCCGTACGGGTATCCGCAGGGGCCGGGCAGCTCCGGCGTGCCGCATCCCCCGGCCGGGCCGGGGGATGCGCCAAACGCCGGGGACATCGCCGACGCCGCGACCAGCAAGGCGACTCCGCCGCCCGGACGCAACCTGGGTGCGGGTCCGGCCACGCCGCCTCCGCCGGGTGCCCCGGGAACGCCGGGCACGCGGCCCGGCGACACGCCCGCGCCGTCGGGCCCGGGAGCTCCGGGTACGCCGGCGGGCGGTTACGTGCCCACGCAGCTGGTCTCGGCACTCGGACCCGAGGGTCCGGGAGGACCTGGAGCACCTGCTGCCGGCGGCCCCAGCGGCCCCGGCGGCCCGGGCAGCCAGGGCGGGCAGGGCATCCCTGGCGCCACCGGCGGTCCCGGTGCGCCGGGCGGGCCGGGTGGCCAGGGGCCGGGTGTGCCGCTGCCGCCGGGTGTCCCGAACCCCCCTGGTGCAGGTAGCGGTTCCGGCGTGCCCGGTGGCCCTGGTGCCCCGGGTGGTCAGGGTGCCCCGGGCGGCCCGGGTGTGCCCCAGCCGCCGGGTGCTCCGAACCCCCCTGGTGCCCCGGGCGGTCCCGGTGCCCCGGGTGGGACTCCGCCCGGTGGTGTTCATCACGCCGCCACCATGCTCGCCGGCCCGGGGCGGATGGGCCCGGGAGGGCCTCAGGCTCCGCAGCCGCCGGGGCCTCCTGGTGCGCCCGGTGTTCCGGGAGCCCCGGGTGGGCCCGGTGCGCCGCAGCCTCCTGGAGGGCCGTATCCGCCCGGTGCTCCGCAGGCGCCCGGTACGCCCGCTCCGCCCGGGCCGCCCGGCGCCCCGCAGCCGCCCGGTGTCCCCGGTGTGCCCGGTGGGCCGGGGCCCGTGCATCACGCGGAGACCATGCTGGCCACGCCCCCCGCGGGCGGCCCCGGCGTGCCTCCGCCGCCGCAGGCCCCCGGCGCACCCCCCGGCGTGCCTCCGATGCCGCACGGCGGCATGCCGGGCGCGGTGCCGCCCGGTGTGATGCCGCCCGGTCAGCCCGTTCCCGGGCAGCCGCCGGCGTACGGCTATCCGCAGCAGCCGGCCGGGCAGCCCACGGTCGGCCCCGGCTATCAGGCCGTGCTGCGCTACCGCGCGCAGGACGGTTCCGAGCAGCAGCTGATCCGGCGTTCCGCGCCGGGCGTGCCGCACCCGGAGTGGCAGATCTTCCACGAGCTGCGGGCCATGAACGTGCCCCCGGACCAGGTGCTGGAGCTGCACACCGAGCTGGAGTCGTGCGAGCTGCCGGGCGCGTACTGCGCGCGGATGATCCGGGAGCAGTGGCCGCAGGCGCGGATCACGTCCATCGCCCCGTACGGCACGGATCACGCCAGCCGGCAGCAGGGCATGCAGCAACTGCTGGCTCACCAGGGCGAGTTGCACCAGGTGGCGGACGGCCCGGCGCGTCCGGCCCCGGTGCGCGCTCCGCTGCCGCCGGTGCAGGCGGTGCCGCCGATCCCGCCGGAGGGCATCGCGCAGGAGCTGGCTGCGGCGTTCGGGCCGGGGGTGTTCCGGTTCGAGCAGGCGGCCGTGTCCCGGCAGGGCGTGCCGCCGGTCGTGGCGCACACGCTGGTCGCGGCCGGACTGCCGTTGGACATGGGCCCGTTCTTCTGGGCGCAGGCCCAGCCGGGCCGGCCCGTGCCGACGCTGGCGGAGCTGGCGGCCGAGCGCGGTGTGCAGCCGGCCTCGGACGCGGGCTCGTACCTGGTGATGGGCAGCGACTTCGGCAAGGCGATCTGCGTCCAGTACGGCACGGCGCACATCGTGGCCGTGCCGGTGGAGGCGGGGCCGGGCGGGGCGCCCGTACCGCCGCAGTTCGTGAACACCGGGCTGCCGGAGTTCGCGCGCTGCCTGGCGCTGCTGGGCCGGATGTGGCGGCTGCGGTTCGGTCTGAACCAGGAGCAGGCGGGTCGCTGGACGGTCGATTTCCAGGCGCAGCTGGCCGCGCTGGATCCGGCGGCGCTGGGTTCGCCGGAGAGCTGGTGGTCGGTGCTGCTGGAGCAGATGTGGGACGGGCTGCTGTGACGCCGTGACGCGTCGCGGCCGACGGGCCGTGCGGGAGCCGGGCCCGGTCGTTCGCTCGACCAGGCCCGGTCGTTCGTTCGACCGAGCTCGGCGGGGGCGATGACGCGGCTGCCGGACCGCTCCAGGGAGCCCGTGCCGGACGCCCTGGGGGACGAGGTGGCCGGCCACTTCGACGAGAGGGAGCCGTCCGGGCTGATGCTCGTCGTCGCGCCGGCGAACCTGTGCAACCGCGTGACCCGGGCGCGGAGTGTCGCGTGATGAACACTCCCGTCCGATCCACCAGGATGTGCGCGAAATCCTCCCGATTTCTCGCGTAGCGCGTCGGTGTGGTGGAGAGGGGTTCCAGGATGAGCAGCGCAGCGGTGTCCTCGCCGGGCTTTTCGGTCGTGCGGGGGCGCGGTTACCGCCCCGGGCAGGTCGACGCGTACACCGCGGCCCTCTGCGCGGATCGTGACGCGGCCTGGGAGCGGGCCGCCCGGCTGACCGTGCTCGCCCGGCAGATGGACGAGGAACTGGGGCGGCTGCGCGAGGCGGTGGCGCGACGGGGCCCGCAGACCTACGAGACGCTGGGCGAGCGGGCCCGACGGCTGTTGCAGCTGGCGGAGCTGGAGGCCGGGGCGGTGCGGGAGGGGGCGTACCGGGAGGCGCGCCGGCAGGTCGAGGAGGCGCGGGAGTCGGCGGCCGGTGTGCGCGAGTCCGCCCGGGCGCACGCGGAGGCCGTACGCGCCGACGCCGAGGAACGGGTCCGGCAGCGGCTGCTCGCGGCGCGTGCCGAGGCCGACGAGATCCGGGGCGAGGCGGAACGCGTGGCGGGGGAGGAGCGCGGTGAGGCGGTGGCCGCGCTGCGGGAGATGCGGCAGCGCACCTCGGCCATGCCGGCCGAGCAGGAGAGGGAGCGCGCCGGCCGGTGGGAGGAGGCCGAGCGGGAGGCGGCCGGGCGGGCGGCAGCCCTTCAGGCCCGGCACGCGGAGGAACGGGCGTCCGCCGAAAGGGCGCAGGCCGGGGCGGAGCAGGCCCTCGCCGACGCGGAGGACGCGGCCCGCGGGCTGGAGGACGAGGCCGGGGCGCGTGCGGCGGAGCTGCTGGCCCGCGCCCGGGCCCGGGCGGAGGCAGTCGAACGCGAGACGGAACGGCTGCTGCGCGAGCACGCCGGCCTGCGGGACGGCGTGCTCGCCCATATCGACCACGTCCGCAGCAGTCTGGCGGCCTGGGCGGGGCAGACGGCGGAGTGAACCCGGCGGGGCTCCCCGGGACCGCCCCGCCGTCCCGCCCCTTCCGCTCAGTCGTTCCGGCGCACCGCGCCCGCCACGATCCAGCCCTCCACCGCCTCGTACTGGCGGCGCTGCTCCGCCGACCTGCGGCGGCCGGAGGCCACCGTGCCCAGCCAGCCGCAGGCGGAGCCCAGGGGGATGGAGAGCAGGCCCGTGGTGGTGAACGGGAACCAGTTGAAGTCGGCCTCGGGGAAGGCGGAGACGGGCGAGCCGGAGACCAGGTTCGTTCCCGGCATCAGCAGCAGCACGGCGAGCGAACCGCCGATGAGCGTGCTGAGCAGGCCCGTGCGGGTGTAGCGGCGCCAGAAGAGGCCGTAGACCAGCGCGGGGGCGATGGCCGAGGCGCCCAGGCAGAACGACAGCGTCACCAGGGGCTGCAGGCTGCGGTGCTGCACGAGGGTGGCCAGCAGGATCGCCGGGACGCCCACCGCCAGGGCCGAGACGCGGGCCAGGGCCATCTCGCGGCGCGGGGACATCTCCTGCACCCGGGCGGCGAACACGTCGTGCGCGAGGGAGTTGGCGCAGGCCAGGATCATCCCGGCGACGGAGGCGAGCAGCGTGAGGAAGACGGCCGTGGTGACGGTCGTGAACAGGAACGTCTCCGCCGCCGACACGTCCGCGCCGAACGCCGCCTGGGAGCCCAGCAGATAGGCCGTGTTGCCCTGCGGGTCGACCCGGGCGATCGCGGCCCGCCCGACCAGCGCGGTCGCGCCGAAGCCGACGACGGTGATGACGAGCACGAACAGCGCCACGCCGGACACCGCCCAGGACATCGAGCGCCGTACCTGCCGGGCGCTGGAGGCGGTGTACATGCGCATCGTGACGTGGGGCAGGCAGGCGCCGCCGAGGACGATCGTCAACTGCGAGGTGATCATGTCGAGTTCGGGGCTGGCGCCGCCCGAGAACTGCAGTCCGGACGAGAGGAACGCCGGGCCCGCCCCGCTGTTCTCGGCGGCCGCGCCGAACAGCGCTCCCGGGTCCCAGTCGAAGCGGTGCAGGATCAGCACGGCGACGACCAGGCCGGAGCCGAGCAGCATCACGATCTTCAGGATCTGGATGAGGGCGGTGCCCTTCATGCCGCCGATCGCCGCGTAGCTGATCATCAGGGCGCCGACGCCGATGATGCAGCCGGTCTGCAGCGACTCGCCGGAGAAGCCGAGGATGAACGCCATCAGCTGCCCGGTCCCGGCCAGTTGGACCAGCATCAGCGGCAGCAGCGCCGCCAGGGTCACCGCGCAGGCCGCGATGCGCACGGCGCGTCCGGGCATGCGGCGGGCCAGTGCGTCGCCCATGGTGAACCGGCCCGCGTTGCGCAGCGGTTCGGCCAGCAGGAACATCAGCAGCATCAGCGACAGGGCCGTGCTCAGGGCCAGGACGGTCCCGTCGTAGCCGAACAGGGCGATGACGCCGCCGGTGCCGAGGACGGTCGCGGCGGAGATGTAGTCGCCGGCGATGGCCAGTCCGTTGCGCATCGGCGACAGCGAGCCGTAGCCGGTGTAGAACTCGTCGAGGTCGTCCCGGTCGGGGCCGGTCATCACGCACAGCAGCAGCGTGATCGTGGCGACGGCGGAGAAGCCGACCAGGGACATCGCCTGGGCGTTTCCGCTGAACTCGGTGGTCACCGGGCCCCCTCCCGCTCGGTGCCCGGCGCGGCCTGCCGGCGGATGCGGTCCGCGGTCGGGTCGACGCGCCGGCGCGCCGTCTGCTCGTACAGGGCGACCGCCAGCCACGTCACGGGCACCTGGACGAGCGCGAGCAGCAGACCGGTGGGCAGGCCGTCGGTGACGGTGCCCGTCATGAACGACGGGGCGAACGCCGACAGGATCAGGAACAGCACGAAGTAGCCGAGGGCGGTGAGCGTGGCCACGCGCCGCTGCCGGCGGTAGGCGCCGCGCAGCATCCGCAGGTCGCCGTGTTGCCCGGGGACGGTGTGGTGCCCGGGGCGGTGTGGTGCCCGGGGCGGTGTGGTGCCGGCGGCGCCGCCCGGCCGGTTCGGGCTCCTGCCGCGGCACCCAGGGACAGGTGTCGTACCCGGGGGACGAGTCCGGCGGCGGGTACGGGGAGGGCGGCGGCGGGTCGTAGGACATCCCGGTGCTCCTTGCGCGGGTCGGATCCGGTGCGGCGGACCGCAGGGAGGTGGGGGGCGGGCGGCCCCGCACGTTACTGCGGAGTACCGGACCTGCGCGAGGGTTTGGCCGAACTGATTGGTCGGTATGCGCTTGCCTTCGTGACCTCGGGTGTTACCCGCGTTGACCCTCGGTTCCGGGTGCCTGGGGCGGGGCGGCGGCCAACTCCCGGCGCACGAAACGGAGTCCGGGCCGGCCGTCCAGGGTCGTCTCCCCGGCGGGTGTGAAGCCGTTGCGGGTCAGGACCGTCAAGGAGGCGGGATTGTCCAGGGTCGTCCGCGCGGTGAGGGACGTCAGCCCGTACTCGGTGGCGGCCACTCGGCACATCAGCGCGACGGCGGCCGTCGCCACACCCCGGCCCGAGGCCCGCTCGCCGATCCGGTACCCGAGTTCGGCGCTGCCGTCGGTCGCGTCCATCAGGTTCACCCGGCCGACCAGCACCTCGTCCTGCAGGAGGACATGGAAGTGGCACACGCGCGCGTGCTGCTCCGCCAGGAGGGCCCGGTGACGTTTGGCGAACCCGGCCGGGGTGAAGTAGGCGTCCCCGCGGTCCGGGACCGTCCGGGCGAAGTACGCCCGGTTCTCCCGCTCGAAGGCCAGCAGGGCGTCCGCGTGGTCGGCGCGCAGCCGTTCCAGGGTCAGCATGGACCGCACAGTACGGACGGTCAGTCCTTCAGCACCGGGAATTTCCTGGGCGCGAGGAACAGCAGCACCACGAACGCCAGCGCCGCCGCGCAGGAGGCGCCCAGGTAGACGGCGTGCACCGCGTCGGCGATCGCCCGCCGGGTCGCCTCCGGCGCGGTGCCCGAGTCGAGCGCCCGGGTCACCGAGTCGAGGTCGCCCGCGCCGCCGAGCCGGGCGGCCAGCACCCCGTTGGCGACGGCGCCGAAGACGGCCGCGCCGGCCGTCTGGCCGGTCTGGCGGCAGAACAGCACGGACGCCGTCGCCGTCCCGCGTTCCGCCCAGCCCACCGTCGACTGCACCCCGACGATCAGCGGCAGCTGGAACAGGCCCAGCGCGGCGCCCAGCAGCAGCATCAGCAGCGTCGGCTGCCAGGCCCGCCCCGGATAGGGCAGGAAGGGGAACGCCAGCAGGATCAGGGCCGCGGCGCCGATGCCGAGCATGGCGGTGTTGCGGAAGCCGATCCGGCGGTAGACGTGCTGGCTCAGCGCCGCCGACACCGGCCAGCTCAACGTCCACACGGACAGCACGAATCCGGCGGCCACGGGCGCCAGGCCCAGCACCGACTGGGCGTAGGTGGGCAGGAAGACCGTCGGCGCGACCATCAGCAGCCCCAGCGCGCCCAGGGCCAGGTTGACCGCGGCGATCGTCCGGCGCCGCCACACCCAGCCCGGGATGATCGGATCGGCCGCGCGGCGCTCCACCAGCACCACCACCGCCACCAGGGCGAGGCCCGCCCCGAACAGGGCCAGCGAGGGCGCCGACAGCCACGGCCACGCCACCCCGCCCTGCACCAGGGCCGTCAGCAGCACCCCGCCGCAGGCGAACACCGCGAGCGCGCCGGCCCAGTCCACGCGCGCGTGCCGGGCCCCGGCCCGCTCCGGCTCGTGCAGGTGACGCACGATCAGCCACAGCGCCACCGCGCCCACCGGCAGGTTGACCAGGAAGATCCAGCGCCAGTCCGCGTACGCGGCGAGCAGCCCGCCGAGCCCGGGCCCGGCGACCGCGGACACCGCCCACACCGTGGACAGCTTCGACTGGATCCTGGGCCGCTCCTCCAGCGGGTAGAGGTCGGCGGCCAGGGTCTGCACGGTGCCCTGCAGGGCGCCCCCGCCCAGGCCCTGCACGATGCGGAAGGCGATGAGGGCCCCCATGTTCCACGCCAGCGCGCACAGCAGGGAGCCCAGCAGGAAGAGCACCGAGCCGGCGATCAGCACCGGCTTGCGGCCGAAGGTGTCGGAGAGCTTGCCGTAGACGGGCAGCGTGACGGTCACGGCCAGCAGATAGCCGGAGAACAGCCAGGAGAAGACCGAGAAGCCGCCCAGGTCCCCGACGATCTGCGGGACGGCGGTCGAGACGATGGTGGAGTCCAGCGCCGCCAGCGCCATCGAGAGCATCAGCGCGGCGACCACGGCCCCGCGCCGGCCGGTCGCGACGGGCCGTGCGGTCTGCTGCGCTGCCCGACTCGTGCTGCCCACCCCGGGTCCCTCCCCCTCGCCCCGGCCGCCCTCGCCGGGCCGCCGTCCCTGTGTCTGCCCCTTGCACGTATCTGCCGCGGACAGCTTCCCACTTGACCCTGACGTCGCGGGAGGGTGGAGCCTCGATGAGCCGGGGGGAGGAGACGACCCTGAGACGGACTCCACCCTTCGGTGGACTGCCCCTAGGGGTACCTCCGTACTACGACCTGGGGAGGGTTCGTACCGGCGGAGGACGAGACGCCGAGGGGGCGTTCCTTAACCTGGCTTTACGCCGCCGGGGGGCGGTTTCACACACCGGCGGGGGTGGGGTTTTCCTCAGCACAAGACTGCGCTGAACACCAGGGCGCGGGGCCCCTCCCCGCAGCGAGACTGAAGGCGCGCCGGACGGAACCGAGGTCCGGCGGCGCATACCGCGGCTGCCGACCGGGCAACCGGCTTCACCATCTGCTGACCGATATAGGAGACATACCGTGACTTCGGCTGTAACCATTCCCAGGCACGGGGGTACTGGAGGGCGTACGGCCGTTGCCGCGCGGGCGCGGCAGGTCGTGAAGGCGTACGGGTCCGGGGAGACCCGGGTCGTCGCCCTCGACCACGTCGACGTGGACATCGCACGCGGCCAGTTCACCGCGATCATGGGCCCCTCGGGCTCCGGCAAGTCCACGCTGATGCACTGCCTGGCCGGGCTCGACACCGTCACCAGCGGGCAGATCTACCTCGACGAGACCGAGATCACCGGCCTGAAGGACAAGAAGCTGACGCAGCTGCGCCGGGACCGGATCGGTTTCATCTTCCAGGCGTTCAACCTACTGCCGACGCTGAACGCCATCGAGAACATCACGCTGCCCATGGACATCGCGGGACGCAAGCCGGACAAGCAGTGGCTCGCCCGGGTCGTCGAGACCGTCGGGCTCGCCGACCGGCTCAAGCACCGGCCCACCCAGCTCTCCGGCGGCCAGCAGCAGCGCGTCGCCGTGGCGCGGGCGCTCGCCGCCCGGCCCGAGATCATCTTCGGGGACGAGCCGACCGGAAACCTCGACTCGCGCGCCGGCGCCGAGGTCCTCGGCTTCCTGCGCCGCTCCGTGACCGAACTCGGCCAGACCATCGTCATGGTCACCCACGACCCGGTCGCCGCCAGCTACGCGGACCGGGTGCTGTACCTCGCCGACGGCCGCATCGTCGACGAGATGTACAAGCCGACCGCGGAGGCCGTCCTGGACCGCATGAAGGACTTCGACGCCCGGGGGCGCACGTCATGACCGTCATGAAGACCTCCATGCGCAACTTCCTCGCGCACAAGGGACGCATGGCCCTGTCGGCGATCGCCGTCCTGCTGTCGGTGGCCTTCGTCTGCGGCACGCTCGTCTTCACCGACACCATGTCCACCACGTTCGACAAGCTGTTCGCGGCCACCTCCTCCGACGTCACGGTCAGCGCCAAGGGCGCCTCCGACACCGGTGAGACCACCGCCGACAACGGCAAGCCGCCGGTCATGCCGGCCTCCGTGCTCGCCGAGGTGCGCAAGGCCGAGGGCGTGAAGTCCGCCGAGGGCACCGTCTTCTCCACCTCGGTCACCGTCGTCGACGCCGACAAGGACAGCCTCTCGCCCACCAGCGGCGGCCCGACCATCGTCGGCAGCTGGAACGCCACCGACGCCCGCACCATGAAGATCATCTCCGGTGCGGCACCCGAGAGCGGCGACCAGATCATGGTCGACGCCGACACCGCCGACAAGCACGGCCTGAAGCTCGGCGACGAGATCGCGGTGATCACCGCGGTCGGCACGCACCAGGCGAAGGTCTCCGGCATCGCCGACTTCACCGTCACCAACCCCGGCGCCGCGATCTTCTATCTCGACACGAAGACCGCCCAGCAGGCCCTGGTCGGCGAGACCGGCGTCTACACCAACGTCAACGTCACCGCGGCCGCCGGCGTCAGCGACGCACAGCTGAAGAAGAACGTCACCGCCGAACTCGGCGGAGGCTTCCAGGTCAAGACCGCCAAGGAGACCGCCGACGCCAACCAGAAGGACGTCGAGGGCTTCATGAACGTCATGAAGTACGCGATGCTCGGCTTCGCCGGGATCGCCTTCCTCGTCGGCATCTTCCTGATCATCAACACCTTCTCCATGCTGGTCGCCCAGCGCACCCGCGAGATCGGCCTGATGCGGGCCATCGGCTCCTCCCGCAAGCAGGTCAACCGCTCGGTGCTGGCCGAGGCGCTGCTGCTCGGCCTCGTCGGCTCCGTGCTCGGCGTCGGCGCCGGCGTCGGCCTCGCCGTCGGCCTGATGAAGCTCATGGGCCAGATGGGCATGGAGCTGTCCACCGACGACCTCACCGTCGCCTGGACGACCCCCGTGGTCGGACTCGTCCTCGGCGTGATCGTCACCGTGCTTGCCGCCTACCTGCCCGCCCGCCGCGCCGGCAAGATCTCCCCGATGGCCGCCCTGCGCGACGCCGGCGCCCCGGCCGACGCCAAGGCCGGCTGGATCCGCGGCATCCTCGGCACCGTCCTCACCGCCGGCGGCGTCTTCGCCCTGTACCTGGCGTCGGCGGCCGACAAGGCCACCGACGGCTCGCTGTGGCTCGGCATCGGCGTGGTCCTGTCGCTGATCGGCTTCGTCGTCATCGGCCCGCTGCTCGCCGGCGCCGTGGTCCGCGTCCTCGGCGCGGTCCTGCTGCGGATGTTCGGCCCCGTGGGCCGCATGGCCGAGCGCAACGCGCTGCGCAACCCGCGCCGCACCGGCGCCACCGGCGCCGCGCTGATGATCGGCCTCGCCCTGGTGGCGTGCCTGTCCGTGGTCGGCTCCTCCATGGTGGCCTCCGCCACCGACCAGCTCGACAAGACCGTCGGCACGGACTTCATCGTCCAGTCCGACAGCGGGCAGCTGATCACCCCCCAGGCGGTCAAGGCCATGAAGGCGACGCCGGAGCTGGAGCGGGTCACCGAGTACAAGTGGACCCAGGCCGACTTCACCACCCCCGACGGCAAGACCCTGAAGGACACGGCCATCACGGCGGCCGACCCGTCGTACGCGACGGACCTGCGCACCGAGACCGTCGCGGGCAAGCTCCCCGACGCGTACAAGCCCGACTCGATGTCCGTGCACGAGAAGTTCGCCGAGGACCACGGCATCCGCCTCGGCTCGAAGATCAAGGTGGACTTCAGGGACGGCTCCGCGGCCGACCTCACGGTCCGGGCGATCACCAGCAGTGACGTCGTGATCGACGCGGGCGCGATGTACACCTCCATCGCGACGATGGCCAAGTACGTCCCGGCCGACAAGATGCCGCTGGACACGCTGGTCTTCGCCACGGCCAAGGAGGGGCAGCAGGATGCCGCCTACACGTCCCTGAAGTCGGCCCTGCACGACTACCCGCAGTACACCGTGCGCGACCAGACCGACTACAAGGACGCCCTGAAGGACCAGATCGGCCAGCTGCTCAACATGATCTACGGCCTGCTGGCCCTGGCGATCATCGTCGCCATCCTGGGCGTGGTGAACACCCTGGCCCTGTCGGTGGTCGAGCGCACCCGGGAGATCGGCCTAATGCGGGCGATCGGCCTCTCCCGCCGCCAGCTGCGCCGCATGATCCGCATGGAGTCGGTGGTCATCGCCCTCTTCGGCGCCCTGCTGGGCCTCGGTCTGGGCATGGGCTGGGGCGCCACGGCCCAGCAGCTGCTGGAGCTGGAGGGCCTGATGATCCTCGACATCCCCTGGCCGACCATCATCGGCGTCTTCATCGGCTCGGCGTTCGTGGGCCTGTTCGCGGCACTGATCCCGGCGTTCCGGGCGGGCCGGATGAACGTGCTGAACGCGATCGCGACGGAGTAGCGGGCCGGCACACCGTCATCCCGAGGAACCACCGCACACGGGGGTTGCGGAGGGCCCGGCGCCGGGAAGTCCACTCCAGGACGTCCCGGCGCCGGGCACGTGCACGACCCGTGGGCCCGGCTTGCCGTCCGGCCGCTTCGGGCGGCGGATGGGCACAGGTTCGCGGATCCGGGGGGGGGGGCGGAGCCCTCCGGGAGCCTCGTGACAACGCCGAGCACCTCACAGCGGGGCGTCATCCACACGCCCCGGCGCCGGGCCGCGCAGCGTCGTACGCTGGAGACCCCCGGCCCGCGGCGCGTGTCGGGCCCGTCGTGTTGCCCACCCCCTGGACGGAAAACACCCCCCATGAGCCTGCACGGTCTGCTCGACGCCGTCGTCAAGGACGCCGCCCTCGCGGAAGCGATCAGGGCCGCCGCCGACGGCAACCGCATGCACGTCGACCTGGTCGGCCCCCCCGCGGCCCGCCCCTTCGCGGTGGCCGCCCTGGCCCGGGACACGGGCCGCCCGGTGCTGGCGGTGACGGCGACGGGCCGCGAGGCGGAGGACCTGGCCGCCGCTCTGCGCTCCCTCCTCCCGCCCGAGGGCGTCGTGGAGTACCCCTCCTGGGAGACGCTGCCGCACGAGCGGCTCAGCCCCCGCAGCGACACCGTCGGCCGCCGCCTGGCCGTGCTGCGCCGCCTGGCGCACCCCCGCCCCGACGACCCCGAGACCGGCCCGGTCTCCGTCGTCGTCGCGCCCGTCCGCTCCGTGCTCCAGCCACAGGTCAAGGGGCTGGGCGACCTGGAGCCCGTCGCGCTGCGCACCGGCCAGAGCGCCGATCTGAACGAGGTGGTGGAGGCCCTCTCCGCGGCCGCCTACGCGCGCGTGGAGCTGGTGGAGAAGCGCGGCGAGTTCGCCGTACGCGGCGGCATCCTCGACGTGTTCCCGCCCACCGAGGAACACCCGCTGCGCGTGGAGTTCTGGGGCGACGACATCGAGGAGATCCGCTACTTCAAGGTCGCCGACCAGCGCTCCCTGGAGATCGCCGAGCACGGCCTGTGGGCGCCGCCCTGCCGCGAGCTGCTGCTCACCGAGGACGTCCGCGCGCGGGCCCGGGCCCTCGCCGAGGAACACCCCGAGCTGGGCGAACTCCTCGGCAAGATCGCCGAGGGCATCGCCGTCGAGGGCATGGAATCCCTCGCCCCGGTCCTGGTCGACGACATGGAGCTGCTGCTCGACGTCCTGCCCAAGGGCGCCATGGCCGTCGTCTGCGATCCGGAGCGGGTGCGCACGCGCGCCTCGGACCTGGTCGCCACCTCCCAGGAGTTCCTCCAGGCCTCCTGGGCGGCCACCGCCGGCGGCGGGGAAGCGCCCATCGACGTCGGCGCGGCCTCCCTGTGGTCCATCGCGGACGTGCGCGAGCGGGCCCGCGAGCTGGACATGATGTGGTGGTCGGTGTCGCCGTTCGCCGCCGACGAAGAGCTCGACGCGGACACGCTCAAGCTCGGCATGCACGCCCCGGAGACCTACCGCGGGGACACCGCCAAGGCCCTCGCCGACACCAAGGGCTGGCTCGCCGACGGCTGGCGGACGGTGTTCGTCACCGAGGGACACGGCCCCGCCGCCCGTACGGTCGAGGTGCTCGGCGGTGAGGGCATCGCCGCCCGGCTCGACGGGGACCTCGGCGAGATCTCCCCGTCCGTGGTGCACGTGGCGTGCGGTTCGATCGACCACGGCTTCGTCGACCCCGCCCTCAGACTCGCGGTGCTGACCGAGACCGACCTCTCCGGCCAGAAGGCGTCCGGCCGCGAGGGCGCCCGCATGCCGGCCCGCCGCCGCAAGACCATCGACCCGCTCACCCTGGAGGCGGGCGACTACATCGTCCACGAGCAGCACGGCGTGGGCCGCTACATCGAGATGGTGCAGCGCACCGTGCAGGGCGCCACCCGCGAGTACCTGGTCGTCGAGTACGCCCCCGCCAAGCGCGGCCAGCCCGGCGACCGGCTCTACATCCCCACCGACCAGCTGGAGCAGATCACCAAGTACGTCGGCGGCGAGGCGCCCACCCTGCACCGCCTGGGCGGCGCGGACTGGACGAAGACCAAGGCGCGGGCGAAGAAGGCCGTCAAGGAGATCGCCGCCGACCTGATCAAGCTGTACAGCGCGCGGATGGCGGCCCCCGGACACGCCTTCGGCGCGGACACCCCCTGGCAGCGCGAGCTGGAGGACGCCTTCCCCTACGCGGAGACGCCCGACCAGCTCACCACCATCGCCGAGGTCAAGGAGGACATGGAGAAGTCGATCCCCATGGACCGCCTGATCTGCGGCGACGTCGGCTACGGCAAGACCGAGATCGCCGTGCGGGCCGCGTTCAAGGCCGTCCAGGACGGCAAGCAGGTCGCCGTGCTCGTGCCGACGACCCTGCTGGTGCAGCAGCACTTCGGTACGTTCAGCGAGCGGTACGCGCAGTTCCCGGTCGTGGTGAAGGCCCTGTCCCGCTTCCAGACCGACACCGAGGCCAAGGCCGTCCTGGAGGGCCTGCGCGAGGGCTCGGTCGACGTCGTCATCGGCACGCACCGGCTGTTCTCGTCCGAGACGAAGTTCAAGGACCTCGGACTGGTCATCGTCGACGAGGAGCAGCGGTTCGGCGTCGAGCACAAGGAGCAGCTGAAGAAGCTGCGCGCCAACGTCGACGTGCTGACCATGTCCGCCACCCCGATCCCCAGGACCCTGGAGATGGCGGTCACCGGCATCCGCGAGATGTCGACGATCACCACCCCGCCGGAGGAGCGCCACCCGGTGCTGACCTTCGTCGGCCCCTACGAGGAGAAGCAGATCGGCGCCGCCATCCGCCGCGAACTGCTGCGCGAGGGCCAGGTCTTCTACATCCACAACCGCGTCGAGTCCATCGACCGGGCCGCCGCCCGCCTGCGCGAGATCGTCCCCGAGGCGCGCATCGCCACCGCGCACGGCCAGATGTCCGAGTCCGCGCTGGAGCAGGTCGTCGTCGACTTCTGGGAGAAGAAGTTCGACGTGCTGGTGTCCACGACGATCGTGGAGTCCGGCATCGACATCTCCAACGCCAACACCCTGATCGTGGAGCGCGGCGACAACTTCGGCCTGTCCCAGCTGCACCAGCTGCGCGGCCGGGTGGGCCGTGGCCGCGAGCGCGGTTACGCCTACTTCCTCTACCCGCCGGAGAAGCCGCTGACGGAGACCGCGCACGAACGGCTCGCGACGATCGCCCAGCACACGGAGATGGGCGCCGGCATGTACGTCGCCATGAAGGACCTGGAGATCCGCGGCGCGGGCAACCTCCTCGGCGGCGAGCAGTCCGGCCACATCGCGGGCGTCGGCTTCGACCTGTACGTGCGGATGGTCGGCGAGGCCGTCGCGGACTACCGGCGCCAGCTGGAGACCGGCGAGATCGAGGAGGAGCCGCCGCTCGAGGTCAAGATCGAGCTGCCCGTCGACGCGCACGTCCCGCACGACTACGCGCCCGGCGAGCGCCTGCGCCTGCAGGCCTACCGGGCCATCGCCTCCGCCAACTCGGAGGAGGACATCAAGGCCGTCCGCGAGGAACTCGCCGACCGCTACGGCAAGCTGCCCGAGCCGGTGGAGAATCTGCTGCTCGTCGCCGGGCTGCGGATGTTCGCGCGCGCGTGCGGTGTCGGTGAGATCGTGCTGCAGGGCACCAACATCCGCTTCGCGCCGGTGGAGCTGCGCGAGTCGCAGGAGCTGCGGCTCAAGCGGCTGTACCCCGGGGCGGTCATCAAGCCGGCGGCGCACCAGGTGCTGGTGCCGCGCCCGAAGACGGCGAAGGTCGGCGGCAAGCCACTGGTCGGCCGGGAACTGCTGGCGTGGGTGGGGGAGTTCCTGACGTCGGTTCTGGGTTCCTAGTTCCTGAGGTCGGTCCCGGGGGGGCCTGAGGTCGGTCCCGGGGTTCCTGAGGCCGGTCCTTTTTGGGGTCGGCCCCAGGCCCTTGGGCGGGCCCCGGGTCTCCGGGGTCGGTCCTGGGTCTCGGGGGTCGGTCCCCGGTCCCCGGGGTCGGCCCCAGCCCTTGCTGGTCCAGGCCCCGGGTTCTCGCTGGTCTCGGTCCCGGGTTCTTGCTGGTCTCGGTCCTGCTGAGGCTCCGTCAGCACCGGGTCCGGAGGTCCGGACGGTCGGGTCGGCCGGGGCGGCCGGGGCGGACGCGGGTCCGAGCCGACGGCACCTCGCTACCCGCCGTGGCGGAACAGCATCGCCGCCAACTCCCGGAACACCTCCTCGGGATCCTGGTCGCCCACCGGCCCGTCCAGGTTGTGACCGAGGAGCAGCGTGGCGAAGCCGTGGGCCAGCGACCACGCGGCGACACCGGCGAGCCGGGCGTCCGTGCCGCGGCCCTCGGGCGGTACCGCTCCGACGGCCGTGCGCAGGGCGTCACCGGCGAGGGCGCGGGCCGTGGCCAGTTCCAGATCGCCGCTGCGCAGCAGCTCGGGTGTGAACATCACCTGGAAGTGGGCGGGGTTCTCGCGCGCGAAGCGCACGTAGCGCACACCCGCCTCCTTCAGGTCGGCCGCCTCCCCGAGCGCGGTCGCGAGGAGACCGAAACCCTCGGCGGCGATCGCCGTGAGCAGCCCGGCACGGTCCTTGAAGTGGTGAGCGGGCGCGGCGTGCGAGACGCCCGCGCGCCGGGCGAGATCGCGCAGGCTCAGGGCGGACGGGCCCTCCGCCGCGATGACGTCGAGGGCGGCGGTGAGGATGGCCCGGCGCAGGTCGCCGTGGTGGTACCGGCGCAGGTCGCCGTGGTGGTAGGGGCTGTCGCCCGCCGCGTGGCCGCCCGCCACGGCCTTCCTCGGTCTGCCCTCCTCATGCGCCTGCTTCATCTCGCTCGCCTTGTTCGCCGAAGCCTCGCCGGAGCTCATGGTGAGGAGCGTACGCCGAATCTAGTCATTGACAAGTTGGGACTCGGCGGGCAATCTTGTCAGTGTCAAGTTGCGGGCGGGGCGAGGAGCGGAGGCAGACCATGCCGGAGCGCGTCGGAGAGACCGAAGAGGGGCGGGGCGGCGAGCGCGCGGAGGTCGCGGCCGCGTGCCTGGAGCCGGCCCGGGTCCGGCAGATGTGGCACCTGCTGGAGCCTTTGCACGCGGTGCTCTACTACGCGCCGGAGGCCTTCGAGGAAGCGGCCGCCCTCGGGTACGGCACCGAGGAGCGCTGGCCGAGCTACTTCCCCTACCGCGCGGCCCCGTTGGGCACGGCGGGGCCCCGCCAGGTCGCCTCGGCCTTCTACAGCTTCAGCCCGCGCATGGTCGCCGAGCACATCGGGCCGGCGTGGCGCATCGCCGCCCCGGACGCGGTGCTCGACGCGCGGTCCCGGGCGGTCGACCGGGTCTACCGCACGATATTCGGCGACCGGGTGGACAGTCCCGAGCTGGCGGAGGCCGCCGCCCTCGCCCGCCGCGCCGCGGAGGCCGCCGAGACGGCCGGTCGCCCGCTGGCCGCCGCCAACGCCGCCCTCCCCTGGCCGCGGGCCCCGCACCTGCAGTTGTGGCACGCCGCGACGATCCTGCGCGAGCACCGCGGCGACGGTCACGTGGCGGCCCTGCTCGTGGCCGGCCTGGATCCGGTGGAGGCGCTCGTCTCCTTCGCGGCGGTGGGCGCCGCGTCCGTGGAGCGCTTCGAGAGCCGCGGCTGGAGCGGTGCCCAATGGGCGGCCGCGCGCGACCGGTTGGCCGCCAGGGGCCTGGTCGACGCGGACGGTACGGCCACGGAGGCGGGCCGCGCCCTGCGCCGGCAGGTCGAGGAGCACACCGACCGACTGGCCGCCGCCCCCTGGCAGTCGCTCGGCCCGGACGGCGTCGACCGCCTCGCCGCACTGCTGGGCGACTACTGGGTCGCGGTGCTCGCGTCGGGTCTGCTGCCCTCGGAGAACACCCTGGGCATAGGCAAGGTCTGACGCGGACAGGCTCACCGAGTGACTTGCTGGGGTGGCCCCCGAAGACGACTCAGGTCTTGGCGATACGCGTGACATGCGAGGAATGCCGATTTCGGTCCGGTGTGGTCTGAACCTCTCCCTCGCTACCGTGGGACCAGGTACAGGCCGCCCGCGCCAGGGCGGAACGGGCAAGCAGGGGAGGGGCGCAGAGTGACGCGTCTGAGGGGCGGGGCGGCGCTGGCCGTCGCCATGGTGTTCGCCGGTGCGGCGCTGACCGGCTGCGAGGGCCTGGCCCCTCCGGTGGACGGCGGTGGAGCCTCCGGATCCGGTGCCCCGGCCGCCGGCGACCCCCGGGCCGCGAACCCGCTGGACAACCCGGACGGCACGAAGCCGGGGCTGGCGGCGATCACCTCCAGCGAGGACAAGGCGAGGGCGCGCGCCCTGATCGAGAAGGTGGAGACCAAGGGCCGCGGCCCCAGGACGGGTTACGACCGGGACGAGTTCGGCTACGCCTGGATGGACTCGGCGCCTCGCGAGGTCCCCTACTCGCACAACGGCTGCGATTCCCGCAACGACCTCCTCAAGCGCGACGGCCGGGACCTGCGCTTCCGGTCGGGCTCCGACTGCGTCGTGACGTCGATGACGCTGCACGACCCGTACACCGGCAAGGTCATCGAGTGGACCAAGTCCCGTGCGATCAAAGTCCAGATAGACCACGTGATGCCCCTGTCCTACGACTGGCAGATGGGCGCCTCGCGCTGGACGGAGGACAAGCGGGAGTCCATCGCCAACGACCCGCTCAACCTCCTTCCGGTGGACGGGCCGACCAACAGCGCGAAGGGGGACTCCGGCCCGGCGTCCTGGCTGCCGCCGGACCGGCGCATCCGCTGCGCCTACTCGGTGCGCTTCGCCCAGGTGTCCCTGAAGTACGACCTGCCCGTGACGTCGGCCGACAAGGAGATGATGCTGCGGCAGTGCGGCGGGTGAGGCGGGGGGTGACGGCGGTGGGTGATGCCGGCGGCCCGCCCACCCTGCGCCACCGAGGCCGGGTGCCCGGGGCGCTGATGCCGGTGCGCTGCGAGGCGGAGCGCGGGCACGCGGTGTACGCCGAGCCCGACGTGTGGGTGCCGCACTCCCTCTGAGGGCCCGGAGGATCCCGTTCCGGGGCGGTCCGGACCAGCCGCTCGTACGAAGTGATCGGCGTCCGAAGTGATCAGCACGACAACGGTTCGGTACAACCCGTGACCGGTTGTCCGTGTCGGGCTATACGCTCGGACTCCCAACGGGCTCTGTCACTCGCACATCCGTCCCCATCGGCTACACCGGTCCAGGAGCAGTCATGTACGGCCACGGCGCGGCGCCGCCTCCCCGCAGCGCGGCAACGGTCATCTCCCTGCGCGTGCTGTTCGCCGCAGCCGGTTTCCTCACGTGCGGCGTGTTCGCCTGCGTCCCGCTGTTCCGGGTGGCCGTCCTGCGCGGACGCGCCCTGGACTGGGTGCTGGCCTGGGTGACCCTGCCCCTGTCCATCGCCTGCTTCCTGGTGGTCGGCACCCTGCCGGAGGAGGACGTCCGGACGGACATCGCACTGGGCCTGATCCTGCTGCTCGGCTTCGGTGCCGCCATCTACTACCTGATCGTGGACATCGGCCACCACGGCGAGCGGCGGCAGTTCACCGGCCCCCCGGCCTCGCCCCACGCGCCGACCGTCCACTCCCCGTACGGCTATCCGCACCCCGGCTCGTCCTACGCGCAGGCCGCCACGCCCGTCCCGCAGCTCCCCACGCCGCACACCCCCGTGCCGCACACCCCCGTGCCGCACGACGCCGCGCCCCGGATCCCGGCTCCCGTCCAGCCGCCCCCGACCCCCCAGCGCCCCGCGCCCGCCCGTATCGACCAGGTCCGCGCCGAACTCGACGAACTCAGCGACTACCTGCGCCGGCAGGAAGGCGACGACCGGCGCGACGGCGATCGCGAGGGCGGCAGATGACCGCGACGGCAGGACGTGTCGTCGCCGGCCGCTACGCGCTGTCCACGCTCCTCGGGCAGGGCGGCATGGGCCAGGTCTGGACGGGGTACGACCAGCGCCTCGACCGGCGCGTGGCGGTGAAGCTGCTGCGGCCCGACAAGGTGGCCGGCCAGGACGCGGAGGAGCTGCGCCGCCGGTTCGTGCGCGAGTGCAGGGTCACCGCGCAGGTCGACCACCCCGGCCTCGTCACGGTGCACGACGCGGGCAGTGAGGGCGAGGAACTGTTCCTCGTCATGCAGCACATCGACGGCGTCGACCTCGCCGGCCACCTCGCGGAGCGGAACCCGTACCCCTGGCCCTGGGCGGTCGCGGTCGCCGCGCAGCTGTGCGCCGTGCTCAGCGCCGTGCACGCCGTGCCGATCGTCCACCGCGACCTCAAGCCGCGGAACGTGATGGTGAAGCAGGACGGCACGGTCACCGTGCTGGACCTCGGCGTCGCCTCCGTCCTGGAGGCGGACACCACCCGTCTCACCCACACCGGCACTCCCATCGGCTCGCCCGCCTACATGGCCCCGGAGCAGGCGATGGGCGGCGCGGTCGGCCCGTACACGGACCTGTACGCCCTCGGCGTCGTCCTGCACGAGCTGCTCAGCGGGGACGTGCCCTTCTCCGGCTCCACGGCCCTCGGCGTCCTGCACCGGCACCTGTACGAGCCCCCGCTGCCCGTGCGGCGGCTGCGGCCCGAGGTCCCCGAAGCCCTGGAGACCCTCGTCCTGCGGCTGCTCGCCAAGGACCCGCAGCACCGGCCCGCCTCCGCGCAGGAGGTCTACCAGCACCTGGAACCGCTGCTGCCCGCGCGCGGCACGCCTACCGGGGCGGCCCTCGACCCCACCCGCCCCTTCCTGCGCCCGCACGCCCCCTGGCCGGACCGGGCCCGCACCCCGGCGCCCCAGCCGGCGCCGCCCGCCGCCCCCGTCGTCGAGGCCGCCGGGCACACGGACATCGCCCGGGCCGTCGACGAGGTCAAGCGGCTCCTCGGAGAGGGCCGCATCACCCAGGCCGTCGACATCCTCGGCGCGATCCTGCCCGTGGCGGCGCAGCAGCACGGTGAGAACTCCCCGGTGGTGCGCACGCTGCGCAAGCAGTACGCCGCCACGCTCCTGGACGACGGACAGTTCCGGCGCGCCCTGCCCGAACTGCGCCGCCTCGCCGACGAACGCGCCGCCGAGGCCGGACAGGCCGACCCGCAGGCCCTCCGCTTCCGCTACGAGGCCGCCCAGTGCCTCGAACAACTCGGCGAACCGGGGGCGGCGCTCGCCGAGTACCGGGCGGTGCTGCCGTACTACGAGAACCAGTACGTCGCCGCCGGCGGCCCCGAACTCGCGCACGACGTCCGCCGCCGCATCGGGCACCTCCTGCTCGCCCTCGGCGACCGCGGCGCCGCCCACGACACGCTGGCCCGGCTGCTGCACGACGTGGAGCGCACCCACGGTCCCGGCCACCCCCTCGGGGCGGAGATCCGCAGGACGCTGCAGTGGCTGGGGCAGGTCCGCGGCTGACCACCGTCCCGGAACGGGCGCGGCGGTGCCGGAAGTCCCGGTGAATCGTTGGTCGAATGGGTTGGCCAGAGCCTGGCCACTGCCTACCATCGATCACCGCAAGACTTTGTGCACCGTCGCACAATCTCCTCGGGAGGTCTCCTTGCACCGCCGCCGTCGCACCGCGCTCCTCCTCACCGCCGCGATCGCCGCGGCGCCCCTGCTCACCGCCTGCGGCAACGACGCGCGTCCCGGCGCGGCAGCCGTGGTCGGCGGGCAGCGGATCACCGTCTCCCAGCTGGAGGAGCGGGTCGGAGAGGTCCGCGCGGCCCAGCGGGCGGCCGTGCGCAACGACGCCGAGTACCAGCAGGCCATCGCCAGGACCGGCACCCTCACCCGCGACACCCTGCACACCATGGTCCTCGACCGGGTGCTGCACCGCGCCGCCGAGGACGCCGGGGTGACCGTCAGCCGCAAGGAGATCCAGGAGATGCGGTCCGGCCTGGAGGAGCAGGCCGGCGGCGCCGAGGCGCTGGAGACGACCTGGCTGCAGCGGTACGGCATCCCGCCGCAGCGCCTGGAGGAGAACCTCCGCCTCCAGCTGGAGGCACAGAAGCTCGCCGAGAAGCTCGGCACGGACACCACCCGCCCCGAGTTCTGGAAGGCCCTGTCCGAGGCCTCCGAGAAGCTGAACGTCGACCTCAACCCGCGCTACGGCACGTGGGACGCCAAGAAGAGCAGCCGCGCCGACGCCAAGACCCCGTGGCTGCGCGACGTGACGACGCCACAGCCTCAGCAAAACATGTAGTACCTCCCGACCCACCCCGCTCCACCCCGACCCACCCTGACTCACCCTGCTCCACCCGACCCACCCAGCCGGCCCCGTCGGCCCTGTGGAAAACCTCGCGGCCCCGACCGGTCCCGGCCCTGTGGACAACTTCGGGCCCCGTCGGCGCCGTGGGATAGCTTCGAACCGTGAACGCCAACAGCCCCGAACCCACCCCGGGCCCCCGGCAGACCGCCCCCGGCGCGGTCGCCGCCCCCGGCCGCATCGTCCTGCTCACCACCAGCCACCGCGTCGCCCCCGGCCTGCTGTCCTGGCCCGCCTGGCAGGCCCTGCACGCGGCCGACCGGGTGCTGTGCGCGGACGGCGCGCATCCGCAGCTGCCGTATCTGCGCGAGGCGGGCATCGCGGTCGAGGAGGCGTCTCCCACCGCCCAGGAGCTGGTCGACGCCTGCGCCGGCGGCCGCACGGTGGTCGTCGTGGCGACGGGCGAGGGCGAGCCGGCCCTCACCGACGGTCTGGCCCGCCTCGCCGGCACCGGACGCCTCGCGATGCCCGAGCTGGAGCTGCTGCCCGCCTCCTACGACCTGCCGGGCGCCCGCCTGCTCGACCTCGTCCAGGTCATGGACCGGATCCGCACCGAGTGCCCCTGGTCGTCCCAGCAGACCCACAAGGGCCTGGCCAAGTACGGCATCGAGGAGGCGTACGAGCTGGTCGAGGCGATCGAGGAGGGCGACCGGGACGAGCTGCGCGAGGAGCTCGGCGACGTCCTGCTCCAGGTCGTCTTCCACGCCCGCATCGCGGAGGAGGACCCCGAGGCGCCGTTCTCCGTCGACGACGTGGCCGGCGGCATCGTCGCCAAGCTGATCCACCGCCACCCGCACGTCTTCGGTGACGCGACGGCCACCACCCCCGAGGAGGTCAAGGCCCACTGGCTGCGCACCAAGGCGGTCGAGAAGCAGCGCACCTCGATCACCGAGGGCATCCCCCTGGGCCAGCCCGGCCTCGCCCTCGCCGCCAAGCTGGCGTCCCGCGCCCGCACGGCGAACCTGGACATACCGCTCCCACCCGTGGAGGGCATCGGCTACGAGCTCCTCGCCCTGGCCGTCCGGGCGGAGGCGGAGGGCGTGGACCCGGAGGCGGCCCTGAGAGCGGCGGCCCGCGCCTACCGGGACGCGATCAGGCAGGCCGAGGGCTGAGCGGACCGGCACGGGGGAGCGGCGGCGGGCCGGATACCGTCGGGGGGTGACCGACCAGCCCCAGCCCGGCCCGCCCGCTCCGGCGCCCGCCCCCGCCCCCGCCCTGTTCACCTGGGAGTTCGCGAGCGACCCCTACCCCGCCTACGCCTGGCTCCGCGAGCACAGCCCCGTCCACAGGACACGGCTCCCGAGCGGCGTCGAGGCCTGGCTGGTCACGCGCTACGCCGACGCCAGGCAGACCCTCGCCGACCCCCGCCTGTCCAAGAACCCGGCGCACCACGACGAACCGGCGCACGCCAAGGGCAAGACCGGCATCCCCGGCGAGCGCAAGGCCGAGCTGATGACGCACCTGCTCAACATCGACCCGCCGGACCACACCAGGCTGCGGCGACTCGTCTCCAAGGCGTTCACCCCCCGCCGGGTCGCCGAGTTCGCGCCACGGGTGCAGGAGCTCACCGACACCCTCATTGACGGGTTCGCGCAAAAGGGGTCCGCCGACCTCATCCACGAGTTCGCCTTCCCGCTGCCCATCTACGCCATCTGCGACCTGCTCGGCGTCCCCCGCGAGGACCAGGACGACTTCCGGGACTGGGCGGGCATGATGATCCGTCACCAGGGCGGGCCGCGGGGCGGCGTGGCCCGGTCGGTGAAGAAGATGCGCGGCTACCTCGCCGACCTCATCCACCGCAAGCGGGAGGCGCTCCCCGCCGAGCCCGGCCCCGGCGAGGACCTCATCTCCGGCCTCATCCGCGCCTCCGACCACGGCGAGCACCTCACCGAGAACGAGGCGGCGGCCATGGCCTTCATCCTGCTGTTCGCCGGTTTCGAGACGACGGTCAACCTCATCGGCAACGGCACCTACGCCCTGCTCACCCACCCCGAGCAGCGCGCCCGCCTGCAGGCCTCCCTCGCCGCCGGGGAGAGCGGCCTGCTGGAGACCGGAGTGGAGGAACTGCTGCGCTACGACGGCCCGGTCGAGCTCGCCACCTGGCGGTTCGCCACGCAGCCGCTCACCATCGGCGGGCAGCGGATCGACGCGGGCGACCCGGTCCTGGTCGTCCTGGCCGCCGCGGACCGGGACCCGGAGCGGTTCGCCGACCCGGACGTGCTCGACCTGTCCCGCTGCGACAACCAGCACCTCGGTTACGGCCACGGCATCCACTACTGCCTCGGCGCCCCGCTCGCCCGCCTGGAGGGCCAGACCGCCCTCGCCACCCTCCTCACGCGCCTGCCGGACCTCCGCCTCGCGGCGGACCCGGCGGAGCTGCGGTGGCGCGGCGGGCTCATCATGCGCGGGCTGCGCACCCTGCCGGTGGAATTCACCCCGAGCGCAAAGTGACACGCCCTCAACTCTGTGATCTTCACGTGATCTGCGCGGCATGAACTTGTGACAAGTGATCGTGTGCCGATACGTTCACCCATCAGCGCGGCCGGGGACTCCCGGGCCGCGTGGGTCACTGCTGTCTCGCGAAAGGTATCCGCATGCTCTCCGGGAACGGTCGGCACCGCCGCCCCCGCCAGGCTCCGGCACTCCTCGTTGCGGCCGGAGTGACCGGCTCCGCCATCGCGATCCCGCTCCTCGGGGCCTCCGGTGCCAGCGCGGCCGACGGCACGACCTGGGACCGGGTCGCGGACTGCGAGACGGGTGGTGCCTGGAGTCAGAACAGCGGCAACGGCTACTACGGCGGCCTCGCCCTCTCCCAGGAGGACTGGGAGAACTACGGCGGTCTGGATTACGCGCCGAGTGCCGATCTCGCCAGCCGCTCCCAGCAGATATCCGTGGCGGAGAGAATCCTCGCCGACCAGGGGGTCGGCGCGTGGCGCACCTGCGGGCTGCTCTCGGGCCTCGAGCAGGGCGCGTCGGGGGAGTCCGGCAAGTCCGGTTCGCCCGATGAGTCCGCTCCGGTGGACTCGTCCGGCCTGCTCGACTCGCCGGGATCCGAGTCCTCCGCTTCTTCCTCGCCTTCGGAGTCCCCGGAGTCCCCGTCGCCTTCCCCGTCCGCATCACAGTCGCCTGACGGCTCGTCGACTGCTCGGGACGATTCCGCCAAGTCCGACAAGTCGCCCGACTCCCGTCCCTCCGGCCGGGCGTCCGACGGCTCGCCCTCGGCCACGCCCGAGGGGGAAGCGTCCGGCAACTCCCGGACGGCGGGCGAGGCTTCGGACCGCGCGGACCGCGGCTCCGGCCGTCACCGGGGTCCCAGCGCCGAGGAGAGCGCCGAAGTCGCGGGCGGCCACGAGAGCGGTTCCTCGGGCCGGCACGCCTCACGCGGCGACGCGGGTGCCGGCGAGGCGTCCGAAGGTGCCTACATCGTCGGCGTCGGCGACAGCTCCTGGTCCATCGCCGACTCCCTCAACGCGGGCGGCGGATGGCAGGAGTCGGCCACCGGGGACGAGAAGGCCGCCGACGGCGCCGCGGACCTCGTTCAGCCCGGTCAGACGCTCACCGCGGAGGGCGAAGCGGACGAGCGGTAGCCCATCGGGCAGTGCGGAAACGAGGGTCGAAGTCACCGCGAAACCGGGTGAGTTAGCGTCATGTTTCGCGCCGTATGTCCCGTATAAGTGCGGTGAGAGATAGATCTCAGAAGCCCTGATCGTCTTTGAAATTCCGCCGATCATCTGTCTACGGTCGTGACCGCTCGTCAATGCGAGCCCCGGCTGCCGCAACGCCGAATCCTGCCAGCGGCCGCACGGGAACAGTCGTCGCGTCAAGCGCCGTAGGCAGGAGCGGGGGACCCAAGGTAGGTGCCCGACCGGCCGGTTGCGCCGGAAGGGCTTGGGGTGGAGCCGCGTCCCGTGAGGGGCGTGGCCGGGCAACTCAACCGGCCCGAACCCGACAGCTCACCTCGCAGGCGTCGGTGAGGGGATCTCTCCATGCTGTTTTCCGGCAAGGGCACGCACCGCCGTCCGTCCAAGGCCACTCGCGCCATCGCCATCGCCGGTGTCACCGGTGCCGCCGTCGCCGCCCCGCTGATGGCGGCCGGCAACGCCTCCGCCGCCACCGCCTCCGAGTGGGACGCCGTCGCCCAGTGCGAGTCCGGCGGCAACTGGTCCATCAACACCGGCAACGGCTACTACGGCGGTCTGCAGTTCTCCGCCTCCACCTGGGCCGGCTACGGCGGCACGAAGTACGCCTCCACCGCTGACCAGGCCACCAAGGCCCAGCAGATCGAGATCGCCGAGAAGGTGCTCGCGAGCCAGGGCAAGGGCGCCTGGCCGGTCTGCGGCAAGGGCCTGTCGAGCGCCGGCTACACCGGCGGCGGCTCCACCGACTCCGGCAGCTCCGCGCAGAGCCAGAGCCAGAGCCAGCAGAGCACCGAGACCCGCGAGACCCAGCAGCAGCCGGCCTCCCGCTCCGACGAGCGCCCGGCCGCGAAGAAGACCGTCACCACCCCGACCGGCAAGAAGGTCAAGAAGGGCGACGGCGAGTACAAGGTCGTCAAGGGCGACACCCTGAGCTCGATCGCGGCCGAGGAGAAGGTCAAGGGCGGCTGGGAGAAGCTCTTCAAGCTGAACAAGGACATCGTCGAGGACGCCAACCTCATCTACCCGGGCCAGCAGCTGCACCTGAAGTAAGCAGCCGGTCCACCCCGTCCCCACGGGCTCCCCGTCCCGATGCGTCGTCCCCCGTACGCACCGGGACGGGGTTTTTCGGCAATCGGCTTTGTTCCGTTCGGAAACAATTTACTCTCGGTTCTGTCCATGGGGTGGGCGACCCGGTGGCCGATCGCCCGGAGCCGGTTAGGCTCATGTCGCGAGCCACCACGGCCCGCACCCCGCCGGGTCCACGCGACCCGCGTCACCGCGTCACATAAGAAGGAGATGCTCGTGCCGTCCATCGACGTCGTCGTAGCCCGGGAAATCCTGGACTCCCGAGGCAACCCCACGGTCGAGGTCGAGGTCGGCCTCGACGACGGCAGCACCGGCCGTGCCGCCGTCCCGTCCGGCGCCTCCACGGGCGCCTTCGAGGCCATCGAGCTCCGCGACGGCGACTCGAACCGCTACCTCGGCAAGGGTGTGGAGAAGGCCGTCCTCGCGGTCATCGAGCAGATCGGCCCGGAGCTGGTCGGTTACGACGCCACCGAGCAGCGCCTGATCGACCAGGCGATGTTCGACCTGGACGCCACCGACAACAAGGGCTCCCTCGGCGCCAACGCCATCCTCGGCGTCTCGCTCGCCGTGGCCCACGCCGCCTCCGAGGCCAGCGACCTGCCGCTGTTCCGCTACCTGGGCGGCCCGAACGCGCACCTGCTGCCGGTGCCGATGATGAACATCCTGAACGGCGGCTCGCACGCCGACTCCAACGTGGACATCCAGGAGTTCATGATCGCCCCGATCGGCGCGGAGTCCTTCTCCGAGGCCCTGCGCTGGGGCGCCGAGGTCTACCACACGCTGAAGAAGGTCCTGAAGAGCAAGGGCCTGGCCACCGGCCTCGGCGACGAGGGCGGCTTCGCCCCGAACCTCGGCTCCAACCGCGAGGCCCTCGACCTCATCCTCGAGGCCGTCAAGGAAGCCGGCTACACCCCCGGCGAGCAGATCGCCCTGGCGCTCGACGTCGCCGCCTCCGAGTTCTACAAGGACGGCGTCTACACCTTCGAGGGCAAGGAGCGCTCGGCGGCCGAGATGACCGAGTACTACGCGGAGCTCGTCGACGCGTACCCGCTCGTCTCCATCGAGGACCCGCTGTTCGAGGACGACTGGGAGGGCTGGAAGACCATCACCGACAAGCTCGGTGACAAGGTCCAGCTCGTCGGCGACGACCTGTTCGTCACCAACCCCGAGCGTCTCGCCCGCGGCATCGAGGAGGGCGCGGCCAACGCCCTGCTGGTCAAGGTCAACCAGATCGGCTCGCTGACCGAGACCCTGGACGCCGTCGAGCTGGCCCAGCGCAACGGCTTCAAGTGCATGATGTCCCACCGCTCCGGCGAGACCGAGGACGTCACCATCGCCGACCTGGCCGTCGCCACCAACTGCGGCCAGATCAAGACCGGCGCCCCGGCCCGCTCCGAGCGTGTCGCCAAGTACAACCAGCTGCTGCGCATCGAGGAGATCCTCGACGACGCGGCGGTGTACGCCGGCCGCAGCGCGTTCCCGCGCTTCAAGGGCTGAGCGCCGAAAGGCCCCCAAGAGGCAGCGTCGTACGTACGTCCCCGTACTCGGTCCCGTACCGTGTCCGGGGACGTACGCGCGTATGACGGTGCAGCGGGAGGCGGACAGACATGGCCGTGAAGGACCGGGACCGGTTCTCCACCGCGACCAGGATCCGGCTGCTCGGCGAGCAGACCGCGGCCCGGGTCTACCGGTCCCAGACCAAGCGGCAGGCCCGCCGCTCCCGGCTGACCGGCCGGGCCGCGCTGCTCGCCCTGGTGATGTGCTCGCTGATCGTGGCCCTGGCCTACCCGATGCGGCAGTACGTCTCCCAGCGCGCCGAGATCGAGGACCTGCGGCGCGAGCAGCAGCAGGCCCGGGAGCGCGTCGAACGCCTGCGCGACCTCAAGGCGCGGTGGCAGGACGACGCGTACGCCGAGCAGCAGATCCGCCGGCGGTTGCACTACGTCATGCCGGGGGAGACGGGCTTCATCGTGATCGACCCGCACGCGGCGAAGCAGTCGCGCACCGACCTCGGGGCGGCCGACCGCCCCTGGTACGCGAACGTCTGGGACGGGGTCGACAAGGCCGACGCCTCCGACCAGTGACCCGCCCCGGTTGTCCCGCAGAACTCCCAGAGAAAGACACCCTGAAGACAGTCATGGAAACGCCCCCGCCGACCACCCCGCGCACCGAGCCCACCGACGCGGACGTCGAGGCCTTCAAGCAGCAGCTCGGTCGGCCCCCGCGCGGCCTGCGGGCCATCGCGCACCGCTGCCCCTGCGGACAGCCCGACGTCGTCGAGACGGCCCCGCGGCTGCCGGACGGCACGCCGTTCCCCACGCTGTACTACCTGACGTGCCCGAAGGCCAACTCGGCCATCGGCACGCTGGAGGCGAACGGCGTGATGAAGGAGATGACCGAGCGCCTCGCCTCGGACCCGGAGCTGGCGGCGGCCTACCGGGCGGCGCACGAGGACTACGTCCAACGCCGCGACGCGATCGAGGAGCTGAAGAACTTCCCGAGCGCGGGCGGCATGCCGGACCGCGTGAAGTGCCTGCACGTGCTGGTGGCGCACTCGCTGGCCGCGGGCCCGGGTGTGAACCCGCTGGGCGACGAGGCGCTGGCCATGCTGCCGGAGTGGTGGCGCAAGGGCGCCTGTGTGACGAGTGCCGAGGAGGCCGCCCAGTGACCCGTGTCGCCGCCGTGGACTGCGGTACGAACTCCATCCGCCTCCTGGTCGCCGACGCCGACCCGGCCACCGGCGAGCTGGTCGACCTGGACCGCCGGATGACGATCGTCCGGCTCGGGCAGGGCGTCGACCGCACCGGCCGGCTCGCCCCCGAGGCGCTCCAGCGGACCTTCGCGGCGTGCCGCGAGTACGCCGGGATCGTCAAGGAGCACGGGGCGGAGCGGCTGCGGTTCGTGGCCACCTCCGCCTCCCGGGACGCCGAGAACCGGGACGAGTTCGTGCGCGGTGTGCTGGACATCCTGGGCGTCGAGCCGGAGGTGATCTCCGGGGACCAGGAGGCGGAGTTCTCCTTCACCGGCGCCACCAGGGAGCTGACGGGCCGGGACCACCTGGCCAGGCCCTACCTGGTGGTGGACATCGGCGGCGGCTCCACCGAGTTCGTCGTGGGCGACGACCGGGTCCGGGCGGCCCGCTCGGTGGACGTCGGCTGCGTGCGCATGACCGAGCGGCACCTGGTCCGGGACGGGGCGGTGAGTGACCCGCCGTCGGCGGAGCAGATCGCGGCGATGCGGGCCGACATCGAGGCCGCTCTCGACCTGGCCGAGGGGACGGTCCCGCTGCGCGAGGCGCGGACTTTGGTGGGCCTGGCCGGGTCCGTGACGACCGTGTCGGCGATCGCCCAGGAGCTGCCCGCGTACAACTCGGAGGCCATCCACCACTCGCGCGTGTCGCGGGAGCGGGTCCGCGAGATCACCGAGTGGCTGCTGCGCTCCACCCACGCCGAGCGCGCGGCCGTGCCCTCCATGCACCCGGGCCGGGTCGACGTGATCGGGGCGGGGGCCCTGGTCCTGCTGTCGATCATGGAGCGGATCGGCGCGGAGGAGGTCGTCGTGAGCGAGCACGACATCCTCGACGGCATCGCCTGGTCGGTGGCGTAGCCCGCTTCTGAGCAGGCATGGATCACGAATGAGCGTCTCCGGGGGGCCCGCGGGAACCCCCCGGCGACAGTCCGTCGGAAAAGTTCGTGAAGTTCTTCACAAGGAATTCGGCCCCTGCGGGCGATCGGAAGGGTCCCGTTGACCCGTCCGAGGGCCGAACTGCCCTTTGAACATGTTCAGAAGCATGGTATGGAGGGGGTCGGAGAGATCCCCGGATCGACGCCCCCGGAGGTTCTCACAGGGGCTCGCAGGACCCAGAGAGGCAGCTCACGCGGCATTGACAACGGCCGGCGGTGCACAAACGGTTCCGGTTGTCACCATGACGTGGATCACGCGGGCGGCGGAGGATAGCACACCCCTTGAACAACCTTGTGAAGGGGCGCACGAGGTACCCCCCTGAGGCGGGTGGATACTCGATGGCATGAGCACCACGGAGCGTCCCAGGATCCTCGTAGTAGGCGGTGGGTACGTAGGCCTGTACGCAGCTCGGCGCATCCTCAAGAAGATGCGTTACGGCGAGGCGACCGTCACGGTCGTCGACCCCCGGTCGTACATGACCTACCAGCCCTTCCTCCCCGAAGCCGCCGCCGGCAACATCTCCCCTCGCCACGTCGTCGTCCCGCTGCGACGCGTGCTGCCCAAGGCGGAGGTCCTCACCGGCCGGGTCACCACCATCGACCAGGACCGCAAGGTCGCCACGGTCTCCCCGCTGGTCGGCGAGGCCTACGAGCTGCCCTTCGACTACCTGGTCGTCGCCCTCGGCGCGGTCTCCCGCACCTTCCCGATCCCCGGCCTCGCCGAGCAGGGCATCGGCATGAAGGGCATCGAGGAGGCCATCGGCCTGCGCAACCACGTCCTCGAGCAGCTCGACAAGGCCGACTCCACCACCGACGAGGAGATCCGCCGCAAGGCGCTCACCTTCGTCTTCGTGGGCGGCGGCTTCGCCGGTGCCGAGACCGTCGGCGAGGTCGAGGACATGGCCCGCGACGCGGCCAAGTACTACAAGAACGTGTCCCGCGAGGACATGCGCTTCATCCTCGTCGACGCCGCCGACAAGATCCTCCCCGAGGTGGGTCCCAAGCTCGGCAAGTACGGCAAGGAGCACCTGGAGGGCCGCGGCGTCGAGGTCTACCTGTCGACCTCCATGGACTCCTGCGTCGACGGCCACGTGGTGCTCAAGAACGGCCTCGAGGTCGACTCCAACACCATCGTCTGGACCGCCGGCGTCAAGCCCAACCCGGTCCTGGCCCGCTACGGCCTGCCCCTCGGCCCGCGCGGCCACGTCGACTGCACCCCGACCCTCCAGGTCCAGGGCACCGACTACATCTGGGCCGCCGGCGACAACGCCCAGGTCCCGGACCTCGCCGCCCGCAAGGCCGGCAACGAGAACGCCTGGTGCCCGCCGAACGCCCAGCACGCGCTGCGCCAGGCCAAGGTGCTCGGTGACAACGTCCTCTCCGGCATGCGGGGCTTCCCGCAGAAGGAGTACGCGCACGCCAACAAGGGCGCGGTGGCCGGTCTCGGCCTGCACAAGGGCGTCGCGATGATCGTCATGGGCAAGATGAAGATCAAGCTCAAGGGCCGTCTCGCCTGGTACATGCACCGTGGCTACCACGGCCTGGCGATGCCGACCTGGAACCGCAAGATCCGCGTCTTCGCCGACTGGACCCTCGGCATGTTCCTCAAGCGCGAGGTCGTCTCGCTCGGCGCCATCGAGACGCCGCGCGAGGAGTTCTACGAGGCCGCCAAGCCGGCCCCGGTCGCCGCCGCGCCCAAGGAGAAGACCGAGGAGAAGGCCAAGGCCTCCTGACCTCCGGTCCGTCCCTGCCCCGAAAGGGCCCCTCGCCGTCCGTGGTGCGAGGGGCCCTTCGGCGTTCCCGCCCGGCGCCTCCGGGCGGGCGAACCAGGGGCTTTGCCCAGTCATGACGCGTGCCTGGGACTGCGCCGGAGCCCGGCAGGTGTTTACGTGGTGTCGGACACTGCGGGATTCCCCTCCCCACGCTCTCGACCTCGCTCGAGCAGGGGACGGCCCTATCGGAGGTGTACACCATGGCAGACGCCGCGCAGCGGCTGCAGGGCCTCTTCGCACAGGTGCTGGACGCACCGCTTCCCGTGCGCATCCGCGCCTGGGACGGTTCGCAGGCGGGCCCGCCGGGCGCGCCGACCCTGGTCGTGCGCAACCGCCGCGCCCTGCGCCGCCTGCTGTGGAAGCCCGGCGAACTGGGCCTGGCCCGGGCCTGGGTGGCCGGCGACCTCGACATCGAGGGCGACCTCTACGCCACCCTCGACCTGCTGTCCGGGCTGATCTGGGAGCGCGGCGAGGACGCCCGCACCCTCGCCCAGGCCCTGCGCGACCCGGAGGTCCGTGCCGCGGTGCGCGGCCTGGTCCGGCTGGCCGGCTCCCCGCTGCCCCCCGCCCCGCCGCGCGAGGAGACCCGCAGCCCCCGCCGCCATCTGCACACCAAGCGCACCGACCGGCGCGCCATCAGCCACCACTACGACGTCGGCAACGACTTCTACGAGATCGTCCTGGGCCCGTCCATGGTGTACTCCTGCGCCTACTGGCCCACCCCGGACGCCACCCTCGAACAGGCCCAGCACGACAAGCTGGAACTCGTCTGCCGCAAGCTGGACCTGAAGCCCGGTCAGCGGCTGCTCGACGTGGGCTGCGGCTGGGGCTCGATGGCCGTCCACGCCGCCCGCGAGCACGGCGTGAGCGTCGTCGGCGTCACGCTCTCCCAGGAACAGGCCGCCTACGCCCGCAAGCGCGTCGCCGACGAGGGGCTCACCGACAAGGTCGAGATCCGCGTCCAGGACTACCGCGACGTCCGCGACGGGCCGTACGACGCGATCTCCTCCATCGGCATGGCCGAACACGTCGGCGCCGACCGCTACCTGGAGTACGCCGCCACCCTGTTCGAGCTGCTCGAGCCCGGCGGACGGCTGCTGAACCACCAGATCGCCCGCCGCCCGCAGCGCGACGAGACGGCGTACCGCGTCGACGCGTTCATCGACTCCTACGTCTTCCCCGACGGTGAGCTGCAGCCCGTCGGCAGCACCGTCGCCCTGCTGGAGCGCGCCGGGTTCGAGGTGCGCGACGTGGAGTCGATCCGTGAGCACTACGCGCTCACCCTGCGCCGGTGGGTGGCCCGGCTGGAGGCCGACTGGGCGCGCGCCGTCCAGCTCACCAGCCCCGGCCGCGCCCGCGTCTGGCGCCTCTACATGGCCGCCTCCGCCCTGGCGTTCGAACGCAACCGCATCGGCGTCAACCAGGTCCTGGCCGTACGGACCCCGGAATCGGGTGCCTCCGGGATGCCGTTGCGGGCCCGCACCTGGGGTGCGCCCGACCCCGACTGAGCCGGCGACGGCCGAAGGGCCGGGCTCCCCCGCCGCGGGGGAGCCCGGCCCTTCGGCCGTTCCGTCGAGCGGTGAGGTCACTCGGCCTTGATCGCGTTCAGCATGTTCAGCCGGGCGGCGTTGCGGGCCGGCCACATGGCGGCCAGGACGCCCACCAGACCGGCCAGCACCAGGAAGATCCCGATCCGGTCCCAGGGCAGGACCAGCGCGTAGCCGGGGATCTGGTCGGCGAAGGTCTCGCCGATGGCCCAGCCGAGGAACGCGCCCAGAGCGATGCCGACCACCGCGCCGAAGACCGAGATGACGACGGCCTCCAGACGGACCATCCGCTTCACCCGGCGCCGGTCCAGGCCGATGGCGCGCAGCATGCCGATCTCCTGCTGCCGTTCGAAGACCGACATCGCGAGGGTGTTCACGACGCCCAGCACCGCGATGATCAGGGCCATCGCCAGCAGGCCGTACATGACATTCAGCAGGGTGTTGATGGCGCCGCCGAACTCGTCGCGGATGTCCTGCTTGTCCATCACGGTGATCGCCGGGTTGTCGCCCAGCGCGTCGACGAGAACCTGTTCGTTCGCCGCCGTCCGGCCGCCGTCGATCTTCACGAAGATCTGCATGATGGACGGCTTCGTCTCGTGCCGGTCCACGATCTTCCGGTCGATGAGGACGGGGGAGAGGAACTCGCTGTCCTTGTAGACGGCGCCGACCGTCAGCGTGGCCTTCTTGTCGTCGCCGAAGGTGACGGGGAGTCGGTCGCCGGTCTTCCAGCCCCTGCTCTTCGCCGTCTTCTCGGCGACCGCGATCCGGCCCTCGGCGAGGGAGTCCACGGAGCCGCTGACGACGTCGACGGTCAGGACCTTGCCGATGTCGCCCGGGGTGACGGCCGAGGCGGACACGAAGTCCTTGCCGTCGAGCTGGAAGTAGGCGTCCTGCTGCGGCGAGACCGCGGACACGCCGTCGGCCTTCTCCAGTGCCGTCAGCGCGGACCGGTCGAGGTGACCGCCGTTGGCCATCGAGACCATGTAGTCGGCCTTGATGTTGTCGGTGGTCATCTTGTCGATGGCCGTGCCGACCGTGATGCCGAGCACCGACAGGCCGGTCACCAGCGTCAGTCCGATCGCCAGCGCCGAGGCGGTGGCCCCGGTGCGGCGCGGATTGCGCACCGCGTTCTGCCCGGCGAGCTTGCCCGCCACCCCGAAGGGGCCGACCAGCAGCGGACGGACCAGCGCGATCACGGGACGGGACAGCAGCGGGATCAGGATGATCACGCCGATCAGCGCGAGGAACGCGCCCGCCCCGATGTACATCCGGCCGTCGTCGCCGCCGGTCGAGGCACCCGCCACGATCCCCGCCGCGCCGAGGGCGGTGACGGCCGCACCGATGGAGTTGCGCAGCACCAGCGACTTGGTCGTGGCCGCCGCGTGGACACTGTTCATGGCCGCCACCGGCGGGATCTTCGCGGCCCGGCGGCCGGGCAGCCAGGCGGCGAGCATCGTGATCAGCACGCCCACCGCGAACGCCGCGACCACCGGCGTGGCGGACAGGACCAGCGGACCGTCCGGCATCTTCATGTCGAACGCGGCCATGCCGGAACGCAGCCCGACCGCCAGGCCGATGCCGAGGGCGAAGCCGACGGCCGAGGCGACCAGTCCGACCAGCGCGGCCTCGGCGAGCACCGAGCGGGTGACCTGCCTGCGGGACGCGCCGACGGCGCGCATCAGGGCGATCTCCTTGGTGCGCTGGGCGACCAGCATCGTGAACGTGTTGGAGATCAGGAAGATCCCGACGAAGAGCGCGATGCCCGCGAAGCCGAGCAGGACCTGCTTGAGGTTGCCCATGCCCTGCTCGATCTGCTCGGCCTGCTCGTCGGCGAGCGCCCGGCCGGTCCGCGCCTCGGCGGTGTCCGGCAGCAGCGGCTTGACCGCGTCCAGGATCCTCACGTCGTCGGCGCCCGGGGCGGCGGTGACGGTGACGCTCTCGAAGTAGCCCGGCGCGAGGTACTGCTTCTGGGCGACGGCGGTGTCGAAGAGGACCAGGCTGCCGCCGGCGTTGACGGCGCCGTCCTCGGTGGTGAACACGCCGCTGAGGGTGTACTCCTTCACCGGGCCGTTGGTCGCGACGCGCACCCGGTCACCGACCTGGTACTCGCCCTTGGCGGCGGACTCCCGGTCCAGGGCGATCTGGTCGTCCTTCACCGGGCCCGAGCCGTCGGTGAACGTGTAGGCGGCGTCCTTGCCGTCCTTGCCGGGGGCGAAGTTGGAGCCCTTGTTGGACCAGCCGACGCCGATGAGCTTGCCGTCGGGGTCGGCGACCCCGGCGAAGCCCTCGACACGGCCGTACACCCCGGCGACGCCGTCCACGGCGGCGATCTCGTCGAGGACCTTGCCGGTCAGGCCCGGCTCCTCCTTCGGGTCGTCCGGGTCGGCGTGCGAGGTGACGGAGACGGCGACGTCGTCGTAGCTCTTCGCCGACTGGTTGCGGAAGGCCTGGGAGAGGGTGTCGGCGAAGACCAGGGTGCCGGAGACGAACGCGACGCCGAGCATCACGGCGAGCACGGTCATCAGCAGCCGGGCCTTGTGCGCGAGGACGTTGCGCAAGGCGGTACGGAACATGGTGGTGTTTCTCAGTCCTGTCGGTCCTGGCGGGGGATCAGCTCGTGCGGCCCTTGGCGTCGAACTCCTTCATGCGGTCCAGGACCGAGTCGGCCGTGGGCCGGTGCATCTCGTCGACGATCCGGCCGTCCGCCAGGAAGACCACCCGGTCCGCGTAGGCGGCGGCCACCGGGTCGTGGGTCACCATGACCACCGTCTGGCCCATCTCCCGCACGGAGTTGCGCAGGAAGCCCAGCACCTCGGCGCCGGAGCGGGAGTCGAGGTTGCCGGTGGGCTCGTCCCCGAAGATGATCTCGGGCCGGGAGGCCAGGGCCCGGGCCACGGCCACGCGCTGCTGCTGGCCGCCGGAGAGCTGGGCGGGCCGGTGGCCCAGCCGGTCGGCCAGGCCGACCATGCCGATCACGGAGTCCAGCCACTGCTTGTCCGGCTTGCGGCCCGCGATGTCCATCGGGAGGGTGATGTTCTCCAGGGCCGTCAGCGTCGGCAGCAGGTTGAACGCCTGGAAGATGAAGCCGATCTTGTCCCGGCGCAGCTTGGTCAGCTGCTTGTCCTTCAGGGAGCCCAGTTCGGTGTCGCCGATGCGCACCGACCCGGAGGAGAAGGTGTCGAGGCCGGCCACGCAGTGCATCAGGGTCGACTTGCCGGAGCCGGACGGGCCCATGATCGCGGTGAACTCGGCCTGCCGGAAGTCGACGGAGACCTGGTCCAGGGCGACCACCTGGGTCTCACCCTGTCCGTAGATCTTCGACAGATCCGTGGCGCGCGCGGCCACGGTGGTGGCCCGGTCGGTGAGGGGTGCGGTGGTCACGGGATGGGACTCCTGTCGGACGACGGTGTGCGGGAAGGACGTGTTCCATCGTCCGGGTCCCACGCCGCCCTGGAGTCACCCGTAGTTCCGGTTCTCGGGGCCGACTCCGGTCTGACGGAGCGCCGCGGTGTCATACCTGGGAATGACGAACGCCCCCGAGGAGCCCCGTTGTCGGGAACCGATGCGTCCAGGTGTCGAGAACAGGTGGAGTGCCCTCGTTCGGGCGGTGAAATTCCGTCATTCCGCATACGCCGCCCACCGGCGCACGTAAGGCTATTGGCAAGTGCGGATGGCGCGTTCCGTGGGCTGATGCACCCTCAGACGTCAATAAAATAAGACAACATCGGTCCGCCCTTCCGCTGTTCGGGGGATCCGTCCCGATAGTCTCGGAACCTCGTTGCGGAGCCCATGGCCTGCCCGGATGGTGGAATGCAGACACGGCGAGCTTAAACCTCGCTGCCCCTTCGCGGGCGTGCCGGTTCGAGTCCGGCTCCGGGCACCTTCCGACCCCTGCATGCTTCATTGAAGTGTTCACCGCATGCCCGTTGACAGGGTTCACATGCCGTCGGAGACTCACATCCGAAAGTAGTGAAATATTTTTCACTGGGCGAACCGGACACTACGCGAACCACCCACTACGCGAATCACACGAACCCACACGAACTGCGCGACTACGCGACCACGGGAGCGGGCCCTGCGGACCCGAGGAAGAAGGCGCCCCGATGCGCACCACGGTCGGCATCATCGGAGCCGGGCCCGCCGGACTCCTCCTCGCCCGCCTGCTCCACAACGCCGGCATCGACGCGGTCGTCCTGGAGAGCCACGACCGCGCCTACGTCGAACGGCGGCAGCGCGCCGGAATCCTGGAGCAGGGCACGGCCGACGTGCTGCGCGCGGCCGGCGCCGGGGAGCGCATGGACCGCGAGGGACTGCGCCACGACGGCATCGAACTCCGCTTCGGCCGCACCCGCCACCGGATCGACTTCCCCGGCCTCACCGGCGGCCGGTCCGTGACGGTCTACGCCCAGACCGAGGTCTGCAAGGACCTCATCGCCCTGCAGCTGGAGGAGGGCGGGCCGCTGCTCTTCGAGGCCGAGGCGCTGGCCGTCGAGGACGCGGACACGCACGCCCCGCGCGTCCGCTTCCGGCACCAGGGCCGCGAGGACGTCCTGGAGTGCTCCTACGTCGTCGGCTGCGACGGCTTCTGGGGCGTGGCCCGCCGGGCGATCCCCGCGGAACTCACCCGCGAGTTCGAACGGACGTACCCCTTCGGGTGGCTCGGCATCCTCGCCGACGTGCCGCCCTCCCACGACGAGCTGGTCTACGCCCGCCACGACCGCGGCTTCGCCCTGCTGTCCATGCGCTCGCCGTCCGTCTCCCGCCTCTACCTCCAGGTGCCCGACGGCACCGACGCCGCGGCGTGGAGCGACGAGGAGATCTGGGACGAGCTGGAGCGCCGCTTCGCCACCGCCGGCGACTGGCGCCTGGAGCGCGGCCCGATCACCCAGAAGTCGGTCACCCCCATGCGCTCCTACGTCCACGAGCCCATGCGCCACGCCCGCCTCTTCCTCGCCGGGGACGCCGCGCACATCGTCCCGCCGACGGGGGCGAAAGGGCTGAACCTCGCTGTCGGCGACGTCGTCACGTTCGCCCGGGCCCTCGTCCACCGGGAGCGGACCGGCTCGCCCGAGCTGCTCGACGGCTACTCCGAGACCTGCCTGCGCCGGGTCTGGCAGGCCGAGCGGTTCTCCTGCGACATGACGACCCTGCTGCACCGCCTCCCCGGCGCCACGCCCTTCGAGGAGCGGCTCCAGCTGGCCCGGCTGGAGCGGATCGCCTCCTCCCGTGCCGCCGAGGCGGACCTCGCGGAGGCCTACACGGGCTTCCCGTTCGACGAGGGATGAATGAGCCCCTCCGGTGAGGGGAATCACGAAGCGGCGTAGCGTGTTGCGCTGCACGACGAGGGAAAGATCCTCCCCAAGCAGTAGGGTCATTCCTTTGCCTACCTATTACTCTTGAGCCAAGGCCATGCTGTGTGGCCATGGAGGAGTGAAATGAGGAGCAGAAACCCGGTCTTCTCGCGACGGGGGTTCAGCCGCGACAACGGCTACGCGGGCTTCAACACCGCGCCGCAGGCCGGGGGTCCCGCTGTCGCCACGCAGGGCAACCCGTACGCGCAGCAGCCGACGGGCAACCCGTACGCGCAGAACCCGTACGCGCAGAACCCTTACGCCCCGCAGGACCTGCAGCACGGCGCGCCGCCGCAGGCCCCGGCCACCACCGGCCGGATGACCATCGACGACGTCGTCCTGCGCACGGCGACCACGCTCGGCGTGCTCATCGTCACCGCGGCGCTCTCCTGGGCCCTGCTGCCGGTCGACGACGCCAACATCAGCCGCAGCTACGGCATCGGTATCGGCGCCGCGCTGATCGGCATGGTCCTGGCGTTCGTCCAGTCCTTCAAGCGCAAGGCCTCGCCCGCGCTGATCCTGACGTACGCCGCGTTCGAGGGTGTCTTCCTCGGCGTGGTGTCCAACATCGTCGACAACCGCATCGCCGACGGCGCCGCCATGCAGGCCGTGATCGGCACCATGGCGGTCTTCGCCGGCGTGCTGATCGCTTACAAGGCCGGCTGGATCCGCGTCAACCGGCGCTTCTACGGCTTCGTGATGGCGGCCGCGCTCGGCTTCATCCTGCTGATGACCGTGAACCTGCTGTTCGCGGTGTTCGGCGGCGGTGACGGCCTCGGCTTCCGCAGCGGTGCGCTCGGTGTCGTCTTCGGCATCATCGGCATCATCCTCGGTGCCTGCTTCCTCGCCCTGGACTTCAAGCAGGTCGAGGACGGCGTCGCCTACGGCGCCCCGCGCGAGGAGGCGTGGCTCGCGGCCTTCGGCCTCACGCTGACGCTGGTCTGGATCTACCTGGAGTTCCTGAGGCTCATCTCGATCCTCAGCAGCAACGACTAGTCCCCGGCCGTCGTGCGCGAAGGGCCCCGGCTCCGGCCGGGGCCCTTCGGCGTCCAGGGCCCGCGGACCCGGAACGGTGCGCGCCTAGAGCAGTTTGCGCGCGGCCCTCCTCAGGTCGTACTCGTGGATGATCGCCTTGGCGTGGCCGTACGCCAGGTTGTGTTCGTGCCGGAGCCAGCTGACCTTTTCCTCGAAGCGGAAGAGTGCCGGGCCTTCTTCGACGGTGCGCAGCCAGTCGGAGATCTCACGACCGGTGCAGTGGGGGATGCGGGCGAGCATGTTGCGGTGGGTCTCTTCGGAGAAGACTTGGGACATCGGCGCCTCCGGACGCTGGGATGTAAGCCGGTCCTTCAGGTCACCGTGCCTGAGTGTTCGCCCGTTGGCAACAGTCCCGGTGCGACGCGTACGCTCGCGGCGTGGTTGATACGACGCCTCTGACCCGTGCGGTGGATCATTTCGCCGATCGTCTGAGGGCCGCGCCCCAGAGCCGGCTGCAGCGGGGCGCTGCCGCCGAGGCTCTCGGGCTGGCCCGGGAGCTGGCCCGCAGGGCGCAGGTCCTCGAAGGTGTGGAGCCCCGGGAGATGCCGGACGCGGGGATGTTCGCGGCGGCGGACCAGATCACCGTCGCCGGGCATGACCTGGCGGTGGTGGTTCCCGGCGACGCCGAGGTCGACGAGGCGGTGCGGCTGGTGGAGGAGGCGCAGAAGCGGGCGGGGGTCTGAGCCTCGTCCGCGGGCGCGGACCTCGCCGTGGCTGGTCGCGCGGTTCCCGGCGCCCTAGAGCGACGCGATGACCCGGTCCGCCAGGATGTAGACGTTCTCCTCGCCGCACTCGAACGTCAGTGTGTACGCGCCGGAGATGCCCGAGCCGCCCAGCAGGGTCGGCGTCACGCCCGCGCGCAGGGCCGCGGCCAGACGCTCCGCCGTCTCGCGGTGCCCCGGGGTCATGCACAGGGTCGTGCCGTCGGCGAAGACGTAGACGTCCAGCGTGCCCAGGGGGCCCGGGCGGACGTCCGTGAGCTCGACGCGCGAGGCGGCCAGCTCCTCCAGAGTGGCCACCGTGCGCTCGTGGTCGCCCACGACGGGCGAGGGGTTCGGCACGAAGTCCGGGTGGGAGGGGTGGCGGCGGCGGGCGGCGGCCAGCTCGGCGGACTCGGAGGGCGTGTCCCGCACGCTCGGCTCGTCGGCGTCCGCGCCGGACTCGGCGAGTTGCTCCAGGCCGGCGAGATCGGCCTGCCGGGGCAGGAACAGGTCGGTGTCGCCCAGGCCCAGCAGGGAGGGCGCGTCCGAGGCGTCACGGGCCTCCTGGGCGGCCCAGAACGCCCGCGCCTCGGCCAGCTCGCGCTCCCGCTCCTCGGCCAGCGCCGCGGCCACCGCGGCCCGTATCTCGTCGGTGTCGGCGGTGGTACGGGCGGCGGGCAGCAGGGCGCGGGTGGTGGCGGCGCGGTTCTCCGCCAGCGCGGTGTGCAGGGCCGCGACCTGCCGGCGCAGCTGCAGCACGGTGCGCAGGACGGCGACGCCCACGGCGCCCGTGGCGGCCGTGGTGACCAGCAACGCGATCGGCATGGCGCTCACTGACGTACTCCCGGTTCAAGGTCGACCCCCGACTTCCTACATCAGCTTGAAGGGCGGACTAACCAGCTGTCAGTGCGTAACGTCACGAAACGGACAGGGCTTCGGGCTCGGGGGAGGGGGTGGGGCCGCTGTGACCTGGGCTTCTGCCGGTGCAGAGGGAGATAGGTCACATCCTGAGGGAGATTGGATCACCAAACAGCCCAGAACCCAGGAGTTTCCCGGGTTCTGGGCCACGGCCTCACGGCCGGTGGTAAAGCGGCTACGGTGCGCCGCTCAGCTGAGGCGCTCGATGACCATGGCCATGCCCTGGCCGCCGCCGACGCACATCGTCTCCAGGCCGAACTGCTTGTCGTGGAACTGCAGCGAGTTGATGAGCGTGGTGGTGATGCGGGCGCCGGTCATGCCGAAGGGGTGGCCGACGGCGATGGCACCGCCGTTGACGTTCAGCTTCTCCAGCGGGATGTCCAGGTCGCGGTAGGAGGGGATCACCTGGGCGGCGAAGGCCTCGTTGATCTCGACCAGGTCGATGTCGCCGATGGTCAGCCCGGCCCGGCGCAGGGCCTGCTTGCTCGCCTCCACCGGGCCGAGGCCCATGATCTCGGGGGAGAGGCCGGAGACGCCGGTCGAGACGATCCGGGCGAGCGGGGTGAGGCCGAGCTCGCGGGCCTTGGTGTCGGACATGATCACGAGCGCGGCGGCGCCGTCGTTCAGCGGGCAGCAGTTGCCCGCCGTGACCATGCCGTCGGGGCGGAAGACCGGCTTCAGGCCCTGCACGCCCTCCAGGGTGACGCCCGCGCGGGGGCCGTCGTCCTTGGCGACGACCGTGCCGTCGGGCAGGGTCACCGGGGTGATCTCGCGCTCCCAGAAGCCGTTCTTGATGGCCTCCTCGGCGAGGTTCTGCGAGCGGACGCCGAACTCGTCCATGTCCCGGCGGGTGACGCCCTTGGCGCGGGCCAGGTTCTCGGCGGTCTGGCCCATCGCGATGTACGGGTCGGGCAGCAGGCCGTCCTCGCGCGGGTCGTGCCAGGTGGACCCCTCGGACTGGGCGGTGGCGGCGGTGCGGGCCTCGGCCTCGGCGAACAGCGGGTTGTGCGTGCCGGGGATGTCCGAGCTGCCGTTGGCGTAGCGGGAGACCATCTCGACGCCCGCCGAGATGAAGACGTCGCCCTCGCCCGCCTTGATGGCGTGCAGGGCCATGCGCGAGGTCTGCAGGGAGGACGAGCAGTACCGGGTGATCGTGCAGCCCGGCAGGTGGTCCATGCCCATCTGCACGGCGACGATGCGCCCGAGGTTGTGCCCCTGCTCGCCGCCGGGCAGGCCGCAGCCGAGCATCAGGTCGTCGATGTCCTTCGGGTCCAGCTCGGGGACCTTGGCGAGGGCGGCCTGGACGATCGTGGCGGTGAGGTCGTCCGGGCGGAGGTCCTTGAGGGAGCCCTTGACGGCGCGGCCGATGGGGGAGCGGGCGGCTGAGACGATCACGGCTTCGGGCATCACGGCTCCATTGACGTACCGGGTGGTCGGGCAGGGCTGACTGGGAAGTTACCCGTACGTACGAGGCCGGGTCACGGGTGGCGCGGTGTGACTCTGACCGCAGTTTCCAAGCGCTTGCTTTGCCCGGTCGCTCCGGGCGTCGTCAGACCGAGGGCGTCGCGGGCGCCGGTTCCTGCTCGGGCAGCCGCCGGCGGCGCCGGCGCTTGAGCAGGGCCCAGGGGCCGCGCGGGCCGGTCGGCATGGCCGCCGCGACCTCCGTACCGGCTTCCGCCGCGGCCTCCGCGGCCGCCCGCGCCACCGGCAGGAAGCCCTCGCGGCGGGCGGCGTCCGGGCGCTCCTCCTCGGCCGGCCACAGGCCCAGCGCGGCGCAGACGGTCGGCAGGACCGCCATCGCCGCCGTCGCGTAGCCCTCGGCGGACGGGTGGTAGTAGTCCGGGCCGAACAGCTCCCGCGGGTTCGCGGCGAACTCGGGGCCCAGCAGGTCGCCCAGGGACACCGTGCGGCCGCCCTGCTCGACCACGCCGATCGTCTGGGCGGCCGCCAGCTGGCGGGAGGTCCGTCTGGCCAGCCAGCGCAACGGCTGCCGGACCGGCTCGATGGTGCCCAGGTCGGGACAGGTGCCCACGACGACCTCCGCGCCGGCCGTGCGCAGCCGCCGGACCGCCGTGGCCAGGCAGCGCACCGAGCGGGTCGGGGGCATGCGGTGGGTGACGTCGTTGGCGCCGATCATGATCACGCAGATGTCGGGCACCGGGCCGGGACCGGCCAGCACCAGGGCCACCTGACGGTCCAGGTCGTCCGACTGGGCCCCCGGCAACGCGACCGTGCGCAGCTCCACCGGGCGCTCCGCCAGCGCCGCGACCCCCGCGGCGAGCAGCGCGCCCGGTGTCTGCCCGGCCCGGTGCACGCCCTGGCCGGCCGCCGTGGAATCACCCAGCATGGTCAGCCGCAGCGGCGGCAGCTCGGAGGAGACGGCGTACGTCCGGCCGTACAGCCCGTCCGCGTTCGGCACGTGCCCCGACGTGCCGTTGCCCACCCGGCGCCGGGCCAGCTGCACCTCCGCCAGCACCAGCCCCACCGTGGCCGCCCCGGCCAGACCGATCCCGCCGCCGCCGTACGCGGCGCCGGCCGCGATCCGCCGGGCCACCCTCGCCCTCGACATGTTCGACATGCGTCGCCGCCACCTCCTCGAACCCCTACACCCAGTGCTTGCCCCGTACAGGGGGTCGCCGAATCTCAACGGGGAGTGAACGACCGTCACGGGCGACGGCGAGGTCATAGGCTGGCCGCACACTACGACCGAAACTTTTGCGGCATCCGGAGACAACGGTGCGATTTCACGACTCGATGATCAGTCTCGTCGGCAACACCCCGCTGGTGAGGCTCAACAGCGTGACCAAGGGCATCAGGGCGACCGTCCTGGCCAAGGTGGAGTACTTCAACCCCGGCGGCTCGGTGAAGGACCGCATCGCCCTGCGCATGATCGAAGCGGCGGAGGAGAGCGGCGCGCTCAAGCCCGGCGGGACGATCGTCGAGCCGACCAGCGGCAACACCGGCGTCGGGCTGGCCATCGTGGCCCAGCAGAAGGGGTACAAGTGCATCTTCGTGTGCCCCGACAAGGTGAGCACCGACAAGATCAACGTGCTGCGCGCCTACGGCGCCGAGGTCGTGGTCTGCCCCACCGCGGTGGACCCCGAGCACCCGGACTCCTACTACAACGTCTCCGACCGGCTGGTCCGTGAGACGCCCGGAGCCTGGAAGCCCGACCAGTACTCCAACCCGAACAACCCGCTCTCCCACTACCACTCCACCGGCCCCGAGCTGTGGGAGCAGACGGAGGGGAAGATCACCCACTTCGTGGCGGGCGTCGGCACCGGCGGCACCATCTCCGGCACCGGCCGCTACCTCAAGGAGGCCAGCGACGGCCGGGTGAAGGTCATCGGCGCCGACCCGGAGGGCTCCGTCTACTCCGGCGGCTCCGGCCGGCCGTACCTCGTCGAGGGCGTCGGTGAGGACTTCTGGCCCACCGCCTACGACCGCACCGTCGCGGACGAGATCGTCGCCGTGTCCGACAAGGACTCCTTCCAGATGACCCGCCGCCTCGCCAAGGAGGAGGGCCTGCTGGTCGGCGGCTCCTGCGGCATGGCGGTCGTCGCCGCGCTGGAGGTCGCCGCGCGGCTCGGCGAGGACGACGTCGTGGTGGTGCTGCTGCCGGACAGCGGCCGCGGCTACCTCAGCAAGATCTTCAACGACGAGTGGATGGCCGACTACGGCTTCCTGGAGGACACGGGCCCCAGCGCCCGCGTCGGCGACGTCCTGAACGACAAGGAGGGCGACCGCATGCCCTCCCTCGTCCACATGCACCCGGAGGAGACGGTCGGTCAGGCCATCGACGTGCTGCGCGAGTACGGCGTCTCGCAGATGCCGGTCGTCAAGCCCGGCGCGGGCCACCCCGACGTGATGGCCGCCGAGGTCGTCGGCTCCGTCGTCGAACGCGAGCTGCTGGACGCGCTGTTCAGCAAGAACGCCTCGCTCGACGACCCGCTGGAGAAGCACATGTCCGCCCCGCTGCCGCAGGTCGGCTCCGGCGAGCCGGTCGCGGACCTGATGGCCGTGCTGGGCAAGGCGGACGCGGCGATCGTCCTGGTCGAGGGCAAGCCGACCGGCGTGGTCAGCCGCCAGGACCTGCTGTCGTTCCTCGCCCGCGGCGGGAAGTGACGGCGAACAGCCGGTGAACGGCCCGCGTACCGGGTGAACCCGTGACGTCCGCGATCTTCGCGGACGTCGCGCAAGTGGTACGAGGGCGTCACGTCCACGCAGCACCCGCTTAACACGGGCCCTGCACAGTGGTGGGTGTCGGCAGGGCGGGAGCGGCTCCCCGCCCCCGCCGGCGCCGTAGGCGTCACGGACCTCCGGAGCGGCTCCCGGACCTCCACCGACGCCACGGACGCGGGGGCCCGGCCCTGACCAGGTCCGCGTCCTTCGCGGGGACCGCCGTCGTCCCGCCCCTCGTTCACGGGGGTGCGGCGGTCCCCGCGCAACTCCTCCCCCCGGGCCCCCGGGTCCTCCCGGGCGGATCAGCCCGTGCGGCTCGTCGTCCAGCTCGCCAGCAGCGCCAGGCGCTCCGCCGTCTCCGAGCCCGGCTCCGGGGCGTAGGCCACGATCGTCTGGTCGGGTGCGGACGGGACGGTGAGCGTCTCGTACGGCAGGGTCAGCAGGCCCGCGACCGGGTGCCGCAGCCGCTTCACGCCGTGGTCGCAGGGTTTGACCAGGTGGTCGGCCCACAGCCGGCGGAAGTCCGCGCTGGCGTGCGTCAGTTCCCCGACGAGCTGCCCCAGGGCGGCGTCGCCCGGGTGGTGGCCCGCCTTCAGCCGGAGGTGGGCGACCGTCTGCTCGGCGATCGCGTCCCAGTCCGGGTAGAGCGCGCGGGAGGCGGGGTCGAGGAAGGTCCGGCGGGGCAGGTTGCGCTCCCCGACGCCGGTGCCGTCGAAGCCGAGCACGGCGTCCGCCAGGGCGTTCCACGCGAGGACGTTCATCCGGTGGTCCAGCACGTAGGCCGGGTTGCGGTCCATGCCGTCCAGGATCAGCCGGATCCCGGGACGCACCCCCGGCACGGCCGGTCCGCCCGCCGCCCGCCGGTGCGGCCGGGCCACCGCCCGCAGGTACTCCCGCTCGGCCGCGTCCAGCCGCAGCACCCGGGCAATGGCGTCCAGCACGGCGTCGGAGACGCCCCCCGCCTTCGTCCGGGAGGGGCCGCCGGGCCCCCGGCCCTGCTCCAGGCGTACGTAGTAGTCGACGCTCACCCCGGCCAGCTGCGCCACCTCCTCACGGCGCAGTCCGGGGACGCGCCGGCGGCCGTAGCAGGGCAGCCCCACCTCCTCCGGGCGGATCCGGGCGCGGCGCGAGCGCAGGAAGTCTCCCAGTTCTCCGTCCATGCCTGCGAGCGTAGGCGGTCCGGGCCCGGCGAACCTGGTACTGCCGGACCCAGGAAAAGCGTCGCCCTGGGTACGGCGGCCGGTGGCGCCGAGGGTGGTGGACGAAGCCGGGGAGACGCCCCGGCCACCACCGAGGAGAACTCCCATGGCGTACGAGAACCTGGCCGGCCGCACCGCCGTCGTCACCGGAGCCGCGAGCGGCATCGGAGCGGCCGTCGCGGCGCTGCTGGCCGCCGAGGGCGCACGCGTGGCGCTGCTCGCCCGGCGCGAGGAACGCCTGACGGCCCTCGCCGGGAAGATCCGGGCCGACGGCGGACAGGCCCTGGCCGTGGCCGCCGACGTCACCGACGAGACGTCCGTCGCCGACGCCGTCGACCGCGTCCACGCCGAGTACGGGCCCGCCGACCTGGTGGTGAACGCCGCCGGCGTGATGCTGCCGCACCCCGTGGAGGCCCGGCGCGCCGACGAGTGGCAGCGGATGCTCGACACCAACGTCGCCGGGGTCCTGCGGGTCACCGGTGCCTTCACCGCCGACCTGGTGGGCGCGGCCCGGGCGGGCCGGACCGCCGACCTCGTGAACATCTCGTCCATCGCCGCGCACGTCAGCTTCCCGAACTACGCGGTGTACGGCGCGACCAAGGCGGCCGTCACCTATCTGTCGGAGGCGCTGCGCGGCGAGTTCGGGCCGCAGGACGTCCGGGTCACCAACATCGAGCCCGGCTTCGTCGAGAGCGAGCTGCGCACGCACATCTCCGACGCGGAGCTGTCCCGGCAGGTGGAGGGCATGCTGGACGTGGTGGGTGCGCTGTCCGCCGAGGAGCTGGCCGACCTCGTGGCCTATGTGACCAGCCGGCCGCGCCGGGTCAACCTGCGGCAGATCGTGGCCCTGCCGACCCGGCAGGTCTGACCGCCGGGCCGCCCCCTCAGTCCTCCCAGCCGCTGTCCTGGGAGGACTTGCGGCGTCCGAACAGGCCGGGGTTGGTACGGGCGGCCTGCACCACGTTCACGCCGACGATGCCCGCCCAGGCGGTGAGCAGGCCGGGCAGGTGGGCCACGCCCCCGCCGATCGCGGACAGGGGCACCGCGAGGACGAGGGAGACGATCCCGAAGCCGAAGCGCTCGCCCCAGGAGTCCGTGGCCCCCGGCGTCCGGGAGTCCCGGGCCGTCTGCATCTGCTGCTCGGCGAGCTGCCGGCGCACCCGGCGCTCGACCGCGCCGTCGATGCGCTGGTCGACCTTCTCCAGGAAGGAGTCGACCAGCGCCGACTCGTACTCCTCGCCCAGCTCCCTGCGGGCGTGCAGCGTGGCGTCGAGTTCCTTCTTCAGCTCGGTGTCCCGCGCGTCCATTCCGCTCATGCCGTCCACGGTAGGCAGCCGGAACCGGGGCCGCACTGGGGTTAGCCCCCCTGTCGGACCGGTGGGTTGCCGCACGGCGCCGCCCGGCCGGCGGCCCGGCGGCGACCGGGTCCGGGTGGTGTCGCGGCGCCTGCCGCCGCTTGCCGGGCTGCATATGCTCATGCAGAATCCTCAGCTACTGAATAGGCGAGGGGGAGCACGTCATGAGCGCGACCGACAGCCCTGCCGCGCGGCTGCAGGCGCTCTTCGAGGGCCACCGGCTGACGCCCACCCAGCGGCGCATCGCGCACAGCATGGTGCGCCGCGCCGCCGACGTGCCGTTCCTGTCGAGCGTGGAGCTCGCCGAGCTGGCCGGGGTCAGCCAGCCCTCCGTCACCCGCTTCGCCGTCGCCCTCGGCTTCGACGGCTACCCCGCCCTGCGCCGCCACCTGCGCGAGGTCGCCCCCGCGGAGCCCGCGGGGGAGGCCGGGTCGGCCAACGAGTACCAGCAGGCCGTCGAGGCCGAGATCGAGAACCTGCGGCACCTGGCTCAGGCGCTGGCCGACCCCGGGCCCGTGCGGCGGGCCGGGCGGCTCCTCGCGGGCTCCCGTCCGCTGCCCGTCCTCGGGCTGCGCGCGGCGGCCGCCCAGGCCCACGGCTTCGCCTACTTCGCCGCCAAGGTCCACCCCGACGTGCGGCTGCTCAACGAGGGCGGCACGATGCTCGCCGACCGCGTCGACGCAGCCGTCCGCGCCGGCGCCTCCGCCCTGCTGTGCTTCGCGCTGCCCCGGCACCCGCGCGAGGTCGTCGACGCCCTCGCCCACGCCAAGGAGGCCGGTCTGACCGTTGTCACGGTCGCCGACTCCGCCTTCGCCCCCGTCGCCAAGGTGTCCGACCTGCTTTTGCCCGCCGCCGTCGGCACCGGGCTCGCCTTCGACACGGCCTGCGCCCCGATGCTGCTCGGCCGGGTCCTGCTGGAGGCCATGTGCGACGACCTGCCCGAGGCCCAGGCCCGCCTGGAGGAGTTCGACGCCAAGGCGGCGGCGCGCGGCCTGTTCGTCGACTGACGGAACGCGCTGCGGAGCGCGCCGCTGACGGAACGTGCCGCTGACGGAGCGCGCCGCGATTCTCAGACTCGTCTCACGTTGCGCCGCTAACGTCCTTCTCCTACAACACTCTTCAGACGCTTCGGGTACCGGACGGAGGCTGACTGACATGCGCGGAGGACACGGACTGGCCCGGGTGGCCGTCGTGGTACGGGCGGGTGCCGCCCCGCTGTGGTGGCTGGGAGTACTGACGGCCGGCCTCGGGCTGCTGCCCGAGGGGCTCGCCGGCCGCCGTATCGGGGTGCTGACGGGGGCGGCCCTCTTCCTGCTGGCCGCGGCCGTGGTGTCCACGACCCGCCGCAAGCGCTACACGGCGCTGGCCGGCGCGGCCGCCCGGGCCGGCAAGCACGACGTGCTCCAGGACCGCGCGGTCACGGCGCGCAACTGGCGCCGCGCGCACCGCTGGTGGCTCCTGCTGGCCTTCCTCGCCGCCCTGGGCACCTCCTTCGCGCTGCCCGCCGCGGGCGGCATGCTGCTGGCCGGCTGCGCGGTGGGCCTGTGGCTGAAGGCGGCGTGGCTCGGCCGCCGCGAGCGCGCGGACGAGGTGCTGCTGTGGGTCCGCGTGGACTGGCTGCGCGCGGGTGTCGCCCGCCCGACCGGCAAGCGGGTCAAGGCGTTCCGCAGCACGGGCATCGCGGCGGGCGACGCCGCCCCCGGCGGTACGCGCAGGAAGACCCCGGTCGCCGGCGGTACGCGCAGGAAGTCCCCGGTCGCCGGCGGTACGCGCAGGAAGACGCCGGCCCTCGTCTGACCGGCGGCGGGGACAGGCCTCCGGGGGCGCGGGGAACCGCGCGATCAGCCCCCACGCCCCCGCGGCCACCCCGCCGTGCGAACTCCCGCGGTGCTCAGGCCAACGCGTCCACCTGCGCCCCGCCGGACTCCGCGACGACCTCCTCCACGCTCTGCGCGCGCCGCACCAGCGCGAACCGCCCGCCCGGCCAGAACCCGTACACCCCGGGCCGCACCAGCGAGTTGTACCCGTAGTGGTGGGCGAAGTAGTACGCCCCCGTGTCCAGCGCCGCCGCGTAGTCCCCCTGTTCCAGCAGCGGCATGGACCGCCCCTGGGCCAGCAGGTCCCCCGCGAAACAGGCCGGCCCCGCCACGTCCTGCACCACGACGGGCCCCTCCTTCACCCGGCCCTTCGCGTCGTACGCCGCGATCCGCAGCGGCCAGCTCCCCGGCGCGTACACCGTCCGCGCGGCCACCTGCACCCCGGCGTGCGTCACGGCGACCGCCCGCCCGCCGGAGGTCTTCGCGTACTCGACGCGGGCCACCACCGTCCCGTGCTTCGCCAGCAGCGACCGCCCGAACTCGGTGACGAGCCCGTACCGCCCGTCGAACAGCCCCGGCACCTCCCCGGCCAGCATCCGCGCGTACTGCGCGTACGTCGGCGTCGTCGCGTCCGACGCGAAGTTCACCGGCAGCCCGCCGCCGATGTCGAGGGTGTCGACCTGCCGCCGTCCGGCCCGCCGGTTGATCTCCTCCGCCAGCGCGTACGCCTCCGCCACGCCCCGCGCCATCAGGGACAGCGGGACCCCCTGGGAGCCGGTGTGCGTGTGCAGCCGGGTCAGCCACGGCCGGTCCAGATACGCCCGCACGACCCACTCCCGCGCCCCCTCGTCGCGCAGCGCCACCCCGAACTTGGACGTGGCCGTCGCCGTGGACAGCGCCTCGATGGCGCCGCCGCCGACCTGCGGGTTCACCCGGATCCCGAGGGGGGAGCCGCTGGACCGCGTCCGCAGCAGTCCGTCGATGCGGGCCAGCTCCTGCGGATTGTCGGCGTTGACCGCGATGCCCAGGTCCAGTGCCTCGCGCAGCTCGGCCGGCGTCTTCGCGGGCGAGTCCAGCACCGTCATCCCCGCCGGCACCCCCGCGGCCCGGGCCAGCGCCAGCTCGCCCGGGCTCGCCACCTCCGCGCCGACGCCCTCCTCGCGCAGCAGCCGCAGCACCGGCACCAGCGGGGTCGCCTTCACCGCGAAGGCGTGCAGCACGGGCGTGCCCGGCGCGGTCACCGCCTCGAACGCCGCCCGCAGCTCCGCGGCCGACTCCCGGATGCCGACGACGTCCAGCAGTCCCACCAGGGGGCGGTCCGGTCCGAGCAGCCCCTGCTCCACCGCGGCCCGCACCGCCTCGTCCCGCCGGGCCGCCCGCGACGCCCCCGAGCCGTGCTCGCCGTACTCGCCGTCCGAGCCGTGCTCGCCATTCGTGCCGTGCTCGCCGTCCGTGCCGTCCGGATCTTCCGTGTCGATGTGTGCGCCCATGCGTCCAGCCAAACATCCACGCCACGGCCGTGCCGGCCTCCCGCTGTATTGACTAGCTCTATTCATGAGGTCAGGATGTGAATAGAAGCAGCAACATCCGCCGGGAGACCCCACCAGGAGGCAGACCATGTCCGGACCCCGCCCCGTCCGAGCGCCGCGCGGCACGGAACCGAGCGCCCTCGGATGGCAGCAGGAAGCCGCCCTGCGGATGCTGCAGAACAACCTCGACCCGGAGGTCGCCGAACACCCCGACCAGCTCGTCGTCTACGGCGGCACCGGCAAGGCGGCCCGCGACTGGCGCTCCTTCGACGCGATGGTGCGCACGCTGAAGGGCCTGAAGCAGGACGAGACGATGCTCGTCCAGTCCGGGCGCCCGGTCGGCGTCATGCAGACCCACGAGTGGGCCCCGCGCGTCCTCATCGCCAACTCCAACCTCGTCGGCGACTGGGCCAACTGGGAGGAGTTCCGCCGCCTGGAACAGCTCGGCCTGACCATGTACGGCCAGATGACCGCCGGCTCCTGGATCTACATCGGCACCCAGGGCATCCTCCAGGGCACCTACGAGACCTTCGCCGCCGTCGCCGCCAAGAAGTTCGGCGGCACCCTCGCCGGCACCATCACCCTCACCGCCGGACTCGGCGGCATGGGCGGCGCCCAGCCCCTCGCCGTGACCATGAACGACGGCGTCGCCCTGTGCATCGACTGCGACCCGCGCGCGATCGAGCGCCGCATCGCGCACCGCTACCTGGACGTGAAGGCCGACAGCCTGGACCACGCCCTCGCCCTGGCGACCGAGGCCCGCGACGCCCGCCGCCCGCTGTCCATCGGCGTCCTCGGCAACGCCGCCGAACTCGTCCCGCAGCTGCTCGCCCTGGGCGCGCCCATCGACATCGTCACCGACCAGACCTCCGCGCACGACCCGCTGGCCTACCTGCCCGTCGGCACCGCCTTCGAGGACATGGCCGAGGCCGCCGCCAAGGACCCGGCCGGCTTCACCACCCGCGCCCGCGAGTCCATGGCCAGGCACGTCGAGGCCATGGTCGGCTTCCAGGACGCCGGCGCCGAGGTCTTCGACTACGGCAACTCCATCCGCGGCGAGGCCCAGCTCGCCGGGTACGACCGGGCCTTCGCCTTCCCCGGCTTCGTCCCCGCCTACATCCGCCCCCTGTTCTGCGAGGGCAAGGGCCCCTTCCGCTGGGCGGCCCTGTCCGGCGAGGCCTCCGACATCGCCAAGACCGACAAGGCGATCCTCGACCTCTTCCCGGAGAACGAGTCCCTGGCCCGCTGGATCACAATGGCCGGGGAGCGGGTCCACTTCCAGGGCCTGCCCGCCCGCATCTGCTGGCTCGGCTACGGCGAGCGCGACAAGGCCGGCGAGCGCTTCAACGACATGGTCGCGAGCGGCGAGCTGGCCGCCCCGGTCGTCATCGGCCGCGACCACCTCGACTGCGGCTCCGTCGCCTCCCCCTACCGCGAGACCGAGGCCATGCTGGACGGCTCCGACGCGATCGCCGACTGGCCGCTGCTCAACGCCATGGTCAACGTCGCCTCCGGGGCGTCCTGGGTCTCCCTCCACCACGGCGGCGGCGTCGGCATGGGCCGCTCGATCCACGCCGGGCAGGTCACGGTCGCCGACGGCACCCCGCTCGCCGGCGAGAAGATCCGCCGCGTCCTCACCAACGACCCCGGCATGGGCGTCATCCGGCACGTCGACGCCGGGTACGACATCGCCGAGTCGGTCGCCGGCGAGCGCGGTGTCCGGATCCCGATGCGCGAGGGTGACCGGGCGTGACCTTCCACAGCATGTGGGCGGAGCTGCTGCCGATCGGCCGCAGCTCCGCCTCCGGGGGCTACCGCCGCTTCGCCTGGACCGGCGCCGACCTGGACTGCCGGGCCTGGTTCGAGGAGCAAGCCGAGTCCCGCGGGCTGACCTGTGAGACCGACCGCAACGGCAACCAGTGGGCCTGGCTCGGCGACCCCGCCCGCGGCGACGCCGTCGTGACCGGCTCGCACCTGGACTCCGTCCCCGACGGCGGTGCCTTCGACGGCCCTCTGGGCGTCGTGTCCGCGTTCGCCGCCCTGGACGAGCTGCGCGGCAGGGGAGTGGAGTTCACCCGGCCGCTCGGCATCGTCAACTTCGGCGACGAGGAGGGCGCCCGCTTCGGACTCGCCTGCGTCGGCTCCCGGCTCACGGCCGGGCAGCTCACCGTCGAGGACGCCCACCGGCTCACCGACGGGGACGGCACCACCCTGCCCCGGGCCATGGAGGCCGCCGGTTACGACCCCGAGGCGATCGGGCCCGACCCCGAACGGCTCGCCCGCATCGGCGCCTTCGTCGAACTCCACGTCGAGCAGGGCCGGGCCCTGGACCTGTCCGGCGACGCCGTCGGCATCGCCAGCGCGATCTGGCCGCACGGCCGGTGGCGGTTCGACTTCGCCGGCGAGGCCAACCACGCCGGCACCACCCGGCTCGCCGACCGGCGCGACCCCATGCTCGCCTACGCCGAGACCGTGCTCGCCGCCCGCCGCGAGGCCGAACTGGCCGGAGCGGTCGCCACCTTCGGCAAGATCGCCGTGGAGCCGAACGGCGTCAACGCCATCCCCTCGCTGGTGCGCGGCTGGCTCGACTCGCGCGCCGCCGACCAGGACGGCCTGGACGCCGTCGTGACCGGGGTGCGGAAGGCCGCCGGGGAGCACGCCGCCGCCCACGGCGTCGAACTCTCCGTCACCCGGGAGTCCTTCACCCCGGTCGTCGAGTTCGACCACGCCCTGCGCGACGAACTCGCCCGCATCCTCGGCAAGGACCGGGAGCCCGGGCTCACCGTCCCCGTCCTGGGCACCGGCGCCGGACACGACGCCGGGATCCTCTCCGGGAGCATCCCGACCGCCATGCTGTTCGTGCGCAACCCCACGGGCGTCTCGCACTCCCCGGCCGAGTCCGCCGCCGAGGACGACTGCGTGGCCGGAGTGCTCGCCCTCGCCGACGTACTGGAAGGACTGGCCTGCCCGTGACGCCCGCCCAGCACAGCCGCACCTACTGGCTGGAGCACGCCTGGCTCGGTACCCACGTCGAGCCGGGCGTCGCCCTGGACACCGCCGACGGCCGCATCACCGCCGTCCGGACCGACGTGGCCGCCCCGCCCCCCGGCGCCGAGCCCCTGCGCGGTCTCACCCTGCCGGGCCTGGCCAACGCCCACAGCCACGCCTTCCACCGCGCCCTGCGCGGCACCGCCCAGGTCGGCTCCGGCACCTTCTGGACCTGGCGCGAGGTCATGTACTCCGTCGCCGACCGGCTGACCCCGGACACGTACCACGCGCTCGCCCGGGCCGTGTACGCCGAGATGGCCCTCGCCGGCATCACGTCCGTCGGCGAGTTCCACTACGTGCACCACGCCCCGGACGGCACGCCGTACGCCGACCCCAACGCCATGGGCGAGGCCCTCGTCGAGGCCGCCGCCGAGGCCGGCATCCGCATCACCCTCCTCGACACCGCCTACCTCTCCTCCGGCTTCGGCCGGCCGCCCACCCGCCACCAGCTCCGCTTCTCCGACGGGGACGCCGACGCCTGGGCCGCACGCTGTGCACTTCTCAAGGAACGGGACCACGCACGGATCGGGGCGGCGATCCACTCGGTGCGGGCCGTGCCCGCCGGACAGCTGGAGACCGTCGCCCGCTGGGCCGAGGAGCGGCGGGCCCCGCTGCACGTGCACCTGTCCGAGCAGACCGCCGAGAACGACGCCTGCCGCGAGGCCCACGGCTGCACCCCAACGCAGCTGCTCGCCCAGTACGGCGTGCTCGGACCGCGCACCACCGGCGTCCACAACACCCACCTGACCGCCGAGGACATCACGCTCCTCGGCTCCAGCTCCACCGGCACCTGCATGTGCCCGACCACCGAGCGCGACCTGGCCGACGGCATCGGGCCCGCCGCCGCCCTGCAGAACGAGGGCTCCCCTCTCTGTCTCGGCTCCGACAGCCACGCCGTGATCGACCTGTTCGAGGAGGCGCGGGCGATGGAGCTGAACGAGCGCCTGCGCACCCGCACCCGAGGTCACTGGACGGCGGCGGCCCTGCTGCGGGCGGCCTCGGCCGACGGCCACGCGGCCCTCGGCTGGGACGAGGCGGGCGCCCTGGAGCCCGGCGCGCTCGCCGACTTCACCACGATCGCCCTCGACTCCGTCAGGACGGCAGGGCCGCTTCCGCGGCTCGGGGCCGAGACGGCCGTATTCGCCGCGTCGGCAGCGGACGTGTCGCATACGGTCGTGGCAGGCCGGCACGTCGTACGGGACGGGGTCCACACCCTGGTGCCGGACGTGCCGCGCGCCCTCGCGGACGCCGTCGCAGCCCTGCGCGGATGACCCCGGGCCACCCACCCGCGCGGCCCGGCTCCGCCCCCGTACCCGATCCCACCGCCGACCAGGCCACCGAGGACGCCATGAGCAACGCCACGACCGTCAGCCCCGCCCACTCCGCGAGCACCGCGAGCACGCTCATCACCAACATCGCCGTCCTGGTCACCAACGACCCCTCCCTCGGTGACGGTTCCCCCCTCGGACTGGTCCACGACGCGGCGGTCGCCATCGAGGGCGACCGCGTCGTGTGGACCGGTGATCACAGCAAAGCACCCGCCACTGACAACCGGGTCGACGCCGGCGGCCGGGCCGTCCTGCCCGGCTTCGTCGACTCCCACTCCCACCTCGTCTTCGCGGGCGACCGGACGCAGGAGTTCAACGCCCGCATGTCGGGCCGCCCGTACAGCGCGGGCGGCATCCGCACCACGGTCGCCGCCACCCGCGCGGCGAGCGACGGGGAACTGGAGGCCAACGTCACCCGTTACCTCGCCGAGGCCCTGCGCCAGGGCACCACCACGTTCGAGACGAAGTCCGGCTACGGCCTGACCGTCGAGGACGAGGCCCGCGCCCTGCGCATCGCCGCCGCCCACACCGACGAGGTCACCTACCTCGGCGCCCACATCGTGCCGCCCGACTTCGCCGACGACCCGGCCGGCTATGTCGCCCTGGTCACCGGCGAGATGCTCGACGCCTGCGCGCCGCACGCCCGCTGGATCGACGTATTCTGCGAGCAGGGCGCCTTCGACGGCGACCAGGCCCGCGCGATCCTCACCGCCGGCAAGGCCAGAGGGCTGCACCCGCGCATCCACGCCAACCAGCTCTCCCACGGCCCCGGCGTGCAGCTCGCCGTCGAACTCGACGCGGCTAGCGCCGACCACTGCACCCACCTCACCGACGCCGACGTGGACGCCCTGGCCCACAGCCGGACGGTCGCGACGCTGCTGCCCGGCGCCGAGTTCTCCACGCGGGCCGCCTGGCCGGACGCGCGGCGGCTGCTGGACGCGGGCGTGACGGTCGCGCTGTCCACGGACTGCAACCCGGGCTCGTCCTTCACCTCGTCCATGCCGTTCTGCGTCGCGCTCGCCGTACGGGACATGGGGATGACCCCGGACGAGGCCGTCTGGTCGGCCACCGCGGGCGGCGCCGCGGCCCTGCGCCGCACCGACGTCGGCCGCCTCACCCCGGGCGCCCGTGCCGACCTGGTGCTCCTGGACGCGCCGAGCCACGTCCACCTCGCCTACCGGCCGGGCGTGCCGCTGGTCAGCGGGGTCTGGCGGCGCGGAAAGCGCGTCATGTGAGAGGTCGGCACCGGCACGCGCGCGGGGGCGGGCCCTGCGGCCCGCCCCCGAAGGACACGATCACCCGGTGAGGCTCACTCCTCGACCGTCAGCCCCTTGCGCAGCCGCACCAGCGTCCGCGACAGCAGCCGCGACACGTGCATCTGCGAGATGCCCAGCTCCTCGCCGATCTCCGACTGGGTCATGCCGGCGACGAACCGCAGGGACAGGATCTTCCGGTCGCGCGGCGGGAGTTCCGCGATCAGCGGCTTCAACGACTCGACGTACTCGATGCCTTCGAGCCCGTGGTCCTCGTAGCCGATGCGGTCCGCGAGCGCGCCCTCGGAGTCGTCCTCCTCCGGCTGGGCGTCCAGCGAGGAGGCGGTGTAGGCGTTGGACGCGGCCATGCCCTCGACGACCTCGTCGTTGGAGATGCCGAGGCGCTCGGCCAGTTCGTGCACCGTCGGGGCGCGGTCCAGCTTCTGCGCCAGCTCGTCACCGGCCTTGGCCAGGTCGAGCCGCAGCTCCTGAAGCCGGCGCGGCACGCGCACGGACCACGAGGTGTCGCGGAAGAAGCGCTTGATCTCGCCGATGATGGTCGGCATCGCGAAGGTGGGGAACTCCACCCCGCGGGACAGCTCGAAGCGGTCGATCGCCTTGATGAGGCCGATGGTGCCGACCTGGATGATGTCCTCCATCGGCTCGCTGCGGGAGCGGAACCGGGAGGCGGCGAACTTGACCAGCGCGAGGTTCAGTTCGACGAGCGTGTTGCGGACGTAGGAGTACTCGGGGGTCCCTTCCTCCAGCGACTCCAGCCGCTCGAAGAGGGTCTTGGACAGGGCCCGGGCGTCGACCGCGTCGACTTCCTCGTACGGGGGGATGTCCGGAAGTCCGGAGAGAAGGTCGTCGGGTGTGACGAGCGTCTCGTCGTGCTCGATGGGTTCCAGATGTTCCGGAGGGGATGCCGACGTCGCTTTCGGGGTACGCGATGCGTCGAGCCGGGGTGACATGATGTCCTCCATCGTTCTCGGCATATGGCTGCCGGAGCCAGTACGTGCACTGCGGTGTGCGGCGCCTCCAAAGCCGGCCGTGTCGGGTACGTGTCCTTACTAGGCCTACCCGCTTTCCTGAGCCGACCGCAAGTGCGTTCTGTGGGCATATGTCCGTTTGTGTGTGGTTGTTCGGGTGTCGGAGCGTGTGAGGAAGGCGTAGTGTTCGAGGGCGTCAGCAACAGCCACGACGTCGGGAGAGAGAGACGGCATGGACCGCGGGACGGTCGGCAGCGCACAGTCTGGCCGGCTTCTGGTGGAGGTGCGGGAAGAGGGCCCCAGTGCCGTCGTGACCCCGGCGGGTGAGTTGGATCACCACACCGCCGATCTGTTGCGCGAGCCACTGGAGGACTGCCTCGCCAAGGGATTCAAGCGCCTGGTCATCGACTGCGCGCGCCTTGAGTTCTGCGACTCCACGGGGCTGAACGTGCTCCTCGGGGCGCGCCTGAAGGCCGAGGCCGCCGGTGGTGGTGTCTCGCTCGCCGGAATGCAGCCGGTGGTGGCGCGCGTGTTCGAGATCACCGGAGCGGATGCGGTCTTCAGCGTCCACGACACGCTCGAGGCGGCCCTCGCCGACGAGTCGGGCTGACCGGAGTGCCCCGGCCCGCCGTGCCCCTGACGCCCCCCTGTGACCGGTGTCCTGCCCCCGTCACGGGTTTCGTGCGCAATACAGGGGTGTTCCCCGGGTCCGCCCGGGCAGGAGACAACCTGAGCCTGTCGGCCGCGGGGTGACCGGGGGAGCTGTGAAACCGATGGGCCGCGCACGTGCGTGACTGACTGTGTACTGAATCTTTTGAATCGTGAACTGGTGAATCGGTGAGGTGAAGCGCTGATGAGCACCACCCGGCCTTACTCGCCGGGCGACCGCGGGCCGGAGCCCAGCGGCGCTTCCGGGGCGTCCGAGGGTGGCGTGGCGGCGGCCGGCGCGGCCGGCGAGGGCATGGCCGCGCAGGACGGAGCCGCGGCGCCGCCGGGCGGTCGGCAGGTGCGCCGGCTGAGCTTCGAGGGGGAGAGCGGGGTCGTCCCCCTCGCGCGCGACTTCACCCGCCAGGCGCTGTACGCGTGGGGCTGGCTGCCCGCCGCCTCCGCCGACCAGCGGGCCGCCGCCGAGGACGTCCTGCTCGTCGTCTCCGAGCTGGTCACCAACGCCTGCCTGCACGCCGAGGGGCCTGACCAACTCCAGATCACCTGCGACAACAAGGTGATCCGCGTCGAGGTGACCGACCGCGGCAGCGGCCAGCCGGCGCCGCGTACGCCCCACCGCGCGGGCCGCCCCGGCGGGCACGGCATGTTCATCGTCCAGCGCCTGTGCCTGGACTGGGGTGTCGTGCGCACCCCGGGGGTCGGCGGCAAGACGGTGTGGGCGGAACTGGGCGCACCGGCCTGACGGCCGACCCGAGTCCCACGGCTCCCGTGCCGTACGGCTACGGCCGGGCCCGACCGCCACACGGCCCTGGTTCTGGGCTGTTCTCGCTCCGAGGTGCGGCCGTTCGGGGGGCTGCGCCCTCCGCGTTCCTCTCCGCCCGGGCTTCCCACCGCCTGGGCTTTCTTCTGTCCGGACCGTGAATCTGCCCTCTTGAGGCGAGTGTCTTCCGTACGGCCGAACGGGTGAACGGGTGAACGGGGATCGCCGTCCCGGCGAGCCCACCGGGCCCGCCGAGCCCACCGGGCCCGCCGTCCGAGTCCGCCCGGTCACACCCCCGGCGCCCGCCCGCCCGCTCCGCCGCCGGGCACCCCGCCCGCTCCGCCGCCGGGCATCCCGGACGCCGACCCACCGGGAAGCCGAAGGCCATGAGCACGCGAAAGGGCCGCCGCACCTCGGCGGTGCGGCGGCCCTCGTCACGGTCCGGGGGCCGGCGTCAGTGGACGTCGCCCATCAGGGACTTGACCTTCCGGCGGTACATGTACACCGCGATACCGGCGAGGGCGGCCAGCACGGCCTCCACGGCGACCGCGCCGGTGCCACTCAGGTCCACGCCGCCGACGGCCGGGTTGGAGAGCAGGCCCGTCACCGAGTCGCCCGCGGTGACCGCGAGGAACCACACGCCCATCATCTGGCTGGCGTACTTGGCCGGGGCCATCTTCGTGGTCACCGACAGGCCGACCGGGGACAGGCACAGCTCGCCGACGGTCTGGATCAGGTAGATGCCCACCAGCCACATCGGGCTGACCAGCGTGTCGCCGTCGGCCATGCCCAGCGGCAGCAGGAAGAAGAAGAACGAGACACCGATGAAGAACAGCGCCGCGGCGAACTTGGCGACGGTGCTCGGCTCCTTGCCCTTGCGGTTCAGCCACAGCCAGATCCAGGCGAAGACCGGGGCCAGCGCCATGATGAAGACCGGGTTCAGCGACTGGTACCAGGAGGACGGGAAGTCGAAGCCGAGCAGCGAGCCCGAGGCCTTGGTCTCGCCGAACGCCTGGACCGTGGAGCCGCCCTGGTCGTAGATCATCCAGAACACGGCGGCCGCGACGAAGAACCAGATGTAGCCGGTCATCTTCGACTGCTCGACGTCGCTGAGTTCCTTGTCCCGCTTGATGCGGATCAGCACACCGGCCGGGATGATCAGGCCGATCACGGTGAGCGGGATCATCGCCCAGTTGAGCGTGAAGTGGCCGGTGAAGCCGACGGCGCCGTAGAAGACGGTCGCGACGATCAGCCACAGCAGGCCCTTGCGCAGCCAGGCGGTGCGTTCCTCGGCGGCCAGCGGCTTGGGCACGATGTCGCTCTGCGGGCTCAGGTGGCGGGTGCCGAGGAGGAAGGCGATCAGGCCGATGCCCATGCCGACCGCGGCCAGGCCGAAGCCGAGGTGCCAGCTGACCTGCTGGCCGACGGTGCCGATGATCAGCGGCGCGAAGAAGGCACCCATGTTGATGCCCATGTAGAAGATCGTGAAGCCGCCGTCGCGGCGCGGGTCGTCCGGCCCGTCGTAGAGGTGGCCGACCATCGTGGAGATGTTGGCCTTCAGCAGGCCGGAGCCGAGCGCGACCAGCGCCAGACCGGCGAAGAAGGGCGCCTGCCCGCCGGGCAGGGCCAGCACCAGGTGACCCGCCATGATCGTGACCGCGGCGATCGCCACCGTCCTGCGCGGACCCCAGACCCGGTCGCCGAGCCAGCCGCCGGGCATGGCGAGCAGGTACACCATCGACAGGTAGACCGAGTAGATCGCCGTCGTCGTGGCGAGGTCCATGCCCAGACCGCCGCCCATGCTGCCCTTCTTGGCGTCCGGACCGCCGGAGAGCAGGTAGACGACGAGCAGGGCCCGCATGCCGTAGAAGCTGAACCGCTCCCACATCTCGGTCATGAAGAGGGTGGCCAGTCCGCGGGGGTGGCCGAAGAAGGTCCGCTCGGGGCCCGGGGTGCCCGGGCGGGCCGAGTCCTTCGTCAGGCTGGACGCCATGGTGGTTCCTTGCTTGCTCGGGACGCGCCGTCCGCGACTGCGGTGGTGCGCCCGGTGGGGGTTGCCGGCACCGGTGCGTACGGCCGTCCGCCCGACGCCTACGGGGGTCCGCTCCGGATCGCGAAGCGGTGGGCGGTCGCCACCGGGATCCACGCCTCTACGCGCGTCACCGCACGACGAGGCCCGGCCACAGGTCGTTTCACTCGGGGGGGCCGGCGGCGAACCGGCCCGCACACAAAAGAGACCTCCAGGGCGAACGGCCTCCGAAGGTCGCCGTGGTGCTACAGGCGTCGATTCACCATACGGCAGGACACCGCCGCATATGGAAGGACTTGAGACACGGATCACAGGTGACGAGGGAACCGTACGCCCCGTTTCCAAGGTCCTTACCAGGATCCCACCCCACAGGTGCAGGTCCGTGTCGGTTCCCGACGGGCGTAAGAAGCCGGTGTGGAGGCGGTAAGAACCGAGGCTTCCGGTCACACCCCGGCTCAGGGCCCCGCAGGTCTACCATCACCCCATGACCCGAGTACTGCTCGCCGAGGACGACGCGTCCATCTCGGAGCCGCTGGCCCGTGCTCTGCGCCGGGAGGGCTACGAGGTCGAGGTGCGTGAGGACGGACCCACCGCTCTCGACGCCGGATTGCAGGGCGGCGTCGACCTGGTCGTGCTCGACCTGGGTCTGCCCGGCATGGACGGACTGGAGGTGGCCCGCCGCCTGCGTGGCGAAGGCCACAGCATCCCCATCCTCATCCTGACCGCGCGCGCCGACGAGGTGGACACGGTCGTCGGGCTCGACGCGGGCGCCGACGACTACGTCACCAAGCCGTTCCGGCTGGCCGAGCTGCTCGCCCGCGTCCGGGCCCTGCTCCGGCGCGGTGCCGCCGAGCCCCAGCAGCCGCCCGCCACCCACGGCGTGCGCATCGACGTCGAGTCGCACCGCGCCTGGATGGGCGAGGAGGAGCTGCAGCTCACCGCCAAGGAGTTCGACCTGCTGCGGGTGCTGGTGCGCGACGCGGGCCGGGTCGTCACGCGCGACCAGCTGATGCGCGAGGTCTGGGACACCACCTGGTGGTCGTCGACCAAGACCCTCGACATGCACATCTCCTGGCTGCGCAAGAAGCTCGGCGACGACGCGGCCAACCCGCGCTACATCGCCACCGTGCGCGGTGTGGGCTTCCGTTTCGAGAAGAGCTGAGCCGCGGAGCACGGTGATCGGGTAACAGGACATGCGCCGCCGACTGATCCAGTCCACGCTCGCCGTGGTGCTGGTCGTGATCGCCGTGTTCGGCGTCTCGCTCGTCATCGTCGAGACCCGGACGATCAGCAACAGCGCCCAGGAACGGGTGGAGTCCGAGGCGGTGCGGCTGGCCAGCATCGTCGACAGCCGGCTCTTCGTCGCCCAGCAGGTCGACGCGGAGGTGCTGCGCAAGCAGGTCACGCAGGACCGCTACTACGCCGTCATCCGGATCCCCGGCGAGGCGCCCATCGAGATCGGCCACAAGCCCTCCGGTGACGTCATCAGCGCGACCGCGCCCGGCGAGGAGGGCGAGACGGTCACGGTCCAGGAGCCGCGCTCCTCGGTCACCCGGGAGGTCGGCCGGACCCTGCTGATCATCGCCCTGGTGGCGCTGCTGGCGGTGGTGGCCGCGGTGCTGCTGGCGGTCCGCCAGGCCAACCGGCTGGCCTCACCGCTGACCGACCTCGCCGAGACCGCCGAACGGCTCGGCTCGGGCGACCCGCGCCCGCGGCACAAGCGCTACGGCGTGCCCGAGCTGGACCGGGTCGCGGACGTGCTGGACGGGTCCGCCGAGCGCATCGCGCGCATGCTGACCGCCGAGCGGCGGCTCGCCGCCGACGCCTCCCACCAGCTGCGCACCCCGCTGACGGCGCTGTCCATGCGTCTGGAGGAGATCACCCTCACCGACGACCCGGATACGGTGAAGGAGGAGGCGACGATCGCCCTCACGCAGGTCGAGCGGCTCACGGACGTCGTGGAACGGCTGCTGACGAACTCGCGCGACCCGCGCACCGGCTCCGCCGTCACCTTCGACCTCGACGAGGTCATCCAGCAGCAGCTCGCCGAGTGGCGCCCCGCCTACCGCAGCGCCGGCCGGGCCATCGTCAGCTCCGGCAAACGGCACCTGGAGGCGGTGGGCACGCCCGGCGCGGTGGCCCAGGTGCTGGCCGCGCTGATCGAGAACTCCCTGATGCACGGCGGCGGCACGGTCGCCCTGCGCACCCGCGTCACCGGCAACCAGGCCGTCATCGAGGTCACCGACGAGGGCCCGGGCATCCCCGCCGACCTGGGCGCCCGCATCTTCGAGCGGGCGATCAGCGGCCGCAACTCCACGGGCATCGGGCTCGCCGTCGCCCGCGACCTGGCGGAAGCCGACGGCGGCCGGCTGGAGATGCTGCAGACCAAGCCGCCGGTCTTCGGCCTGTTCCTGTCCCGCACGGCCGTCCGCAAGGCGGCGGACGGCGACGACGAGCCGACGATCCGCTGACCGGCCCGGCGGCCGGCACCGGGTCCGGCTAGGGCACCCGCTGCCGGGTGCGCTCCCGCTCCAGGACCGACTCCGCGTCCGCCACGGCCCCGGGGGCGGGCAGCGCGCGGAACACCCAGGTGCGGTACGACCAGAAGCGGAACAGCGTGGCGATCCCGATGCCGACGAACTTGAAGACGTTGTTCTGCAGCGGGGTGTCCCAGCCGAAGCCGTAGGTCGCCGTGTACAGCACGCCGTTCTCGATGACCAGCCCGACCGCGCTGAACAGCAGGAACAGGGTCAGCTCCCGCGTGCGGCGGGTCTTGTCGCGGTCGCGGTAGGTGAAGTACCGGAAGCCGACGTAGTTGAAGACGATCGCGACGACGGTCGCGACGACGCTCGCCCGGACCACCGGCAGGTCGGTGACGTGCCGCACCAGGTTGAACACGAGCAGGTTGACCAGCACGCCGGCCCCGCCCACCGCGCCGAACTTGGCGACCTCGTGGACGAGCCGCCGGAGCCGCGAAGCACCATGTCCCATGGTCGTGCAGGCCCCCGTCCGTGGTTGGCGTCAACCCAGCCATGCTAACCACCCTCGAACGCGATCTTCCTGTGGATGCCGGTGGACGGCCGGTGGACGGCGGGTGGACGGCCGGAGAGGGTCCGGACCGGGGCGGGCGGGGACGGGAACCGGCCACCCTGGCGCGGCCGATACCCTGGAGGCGTGACGTTCCCGGTAGTCGGCATGGTGGGCGGCGGCCAGCTCGCGCGTATGACGCACGAGGCTGGCATCCCGCTCGGCATCAGGTTCAAGCTCCTCAGTGACACCCCGCAGGACTCCGCCGCGCAGGTCGTGAGCGATGTCGTCGTCGGCGACTATCGCGACCTCGACACGCTGCGTGAGTTCGCGCGCGGGTGCGATGTGATCACCTTCGATCACGAACACGTACCCACCGAGCACCTCCGGGCGCTGGAGGCGGACGGCATCCCCGTGCGCCCCGGCCCGGACGCGCTGGTGCACGCCCAGGACAAGGGGGTGATGCGCGCGAAGCTCGACTCGATCGGCGTGCCCTGCCCGCGGCACCGGATCGTCTCCGATCCGCAGGACGTGGCCGCCTTCGCGGCCGAGGGCGACGGGTTCCCCGTGGTCCTGAAGACCGTCCGCGGCGGCTACGACGGCAAGGGCGTGTGGGTCGTCGGCTCCGTCGAGGAGGCCGCCGAGCCGTTCAAGGCCGGTGTCCCCGTGCTCGCCGAGGAGAAGGTCGACTTCGTCCGCGAGCTCGCCGCCAACGTCGTCCGCTCCCCGCACGGCCAGGCCGTGGCCTACCCGGTGGTGGAGTCGCAGCAGGTGAACGGCGTGTGCGACACCGTCATCGCCCCGGCCCCCGACCTCGACGAGGCCCTCGCCCTGGAGGCCTCCGAGATGGCGCTGAACATCGCCAAGGAACTCGGCGTCGTCGGCCACCTCGCGGTCGAGCTGTTCCAGACCCACGACGGCCGCATCCTCGTCAACGAACTGGCGATGCGCCCGCACAACTCCGGCCACTGGTCGATGGACGGCGCGGTCACCAGCCAGTTCGCCAACCACGTCCGCGCGGTGCTGGACCTGCCCCTGGGCGACCCGCGCCCGCGCGCGAAGTGGACCGTGATGGTCAACGTCCTCGGCGGCGACTTCCCGGACATGTACTCGGCGTACCTGCACTGCATGGCCCGCGACCCGCAGCTCAAGATCCACATGTACGGCAAGGACGTGAAGCCCGGCCGCAAGGTCGGACACGTCAACACCTACGGCGACGACCTGGACGACGTGCTGGAGCGCGCCCGTCACGCTGCCGGCTATCTGAGAGGCACTATCACCGAATGAGCCCCGTTGTTGGCATCGTCATGGGGTCGGACTCCGACTGGCCCGTCATGGAGGCCGCCGCCAAGGCCCTCGACGAGTTCGAGATCGCCTACGAGGTCGACGTCGTCTCCGCGCACCGCATGCCGCGCGAGATGGTCGCCTACGGCGAGCAGGCCGACGCCCGCGGGCTCAAGGTGATCATCGCCGGGGCGGGCGGCGCCGCCCACCTGCCCGGCATGCTCGCCTCGGTGACCCCGCTGCCGGTCATCGGCGTGCCCGTGCCGCTGAAGTACCTCGACGGCATGGACAGCCTGCTGTCGATCGTGCAGATGCCGGCCGGTGTCCCGGTCGCCACGGTCTCGGTCGCCGGCGCGCGCAACGCCGGTCTGCTGGCGGCCCGCATCCTCGCCGCCCACGACGAGGACCTGCGCGCGCGGATGCGCGAGTTCCAGCAGGAGCTGAACGACCAGGCCACCGAGAAGGGCAAGCGCCTGCGCTCCAAGGTCGAGGGCACGGGCGGCTTCGGCTTCGGCGCGGGGAAGTGACGGCGGTGACGTCCCGGGAGGCGGCCCGGGAACTCCTGGGCGAGTTCCCGGTGGCCGACGGGCACAACGACCTGCCCTGGGCGCTGCGCGAGCAGGTCCGCTACGACCTCGACGCCCGGGACGTCGCCGTCGACCAGAGCGAGCACCTGCACACCGACATCCCCCGGCTGCGGGCCGGCGGGGTCGGCGCGCAGTACTGGTCGGTGTACGTCCGCACCGACGCTCCCGACCCGGTCGCGGCCACGCTGGAGCAGATCGACTGCGTGCGGCAACTGATCGCCCGCCACCCGGCGGACCTGCGCCCGGCGCTCACCGCCGCCGACATGGAGGCCGCGCGCGGGGAGGGCCGTATCGCCTCGCTCATGGGCGCGGAGGGCGGTCACTCCATCGCCAACTCCCTGGGCACCCTGCGCGGGCTGTACGGCCTGGGCGTGCGCTACCTGACGCTCACCCACAACGACAACGTCGACTGGGCGGACTCCGCGACCGACGAGCCGAGGGCCGGCGGCCTGACCGCGTTCGGCCGCGAGGTCGTGCGGGAGATGAACCGGCTCGGGATGCTCGTCGACCTGTCCCATGTGGCGGCGACGACCATGCGGGACGCGCTCGACACCAGCTCGGCCCCGGTGATCTTCTCCCACTCCTCCGCGCGGACCGTGTGCGACCACCCGCGCAACGTCCCGGACGACGTCCTGGAGCGGCTGCCCGCCAACGGCGGCATGGCGATGGTGACGTTCGTGCCGAAGTTCGTGCTCCAGGCGGCCGTGGACTGGACGGCGGCGGCCGACGAGAACATGCGCGCCCACGGCTTCCACCACCTCGACACCACCGCCGAGGCCATGCGGGTCCACCGCGCCTTCGAGGAGCGGCACCCGCGCCCGGTCGCCACCGTCGCGACGGTCGCCGACCACCTGGACCACATGCGCGAGGTCGCCGGCGTCGACCACCTCGGCATCGGTGGTGACTACGACGGCACGGCCTTCACCCCCGACGGCCTGGACGACGTCTCCGGCTACCCGAACCTGATCGCCGAACTGCTCGACCGGGGCTGGTCCAAGGCCGACCTGGCCAAGCTGACCTGGAAGAACGCGGTGCGGGTGCTGGACGCGGCCGAGGACGTCGCCCGAGGGCTTCAGCAGACCCGCTCGCCGTCCAACGCCATGATCGAGTCGCTGGACGCGCCCGTCCGCTGAGCGTCGAGGGAGGGGTAGTCGGTGTAGCCGGCCGCCCCGCCCACGTACATGAAGTACCGCTCGCGCAGCGGGTTCAGCGGTGCCCCGCGCCGCAGCCGCTCCACGAGGTCGGGGTTGGCGAGGAAGGGCCGGCCGAGCGCGATCAGGTCGGCCCCCGCCTCCAGCAGTGTCCCGGACGCGGCGAGCACGCCCTGCGGCGTCATCTCCCTCAGCACCGGGTTGCCGACGAGTACGCCCGGCCAGCCGGCCCGCACCGACCGGAACACCGGGGTGGCCGGATCGGCGTGGACCAGGTGCAGATAGGCGAGGCCCAGCCCGCGCAGCCGCTCGGCGAGGGCCGGGTAGAGCTCCTCCGTCTCGCCCTCCGCGATGCCGTTGACGGTGTTGCCGGGGGAGACCCGCAGCCCGACGCGCTCCGCCCCGATCTCGGCGGCCACGGCCTCGGTCACCTCGGCCGTGAACCGGATGCGCCGGGCGATCGTGCCGCCGTAGCCGTCGGTGCGCAGGTTGGTGTTGCGGGCGAGGAACTGGTGGAGCAGGTGGCCGTTGGCCGAGTGCACCTCCACTCCCTCGAAGCCGGCGTCCAGGGCGTTGCGCGCGGCCCGGGCGAAGTCGGCGATCGTGGTGCGGATGTCCTCGGCGGTCATCTCCCGGGGCACCACGGCCGGCCGGTGCCCCTGGGGCGTGACGATCGTCTCGGGCAGCGGGACGGGTGAGGGCGCGAGCGGGGTGAGTCCGCTGGTCGCCGGGTGGCCGACCCGGCCGCCGTGCTGGAGCTGGAGGAACATCCGCCCGCCCGCCTCACGCACGGCGCCGGTGACGCGCCGCCAGCCGGCCACGTGGGCCGGGCGGTGGATGGCGGTGATGTTCGGGTACGTCTGCCCGGCCGCGTTGGGCGTCGAGGCCTCGGCGATGATCAGCCCGGCCGAGGCGCGCTGGGCGTAGTAGGTGGCCATGAGCGGGGTCGGCGTGCCGTCGGCCGCGGCCCGGTTCCGTGTCAGCGGGGCCATCACCAGGCGGTTCGGCAGGTCGAGGGCGGAAAGCCGGAACGGCGCGAGGAGCGCTGTGGTCTGCTGCGTCATGCCCGTACGCTAGAACCTGACGCTGATGTCAGAATCAAGTCCGGGAGGGCACGTGCGGATCGGTGAACTGGCCCGGCGCACCGGCGTGAGCGAGCGGTCGCTGCGTTACTACGAGCAGCAGGGGCTGCTCACCGCCGAGCGGACCCCGGGCGGGCACCGGGAGTACCCGGAGAAGGCCGTGGACCGGGTCGTGCGGATCCAGGAGCTGTACGCGGCGGGACTGCGCAGCGCGAAGATCGCCGAACTGCTGCCCTGCATGCGGGACAGCGACGGCGGCCCCTCCGTGGTGGCCACGCCGAAGCTCGTCGCCGACCTCACCGCCGAACGGGACCGCATCGACCGGATGATCACCGACCTGGTCCGCTCCCGGGACACCCTGGACGAGGTGATCGAGGCGGCCCGGCTGCCCTGAGCGCGCGGCCGTACCGGGCCGTACCCCGAACGCCGCTCCCACCAGGAACCGCCCCCCGCGCCGTGCGACGGTGACCGTACCTCACGAACGACCGTACGGGAGCCGCCATGGCAGATCTCCAGGACGACCTGCGCCCCACCGCCGCGGCCGGCGACTTCGACGACCTGGCCGACCCGTACGCCGAGGAGGCCGTCGTCGCGGCCGAGTCGTACGAGCCCGTCTCCGACCCCGGCGACACGCCGCTGACCCGTGCCCACGCCGTCCTCGCCGCGCACCCCGTCGCCGACGGCTACAACGGGCTGCCCTGGGCCCTCAAGCGCCTGTCCTACTACGACCTGGAACTCGGCGAGAGCACCGTCGACACCGACGTGCCCCGGCTGCGCGAGGGTCATGTGGGCGCCCTGTTCTGGTCGTTGCACCTGCCGGAGGGGCTGGACGGGGACCGGGCCGTCGGCGCCACCCTGGAGCAGCTGGACCTGGCCAAGACGGTCGTCCGCGGCTGCGACGAGGGCCTGCGCCCCGCCACCACGGCCGGGGAGGTGGTGGACGCCCGCAGCTGCGGCCGGGTCGCCGTGCTGTTCGGCCCCGCCGGGGCCTCGGCCCTCGGCGACTCCCTGGGCACCCTGCGCCAGCTGCATCTGCTCGGACTGCGCGTGCTGACCCTGACCGGGGTGTCCTGGGCGAGCGAGGCGGGGCTGACCCGGTTCGGCGAGGAGGTGGTGCGCGAGATGAACCGGCTGGGCGTGATCGCGGACCTCTCCGGTGCCTCGCCGCAGACCCTGCGCCGCGCCCTCAGCCTCTCCCGGGCCCCCGTGCTGTGCAGCCGCTCCGCCGCCCGGGCCGTCCGCCCCCACCCGGCGAACCTCCCCGACGACCTGCTCGCGGAGCTGGGCGCGGCCAAGGGGCTGTGCCTGGTGCCGCTGACCGCAGAGCAGACCGGCCCGACCGTCCGTGACGTGGCCGACCACCTCGACCACATCCGGGCCGTGGCCGGAGCCCACAGCGTCGGACTGTCCGGCACCTACGACACCGGCTCCGCCCATCCCCAGGAGCTCGGTGACACCTCCTGCTACCCGCGGCTGGTCGGCGAACTGCTGCGCCGCGGCTGGGAGGAGGCCGATGTGGCCCTGCTGACCTGGGGCAACGTCCAGCGCGTGCTGCGCGGGGCCGACTTCACCGCCCGGGCCGCCCAGCAACGCCGCGCACCGTCCACGGCGACGATCTCGGACCTGGACGGCTGACGGGCCCGTCCTCGCGGACGGGCCCGTGGGGTCAGTCGTGCTCGATCCGGCACAGGCAGAACGGATGCCCCACCGGATCGGCGTACACCCGGAAGTCCTTCTTCTCGTCGTCCTCCCGGTCCAGCACCCGCGCGCCCAGGGCCAGCACCCGCTCCTCGGCCGCGTCCATCTCCGCCCAGGTCGACCCGGCGTCGAAGTCCAGGTGGAACTGCTGGGCGTTGCGGTCGGCCCGCGGCCACTCCGGCGGTGTGTAGCCCGGGGAGCGCTGGAAGGCGAGCCGGGGGCCGCCCGGGACGCGCAGCACCACCCAGTCGGGGCCGTCGTCCTCCGGCGTGCCGCCCACCACCTGTGCGTAGAAGCGGGCCAGTGCGCGGGGGTCGGGGCAGTCGACGACCACGGAACGGAAACGTGCCACTGCGGACATGGGGCCTCCCGATCTCAGCCGGCGCAGAGGCAGAACGGGTGCCCGGCCGGGTCGGCGTAAACCCGGAAGCTGCGCTCCCGGTCGTTGGCGTCCAGCGGCGTGGCGCCGAGCGCGAGCACCCCCTTCTCGGCCGTGTCCAGGTCCTCCACGACCAGGTCGAGGTGGAACTGCTGCGAGTGCTCGGACGAGGGCCACCGCGGCGGCACGTGGTCGGGGGCGGCCTGGAACGCCAGCGACGGTCCGCCCGGCACCTCCAGGTCCACCCACTCGTCCTGGCCGTCCGTCTGCACCGACGGCGTGCCGCCGAGCACCTCCGCGTAGAAGCCCGCCAGGGCGCGCGGGTCGGGACAGTCCAGGACGACGACACCCAGTGTGGCGAGAGCCATGACTTCCTCCTCGAAGTCGCTGTTACCCATATGGGCCGGGTAACCGGTAACCGTTACCTCATGCTCCCCTATCGGCGGTAACCTCGCAAGGGATATCCCGAGAGGTACGGTCCAGCCATGACGGAGAGATCGCCCGCACCCGGCGGCCTGGCCCTGGTCGAGACCCTGGTGAACACGCTGGACATCGAGTCGGGCGCCGACGCGCTGGACACGGCGGAGGGCCGGGCGCGCGTCGGGATCAGCCGGGACGACGAGGCGGCGGAGGCCCGCGCCCTGCGCGAGTCGCTGCGGGCCGCGCTCCTGGCCCATGCCGGTCACCCGCCGCACCGTGAGGTGCCCCCGCTCGGCGAACTCCTGGCCGCCGCCCCGCTCGTCGTCACGGTCGACCCGGCGGACGGCTCGGCCGCCCTCGCCCCCGCCGACGGCACGTCCCTGCGCGCCCGCGTGGCCGCCGCCGTGGCCGAGGCCCTCGTCGCCGGCACCTGGACCCGCCTGAAGGCCTGCGAGGCCGCCGACTGCCACTGGGCCTACTACGACCGCAGCCCGGCCGGCCGCGGCCGCTGGTGCTCCATGCAGGTCTGCGGAGCCCGGGCCAAGATGCGCCGCTACCGGTCCAAGGCGACCTGAGCCACACCACCGGGGGCCGAAGACTCCGGGCGCACGACCCCCGAGAGCCGTCCCGTCGATGCCGAGAGGGACCAGGTGCCTCCGGCTCGACGGGGGCACAGACGCCCCCCGTCCGGGTTCCGTGGGGCAGAATGCAGCGAGACGCCGGTTCGGCCGACTGAGCCTCGGCCGAACCGGCGTCGCCTGTTCTCGTCTCGGCGGGCGCCTACGCCCTGGGACGCCCCATCGCCCGGTACGTCCAGCCGGCCTTGCGCCAGCGCTCCGGGTCGAGCGCGTTGCGGCCGTCCAGGATGACCCGGGCCGCCGCGACCTCGCCCAGGGCCTCCTCGTCCAGCTCGCGGAACTCCCGCCACTCCGTCAGGTGCAGCACGATGTCGGCACCCCGCACGGCCTCCAGCGCCGAGTCCGCGTAGCCGAGGGTGGGGAAGACCCGGCGGGCGTTGTCCATGCCCTTCGGGTCGTACACCGTGACCTGGCCGCCCTGGAGGTGGATCTGCCCGGCCACGTTGAGCGCGGGGGAGTCCCGCACGTCGTCCGAGTCGGGCTTGAAGGTCGCGCCCAGCACCGCCACCCGCTTGCCGAGGAACGGCCCCCCGCCCAGCGCCTGCCGGGTCAGCTCCACCATCTGCCCGCGCTGGCGCATGTTGATCGAGTCGATCTCCCGCAGGAACGTCAGCGCCTGGTCAGCGCCCAGCTCACCGGCGCGCGCCATGAACGCCCGGATGTCCTTGGGCAGACAGCCACCGCCGAAGCCGATCCCGGCCCGCAGGAACTTTTTGCCGATCCGGTCGTCGTAACCGATGGCCTCCGCCAGCTTCGCCACGTCACCGCCGGCCGCCTCGCACACCTCCGCCATGGCGTTGATGAAGGAGATCTTCGTCGCGAGGAAGGAGTTGGCGGACGTCTTCACCAGCTCGGCGGTCGGGAAGTCGGTCACCACGAACGGCGAGCCCTCCGCGATCGGCGTCGCGTACACCTCCCGCAGCAGCTTCTCGGCCCGCTCGCTGCGCACGCCCACCACGATCCGGTCCGGGTGCAGCGTGTCGTCGACGGCGAAGCCCTCGCGCAGGAACTCCGGGTTCCAGGCCAGCTCGGCGTCCTGCCCGGCGGGCGCGTGCGCCGCCAGGTACGCCGCGAGACGGTCCGCGGAGCCCACCGGCACCGTCGACTTGCCGACCACCAGCGCGGGCCCGTGCAGATGCGGCGCGAGCGAGGCGAACGCGGAGTCGACGTACGACATGTCGCAGGCGTACTCGCCGTGCCGCTGCGGGGTGTTCACACAGACGAAGTGCACATCGCCGAACGCGCCGATCTCGGCCCAGTCCTGGGTGAAGCGCAGCCGCCCGCTGGAGCCCTCGAAGCCGGGGACGTGCTTGCGCAGCAGCTCGTCCAGACCCGGCTCGTACATCGGGGCCTCGCCCCGCTCCAGCTTCTCGATCTTCTCGGGGACGACGTCGAGAGCGAGCACCTCGAAGCCCAGTTCGGCCATGGCCGCGGCGTGGGTCGCGCCGAGATAACCGGTGCCGATCACGGTGATCTTCAGGGCCATGGGTGCTCCAGGGGTCTACGGCATGTGGTGCGCGCCCGAGCATAGCCGGGGCATGGCGGCGCGCTTCACCGGGCAACTTCTCGCTGTCGTCTAGCTCACGTATCCCTCCCGTGGGCGACCCCATAAACTTTTGATTACTTAACGGTAGTTAGCGCCACCATCGCAGCGTTTTGGAGCGTGAGAGACCTTGGCCGGATCGGCTGACTTCGACCTGTACCGCCCGTCCGAGGAGCACGACATGCTCCGTGACGCCGTCCGCTCGCTGGCCGAGGCGAAGATCGCGCCGTACGCCGCCGCGGTGGACGAGGAGGCCCGCTTCCCGCGCGAGGCCCACCAGGCGCTGGTCGCCAACGACCTGCACGCGGTGCACGTGCCCGAGGAGTACGGCGGCGCCGGGGCCGACGCCCTGGCCACCGTCATCGTGATCGAGGAGGTCGCCCGCGTCTGCGCCTCGTCCTCCCTCATCCCGGCCGTGAACAAGCTCGGCTCCCTGCCGGTGATCCTCTCCGGCTCCGAGGAGCTGAAGAAGAAGTACATGACCCCGCTCGCCAAGGGCGAGGGCATGTTCTCCTACTGCCTGTCCGAGCCGGACGCCGGCTCCGACGCCGCCGGCATGAAGACCAGGGCCGTCCGCGACGGCGACCACTGGATCCTCAACGGCGTGAAGCGCTGGATCACCAACGCCGGCGAGTCGGAGTACTACACGGTGATGGCCGTCACCGACCCGGAGAAGCGCTCCAAGGGCATCTCCGCCTTCGTCGTGGAGAAGTCCGACGAGGGCGTCTCCTTCGGCGCCCCCGAGAAGAAGCTCGGCATCAAGGGCTCGCCCACCCGCGAGGTCTACCTGGACAACGTCCGCATCCCCGCCGACCGCATGATCGGCGAGGAGGGCACCGGCTTCGCCACGGCGATGAAGACCCTCGACCACACCCGCATCACCATCGCCGCCCAGGCCCTCGGCATCGCCCAGGGCGCCCTCGACTACGCCAAGGGCTACGTCAAGGAGCGCAAGCAGTTCGGCAAGCCGATCGCCGACTTCCAGGGCATCCAGTTCATGCTCGCGGACATGGCCATGAAGATCTCGGCCGCCCGCGCCCTGACCTACCAGGCCGCCGCCGCCTCCCAGCGCGTCGACGCCGACCTCACCTACCTGGGCGCCGCCGCCAAGTGCTTCGCCTCGGACGTGGCGATGGAGGTCACCACGGACGCCGTCCAGCTCCTCGGCGGCTACGGCTACACCCGCGACTACCCGGTGGAGCGCATGATGCGCGACGCCAAGATCACGCAGATCTACGAGGGCACCAACCAGGTCCAGCGCATCGTGATGGCGCGCAACCTGCCGTAGCCCGGACGGCACGCACACACGAAGGTCCCCGGCTGGTGCCGGGGACCTTCGTGCGTGCGCGGACGGGCGAGGACCGCCTGCGGGCCCTCACAGGAAGCGGCGGATCGGGGTGACCACGGCCTCGGTGAGGCGCTCGGTCAGCGGGCGCCGCCGCCAGCGGGCGGCGTCGATCGGCTCGCTCAGCTTCCGGTCGGCGTCGAAGTCGGCGTCGAGCGCGGCGGTGAAGTCCTCGTCCAGGACGGCCAGGACGACCTCCTCGTCGTGCTCCATGGAGCGGCGGTTGAAGTTGGTCGAGCCGATGAGCGCACACACCCCGTCCACCGTGACGATCTTCGTGTGCAGCATGGTCGGCTGGTACTCCCGCACGTCCACCCCGGCGTCGACCAGGGTCTGGTAGTGCTGCCGTCCGGCCAGCAGGCACGCCCGCTGGTCGGTGTGCGGTCCGGGCAGCAGGATCTCCACCCGGACCCCGCGCCGGGCCGCGTCGGCCAGGAGGCCGATGAAGTACGTGTCGGGCGCGAAGTACGCCGTGGCCAGCCGCAGCCGCTCCTGCGCCGAGGTGATCAGCACCCGCAGCACCGTCTGCATGTCCTGCCAGCCGAAGGAGGCCGAGCCGCGCACCACCTGGACCGTGGACCGCCCCGGCTGCTCCTGCGCGGTGAAGCGGTCGTGCTCGTCGTAGAGGTCGTCGTGGCACTCGGCCCAGTTCTGCGCGAAGGCCGCGGCGATGCCGTCCACGGCGGGACCGCGGACCCGTACGTGGGTGTCGCGCCACTCGTCGGGATTGCGGGCGTCGCCGCACCACTCCTGCGCTATGCCGACGCCCCCGGTGAACGCGGTGTGCTCGTCGGTCACCAGCACCTTGCGGTGGCAGCGGTGGTTCTGCCGCATCGGGGACAGCCGCGTGGGCGGCCGGAACCAGGCCACCTGGACCCCCGCCTCGTCCATGGCGTTCAGCAGGTCCGGCTCTATCTCCTTGGCCCCGAAGCCGTCCAGGAGCAGCCGCACCCGCACGCCCGCCCGGGCCCGGTCGGCCAGGGCCTCGGCGAACTCGTGGGCGATCTCCCCCCGCCAGTACACGAACGTCATCATGTCGACGGTGTGCTCGGCGGCCCGGATCGCGTCCAGCATCGCGGGGAAGATCTCGTCCCCGTTGCGCAACGGCAACAGGTCGTTGCCCTCGGTCGCGGCGATGCCGATCAGCCGCTCCAGCCGCCGGCGCAGCCGCTGCTTGCGTTCCTCGGGCGTACTCGGCTCCGGTGTCCGCCGTTCCTCGTACGTCTGCGTCGTCACGTGTGGTCTCCCCTGCCACGGGCCTGCTCTCCGCCCCCTGCGGCGCGCCGCCGGACCCGGGACGCGCCTGCTGGTCCTCTTTGCCGCTGCCGCCGGTTTCACGCAGGACCGTGGCGAGCCGCACACGGGCCGGTCCGCCCTGTGGTGCTCATGGGGCCGAAGGCGTAGGACGGAAGGCACGGGGGCCGGCCCCCGGCCCTCGCCGTCCCCACGGGAGGAAGACATGACCCAGCAGCCCGCCACCACCGCCCCGCTCAGCAAGGAGATGCAGGACTGCGTCCAGGCGTGCATGACCTGCCACGGCGTGTGCGAGGAGACCATGAGCTCCTGCCTGCAGATGGGCGGTCCGGCCCAGATGCAGATCATGCGCGCCGTGATGGACTGCGCCGAGATGACACGCATGTGCGCCGACATGATGATGCGCCGCTCGCCCCTCGCGGCCGACATGTGCGCCATGTGCGCCCGGGCCTGCGACATGTGCGCCGAGGCGTGTATGTCCATGCCGGACGACGCCCAGATGATGCGCTGCGCGGAGTCCTGTCGCGCCTGCGCCGAGATGTGCCGCGCCATGTCGGCCACCACGATGTGAGCAGCCGTACGACGAAGGGGGCACCCGCCCGGGTGCCCCCTTCCGCGTCGCCGCCGGCTCAGTTGCCCGAGACGGTGACCGTCTCGTCGTTCTTCAACTGGCTCACCAGCGTCTTCACCTTCGCGGTGTCCCACTGGAGGTTGCCGTTCGGGGCGTTGCCCGCGATCGGCATGTTCATCGACTTGCCCTCGCCGCCGCTGACGCCCTTCATCGCCCAGAACATGGAGGCCAGGTCGAACAGGCCCATGTCCTTGTCGACGACCAGGGAGTCCAGGCCGGCGCCCATGGTCGGGTAGAGCTTGAACGGGTTCAGGATGGTGCCCGGGGTGGCGACCTGGTTGGCCAGGGCCGAGAGGAACTTCTGCTGGTTCTTCGTGCGGTCCAGGTCGGAGCCCTTCAGGGCGTAGCGGGTGCGGACGAACGCCAGCGCCTGCTCGCCGTTCAGGGTCTGCTTGCCCTTCTTCAGGTCCGCGCCGGACTTGGTGTCCTTGATGTCCTGCGGGATGTCGATCTCGACCCCGCCGACCGCGTCCACGATGTTCGCGAAGCCGCCGAAGCCGATCTCCACGTAGTGGTCGATGTGCAGGCCCGTGTTGGCCTCGACCGTGCGGACCAGCAGCTCGGGGCCGTCCTCGGCGTACGCCGCGTTCAGCTTCGTCTGCCGGCCCGAGGCCGGGTAGAGCTTGCCGGACTCGGAGCCCTTGTACGACGGGATGGTGACGTTGGAGTCACGCGGCAGCGAGATCAGCGTCGGGCCGTTGCTGCCGGTGTGCAGGATCATCATCGAGTCCGTGCGCTTGCCCTCGGCGGACCCGGTGTGCAGCTTCTTCTTCTCCTCGGCCGACATGCCCGCGCGGCTGTCGGAGCCGACGATCAGGTAGTTGGTGCCCTCGCCCGCCTCCGGCCGCTCGATGACCTTCGACAGGTCGACGTCGCGGTTGAGCTTGGAGTCGGCCCAGAAGTACGTGGCGACGCTCGTCACCACCAGCACCGTCACCAGCGCGATCGCCGTCACCTTGATCCGGCGGCGCCAGTTCGGCGCCGGACGGTCGTACCCGCCGCCGCCTCCCCCGCCGGGGCCGCGGCCGCCGGGGGAGCCGTAGACCTGGCCGGTGTTGTAGCCGCTGTCGTACCCCGACTGCGGCTCGGCGTAGCCGCCGTCCACGTACGACGGCTGCTGCGGCACCCCGCCGTAGCCGCCCTGCCCGGGCGGTGCCGCCGGACCGCGGCGGACCTGCCGCATGACACGGGCGCTCTCCGGCTGTGCGCTGGAGCTGCCCCGTCCGTACCGGCTGCCGCGGTTGTCGCCGGAGAACCCCTCGGGCCAATCATTCATGCCGAACAGTGTGCAGGTCCCGGAGGTGTGCCATACAAGAGTCGTCGGAAAATCAGAGCACGGCTGTGGCGAAGCTGACACAAATCACCCTCGTGCCGCCTCGGCATAAGGTAGGGGCCATGACAGACCAGGCCCCAGCTGCGGATTCCGGCACCACGGATATCCCGGGCAAGCCGACCTCGGCCTCCCGCACCACCCTCAGCCACATCATGACCCACAACGACACGAACCTGCTGGGCACCGTGCACGGCGGGGTGATCATGAAGCTGGTCGACGACGCGGCCGGGGCCGTGGCCGGGCGGCACTCCGGCGGTCCGGCCGTCACCGCCTCCATGGACGAGATGGTGTTCCTGGAGCCGGTCCGCGTCGGCGACCTCGTCCACGTCAAGGCGCAGGTCAACTGGACCGGCCGCACCTCCATGGAGGTCGGGGTCCGGGTGCTGGCCGAGCGCTGGAACGAGTCCGCGCCGCCCACCCAGGTCGGCTCCGCCTACCTCGTCTTCGCGGCGGTCGACGCCGACGGCAAGCCCCGCCGGGTCCCGCCGGTCCTCCCGGAGACCGAGCGCGACAAGCGCCGCTACCAGGAGGCCCAGATCCGCCGCACCCACCGCCTGGCCCGCCGCCGGGCGATCATGGAACTGCGCGAGAAGCGCGCGGCGGAGGGCTTCGAGGACTGAGCCGGCCGGCCACCCAGGAGCACGCGGCCTCCTACGAGCACGCCACCTCGTCGCCCCGCACCACCCCGAACTCGCCCTGGCCCGGGTCCTCGGCGCGTACCTTGCGCACCCGCTCGAAGTCCGCGCCCGCGATCACCTTCAGCGTCGCGCCCAGGCCCTTGACCGCACGCAGCTCGCTGCCCGGCAGGGCCGTCGCCAGGGACTTGGCCGAGCGGTCCCAGCGGGGGTCGTAGGCGACGACCGTGCGCTTGACGTCGCGGGCCGCGGCGTTCACCGGGGCCTTCGTCGTGCGGAAGCCGGTCGACGCGAGCGCCGCGTCGACCCGGCGGCCGAGCCCGGGCGTGCCCGTGCCGTTCTCCACCTGGACCCGGATCTGCTGCGGGGCCACCGAGACGATCCGGGCCACCCCGCGCGAGCGGTGCGCGGACAGCGGCTGGTCCTGGCGCAGGGCGTGGAAGAGCCGCTCCGACTTCACCGGGTCCCACTTCAGCGTCGAGCCGACGCCCCGCACGGCGTACCCCATGCGCCCGATCGGGACGGTGGTGAACTCCGAGGAGGAGGGCGAGAAGTTCCGCATGGCCCGGCCCAGGTCGAGCATCTCGTCCGTGCCGAAGCCCTTGTCGGCCCGCACCGAGCCGAGCACCGCCCGGGTGACGTCCCGGAACTTCATGGGGTTGAGCAGGATCCCGGACGAGGTGATCCGCTCCACGAGCGCCGCCATGAAGCGCTGCTGCCGCTTCATCCGGCCCAGGTCGGAGGCGCCGTCGACATGGCGGGCGCGCACGTACTGCAGCGCCTGACCGCCGGCCAGGGTGTGCCGGCCGGGTGCGAGGTCCAGGCCCGTGTAGCTGTCCTTGAGCGGGTCGGCGGTGCAGATCTGCACGCCGCCGACCACGTCGACCGTCTTCATGAAGCTGGTGAAGTCGACCTCCACATAGTGGTCGATCTTCACCTTGGTCATGCTCTCGACCGTCCGCACGGTCAGCTGCGGCCCGCCCTCCGCGTACGCCGCGTTCAGTTTCAGGGGGTGCCCGCCGTGCCGCCTGCCGGAGGTGCGGTCGGTGTGCGGGGGCGTCACGGCGTAGGAGTCGCGCGGCAGGCTCACCACGCTCGCGCGCTCCCGGTCCTCCGAGATGTGCACGATCATCATCGTGTCGGTGCAGTGGCAGGGCGCGCCGCCGAGCCGGTACTTGTGCCGCTCCGCCCTGCTGATCTTCTCGCGGCCGTCGGTGCCGACCAGCAGCAGGTTCATCCCGTGGCCCGCCCGGGGCCGGTTCTTCATGTCCTTGAAGGCGTCGACCCGGGTGATGTCCGCGTCCAGGCTGGTCACCACCGCGTGCCCGATCCCGGCCGAGGCGAGCACCACCACCGACAGCGTGGTGACGGCCCGCATGCCCCAGCGCGGCCTGCGGCGCCGGGCGGGCGGCGCGGGCCGGCGCGGGGCACGGCGGGCGGTGGGCTGCGGACGACGCTGGGGAGCGGCGGTGGACCGAGGGGACCGCGGCGGCGTGGGCATGGGGACACCTCCGGACGACGGCCGTACGTGGGATCCGTGAAACCGTAGGCCGATACGATCTGCGGCCCGCGGTACCGCCCCCGCGGCGCGCACCGGTGTCCCCCGTTCGCGGTAACGTGAGCCCCCTATGAACGCCAATCCCGACGTGCGGCACCCCGCCGTTTCCGTGATCATGCCCGTCCTCAACGAGGAGCGGCATCTGCGGGGAGCAGTCCAAGCCATCCTCGCGCAGGAGTACGCCGGCGAGATGGAGGTCGTGATCGCCCTCGGTCCGTCCACGGACCGCACGGACGAGATCGCCGCCGAGCTCGTGGCCGAAGACCCGCGTGTCCACACCGTCCCCAACCCCACCGGCCGTACGCCCGCGGCGCTGAACGCGGCGATCAACGCCTCGAAGCACCCGATCGTCGTCCGCGTCGACGGCCACGGCATGCTCTCGCCCAACTACATCGCCACCGCCGTACGGCTCCTGGAGGAGACCGGCGCGCAGAACGTCGGCGGCATCATGCACGCCGAGGGCGAGAACGACTGGGAGCGCGCGGTCGCCGCCGCGATGACCTCGAAGATCGGGGTCGGCAACGCCGCGTTCCACACCGGCGGCCAGGCGGGCCCGGCCGAGACCGTCTACCTGGGGGTGTTCCGGCGCGAGGCGCTGGAGCAACAGGGCGGCTACAACGTGGAGTTCATCCGTGCCCAGGACTGGGAGCTGAACTTCCGCATCCGTGAGGCCGGCGGCCTGATCTGGTTCTCGCCCGAGCTGAAGGTGTCGTACCGGCCCCGGCCGAGCGTGAAGGCGCTCGCCAAGCAGTACAAGGACTACGGCCGCTGGCGGCACGTGGTCGCCCGCTACCACGAGGGCTCGATCAACCTGCGCTACCTCGCCCCGCCGACCGCGGTGTGCGCGATCGCGGCCGGGATCCTGGTGGGCGCGGCGCTCACCCCGTGGGGCTTCGTGGTGCCCGGCGGCTACCTCGCGGCGATCCTGCTGGGCTCGGTCCCGGCGGGCAAGGGCCTGCCGCTGAAGGCCCGGCTGCAGATCCCCGTGGCGCTGGCCACGATGCACATGTCCTGGGGCTGGGGCTTCCTGACCAGCCCGCGCTCACTGGCCCGGAAGGTCATCGCCTCCCGGCGCCCCGCGGTCCACGCGGACGCGGCGACGCGCTGACGCTCCCGCCCGGGCCCCTTCCCGTCCCGGGAGGGGGCCCGCGGCGTGTCCGGCCCTCGTCACCACCGGTAGGGCCGGTAGACGTCCATGCACTCCTTCTTGTCCGCCGTCAGGGCGTCCGCGCTGTCGGGCAGGTCTCCGGCCTTCACCGGCTCCTGCTTCGGGTAGCCGGTGCCCTCCCGCCAGTCGGCGCCGATGACCAGCGTGGTGGTGACACCGTCGGTGGCGCGCACCTGGCCGCCCGGGATGCCGAGCGCCCCGGCCACCGACAGCGCGTTGGCCCTGCCCTGCGCCCCGGTGCTCTTCGGGTACGTCACCAGCGTGCGCGGCTGCGGGTCCTGCTGCCCCGAGGCGACCGCCCGGGCGAACCCCTCCTGCTGCAGGGCGGCCACGATCGCGGCGGCCCGGTGAGGCACCGCGGGCCCCTGCTCGCCCGCCGTGCCGTTGACGACCGTGACCGACAGCCCCTCCGCGGGCGCGGCGGCGGGCCCGGTGGCCCGGGCCGAGGCCGGGGAGGACGCGCCGGTGCCGGTCTTGCCGGCCTTGCCGCCCTTGTCGAAGGAGACGTCGTCGCGCAGCATCGCCCACACCTTGTCCGCGTCCACCGGCTTGGGCAGCAGGTGGTTGCGGTTCAGCGGGTCCTCGATCCACGGCATCGTCGTCATCGTGATCCGCTCGGTGGGGACCGACTTGAGCTGCATGGCCAGGTCGTACAGCTCCTTGACCGTGCCGATCTCCTCGGACACCTTCAGCGCCTTGGTGCCCGCCTCGGCCAGGCCCATCAGCCGGCCCGTGTCGGTGAAGACGTTCTGCTTCTTCAGCGTGCGGATCATCGCGTTCATGTACATGTGCTGCGCCTTGGCCCGCAGCGGGTCGCTGCCCCAGGCGTGCCGGGTGCGCAGCCACTGCAGCGCCTGCTTGCCCCGCACGTTGTGCGTGCCGGCCTCGAGCTTCAGGCCGGAGCCGCCGCGCTGGCCGGGCAGCGGCCGGTCCCACACGTTCTGGTTGACGCAGACCGGGACGCCGCCGATCGCGTCCGCCATGTCCACCACGCCGGCGAAGTCGACCATCATCCAGTGGTCGATGTACACGCCGGTCAGTTCCTGCCAGGTGGCCAAGGTGCAGCCCGGCCCGCCGCGCTGGAGCGACTCGTTGATGATCGTGTTCTTCGCCGGGTAGGTCTCACCGGTGTCGGGGTCGGTGCACTTGGGGATGTCCACCCGGGTGTCCCGCGGGATGCTCACCACGGACGCGCTCTCCCGGTCCGCCGACACGTGCAGCAGCATCTGCACGTCGGCCAGCGGCTTGCTGCCGACGTTGTCCCGGCTGCCGCCGAGCTTGACGTTCTCCGCGGAGTTCCGGCTGTCGGAGCCGATCAGCAGGATGTTCAGCGGGGTCTGGCCGGCCGCGTTGGGCTCGGAGCGCCGCACGTCGGAGTCGCCGGCGTTGCGCTTGCCCTTGTCGATGTTGCCGTTGAGATGGCGGTAGTACAGGTATCCGGCGCCGGCCGTCCCGAGTATCAGGACCGACAGCACCAGCGCGGACCAGCGCAGTATCCGGCGTCCGCCGCCGCGTCGCCGGCCGCGCTGCCGGCCCGGGCCGCCCTGGTCCGCGTCGTCCCCGCCCGAGGGGTCCGCCGCCGCCCCCGGACGCTCGTCCTGGACCAGGCCCCCCGCGTCGCGCCGCGTGCCGCCTCCGCGCACGTCACTCTGCGCCATACCCTGCCTCCCACCCCTACGGCTGACCTGCGGGCCCGTCCCGCGTCGTGTTCGAGCACGGGCGAACCGTGTCCGTTCGGACCGGGAATCTCCCGGTCCGCGCCGGGACACGGCGGTTCCCGCTCCTGGTTGGACGCCTGACAGGCCCGCTCGGATGTACACCCGGACCGATGTCCGGGCATGTCCTGTCCCCCTGTGAGACGCGGGAAAGGACGGTCAGGTCACTTCGCGCACTCGACCTTGTCGGCCGTGGACTTCCGCACGTCGTCCGGGACCTTCGACGGAGTGGTCAGCGGAACGCCCGCGCCCTTGAAGTCCTTGCCGAGGGTGAGCGTCATCGCGGGCAGCCCCTGGGAGTTGTCCACGCTCCCGCCCGGCTTCATCGCGGCTCCGGACAGCCCCAGGATCGCGGCCAGCCTGCGCGCCTGGGCGGCCTGGTCGGGGGCGTACTCCAGAGTCGTCTTCGCCAGCGCCTCGGGCGCGTTGCCCGCGTTCTCCGACTTGGTGACGCCCTGCCTGACCTGGAGCCAGCTGAGGGTCTCCTGGGCGCTGCCGGCGACGGCACCGCCGTTGAGGATGCGCACCCGCACCTCGGAGGCCGGGGCCTTGCTGCCCTTGAGCCGGGCGGCCTCGGCGTCCTTCTCCTTCTTCTTCTGCTGCTTGACCTCGGTCAGCGACACGTCGTCCCGGACCATCGCGAAGAGCTGCTGCGCCTGGGGCTGCTTCAGCACCACCGTGGCCTTGACCGTCTCCTGGGGGTTGTCGACGACGGGCACGGTCGCGAACGTGAGGTTCTTCGTGTCGAACTTGCCCAGTTCCGCCCCGAGATCGGCCAGTTTCTTGATCGTGCTGATCTGGGAGTCGACGGTCAGTGCCTTGGTGCCCGCCTCCGCCAGCTTGATCATCTTGGCGGGGCTGGTGAGGGTGTCGTTGGACTTCAGCTTGCGCATCAGCGAGCCCAGGAACTGCTGTTGCAGCTCGATCCGGCTCAGGTCGCCGCCGAAGCCGACGGAGTGCCGGGTGCGCACGAAGGCCAGCGCCTCCTCGCCCTCGATCGTGTGCTCGCCCTTGGGCAGGTCGAGCTTGGAGTCCTTGTCCTTGATGTCCTTGGCCAGGCACACGTCGACCCCGCCGACCGCGCTGGTCAGCGTCTTGACCGCGTTGAAGTCGGCCACCATGAAGTGGTCCATCTTCAGCCCGGTCAGCTCGGTGATCGTGCGCATGGTGCAGCTCGGCGTCCGCTCCTCCTGCCCGAGGCTCTCGTTGAAGCGCGTGCGCTGCTTGCCCGGGATGACCTTCTCCGAGCCGTCCTCCTGGGTCGTCGGGCAGTCGGGGATGTCGGTGATCAGGTCGCGCGGGATGCTCAGCACCGTCGCGTTCGAGCGGTCCTTGGCGACGTGCAGCACCAGCGTGGTGTCCGCGTGCCCGGAGCTGCCCTGGTCGCCGTAGCCCTCGTTGCCCTCGCCGGTGCGCTTGTCGGTGCCGATCAGCAGGATGTTGATCGCGCGGTCCTTGCTGAACCCGCCGGTGCCGGCGCCGTCGTCGGAGACGGACGTGATGTTGTCGTTGAGGTGCTCGTAGTAGAGGTAGGCGGCCGCGCTCACGCCGACCAGCACGAAGGCCAGCGAGCCGCCGGTCCACATCAGGGCCTTCCGGCCCTTCGACTTCTGCGGCCTCTGCGGCGCGGGGCGGCGGCCGCGCCGCCCGGCGGCCGCCTCGGCCGGGGCGCCGCCGCGTCTGCGCGGGGACGCCGGCTCGCCGCCCGGGGCCGCGGCCCCGGGCCGCCGGGCGGGGGTGGCGGTCCGGCGGGCGCGCGCCGCGCCGCCCGCCGCCGCGGCGCCGCGGGAGCCGGAGGCGCGGGGGCCGGGCACGGACGACTGCGGTGCGGAAGAGGGCAGTCGCAGTTCGTATTCGCCGGTGTCCGGGTTGAGCACCCACTGGTCTGCGGGGTCGACGTCGTCCGCCCGCCCACGGCCTTGCGCGTCCACGGTTGCCTGATTCCTCCGTCGGGCCACGCGGCGCCCTCCCCCGGAAGGCGCACGGTGTCGGTCAAGCAGTGCCCGTCCCCGGGACGGACCTCGTGGGTGAGAGCACTGGATCGCACACACTATCCGCACACTTCGGCGTCAAGCGACGTGGGTGACAAACTCCACGTTCTTACAACTGGGCAATACCGCCCATTCGTTTGCGGGGAGCCCGGTGAACTCCCGCCTGATTACCGTCACTTGGCGCACTTCACCTTGTCGGCCGTGGATTTCTGCACGCCTTCGGGCGCCTTCGAGGGCGTCGTCAGGGGGATGCCCGCGCCCTTGAAGTCCTTGCCGAGGGTGAGCGTCATCGCGGGCAGCCCTTGGGAGTTGTCCACGCTCTCGCCCGGCTTCATCGCCGACCCGGCGAGCCCCAGCAGGTCGGCGAGACGGCGGGCCTGGGCGGCCTGGTCGGGCGCGTACTCCAGGGTCGTCCTGGCCAGTTCGGCGGGGGCGTTGCCCGCGTTCTCCGACTTGGTGACGCCCTCCTCGTTCTGCAGCCAGCTGAGCGTCTCCTGGGCACTGCCGGCGACGGCACCGCCGTTGAGGATGCGCACCCGCACCTCGGAGGCCGGGGCCTTGCTGCCCTTCAGCCGGGCGGCCACCGCGGCGGCCTCCTTCTTCTTCCGCTCCTTGACGGCCGTGAAGGACACGTCGTTCCTGATCATGTCGAAGACCTGGGGAGCGGTCGACTCGTCGAGGACGACCGTGCTCTTGACCTTCTCCGCCGGGTTGTCGACCACCGGGACCGTGGTGAAGGTCAGGTTCTTGACGTTGAGCTTGCCCAGCTCCAGGCCGAGGTCCTTCAGCTTGCCGATGCTGTCCAGCTGCGAGTCGACGGTCAGCGCCTTGGTGCCCGCCTCCGCCAGGTCGAGCATCTTCTGCGGGCTGGTGAGCGTGTCGTTGGACTTCAGCTTGCGCATCAGCGCGCTCAGGAACTGCTGCTGCAGTCCGATGCGGCTCAGGTCGCCGCCGAAGCCCACGGAGTGCCGGGTGCGCACGAAGGCCAGCGCCTGCTCGCCCTCGATGGTGTGCGTGCCCTTGGACAGCTTCAGCTTGGAGTCCGGGTCGTCGATGTCCTTGGCCAGACAGACCTCGACCCCGCCGACCGCGCTGGTCAGCGTCTTGACGGCGTTGAAGTCGGCGACCATGAAGTTGTCCGGCTTGATCCCGGTCAGCTCGGTCACGGTGCGCATGGTGCAGCTCGGCGTGCGGCCGTCCTGGCCGAGGCTGGTGTTGAAGCGGGCGTTCGGCGTACCGGGGATGATCTTCTGGCTGCCGTCCTCCTGCGTGGTGGGGCAGTCCGGGATGTCGGTGACCAGGTCACGCGGGATGCTCAGCGCGGTCGCGTTCGAACGGTCCTTGGAGACATGCAGCAGGATCGTGGTGTCGGCGTGCCCGACGCTGCCCGCGTCGCCGTACTTGTCGTTGCCCTTGCCGGTGCGCTTGTCGGTGCCGATCAGCAGGATGTTGATCGCCTTGTCCTTCTGGAAGCCGCCGGTGCCGGCGCCGTCGTCGGAGACCGAGGCGATGTTGTCGTTCAGGTGCTCGATGTAGAGGTAGCCCGCTCCCGCGCCGGCGATCAGCACGAACGCCATCGTGCCGCCGGTCCACAGCAGGACCTTCTTGCCCTTGGAGGCCTTGGCCGGCCGTCGCCCGCGCCGTCCCGGCGGCTCCTGGGGCGCCCCGCGCCGCCTGCGTGGCGACGGCACCGCGCGGCCGGGCGTCTCGGGCCGCGAACGGCCGGACGCCGGCGGGTCGGAGCGGCCGGGGGCGTCCGTGCGCGAACGGCCGGGGGCGTCCGTGCGCGAACGGGTCGGTGCCTGCGAACGGGAGCGGGCGCGCGGGCCCGCGTCGGACGCGGGCGGCCTGCGGGGCGAGGGCACGCCCGACTGCGGTGGGGAAGCGGGCAGTCGCAGTTCGTATTCGCCGGTGTCCGGGTTGAGCACCCACTGGTCTGCGGGGTCGATGTCGTCCGCCCGCCCACGGCCTTGCGCGTCCACGGTTGCCTGTTTCCTCCGTCGGGGCACGCGGCGCCTCCCCCACCAAGGCGCCCGGGTCTCGTTCACACGGTGCGCGACCTCCGGACCGTTCTTCAGGGCCGGGCGCACCGGATCGCTCACACTAACCGCCCACTTCAGTGCAGAGCGACGGCGGTGACAAATTCCACGTCCCTACACCTGGGCAATTCGCCCATTTCCCAAGTGAAGAGTTCGTTACGTTGAAGGTGCCTTGGCGCCCGCTTTACTCGCAGGTGTCCTCGGCCGCGGTGTTCCCCTCGAACGTCGGAGGCGGAGAAACGGTGACGGCCGGCGCGGAGAACGGCCCCGCGTACGAATCCCCGTACGACCCGTCACGGGTTCGGGTGGGCCGCAAGGGGGCGGAACCGCGCGGCGCGTCCCGCGCGATCACCACCGGCGCATCCGTCCGCAGCCGCTCGAACAGCCGGTCCGCCTCGGGCTCCACCAGTTGGTCGCGATTGGCGTCGAACGCGTACGACTCCCGGGGGACGGTCAGGAATTGCACTTGTTCCATGGGGATGTCGCGCAGACCGCGCACGAGTTCGTACAAGCCGCGCAGGCTCGCCAGCTCCGGGTCGGTGGTGAGCGAGGACGTGGCCGCGTCCAGGACGGGGTACAGCTTCGCCGGATTCAGCAGGACGTCATTGCTGCGTACCTTGTTGACGAGCGCTCCGAGGAATCGTTGCTGCCGTTCCATGCGCTCCGTGTCGCTGCCGTCGCCCAGGGATTTGCGGGCCCGGACGTAGCCGAGGGCCTGCTCGCCGTCGAGCGTCACCCGCCCCGCCGGCAGCCGCAGCCTGGCGGCCCGGTCGTCGATCGGCTCGCGCAGGCACACCTCGACCCCGTCGACGGCGTCGACCATCTCCTTGAAGCCGTGGAAGTCGACGACGACGTGGTGGTCGACGCGGATGTCGGTGAGCCTCTCGACGGTACGGATGGTGCAGGCCGAGCCGCCCACCTGGAACGCCTGGTTGAACATGGCGAACCGCGGCGCGCTGCGCGACCCGTCCCGGCGCCGGCAGGCCGGCAGGTCCACCATCAGATCCCGGGGCAGCGAGACGGCGGTGGCGCTGCGCCGCCCCGCCGACAGGTGCAGCAGGATCGTGGTGTCCGACCGCTCGGTGCCCGAGTCGCGCCCGTAGCGGGCGTTGCCGTCGCCGCGGCGGGAGTCCGACCCGATCAGCAGGATGTTCCGCGCGTCCTTGACCAGCGAGGTGGGCCGCTCCTTCTCGTACCGCCTGAGCTCGGCGGCGGCCGCCTCGTCGGGGGTGATGTTCCCGCTGAGCTTCGCGTACACCGCCCAGCCGGCCGCGACGCCCGCCACCAGGAGACCGGCGGCCGCCAGCGCCGCGATCCGCACCCGCCGCGCCCGGCGCCGCCGCAGCAGCCCCCGCCCGCTGGCGGACGCCCCCGCGCCCGGCCCGACCCTGTAGCCCACGGCAGCAACCACCCCTCCTGACGCCGGCACGTCCCACGCGCAGTGCTCCTCCGACGATGGCGTGGAAGGGCGGCCGGGGCGGGGTCGGGATGGGCCGGACGGGGGAGGGGCCGCGCTCGTGCGGGGGAGTCCTCCGCCGGGACCCGCTCCGCCCGGTGCCGTCGCAGCGGCTACCGGGCGATGGCCGTCACCCGCTCGCTCTCCACCCGCTGGTCCAGCACCCCGTCACCCGCCTGCTGCAGATTCCGGCACAGCACCACGGAACCGCCCGTCGCCAGCGGCGCGTACAGCCCCGCGCTGAGCCCCTCCCACGTGTCGTACGGGCGCCCCGACAGGATCCGGGACCCGGGGCCGGTCAGCCCCAGCCCGCTCGCCTCGGCCCGCGCCCGCTCCACGACCTCGGCCCCGCTGAACTCCCGTCCGGCCACGATCAGCGCGGGTCCCTCCGGGTCCACCGGCGCGTACGGCACGAAGCGGTCCCCCTGCCCCGGCACCTCCACCGCGTAGTCGACGAACCCCTCCGGCGGCTGCGGGAACCGTCCCCCGAGCGGCCGCAGCGCCAGCGCGACCCGGGCCCCGGAACAGGCCCGCGCCGCCTCCAGCCGGTCCGGCCCGCTCACCACGACGTCGGCGGCGCGCACATCGCCCGTCACGTCGGCGACGACGCCCACCGACGAACACGCCAGCAGCCACACCGCCGTCTGCCAGTGCGCCGGCAGCAGCAGCGCCACCCGGTCGCCGGGCTCGACGGACAGCTCGTCCTGGAGCAGGTTCGAGGTCTTGGCCACCCAATTGGCGAAGGTGGCCACGGACAGTTCGACCCGTTCGCCGGTGGCGTCGTCGTAGAAGGTCACCAGGGGGCGTCCCGGATCCGCGGCGAGCGCGGAACCCAGCAGGTCGGCAGGGGTGCGATCGGTGGCGTTCACCCGCGCAAGCGTACGCGCCGCACCCCGCGCGCCCCAACGGCCCGGCGCCCGTCCCGCCCCGGATCGGCCACCGGTTCGGCCGAACGCGACCGACGGACCGTCAAATCCCAAATGGACAGACTTATACGACTATGTCCAAGATCAGGGGCATGCGTGGATTCCTTGCTTCCTCGATCGGTGTCACCTGTGCGGCCGCTCTGGCCCTTCCCCTCACCCCGACCGCCGTCGCGGCGACCGCGAGACCGGTGCCGACCGCGGAAGCCGCGACGGCGGCGAGACCCGCGCCCCACGCGGGGACCCCGGCCGCCGCCACGACCCTCCGGCGCGCGGCCGAACCGGCCACCCCCGGCAGCACCCAGTCGCTCCCCCTCGAACCCCTCGCCCGCCACCGCGCCACCCCCTCCGCCCCCGCCACCGAGCAGGGCCTGCACCGCCGCGCCGTACGCCACTTCTCCCTCGTCGGCGTGGTCTGGGACGACCCCGAAGCCGAACTGCACGGCCGCGTCCAGGTCCGCACCCGCGCCGCGGACACCGGCTCCTGGTCCGGCTGGCAGGACGTCGAGACGCACAACACCGACCACGGCGCCGACCGCAACACCCCCGAGAGCGCCTCGGGCCGGGTCCGCGGCGCCACCGCCCCGCTGTGGGTGGGCGACTCCGACGGTGTGGAACTGCGGGTCCGCTCGGAGTCCGGCAGCGCGGGATCCGGCGCCGCGCGGCACGGCACGGGCGCCCGCAGCCGGCCCGCCGCACCGCCGCTCCCGTCCGGCCTCCGGCTCGAACTGGTCGACCCGGGCGACGAGGCCCCGGCGGACGGCCCCCGCACCGCCGCCCTGGCCGGCGAGAACTCCGCCGCCACCGAGGCCTCCGCCGTCAACGCCGACCTCGCCCCCCTGGGCGCCACCGAGATCGCGGCCCTGGACCGGGCGGAGACCGAGCGGGAGTTCCTCGCCCTCAACGCCGGCGAGCTGACGGAGCGGCAGCTGCGCGCCAAGCCGTACATCGGGCCGCGCCCCGGTATCGTCACGCGACGCGGCTGGGGGGCGGACGAGGGGTTGCGGGAGAGCGGCTTCCGGTACACCAAGAAGGTCCGGGCCGCCTTCGTGCACCACACCGCAAGCGGCAACAACTACCGCTGCTCGCAGGCCTCGTCACTCATCCGCAGTATCTACCGCTACCACGTCGAGAGCATGGGGTGGCGGGACATCGGCTACAACTTCCTCATCGACAAGTGCGGAAAGATCTACGAGGGCCGCGCCGGGGGCGTGGCACGACCGGTCCTCGGCGCGCACACCCTCGGTTTCAACAACAACAGCATGGGGATCGCCGTCCTCGGGTCGTACGACACCAAGAAGCCGTCGAAGGCCGCCGTCCGGGCCGTCGCCCGGCTGACCGCGTGGAAGCTGGGCCTGTACCGGGTGAATCCGAAGGGAAAGACGTACCTGAAGTCGGCCGGCAGCAATCTGCACCACAAAGGTAAGAAGGTACGACTGAACGTGATCTCCGGGCACCGGGACGGTTTCATCACGGAGTGCCCGGGACGGAAGCTCTACGGCAAGCTCGGCTCGGCCCGCTCCAAGGCGGCGCGGTACCAGGGCCGCTGAGGGCACGCTCGACCGCCGTCGGGGGCATGCGGGGACACGGACGGAACTGCCGCACGGCCGGCGAAGGCGCCACGGAACGGTCTGCATACACTGACCGGCCGAAAGACAGTTCGGCCGGTCCCGGCAGGAAGCAGAGACGACACGTGACAGAAGCGATCCTCCTGGTCGGCGGCAAGGGCACCCGGCTGCGCCCGCTCACGGTGCACACGCCCAAGCCCATGGTCCCGGCGGCCGGGGTGCCCTTCCTCACGCACCAGCTGGCGAGAGCGAGAGCGGCGGGCGTCGAGCACATCGTCCTGGCCACGTCCTACCTGGCCGAGGTCTTCGAGCCGTACTTCGGGGACGGCTCCGCGCTGGGCCTGCACCTGGAGTACGTGACGGAGGAGGAGCCCCTCGGCACGGGCGGCGCCATCCGCAACGTCGCCTCCCGGCTGCACTCCGGCCCCGACGACCCGGTCCTGATCTTCAACGGCGACATCCTGACGGGCCTGGACATCCGGGCCCTGGTCGACACCCACGAGTCGACGGGCGCGGACGTCTCCCTGCACCTGACGAAGGTGACCGACCCGAGGGCGTACGGCCTGGTCCCCACCGACGGCACGGGCCGGGTGCTGGCGTTCCTGGAGAAGCCCCAGACGCCCGAGGAGATCGTCACCGACCAGATCAACGCGGGCGCCTACGTCTTCCGCCGCTCGGTCATCGACACGATCCCGGCGGGCCGGCCGGTGTCGGTGGAGCGCGAGACGTTCCCCGGCCTGCTGTCGGCCGGGGCCCACCTGCAGGGCATGGTCGACTCGACGTACTGGCTGGACCTCGGCACCCCGGCGGCCTTCGTCCGGGGCTCGGCGGACCTGGTCCTGGGCCGGGCCCCGTCCCCCGCGGTCCCCGGCCGCTGCGGCGACCGCCTGGTGCTGCCGACGGCGACGGTCGCCGCCGACGCCAAGCTGGCCGGCGGCACGGTGGTGGGCGAGGGCGCGTTCGTCGCCGAGGGCGCCCGCGTCTTCGGCAGCACGATCCTGCCGGGCGCGGTCATCGAACCCGGCGCGGTCATCACCGACTCCCTCATCGGCACCCGGGCCCGGGTCGGCGAACGCTCGGTCCTCACCGGCACCGTCATCGGCGACGGCGCGGTGATCGGCGCGGACAACGAACTGCGGGACGGCGCCCGCATATGGTGCGACGCGCGGATCCCGGCGGGCGCGGTCCGCTTCTCGTCGGACCAGTAGCGGGCCGCCCGCCACGGCCCCCGGCCGGGGCGCCGACGCCGGGTACCGGTCATCGGGCAGTCCCTCAGATCCGCCCGATGTCCCATCGCGGCATCTTCGGCGCCCTGCGCCCCGGCACCCGCCCGCTCAGCAGGATCAGCCGGGCCGCCCGGTGCCGCTGCCCCGCGTACGGCTCCAGCAGCTCCAGCATCACCGAGTCGTCCGCGTCCCGGTCCCCGGCCAGCGCCCACCCGACGATCCCCGGCAGGTGCAGGTCCCCGACCGTGACCTCGTCGGCCGCGCCGTGACTGCGCTGCACCGTCTCCGCCGACGTCCACGGACCCACCCCGGGCACGAGCTCCAGCCGTGCCCGGGCCGCCACCGGATCCATCCGCACGGCCTCCTCCAGCCGCGCGGCGACCCGGACGGCCCGCAGGATCGTCGACGCCCGCTTGTCGTCGACCCCGGCCCGGTGCCACTCCCAGGACGGGATCAGCGCCCAGGTCCGCGGCGCCGGCATCACATGCATCCGCCCGGGCGCGGGCCCCGGCGCCGGCTCCCCGTACTTGCGCACCAGCAGCCGCCACGCCCGGTAGGCCTCGTCGGTCGTGACCTTCTGCTCCAGGATCGACGGGATCAGCGACTCCAGCACCAGCCCGGTCCGCGTCAGCCGCAAACCCGGGCGCCGATGCCGCGTCATCGCCAGCAGCCGGTGCCGCGGCACGAACGCCGACGGATCGTCGGCCGCCCCGAGCAGCTCCGGCAGCCGCTCCAGCAGCCACGGCGCGCCGGGCCCCCAGGCCTCCCCGCGGACCCGGCCACCGGCCGCGGACACCCGGAGCGTCCCGGGCCCGGCCGGCGTCAGGGCGGCCCGCCACACCGACCCGTCGGGCATCGCGCGGAACGTCGGATCCCCCGGCCCGCGCCGCAACGGCCCGAGCACCAGCCCGAGGTCCAGCGGCCACTCCGGCACCCACTCCCGCACCCGCCCGGGCCCCGCCGCCTGCCGCGGCACGCCCCCGCCCACGGCGACATGCCCACCGCGCACGGTGGTACGCGTGGGTTCGGGGGCGAAGCGTCCTGCCATGAGTGAACGTCCCTGGACGACCGAATGGGGCTCTATGAGGGTAGGCCCGGACCGGTACCTTCCACCGCCCCTGTCACCACGCCTGTCACGGACCTCTCATCGCACCGCGATGAACGCCTCCGCGTCCCGCTCCGCCCGCGGCCGCGGTTCCTCGGCCGGATGACCCACCGCGACCGCGCCCATCGGGTCCCAGTCCGCCGGCAGCCCGAGCACCTCGCGCACCACGTCCCGGCAGAACATCGTCGAGGACACCCACGCCGATCCCAGCCGCTCCCCGGCCAGCGCCACCAGCAGGTTCTGCACGCCGGCGCCGGCGGCGACGACGAACATCTCCCGCTCGGCACCGTCCCGCCGCGCGTCCCCGTACGTGTGCGAACCGTCCATGACCAGGCAGGGGACGACCAGGTAGGGCGCGTTGCGCAGGACGTCCCCGCGCCGCACCCGCCGGGCGATCGACTCCTCCGATTTCCCGTCCCGCCGCAGATCGGCGATCCACGCCTCCCGCATGGCGTCCAGCAGCCGCGTCCGCGACTCCTGCGACTCCAGCAGCACGAACCGCCACGGCGTGGTGTGGTGCGGCGCCGGCGCGGTCACGGCCGCGGCCACCGCCCGCCGTACGGCACCGGGGTCCACGGGCTCGTCCGTGAAGGCCCGGACCGTGCGCCGCTGGGTCACCGCCAGCCGGACCGCCTCCGACGTGCCGAGGCGGAACATGTCGTCGCGGGCGCCGCGCACCAGGGCCCGCGCCCCCTCTCCGCCGTCCTCCGCCACGACGTGGGCCAGTCCGCGCACCACCGCGACGGGCAGCCCGGCGGCCTTGCCCTTGACGAGGTCGCCCGCGGCGGCGAGTTCGTCGGCCGTGGCGACGACGGTGGCGCTGAGCGGGTTGCCGTGGGCGTCCGTGCCGCCGCGCAGGTCGTCGAGCACACGCACCCCGGCGGCGCCGATCGCCACGTCCGTCAGCCCGGCCCGCCAGGGCCGCCCGAACGTGTCGGTCACGACGACCCCGACGTCGACGCCGAGGGCGTCCCGCAGCCCCGCGCGCAGGGCACGGGCGGACGCGTCCGGGTCCTGCGGCAGCAACAGCACCGTGCCGGCCGGGGTGTTGGAGGCGTCGACCCCGGCCGCGGCCATGACCAGGCCCTGCCGGTTCTCGACGATCCGCAGGCTGCCCCGGCGGGCGACCACGCGGACCGTCTCGGCGTCGATCGCGGCCTCCCGGTCCGCCGCCCGGACGATCCGGCCCTCCGCCTTGGACACGATCTTCGACGTGACCAGCAGGACGTCCCCGTCGGCCAGCCCCGGCTCGGCGGCCGCTATCAGCTTGGCCAGATCGTCCCCGGCGGTGACCTCGGGCAGCCCCTGCACGGCCCACACCCGGAACCCGCCGGTACGCGGCTCCTCGCCGCTCACGCGCCACGCACCTCCTCCGCCAGGGCCAGCGCCTGGCGGGCCATCTGCGCGGTCGCCTCGGCGTCGGACATCATCAGCGGCACGGCCCGGCAGCGGATCCCGGCCGCCTCGACCCGCTCCACCGCGCCCGCGTCGACCGTGTCGACGAGCCAGCCGTCCAGCAGGCCCGAGCCGTAGTGCTCGGCCACCGCCGTCGCCGTCGACTCCACACCCACCGCGGCCAGCACCTTGTCGGCCATGCCCCGCACGGGCGCGTCGCCGACGATGGGGGAGAGGCCGACCACCGGCACCCCGGCCTCGGCGATCGCCTCCCGGATGCCGGGCACCGCGAGGATCGTGCCGATCGACACGACCGGGTTGGACGGCGGGAACAGGATCACGTCCGCCTCGGCGATGGCCTCCAGGACGCCCGGCGCCGGCTTGGCCTGGTCGGCACCGACCGGCACGACCGCCTGCGCGGGCACCGAGGCGCGCAGCCGCACCCAGTACTCCTGGAAGTGGATCGCCTTGCGCTCGCCGTCGAGCTCGACCGCCACATGGGTCTCGACCCGGTCGTCGGTCATGGGGATCAGCCGCACGCCCGGCTGCCACCGGTCGCACAGCGCCTGCGTCACCGCGCTCAGCGGGTAGCCGGCGCCGATCATCTGCGTCCGCACGATGTGCGTGGCGAAGTCCCGGTCGCCCAGGCCGAACCACTCGGGCCCGACGCCGTACGCCCCGAGCTCCTCCTTCAGATGGAAGGTCTCGTCGGCCCGGCCCCAGCCCTGCTCCTCGTTGATGCCGCCGCCGAGCGTGTACATCACCGTGTCGAGGTCCGGGCAGACCTTCAGCCCGAAGAGGTGGATGTCGTCGCCGGTGTTGCCGATGACCGTGATGTCCGCGTCCGGCACGGCCCGCTTCAGACCACGCAGGAACCGGGCACCGCCGATGCCGCCTGCCAGAACCACAATGCGCATGGGAGCCAGTCTCGCAGGCCCCCGCGACAACCGGTGCGCGGCTGTGGACAACCGGCGGCGCGGCCGGTCAGGGGACAGCCGGCGGCTCGACCGGTCAGGCCGTGACGGCGCCGGGCTCGGTGCGGGCCTCGCAGTGCGGGGCGGTGTGCATCGGCATCTCCGTCAGCCCCGGGTGGTACACGTGCAGGCTCACCGCGGGCTCCAGTGCGTCGTTCACCACCTCGTGCACGTACCCCGGCGCGAACACGCGCTGTGCGCCCGCTCGCAACGCGCGCGTGCCCCGCTCCGTGCGCTCGGTCAGCGTGCCCTCCAGCACGGTGAGCACCCCGGAGGAGCGGCCGTGGTCGTGCAGCCCGCTGCCCTGTCCGGGCACCCAGGACAGCAGCCACACCTCGTAGCCCGGGCCGGTGCGCAGCCGGTGGTACCAGCGGCTGGTCGCGTCGTAGCGCACGAGGTGCTCCCACTGGGAGCGGTCCTCGGCGAGGGTGCGGGCGAGTCCGACGAACTCGGCGACGGTGGACGGGTGCTCCCGCGGGGTCTGGAGCAGGTGCGTCACCTCGAGGATGTCGCCGGCGATCTGGAGGTCGCTGTCGCTGTTCATGGGTGTGGTGGTTCCTCAGCGAAAAAGAAAGGTCAGAGGGAACGGCGGCCCGAGAGACGGGTGGTCCGGGCCTTCAGCTGGAGCGGGTGGGGCTCAACAGCTGGAACAGCAACAGCTACAGCGAGCGTGGGCAGCACCGAGGGACCCGGCGGTGCGGGTCGTGGTGAGTGCCAAGTTCGCGAGCATGCCCACAAGGACACCGGTTCACACCCGCACTGTCAACTCGGCACCCGGGATGTGGGATGAGGTTCACCTCATCCGGTCGATCGCTCAGATGAAAGGTTTGTTCATGGCCTTGCCGGGACACATGGCGTCCATCCGGACGGACAAACCCCGTTGCGTACTCGTGATCCGACTGTGATCCGGTTCGCTTCGAGGGACGGGTCGGAACGGGATCGAACTCCTGGGCGTCCTTCTTCACAGAGGTCTGCGAGGGGTCCGGCGGACAGCACGAGCCCCACGGGGCTCTGTCTGTGTGTCAGGTTTTATGGTGATTTGAACACTTTCCGCATGGGCTTGGTTCCGCAGAGTGAATAAGGGGCTCAATAGCAGATCTCGGCTTGACTCGCCCGGAGCAGCACACTTGTAATTTCACTCGTGTCGTTCAGCCGGAATCGGTAACGGCTAGATCACGGGGACGCGAAAGACAGACGAGGGGCGCACATGACCGAGACGGTGCAGCAACTGCTGGTCGACGACGCGGACGAGGAGCTCGGCTGGCAGGAGCGCGCACTGTGCGCCCAGACCGACCCCGAGTCCTTCTTCCCCGAGAAGGGCGGCTCGACCCGGGAGGCCAAGAAGGTCTGCCTCGCCTGCGAGGTCCGCTCCGAGTGCCTTGAGTACGCCCTCGCCAACGACGAGCGCTTCGGCATCTGGGGCGGCCTGTCCGAGCGGGAGCGCCGCCGGCTGAAGAAGGCTGCCGTCTGACCCGGCCCCCGGTGTGAACGGCCCGTCGCGGGTGGGTTGTCCACAGGCGGCGGGCCCCCTTGTTGCGCAGCCGATAGTGTGGTCGCTCGTCCGAGACGCCACGCTGCCCCCACCGGTCGCGGGCGTCCACCGCAGTCCACCGAACCGGGGCCCGTACCTCGATGTCCGTGCACAGCCACCCGGCAGCTCCTCACGACAGCGCTGCCACACCTGAGTTCCCGCGTCATGTGGTGACCGCGGTCCTCGTCTCCCACGACGGCGCCCGCTGGCTGCCCGACGCGCTGGCCGGACTGCTCGGCCAGGAGCGGCCCGTCCAGTACGCGATGGGAGCCGACACCGGCAGCGCGGACGACTCCGCCCAGCTGGTCACCGACGCCCTCGGCGCCGACCGCGTCCTGCACCTGGCCCGCCGCACGGGCTTCGGCCAGGCCGTCGAGGAGTGCGACCGCACGGCCCCCCACCTCACCCCGGAAGAACTGCCGTACCTGAAGCGGCCCAGCGGCTGGGACCCCGTCACGCGCACGTGGCGCGACGACGCCTACGACCTGCCCGAGCTGCCGCACGGCGAACCGGTCGAGTGGCTGTGGCTGCTGCACGACGACTGCGCCCCCGAGCCCGACGCCCTGGCCCAGCTGCTGCGGGTCGTGGACAACGAGTACGAGCTGGGCCGCGAGGACGTCGCCGTCGTCGGTCCCAAGCTGCGCGGCTGGTACGACCGGCGTCAGCTGCTGGAGGTCGGCGTCACCATCGCCCACTCCGGCCGCCGCTGGACCGGCCTGGACCGCCGCGAGCAGGACCAGGGCCAGCACGACCACGTCCGGCCCGTGCTGTCGGTGTCCACCGCCGGCATGCTGATCCGCCGCGACGTCTTCGAGGAGCTCGGCGGCTTCGACCGGCACCTGCCCCTCATGCGCGACGACGTCGACCTGTGCTGGCGCGCCCACGCGGCCGGCTACCGCGTCCTCGTCGCCCCCGAGGCGGTGGTCCGGCACGCCGAGGCGGCCTCCCGCGAGCGCCGCACGGTCGACTGCGTGGGCCGCACGGCCGCCTCCCCGCACAAGGTCGACAAGGCGGGCGCGGTCTACACCCTCCTGGTCAACTCCCGTACGGCCGTGCTCCCCTGGGTGCTGCTGCGGATCGTGCTGGGCACCGTGCTGCGGACCCTCGCCTACCTCGTCGGCAAGGTCCCCGGACAGGCCGTCGACGAGATCCGCGGCCTGATGGGCACGCTGCTGCGGCCCGAGCGGATCCTCGCCGGGCGGCGCGGCAGAGGCGCCCCGCGGATCGACAAGGGCGAGCTGCGGCAGCTGTTCCCGCCACCCGGCGCGACCGTCCGCGCCACCGTCGAGCAGGTCGCCGGCGACCTCGTGGGCCGCTCCGACCCGGAGGCCACCTCCGGCGCCGGACGGCACGGCGGAGCCGTCGAGTCGGGCCCCGGCGGCGACGACGCCGACTTCCTGGAGATCGAGCAGTTCGCCCGGCTCAAGCGCATCGCCCGCAAGCCCGGCCCCGTGCTCTTCCTGGTGCTGCTGCTGGTCTCCCTGGTCGCCTGCCGCGCGCTCCTCGGCGGCGGCGCCCTCGCGGGCGGCGCGCTGCTGCCGGCCCCGGCCGACTCCGCCGAGCTGTGGGCGCGTTACCTGGACGCCTGGCATCCGGTCGGCGCCGGTGGCACCTCCGCCGCGCCCCCGTACGTGGCGATCGTGGCGATGCTGGCGTCCCTGCTGTTCGGCTCGACCGGCCTCGCCGTCACGCTGCTGCTGGTCTGCTCGGTGCCCCTGGCCGGCCTCACCGCCTACTTCGCCTCCCGCCCCCTGGTCGCGTCCCGGCTGCTGCGCGCGTGGGCGGCCGTCGTCTACGCCTTCCTGCCCGCTGCCACCGGCGCCCTCGCCGGCGGCCGGATCGGCACGGCCGTGCTGGCGGTGCTGCTGCCGCTCGCCGCCCGCGCGGGCATGGCCGCGAGCGGCCTCGCCAACCCCGCGGGCACCCGCGGCAGCTGGCGGGCCACCTGGGCGTACGCGCTGCTGCTGACCGTCACCACGGCGTTCACGCCCGTCGTGTGGCCGATCGCGCTGCTGCTCGGCCTCGCGCTGCTGGCCGTGCGCCGGTCCGACCTGCCGGCCTACGGGCTGCGCTTCCTCGCCCAGCTCGGCACGCCCCTGCTGCTCCTCGCGCCCTGGTCGCTGACGCTGCTCCCGTTCGGCTTCTTCCGCGAGGCCGGCCTGGAGTACGGCGCCTCGGCGGCCTCCGCCCTCGACCTGCTCGGCGCCAGCCCGGGCGGCCCCGGCACCGTCAGCGGCCTGATGCTCATCGGCATCGTGCTGGCCGCGCTCGCCGCCCTGCTGCGCTCGGAACGCCAGGCGGGCATCCGCACGGCCTGGACGGTCGCCCTCGTCGGCTACGTCCTCGCGGTGCTGTCCAACGGCTCCACCTGGGCCGGCCCCGCCACCCTCGTGTACGGCATCGCCCTCCTCGCGGCCGCCGCGCTCGGCGCCGACGGGGCACGCGCGCGAGTGGCCGAGCAGAGCTTCGGCTGGCGCCAGCCGGTCGCCGCCCTGATCGCCTTCGCCTCGGCCGCGGGCCCGCTGCTGATCGCCGCCGGCTGGATGATCCGCGGCGCCGACGGACCGCTGGAGCGGCGCGACCCCACCCAGGTCCCCGCGTTCGTCGCCGAGGAGAGCGGCACCCGCGACCAGGCCCGCACCCTCGTCCTCGACAGCGACTCCGGCGCCCATGTCGGCTACATGCTGGTGCGCGGCTCCGGCGCCCGCCTCGGCGACGGCGAGATCGCCGCCGCCGACGGCGGGAACAGCAGGCTGGACAAGGTCGTCGCCCACCTCGTCGCCGGCTCCGGCGCCGACCAGGCCGACCAGCTCGGCGGCTTCGCCGTGCGCTACGTCCTGGTCCACCAGGGCACGCCCCGGGAGATCACCCGCGTCCTGGACGCCACGCCCGGTCTGACCCGGCTCAGCCAGCAGAGCGGCGGCGCGCTGTGGCGGGTCGACCGCGAGGTCGCGCGGGCCACGATCGTCCCCGCCTCCGGCACGGGTACGCCCCGGCCGGTCGCCGCGGGCCCGGTCGAGATCCACACCACGATCCCGACCGGCACCGGAGGGCGCGTACTGCGCCTCGCCGACACCGCCTCCGACGCCTGGACGGCCACCCTCGACGGCAAGCCGCTGACCCCGACCACGGTCGACGGCTGGGCCCAGGGCTTCCGACTCCCCGCCAGCGGCGGCAGGCTGGACGTCACCTACGACGACCCGATCGGCCACACCGCGTGGCTGTGGACCCAGGGCGCGCTCGCCCTGGTCCTGGTGGTGCTCGCCCTGCCCGGCCGGCGCCGCGACATCGACGACGACCTGCCCGAGGAGCCCGCGATCCCCGCCCAGGCCGTCGCCGGCGAGGGCCGCCGTGCCCGCCGCCTGCGCGCCCAGGCGGAGGTCGGGACGGAAGGCGCACCGGAGCCCGAGGAGTTCCCGGAGTTCCCGTCCCCGCAGCCCGAGCAGCCCGAGCAGCCCGCGGCGAGCGTCCCCCGGCAGAACCACGGCCAGTGGGACACCACCGGCTACCCGGGCGGCGACCACACCGGCTACGCCGACCCGTACCAGAACGCCCCGTACCCGGCCGACGCCTACGGGCAGCAGCAGTACCAGGCGGATCCGTACCAGGGCGGCCAGTACGACCCGTACGCCTACGGCGGTGACCCCCAGGCCCCGTCCTACGACCCGCAGGGTTACGACCAGCAGGGTTACGACCAGGCCTACACCCAGGGCTACGGCACGCCGTACGACCCGGCGCAGCAGCACCACCCCCACGGCACGGGCAGTGAGCGTCCCGACGGGAGCCAGCAGTGAACCGCACGACCCTGTCCCTGATCGCCGGCACGACCGCGCTCGCCGCCGTCACCGGCTTCGCCGCGCTGTCCCAGCCGGACGCGCCCGGCGCGCAGGCCACCGCCAAGGCGGCCGCCCAACTGCCCGTGGAGCGCACGAGCCTGCTGTGCCCCGCGCCCAGCACGTCCGACATCGCGGAGACGTCCTACACCTCCTTCACGCCCGTCACGAAGGGCACCGGCAGCGGCGGCAAGGCCGAACTCCGCGCGGCGGCCCAGCAGTCGGCCGACGGGGCGGCCGCGGGCAAGGACGGCGACGCGTCCGGCGGGAAGCAGACCGGGAAGCAGAGCGACAAGCCGGTGCTGACCCCCGAGGAGCCCGGCAAGCCGGTCACCGGTGACAGCTCCGGCTCCGAGCCGCCCGCCCTGGTCGGCACCGCCGACGGCCGCTTCGCGCCGGGCTGGACGGTCCAGGAGACCACCGAGGTCGCCGCCGGGACCGGTCGCGGCCTGCAGGGTGTCAACTGCACCGCTCCCGACACGGACTTCTGGTTCCCGGGGGTGAGCACCGCGGCCGACCGCACCGACTACGTCCACCTGACCAACCCCGACGACTCGGCGGCCGTGGTCGACATCGAGCTGTACGGCAAGGACGGCGCCCTGAAGTCGGCGGTGGGGGAGGACCTGACGGTCCAGCCGCACTCCAGTGAGCCGGTCCTGCTGTCCACCCTCACCGACGAGGAGCAGTTCGGCCTCACCGTGCACGTCAACGTGCGCAGCGGACGGGTCGGCGCCGCCGTGCAGGCCCTCGACGACAAGATCGGCGGCGACTGGCTGCAGGCGTCCGCCGACCCCGCGGGCAGCCTGGTGCTGCCCGGCATCCCCAAGGACGCCACCTCCGTGCGCCTGGTCGCCTTCGCCCCCGGCGACGCCGACGCGGATCTCAAGGTGCGCCTGGCCTCCCCCTCCGGCTTGATCACCCCGGCCGGTCACGAGACGGTGCACGTCAAGGGCGGTATGACGACCTCCGTCGACCTCGGCGACGTCACCCGCGGCGAGGCCGGCTCCCTGGTGCTGACGCCGACGGAGCGGTCCGTGCCGGTGGTGGCCGCCGTGCAGGTGGTGCGCGGCGAGGACGGCAAGCAGGAGTCGGCGTTCCTCCCGGCCACGCGTCCCGTCGGCACGCGCGCGACGTCCGCCGACAACAGCGCGAAGGGCAGCACCCTGTCCCTGACCGCCCCCGACCGCGCGGCCACCGTCAAGGTCACCGCCTCGGCGGGCAGCGAGGGCGGCACGCCGGTGTCGAAGACGTACACGATCAAGGCGGGCACGACCCAGGACGTCGAGCTCCCGGTCCCCGCCGGCCTGAAGGGCACGTTCGCGCTGACGGTCGAGCCGGTCTCCGGCGGCCCGGTCTACGGCGCCCGCACCCTCGCACGGGCGGAGGGCGGCGTCCCGGCGTTCACCGTGCAGACCCTCCCCGACGACCGGGGGACGGTGGCCGTACCGGAGGCGGACGAGGATCTGTCGGTGCTGCAGAAGTAGGCCCTGCCGGTGCTGCGGAAACAGCCCCTGCCGGTGCTGCGAAGGCGGCCCCCGGGAGGCCGGCTCAGCCCTGGTCCTCGCCGTAGCGCGGATCGACGGTCTCGGGGGTGAGCCCCAGCAGCTCGGCGACCTGCTCGACGACGACCTCGTGCACCAGCGCGGCGCGCTCGTCGCGGCCCTTGGTGCGGATCTCGACCGGCCGCCGGTAGATCACCACGCGCGCGGGGCGTCCCTCGCGCGCGCTGATCGTGCCGCCGAGCGGAACCGCCTCGTCGTTCCAGGCCTGGCCGGGCCCGTCGAGCCGCGGCACCTCCAGCACCAGGAAATCGATGTCGGCGAGCTGCGGCCACCGCCGCTCCAGGCGTTCCACGGAGTCCTGCACCAGGTCCGCGAACGCCTCCGCGCGGCTCGCGGCGAGCGGCACCTGCGGGGGTGCGATGGGGCCGCGCATGCCCCGGCCGTGGCGATCACGGCGGCGGGGCCCGGGGGCGGCGGCACGGGGCGTTACGGGCTTGTCCATCACTGGTGAAGGGTAGTCCCCGCCGAGCCCGCGCGCCCGGCACCGCACTGGCGCGCGGACGGCTTCCGGCCGACCCGCCCGGCATGTCGGTGCATGACCATTCAAGCCAAGGTTGGGCTCGATTTCGTACCCCGCAGGGACCGGTGCGATCACGGCAATTGAGTGTTTTATGTCGACTCTTGACCGCTTGCGGGGCCGTCCGACACCTCGCGCGAGAGTGTCCGGGCAGGTCAGAAAGGTGCCCCCGAAAGGGGGTGTGGGGTGTTTCACGCCACGACACGGTGGAGTGACCTGGTGGAGAGTCGTCGCGGCCCGCTCAAGAGTGCGGTACCGTCCAACGTCGTGAGCCCTGTACGTCGCTGTTCGCGCACCGCCTGCGGCCGTCCCGCCGTCGCGACGCTGACGTACGTCTACGCCGACTCGACCGCGGTCCTCGGCCCGCTCGCCACCTACGCCGAACCCCACTGCTACGACCTGTGCGCCGAGCACTCCGAGCGCCTCACGGCGCCGCGCGGCTGGGAGGTCGTCCGGCTGCTCGACGGCTCGGCCCCGGCCCGCCCGAGCGGGGACGACCTGGAGGCGCTTGCGAACGCCGTGCGCGAGGCGGCCCGCCCCCAGGAGCGGGCGGCCGGAGCCGGTGGCGGCGGCCGCGCGGCCGACCCGATGGAGGTCGCCCGGCGAGGACACCTGCGCGTCCTGCGGTCCCCCGACAACTGACCGGACTCCCGGACCCCCGGACTCCCGGACTCCCACTCTCCCTGGCCGGTGCTCTCGTCCTTCCCGTGCCGGTCGCCCTCCCTCCCCGCCCGGCTCCCCGGTTTCTCCTCACGCGCACCCATTGACGCCACCTTGGCGCGGACATGACCATTCCGTCCGGAGGTCGCGAGAAATCGCTTTCGCATGGCGGAAACCGGGGAGGCGCCCGTGTACGTCCAGGAACTGGAACCCGTCGCCGGCTCACTCGGCCTGTCCGCCCTCGTGGCCGCCTCACCCCTGGTGATCGTCCTGGTCCTGCTCGGCGGGCTGCGCGTGAAGGCGCACCTGGCGGGCCTGACCGGTCTCCTCGCGGCCGTCCTGGTCGCCCGCCTCGCCTACGGCATGCCGCTCGGCCAGACCCTCTCCAGCGGCGCCCAGGGCGCCGCCTTCGGCCTCTTCCCCATCCTGTGGATCGTCGTCAACGCCCTGTGGGTGTACCGGATGACCGTCCGCACCCGGCACTTCGACATCCTGCGCCGGTCCTTCGGGCGGCTCTCCGACGACCCGCGCATCCAGGCCCTCGTCATCGCCTTCTGCTTCGGGGCCCTGCTGGAGGCACTCGCCGGCTTCGGCGCGCCGGTCGCGATCAGCGCGGTCATGCTGGTCGCCCTCGGCTTCGAGCCGGTGCGCGCCGCCGTCGTCGCGCTGGTCGCCAACACCACGCCCGTGGCCTTCGGCGCGATGGGCACCCCGGTCGTCACCCTCGCCCAGGTGACGGGCCTTCCGCTGGACTGCGTCGCCTCCGTGGTGGGCCGTCAGACACCGCTGCTGGCCCTCGTGGTGCCCCTGGTGCTGGTCTGGCTGGTGGACGGCCGGCGCGGGCTGCGCGAGACCTGGGTGCCCGCGCTGGCGTGCGGAGCGGCCTTCGCCGTGGCCCAGTTCGCCGCCGCCAACTACGTCTCCGCCCAACTCGCCGACATCGGCGCCGCCCTGGCCGGAGCGGGCGCCCTGGTCGCCGTACCGCACGCGCGCGTGCCCGCGGCCGAGTCCGTACGCGCCTGCGTGCTGACCGGCGTCCGCAGCGACGAACTGGACCAGGAGGACCCGCCCCGCGAGGTGCTGCGCGCCTACGCCCCCTACGCGCTGATCGTCGTGATCTTCTCCGTCGCCCAGATCCCGGCCGTCAAGGACCTCCTCGCCCGGGCCACCCGGACCTACGACTGGCCCTTCCTGAACGTGGCGGGGCCCGACGGCGAACCCGTCGGCGGCAACGTCTTCACCTGGCCGATCGTGTCGACCGGCGGCACGCTCGTGCTGCTCGCCGGGATCGGCACGGCCGCCGTCCTCGGCGTCCACGCGCGCGTGGCCGTGCGGGAATGGCTGGCGACCGTCCGCGAACTGCGCTTCGCGATCCTCACGGTGACGTCCGTCCTCGCGCTCGCCTACGTCATGAACCTCTCCGGGCAGGCCGCCACCATCGGCCACTGCGTGGCGGCGGCCGGAGCCGGACTCGCCTTCCTGTCACCCGTTCTCGGCTGGTTCGGTGTCGCCGTGACCGGCTCGGACACCTCCGCCAACGCCCTCTTCGGCGCCCTCCAGGTCACCGCCGCCCGCGAGTCGGGACTCTCTCCGGAACTGCTGGCCGCCGCCAACAGCTCCGGCGGCGTCCTCGGCAAGATGATCTCCCCGCAGAACCTCACCATCGCCTGCGCGGCCGTCGGACTGGCGGGCCGCGAGGGCGACCTGCTGCGCAAGGTGCTGCCCTGGAGCCTCGGCCTGCTGCTGGTGATGTGCCTGATCGTGGTCGGCCAGAGCACCCGGGTCCTGGGCTGGATGCTGCCCTGACCTGAGGTTACGGCGGTGGGTCCACTCGGTGACCGCCCGGCGGGCCGGCGGCGGGTGCGGGTAGTTTGGACCGACCGATAGGACTTTCCAGGAAGAGGCGGGGCGTGGCTGCTGATCTGTCGCAGGTGGTCAAGGCGTACGACGTACGCGGGGTCGTCCCCGACCAGTGGGACGAGTCCCTGGCCGAGCTCTTCGGGGCGGCCTTCGTGCGGATCACCGGCGCGAGCGCGATCGCCACCGGGCACGACATGCGGCCCTCCTCCCCGGGTCTGTCCCGGGCCTTCGCGCGTGGCGCCGCCGCCCAGGGCGCCGACGTGACGGAGATCGGCCTGTGCTCGACGGACCAGCTGTACTACGCCTCGGGCGCGCTGGACCTGCCGGGCGCCATGTTCACCGCCTCGCACAACCCGGCCCGGTACAACGGCATCAAGCTGTGCCGCGCGGGCGCCGCCCCGGTCGGGCAGGACACCGGCCTGGCCGAGATCCGCGAACTGGTCGAGCGCTGGAGCGAGTCGGGCGCCCCGGAGCCCGCCGCGACGACGGGCACGATCAGCGCCCGCGACACGTTGTCCGACTACGCGGCCCACCTGCGCTCGCTCGTCGACCTGACCTCCATCCGCCCCCTGAAGGTCGTCGTCGACGCGGGCAACGGCATGGGCGGGCACACGGTCCCCGAGGTCCTCGCCGGCCTGCCCCTGACCCTGGTGCCGATGTACTTCGAGCTGGACGGCACCTTCCCCAACCACGAGGCCAACCCCCTGGACCCGGCCAACCTCGTCGACCTCCAGAAGCGCGTCCGCGAGGAGGGCGCCGACCTGGGCCTCGCCTTCGACGGCGACGCCGACCGCTGCTTCGTCGTGGACGAACGCGGCGCGCCCGTCTCCCCGTCGGCCATCACCGCCCTGGTCGCCTCCCGCGAACTGGCCCGGCACGGCGGCAAGGGCACGATCATCCACAACCTGATCACGTCCTGGTCGGTCCCCGAGGTGGTCCGCGAGCACGGCGGCACGCCCGTCCGCACCCGCGTCGGCCACTCCTTCATCAAGGCCGAGATGGCCCGCAGCGGCGCGATCTTCGGCGGCGAGCACTCCGCCCACTACTACTTCCGCGACTTCTGGAACGCCGACACCGGCATGCTGGCCGCCCTGCACGTCCTCGCGGCCCTCGGCGGCCAGCAGGGCACCCTGTCCGCCCTCGTCGCCTCCTACGACCGCTACACCGGCTCCGGCGAGATCAACTCCACGGTCGCCGACCAGCAGGCCAGCCTCGCCGCGATCCGCACGGCGTACGAGGGCCGCGACGGCATCACCCTCGACGGCCTCGACGGCCTCACCGTCTCCGCCGCCGACTGGTGGTTCAACGTCCGCCCGTCGAACACCGAGCCCCTGCTGCGGCTGAACGCGGAGGCGAGGGATGCGGCGACCATGGCCCGCGTGCGGGACGAGGTACTGGCGATCATCAGGGGCTGAGGCCCCGGCCCCACCGGCGGTAACCTGACCAGGCACGACCCAAGCGCCCGCACCTCGAAGGAACCCCTCATGCCCCTGGAATCCGGCCTCCTGGAGATCCTCGCCTGCCCGGCCTGCCACTCCCCCCTCGAGGAGCAGGACACCGAGCTGATCTGCACCGACACCCAGTGCGGCCTGGCCTATCCGGTGCGCGACGGCATCCCCGTCCTCCTCGTCGACGAGGCCCGCCGCCCCGCCTAGCCGCGCGGCGCGTCCCCGGGCGCACATGTCCCGGGGCCCGACGGGCATCGATGTAGGACGACCACCGCACCACGGATCCCGGCGACCGGAGGCTGCCGCTCATGCTCGACGAATCGCTGCTCGACTCGCCCGAGGGCCTCGCCGAGGCCGACCACCGCGGGCTGCTCCGCGGCGCCGCGGAAGCCGGTGCCCGGGTCCGCACGGCCGCCCGCCACGCGGCCGAGGCAGGCATCAACGACCTGAAGCCCGACGGCCGCCCCCGCGCCGTCCTGATCGCCGGCCCCGGCGCCGCCGCCACCCACACGGCCGACCTCATCGGCACGCTGGCCGGCGCGGGCAGCCCCGTCACCCGCCTCGCCCCCACCGGCGTCGCCCCCGCCGCGGGCGCCCTGCGCTGGGAACTGCCCGGCTGGGTCGGCTCGGTCGACCTGCTCCTGATCACCACCCCCGACGGCACCGAACCGGGCCTGTCGCTCCTCGCCGAGCAGGCCTACCGCCGGGGCTGCAGCGTCGTCGCCGTCGCCCCCGGCCGGTCCCCGCTCGCCGACGCCGTCAACGGCTCGCACGGCCTGTTCGTCCCCATGGCGACCGCCCCCTACGACCAGGAGGAGCCGTTCGCCGCGTCCGCGCCCGGCGTGCTGTGGGCCCTGCTCACCCCGCTCCTCGCGCTGCTGGACCGCACCGGGGTGCTCGCCGCCCCGCCGGACGCCCTCGGCCAGGTCGCCGACCGCCTCGACCGCGTCGCCGAACGCTGCGGCCCCGCCATCGCCACCTACAGCAACCCCGCCAAGACCCTGGCCGCCGAACTCGCCGACGCCCTCCCGATCGTCTGGACCGAGGGCGTCTCGGCCGGCCCGGCGGGCCGCCGGTTCGCCGCCGCGCTCGCCGAACTGTCCGGCACCCCCGCCGTCGTCGCCGAACTCCCCGAGGCCCTCGCCGCCCACAGCGCCCTGCTCGCCGGACCCCTGGCCGCCAGCGCCGACCCCGACGACTTCTTCCGCGACCGGGTCGACGAACCACCCGCCCTGCACGCGCGCGTGGTGCTCCTGCGCGACCGCCCCATCGGCGGCCTCACCGCCGCCCCCGGCGCCCGCGACCTCGCCCTCAGCCACGACACGCCGATCAGCGAACTGGAACCGGAGGAGGGCGGCGAACTGGAGACCCTCGCGGAACTGATCGCCATGACGGATTTCGCCGCGGTTTACCTGGCGCTCGCCTCGAGGGCCTGATCTTGCCCGGGACACCCTGACGCGCCCGCCCGCCCGCACACGCAGAGAGAACCCCATGGACCGCCTCGACAACACCATCCGCCCCTACGCCTGGGGTTCACCCACCGCCATCCCGCAGCTGCTCGGGGTCGAACCGACCGGCGAGCCGCAGGCGGAGATGTGGATGGGCGCCCACCCCGGCGCACCCTCGCGCACCGGGCGGGGCACACTCGTCGAGGTCATCGACGCCGACCCCGAGAAGGAACTCGGACCGGCCGCCGTCGCCCGGTTCGGCCCCCGCCTGCCCTTCCTCCTCAAGCTCCTCGCCGCCGGAGCACCGCTCTCCCTCCAGGTCCACCCCGACCTCGGCCAGGCCCAGCAGGGCTACGCGGACGAGGAGCGCCGCGGCATCCCCGTGGACGCCCCGCACCGCAACTACAAGGACGCCAACCACAAGCCCGAACTCATCTGCGCGCTCACCGCGTTCGACGGCCTGTGCGGCTTCCGCGCCCCCCTGGAGGCCGCCGGGCTGCTCGACGACCTCGGCGTCGACTCCCTCAAGCCCTACGTCGACCTGCTCCACGCCCACCCCGAGGACGCCGCCCTGCGCGAGGTCCTCACGGCGATCCTCACCGCCGACCGCGAGGAGATGTCCCGCACGGTCGAGGAGGCGGCCGCCGCCTGCACCCGCCTCGGCGGCGCCTACGCCCCCTACGCCGACATCGCCCACCACTACCCGGGCGACCCCGGCGTCATCGCCGCGATGCTGCTCAACCACGTCCGGCTCCAGCCCGGCGAGGCCCTCTACCTGGGCGCCGGCGTCCCGCACGCCTACCTCAACGGCCTCGGCGTGGAGATCATGGCCAACTCCGACAACGTCCTGCGCTGCGGCCTGACCCCCAAGCACGTCGACGTCCCCGAACTCCTGCGCATCGTCCGCTTCCACGCCGCCGACCCGGGCGTCCTGCGCCCCGAGGCCGCCCCCGACGGCGAGGAGGTCTACGAGACGCCCATCGACGAGTTCCGCCTCTCCCGCTACGTCCTGCCCGAGGCCGGCACCACCCACGACCTCACCCGGGCGACCCCGCAGATCCTGCTCTGCACGGCCGGCACGGTCCGCGCCGGCGAGCACGAGCTGACCCCCGGCGCCTCCGTGTTCGTCCCGGCCGGCGAAAAGGCCGAAGTGTCCGGAACGGGAACGCTTTTCCGGGCCACGGTCATCGCCTGACCGTTTCGACGCCCCCCGTGCTGGTGACCTGAGACACCGCGGCCCGAACGGGCTGCAACAATGGCCCACCGTCAAGCACGGGCAAAGCCACGGACGCCGCACACGGCGGCGTCCGGGCCCTGAAAACGGCGTACGAAGGGACAACGCGAACCAATGAGCGCGTCAGGCGGCACCAAGGCGATCGTGGCGGCACTGGCCGCCAACCTCGCGATCGCGGTAGCGAAGTTCGTGGCGTTCCTCTTCAGCGGCTCGTCGTCGATGCTCGCCGAGTCCGTGCACTCCCTCGCCGACTCCGGCAACCAGGCACTGCTCCTGCTCGGCGGCAAGAAGGCCAAGCGCGAGGCCACCCCGCAACACCCCTTCGGCTACGGCCGCGAGCGCTACATCTACGCCTTCCTCGTCTCCATCGTCCTCTTCTCGGTCGGCGGCATGTTCGCCCTCTACGAGGGCTACGAGAAGATCAAGCACCCGCACGAGCTGACCCACTGGTACTGGCCGGTCGGCGTCCTGGTCTTCGCGATCATCGCCGAGACCTTCTCCTTCCGCACGGCCATCAAGGAGTCCAACACCCTGCGCGGCAAGCGCTCCTGGAAGGAGTTCGTCCGCCACGCCAAGGCCCCCGAGCTCCCGGTCGTCCTCCTGGAGGACCTCGGCGCCCTCGTCGGCCTGATCCTCGCCCTCGGCGGCGTCGGCCTCGCCCTGCTCACCGGCGACGCCGTCTGGGACGGCATCGGCACCCTGTGCATCGGCGTCCTGCTCATCCTGATCGCCCTGGTCCTCGCCGCCGAGACCAAGTCGCTCCTGCTCGGCGAGTCCGCCGGCGTCGAGGAGGCCCAGAAGATCGAGGCCTCCCTCGTCGACGGCGACACCGTCACCCGCGTCATCCACATGCGCACGCTCCACCTCGGCCCCGAGGAACTCCTCGTCGCCGCCAAGATCGCCGTCCGGCACGACGACACGGCCACCGAGATCGCCTCCGCCATCGACGCCGCCGAGGCCCGCATCCGCGAGGCGGTCCCGATCGCCCGTGTGATCTACCTCGAACCGGACATCTACAGCGAGGCCGAAGCCGCCAAGGGCCCCGACCCCGAGGCCTCTCCCGGAGGACCCGCCCCCGCGGCCCACTGACCCCGCACCTCGCGCCCACGGGGCCCGCCGGACCACCCGGCGGGCCCCGCCGCCGTCCCGGCAGCACCCGTGACCGGACGACGATCGGCCCGGTGATCGGACGATGATCGGCTCGATGTGTTCGCGGACGGACTGGGGTTCGCCCCCGCCCCCGGTGTAGCTTGGGACGGAGCCAGACGTCGCTGCTGATGGCGGTCGGGCGGTCCTCCCGGGGACCGGCCGAGGGAGAGAGGGCCTCCGACGGACTGCGCTGCGCGTACGCGGGCATGCCTGTGTCCTCTTCCGGGCACCCCTGTGTCCGCCGCCGCGCAGACCAGCCGTACCCACCTCGACCCAACCCCCGAGGAGCAGCTCGCAATGACGACTGTCGAGAACCGACAGGACTTCAAGGTCGCCGACCTCTCCCTGGCCGAGTTCGGCCGCAAGGAGATCACCCTCGCCGAGCACGAGATGCCCGGCCTGATGGCGATCCGCAAGGAGTACGCCGAGGCGCAGCCCCTCGCCGGCGCCCGCGTCACCGGCTCCCTGCACATGACCGTGCAGACCGCCGTCCTCATCGAGACCCTGGTCGCCCTCGGCGCCCAGGTCCGCTGGGCCTCCTGCAACATCTTCTCCACCCAGGACCACGCCGCCGCGGCCATCGCCGTCGGCCCGAACGGCACCCCGGACAACCCGCAGGGCGTCCCCGTCTTCGCCTGGAAGGGCGAGACGCTGGAGGAGTACTGGTGGTGCACCGAGCAGGCGCTGACCTGGCCGGACAGCCCCACCGGCGGCCCCAACATGATCCTGGACGACGGCGGTGACGCCACCCTCCTCGTCCACAAGGGCGTCGAGTACGAGAAGGACGGCAAGGTCCCCTCGCCCGACACCGCCGAGTCCGACGAGCACCGCGTCATCCTGGAGCTGCTGACCCGCACCCTGGGCGAGAACCCCCAGAAGTGGACCCAGCTGGCCTCCGAGATCCGCGGCGTCACCGAGGAGACCACCACCGGCGTCCACCGCCTGTACGAGATGCAGCGCGACGGCACCCTGCTGTTCCCGGCGATCAACGTCAACGACGCCGTCACCAAGTCGAAGTTCGACAACAAGTACGGCTGCCGCCACTCGCTGATCGACGGCATCAACCGCGCCACCGACGTCCTCATCGGCGGCAAGACCGCGGTCGTCTGCGGCTACGGCGACGTGGGCAAGGGCTGCGCGGAGTCCCTGCGCGGACAGGGCGCCCGCGTGATCGTCACCGAGATCGACCCGATCTGTGCCCTCCAGGCCGCCATGGACGGCTACCAGGTCACGACCCTCGACGAGGTCGTCGACAAGGCCGACATCTTCATCACCACGACCGGCAACAAGGACATCATCATGGCCTCGGACATGGCCAAGATGAAGCACCAGGCCATCGTCGGCAACATCGGCCACTTCGACAACGAGATCGACATGGCCGGCCTCGCCAAGATCCCCGGCATCGTCAAGGACGAGGTCAAGCCGCAGGTCCACACCTGGACCTTCCCCGACGGCAAGGTGATCATCGTCCTGTCCGAGGGCCGCCTGCTGAACCTGGGCAACGCCACCGGCCACCCGTCGTTCGTGATGTCCAACTCCTTCGCGGACCAGACCCTGGCCCAGATCGAGCTGTTCACCAAGCCCGACGAGTACCCGACCGGCGTCTACGTGCTGCCCAAGCACCTCGACGAGAAGGTCGCCCGCCTCCACCTCGACGCGCTCGGCGTGAAGCTGACGACGCTCCGCCCCGAGCAGGCCGAGTACATCGGCGTGAAGGTCGAGGGCCCGTACAAGCCGGACCACTACCGCTACTGAGCCCAGCAGCACCGCTGCCGGTCAGCCGGCCACCAGTCGGAACCGAGGCAGGCCCCCCGCACCCCCGTGCCGGGGGGCCTGCCCCGTTCGGTCGGCCGACGTTCCGGTCGACCGGCGTTCCGGCCCGGCCGGTGACCGGCCCAGCCCGTCAGGACCCAGGACCCCCATGCCCCGCGGCCGTTATTCGCTCCACGATCCGCACGATCACACCCCCCTCGCGGAAGAACACTTCCAGTGCGCCCCCGGCCCCTCCGGCTGGCGCTACGTCTCCCGGCTGACCACCCCCTCGGGCGATCACCACGGCTCCGTCGACCTCACCCTCGACGAACTCGGCCGCCCCCTGCGCCTCGAGCTCCACGCCGCCGCCTGGCAGGTCCGCGGCGCCGCCCTCGACGGCGTCACCTGGGTCCGCACCGACCCCACAGGAACCGACGCCACCGAAGGCAATGTGCGCGCCCACGCCTTCACCGGCACCTCCCCGGCGTTCCTCGTCGCCACCGCCCGTCTCCTGCGCCTCACCCCCTCGGCCGCCACCCGCGTACGCCTCGTCGCCTTCACCGATCCGGTCCTCGCCCCGCGGACCGTGGACCAGTCGTGGACCTTGCTGAAAAGAGAAGCACACGCCACTGACAACGGCCCGCTGACCGTGGACGAGTACCAGGTCACAGCCCTGGACACGGGCGAACAGCACGCCGTACACATCGCCGGCGACGTGGTGCTCGCGGCCCCCGGCATCGAGCTGGAGGACCTCGACTCACCCCCGTCGCAGTTCGGCTGAGCGACGAGCCCGCGCCCCTGACCAGGCCGGCCACCGATCAGCTAGCCCTTTGACCAGGTCGTTCCTCGAACAGGTCGCTCTTCGATCAGGTCGTCCCTCGCACGCGTCGGCCTCCTATCAAGCCGGCGGCACGAACCCCGTGCCCGGACGCCGTCCGCCCGGCGCCTCGGCCGACGCGGCGGGCCGCCCGTCACGAACCGGCTCAGGCCGGCCCTCGGGCGGCACGGCCGGAGCCCCCGCCGCGGCCGCGGGGGGAGCGGCAGGCGGCGCCGGAACAGCCGGCGGGACGAACGCCGCCGGACTCGGTTCGCCGGACGCGGCCGGCGCACCGGCGGGGTCCGAGGCCGAGCTCGCTCCCGAACCGCCCCCGAAGGCCCGCCGCGCCTCGCGCGCCTGCCGCTGCTGCACCACGGCCGCTAGATAGGCCGCCGGCGCGATCCCCTGCGGCACCGGAGCCCCCGTACGTGCCGCGAGATCGGACGCCAGCCGCTCCGCCATCGACCAGCCCACCTGCGGATCCAGCTGCTGCATCCGCGTCAGGTACTGCCGCACCGCCAGCCACAACCCGTCCGGCACCGCCGACAGATCGAGCTGCGAGAACCGCCCCGCCAGCCACGGCGGAGGAGGCGGCACGAACCCGGTCCGCGTGACCGGAATCCGCTCCCTCACCACGAGAGTCCCCGCGAACACGTCCCCCAGCCGCCGCCCACGCGCCGACACGAACGAGGCGATACAGGCGACGATCCCGAAGGTCATCAGAATCTCGATCACCCCGATCAGACCCCGCACCAGCGCGTGGCGGAACCGGATCGGCCCGCCGTCGTCCCGCACCACACGCAGACCGCACGCCATCTTCCCGAGCGATCGCCCACGACTGAGCGTCTCCACCGCGATGGGCGCGCCCACCAGCACCAGGACGAACGACGCGATCGACAGCGCCGTCTGCGCCGCCTCGTCCAGCGAAGCGGTGGAAGCGACCAGCGCGATGGTCACGGCGACGTAGACCGCCATGGCCGCCACCAGATCGAGCAGCACGGCCAGCGCCCTGCTGGGCAGCCTCGCGGGGCGCAGCTCCAACGCCACAGCCTCGCCCGTCACCAGCTCACTCACGCACGCCGCCCTTCCCCTGCCCTGCCCCCGACAGGGCCAGTCTGCCAAGCTGAGGACGCATCGCGCCCCAGTACGACAAGCTGATCCACGACGAGCCGCCGACGAACAGCCGAGGAGCAGGCACACCGATGGACCTCGACGTCTTCGTCTCCGCACACCGAGCGGAGTGGGACCGCCTCGAAGCCCTGCTCCGCCGCCAGCGCCGTCTCAGCGGCGCGGAGGCGGACGAACTCGTCACGCTCTACCAGCGCACCGCCACGCACCTCTCCCTGATCCAGTCCAGCGCCCCCGACCCCCAGCTGACCGGCCGGCTCAGCCAACTCGTGGCACGCGCGCGTAGCGCCGTCACGGGAACCCGACGGGCCTCCTGGCGCGACGTCACCCGTTTCCTCGCCCACGGCTTTCCCGCGGCCGTCTACAAGTCCCGCCGCTGGTGGGTCCCCACGGCGCTGCTCTCCACGGCCGTCGCGGTCCTCCTGGGCTGGTGGATCGGCACCCACCCGGAGGTACAGGCCTCCATCGCTGCACCCAGCGAACTGCGCGAGCTGACCCGCCCGGGCGGTCAGTACGAGACGTACTACTCCAGCCATCCGGCGGCCAGCTTCGCCGCCCAGGTGTGGACGAACAACGCCTGGGCCGCCGCCCTGTGCCTGATCCTGGGCGTCTTCCTGGGGCTGCCGGTCATCTGGATCCTCTTCCAGAACATGCTCAACCTCGGTATCGGCTTCGGCCTGATGTCCTCGGCAGGCCGCCTCGACACGTTCCTGGGCCTGGTCCTGCCGCACGGCCTGCTCGAGCTGACCGCGGTCTTCGTCGCCGCCGGCACCGGTCTGCGCCTCGGCTGGACCCTCATCGACCCGGGCCCGCGCACCCGTCGCATCGCCCTCGCCGAGGAGGGCCGGGCCGCCATCGGCATGGCCATCGGCCTGGCCGTCGTCCTCTTCGTCTCCGGCGCCATCGAAGGCTTCGTCACCCCGTCCGGCCTCCCGACCTGGGCTCGCATCACTATCGGAGTCGTCGCCGAACTGGCCTTCCTCGCCTACGTCTGGATCCTGGGCGGCCGCGCTGCCCGCGCGGGAGAGACTGGCGACGTGGAGGCGGCGGAACGCAGCGCGACGGTCCCCACGGCCGCCTGATCGTCCTGCCGACCACCGGATGTGCGACCACGTCCGTTCAACTGCTAGTCTCCTCTTCGCCCCGCAGGAGCCGTTGACACGGCGAGCGTGGGGAGGTAGATTCGAACAGTTGCCTGGAGAGGGGTTGCCCCCTCGGGCCGGCAACAGTGAGCATCTGTCTGCTTCTTGAATCGCTGATTTCAATGAAGCCCCCTCCCGATGAATCGGAAACGAATGGCCGGTCAGTCCGGTCCGGAACTTCTGATAAAGTCGGAACCGCCGGAAAGGAAACCCGCGAAAGCGGAAACCTGGAAAGCGCCGAGGAAATCGGGTCGAGAAAAGATCTGATAGAGTCGGAAACGCAAGACCGAAGGGAAGCGCCCGGAGGAAAGCCCGAGAGGGTGAGTACAAAGGAAGCGACCGTTCCTTGAGAACTCAACAGCGTGCCAAAAGTCAACGCCAGATATGTTGATACCCCGTCCATCGGTTCACTGATGGTCGAGGTTCCTTTGAAATAACACAGCGAGGACGCTGTGAACGGTCGGGCTTATTCCGCTCGACTGTTCCGCTCTCGTGGTGTTGCACCGGATTACCGGTACACATTCACGGAGAGTTTGATCCTGGCTCAGGACGAACGCTGGCGGCGTGCTTAACACATGCAAGTCGAACGATGAACCA
>NZ_JBITSK010000008.1:0-139691 GCF_044540565.1 Streptomyces sp. NPDC085931
GCCCGGTTACATTCCGAACCCGGAAGCTAAGCCTTACAGCGCCGATGGTACTGCAGGGGGGACCCTGTGGGAGAGTAGGACGCCGCCGAACAATCTTTGGAAGGACCCCTGGTCACCAGCGTTCAGCTGGGACCAGGGGTCCTTTTTGTTTTTGCACTGCGCGCTGGGCACCCGGCTGCGCGAGAATGACTTGCGGTACCGAAGACAGGAGTCACCATGTCCACCAACTCTCCCGACGACCGACCGGAGCGCGACCAGCGGCGACGGGAGGACGGCCGGAGCGACCGCGGCGGTCAGCGCGGGGACCGTGGCGATCGAGGCGGCTTCCGTCGGAACGACCGTGGTGAGCGCCGTGACGATCGCGGCGAGCGCGGTGGCTTCCGACGTGACGACAACCGCCGGGATGACACCCGTCGGGACGACAGCCGTGGGGGCGGCTACGGCCGGCGTGACGACCGTGACCGGGGTGGTTTCCGCCGCGACGATCGTGGTGACCGTCCTCCCTTCCGTCGCGACGACCGTGGTGACCGTGGCGACCGTCCCTCCTTCCGCCGCGACGACCGCGGGGATCGCGGAGACCGCGGTGGCTTCCGCCGTGACGACAACCGGCGCGACGACAGCCGGCGTGAGGACAGTCGTCGTGACGACAACCGGGGCGGCGGGTACGGGCGTCGTGACGACCGCGACCGCGGTGGGTTCCAGCGCCGCGACGACCGCGGAGCCCGTGAGGGCTTCCGGCGGGACGACCGACGCGATGACCGGCGGGACGATCGTCGTGACGACCGCCGGGATGACCGGCGTGACGGTGACCGCGGCGGATTCCCCCGGCGTGACGACCGCGGCGAGCGCCGCGACTTCCGGGACCGCGACCGCGACCGTGGCTTCCGCAGCGACGATCGCGACCGTGGGAACCGCGGTGACGACCGGGATCGCGGCTTCCGCGGTGACGACCGGGAGCGTGACCGTGGGTTCCGGCGGGATGACCGTGGGGGCTTCCGGGGGCGTGACGACCGCGGGGATCGTGGTGGGTTCCGGCGTGACCGTGAGGACGCCGGTCGTGGCGGGCGTCCCGGGTTCCGTCGTGAGGACGGTCCGCGCGGTGAGAGCCGTGGCGAGTTCCGACGGGACGACCGGCGCGATGACCGGCGCGACGACCGGCGTGACGGTGACCGGGGTGGATTCCGTGGTGGCCGTGACGACCGCGGTGGGCGCGGGCCCCGGCGTGACGACCGTGGCGGGCGGCCCGGCGGCGGCTTCCGTGGCGGCCGTGACGACCGACGCGGTGGCGGCGGCCGGTTCCGTGAGGAGCGGGAGCGGGACCGGGAGCCGATCAAGCGCCTGCCGATCCCCGAGGACGTCACCGGGGACGAGATCGACAAGGACGTTCGGCAGGAGCTGCAGAGCCTGCCGAAGACGCTCGCGGAGGACGTCGCCAGGAACCTGGTGATGGTCGCGCGGCTCCTCGACGAGGACCCCGAGGGCGCGTACGCGTACTCCAGGATCGCGCTGCGGCTGGCCTCGCGAGTCGCCGCCGTGCGGGAGGCCGCCGGATTCGCGGCCTACGCCAACCAGAAGTACGGCGAGGCGCTGGCCGAGTTCCGGGCCGCCAAGCGGATGACCGGGAACACCGACCTGTGGCCGGTCATGGCGGACTGCGAGCGTGGGCTCGGGCGGCCGGAGAAGGCCCTGGACATGGCCGGTGCGCCCGAGGTGCACAAGCTGGACAAGGCCGGACAGGTCGAGATGCGGCTCGTCGCGGCCGGTGCGCGGCGGGACATGGGGCAGCTGGACGCGGCCATCGTGACGCTCCAGAGCCCCGAGCTGGCGGCCAGCTCGGTGCAGCCCTGGACCGCGCGCCTGCGCTACGCGTACGCGGACGCGCTGCTGGCCGCCGGGCGTGAGGACGAGGCGCGGGAGTGGTTCGCGAAGGCCGTCGAGGCCGACCGGGACGGCAGCACGGACGCCTCGGACCGGCTCGCCGAGCTGGACGGTGTGGAGTTCCTGGACGTCCTCTCCGAGGATGACGAGGACGAGGACGAGAACACCGATGAGGTTCCGGGTGGCGGTGCGGACGGCGACGCGGCTGCTGACGAGCCGGAGCACAAGGACTGACGTGAGGACTGACGTCCGGCCATGAGCGAGTCGCGTGAGTGAAGGGGGCGGATCCCGGTCGGGGTCCGCCCCCTTTCGCCTGTCGTGGAGCGCGGGTCAGAGGTCCAGCGCGCGCAGGACCAGCCCCGTCGCCGGCTTCGGGCCGAACGACGTCGACTTGCGCGGCATGGTCACGCCCTGCCGGGCCAGGTCGCGGACGACCTCCTCGCGGACCGGGTGCATCAGGACGGCCGTACCGCCGTCGCGCTCGGCCTTGGCGACCGTCGCGGCCGTGTCGTGGATGTAGGCGATGCGGTCGGGGGAGTCGTCGGGGATGTGCCAGACGTGGTCGAGGAGCGTGGCGTGCAGGACCGTCGCGTCCAAAGTGCGCCAGGCCGTGGGCCGGTCGGCCGGGATCGTGCGGGCCAGCAGGTCCGGGTCCGGGCGGTCGACGAGGTGGAAGGCGCCGTCGCCGGCCAGCAGGAACGCGTTGCCCGCGCAGGCCGCGTCCGCCAGTGCCGCCAGGGCCTCGGAGAGCGGCACGTCGAGACGGCATACGCGGAAGCGGCCGTCCAGGGCGGCCACCGCCTCGCCGACCGGCAGGTCGTGCAGGAGGCGGTGGATGGCGCGGACCCGCAGGGGGTAGCGGGCCGTGTCGACGAGGAGGACCAGGCCGTGGTCCCACGGGCTGGGCGAGGGGTGCTCCGTGCGCAGGCGGCGGTAGGTCGCCCAGCGGTGGTGGCCGTCGGCGATGAGAGCCTGGTGGCGGGCCAGGTCGTGCTGGATCGTGGCGAGCTCGGCGGGGTCGGTGACCGCCCACAGGCGGTGGCGGAAGCCGTCCTCCGTGGTGGTCGCGAGGAGCGGGGGCCGATCGGCGGTGCGCTCGATCAGGTCCGCCGTCGCGGCCGACGAGTCGTCACCGCGGTACGTCAGCAGCAGGGGCTCCAGGTTCGCCGAGGTGGCCCGCATCAGGGCCGCGCGGTCCTCGACGACATGCGGCATGACGTCCTCGTGCGGCAGCACGACCCGCTCGGCCGGGTCGGACACGCGCAGGGCGCCGATGAGGCCGCGCTGCAGCATGCCCTCGCCGTCGTGCTGCTCGTAGACGTACAGGCAGGGTTCCGGCTCGGTGGTGAGGATGCCCTCGGCCAGCCAGTGGCGCAGGGTGGCGGCGGCCTGTTCGTTGCGGGCGCCGGCGGTGGCGGCCTGGGGGAGGATCAGGCGGACGATGTTGTGCGGGTCGGAGGATTCGAGGTGGTGCAGGCCGTCGGGGCGCACCACGACGTCGTACGGCGGAGATGTGACGGCGGCAAGGCTGCCGACCCGGTCGGGGTCGTAACGAAGGCCTCGGAACGGGGTGAGTTCCAGGCCTCGGTGCACCGTTGCCTCCGAGTGACCTGCTGTCTTCATCCCGGCATCGTACGGGTGTCGGTGGCATGGGGGATGATCGGGGGAAAGCCGCCGAACCGAGGAGCGATGCGGGATGAGCCGGAGCGTCAGGACGAGGCCCGAGGGCAGTGGGCAGGCCCTGAGCGAGGCCTACGACACGGCACTGCTCGACCTGGACGGGGTCGTCTACGCGGGCGGGAGCGCGATCGAGCACGCGGTCGAGTCGCTGGCGTCGGCCCGCGAGGGCGGGATGCGTCTGGCGTACGTGACCAACAACGCGCTGCGCACCCCGGACGCGGTGGCCGGGCATCTCACCGAGCTGGGCATACCGACGGGCGCGGAGGACGTCATCACCTCCGCGCAGGCGGTCGCGCGGCTGATCAGCGAGCAGGTGCCGCGGGGCGCGCGGGTGCTGGTCATCGGCGGCGAGGGGCTGCGGGTCGCGCTGCGGGAGCGGGGGCTGGAGCCGGTCGAGTCGGCGGACGACGATCCGGTGGCGGTCGTGCAGGGGTACGGCGGGCCCGACCTGCCCTGGGGCCGGTTCGCCGAGGCCTCCTACGCGGTCGCCCGGGGTGTGCCGTGGTTCGCGTCCAACACGGACCTGACGATCCCCAGCGGACGCGGTATCGCGCCGGGCAACGGAGCGGCCGTGGAGGTCGTCCGGATCGCCACGGGCGCCGAGCCGCAGGTCGCGGGCAAGCCGCTGCCGCCGATGCACCGGGAGACGATCCTGCGGACGGGGGCGGAGCGGCCGCTGGTCGTCGGGGACCGGCTGGACACGGACATCGAGGGCGCGTTCAACGGGGAGGTCGACTCGCTGCTCGTCCTGACCGGCGTCACCGACGGGGCGCAGCTGCTGGCCGCTCCGCCGCAGCACCGGCCGACGTACGTGGACGCCGACCTGCGCGGGCTGCTGGGCGGCCAGCCGGACGTCGTCGAGGCGGGCGAGGCGGGCGAGGGCGCGTTCCGGTGCGGTGGCTGGACGGCGAAGGCCGGCACGGACCGGCTGGAGCTCGACGGGGAGGGTGACGCGCTGGACGGTCTGCGGGCGCTGTGCGCCGCGGCATGGTCGGCCGCCGGTGACGGGGAGTGCGGTCTGGACAGCGGGAAGGCGCTGGCGCGGCTGGGGATGTGAGCGCGGGGCGTGGAGGCGAGGGGCGGCCCGGCTCTCGCCTCGTGATCGATTGCGAGGATAGGCTAACCTAACTGCGTGTTGGTCGAGAGTCCCCCCGAACAGCGCGCGGAGACCGCCCCCGCGCCCCCAACCCGACGTGCGGCGCGTGCCTTTGGGCTGCTCCTGTCCGTCGCGATCCTGGTGCTCGTCGCACTGGCGAGTATCGCGATCGGAGCGAAAGAGCTCTCCCTCGGCCAGGTCTGGCACGGCCTGTTCGAGGACTCGGGGAGCTACGGCGACGTCGTCGTCGCGGAGCGGCTGTCGCGTACCGTGCTCGGGCTGCTCGCCGGTGCCGCCCTCGGACTGGCCGGGGCGGTGCTGCAGGCCCTCACGCGCAACCCGCTGGCCGATCCCGGACTGCTCGGCATCAACGCGGGCGCGTCCGCCGCGGTCGTCACGGCCATCACGTTCCTGGGCGTCACCTCGCTCACCGGCTACGTGTGGTTCGCGTTCTTCGGAGCCGCCGCGGTCGGGGCGCTGGTCTGGTTCCTCGGCGGCAGCCGGGGGGCGACACCGGTGCGGCTGGCCCTCGCCGGCACGGCGATCAGCGCCGCGCTCTTCGGCTACCTCCAGGCCGTGATGATCATGGACGACGCGGCGCTCGGCAAGATGCGCTTCTGGACGCTCGGTTCGCTCTCCGCGGCGACCGACTCGACCATCGAGCAGGTCCTGCCGTTCCTGCTCACCGGCATGGTCCTCGCGCTGGCCCTGGCCCGGCCGCTCAACGCCATGGCCATGGGCGACGACACCGCCAAGGCGCTCGGCGCCAACCTGAACCGGACCCGGGCGCTGTCGATGCTGGCCGCGACCGTGCTGTGCGGGGCGGCGACCGCCGCGTGCGGGCCGATCGTGTTCGTCGGGCTGATGGTGCCGCACGTGGTGCGCTCCTTCACCGGGCCCGACCTGCGCTGGATCCTGCCGTACGCGGCGATCCTGTCGCCGGTGCTGCTGCTGGGCGCCGACGTGATCGGCCGGATCGTGGCCCGGCCCGCGGAACTCCAGGTGGGCATCGTCACCGCGATCCTCGGCGGCCCGGTGTTCATCTACCTCGTACGACGGCGGAGGACGGCGCAGCTGTGAAGACCACCAACCGTGCCGCGAAGGCCACCGGCGATGCCGTGAGGAGCGCCGGCACCGCGAAGGCCGCCGGCGGCACCGCGAAGAGCACCAGCCGTGTCGTGCGGACCCCGGGCGGGCTGTCGATACGCCTGGACGTGCGGGCCTTCGCCGTCGTGCTCCTGCTGCTGATCGTGGCGCTCGCGGCGAGCGTGGTGCTCATCGGCACCGGCGACTTCCCGATCCCGGCCGCCGACGTGCTGCGCACGCTGGTGGGCGAGGGCACCGCGGGCCAGGAGTTCATCGTCAACGAGCTGCGGCTGCCGCGGGTCCTGGTGGGGCTGCTGGTGGGCGCCTCGCTGGGGCTGGGCGGCGCGCTGTTCCAGTCCATCTCCCGCAATCCGCTGGGCAGTCCGGACGTGCTCGGCCTCGGCCAGGGGGCGACGGCCGGCGCGCTCACGATGATCGTGCTGTTCTCCGGCAGCGCCAACCAGGTCGCGCTCGGCGCGCTCGCGGGTGGCCTGCTGACCGGCTTCGCGATCTACGTGCTGGCCTGGAAGCGGGGTGTGCACGGCTACCGGCTGGTCCTGGTCGGCATCGGCGTCTCCGCGATCGTCACCGCGGTCAACGGCTATCTGCTCACCAAATCGGACATCGTGGACGCGGCCCGCGCGGTGGTGTGGATGACCGGCTCCCTCGACGGCCGTGACTGGGCGCAGGTGTGGCCGCTGCTCGCCCTGTGCGCGGTGCTCGTGCCGCTCGTGCTGGTCAACGGCCGGGGGCTGCGGATGATGGAGATGGGCGACGACGTGGCGTACGCCCTCGGGGTGCGGGTGGAGCGCGTCCGGCTGCTGCTGATGGTCGCCGCGGTGCTGCTCACCGCGTCCGCGACCGCCGCGGCCGGTCCCGTCAGCTTCGTGGCGCTGACCGCTCCGCAGCTGGCCCGGCGGCTGACCCGGTCGCCCGGGCCGAACCTGCCGGCCTCCCTGTGCATGGGCGCCGCCCTGCTGGTCGTCGCCGACTGGGCCTCGCAGCGGGCGTTCGGCGCCGAGCAGTTGCCCGTGGGCGTCGTCACCGGCGTGCTCGGCGGTGTCTACCTGCTGTGGCTGCTGGTCACCGAACGCAAGGCGGGGCGGATATGAGTACCGGCACCGCAGCGGGCACGAGCGCCCGGAGCAGCAACAGCAGCGGGCTGAACAACCGAAGGAGCACCGTGAACCGTCTGTCCGCCGAGAACGTCACCCTCGCCTACGACCAGCGGGTCATCGCCGAGCAGTTGTCGGTGGAGATACCCGACCACTCCTTCACCGTGATCGTCGGGCCCAACGCCTGCGGCAAGTCGACACTGCTGCGGGCCCTGTCGCGGATGCTCAAGCCGAGCGAGGGCCGGGTCCTGCTCGACGGGCAGGTCATCCAGTCCCTGCCCGCCAAGAAGGTCGCCCGCACCCTCGGCCTGCTGCCCCAGTCGTCCATCGCGCCCGACGGCATCACCGTCGCCGACCTCGTCGGCCGCGGCCGCTACCCGCACCAGGGCATCCTGCGCCAGTGGTCCACCGAGGACGAGCGGGTCGTGCAGGAGTCCATGCGGCAGACCGGCGTGGCGGAACTCGCCGACCGTTACGTCGACGAGCTCTCGGGCGGTCAGCGCCAGCGCGTGTGGATCGCCATGGCGCTGGCCCAGCAGACCCCGCTGCTGCTGCTCGACGAGCCGACGACGTACCTGGACATCCAGCACCAGATCGACGTGCTGGACCTGTGCGCGCAGCTGCACGAGGAGCAGGGGCGCACGCTGGTCGCCGTGCTGCACGACCTGAACCACGCGGCCCGCTACGCCACCCACCTCATCGCCCTGCGGCAGGGCACGGTCATCGCCGAGGGCGCGCCGAAGGACATCGTCACGGCCGAGCTGGTCGAGGAGGTCTTCGGACTGCGCTGCCAGGTCATCGACGACCCGGAGACGGGCACCCCCCTGGTCGTGCCGGCGGCGCGCAAGGCACGGGTGCGGGAGGCGGCCGGGCCGCGGGCCACGGCGGAGACCGGGGCGGAGAAGATCGCCGCCACGGAAGCCTCCTGAGACGGAGAAGGCCGCCGCTACAGCAGTTTCCTGAGGCGGAGCAGGTCCCGCAGCCCCGCGTGCAGCTTCACCCGGCCCGAACCCCAGGCCGTGGCGAAGCTCAGCTCACCGTCGACCAGGGCCACCAGGTCGTCGCCGGTCATGGCCAGTCTGATCCCGGCCTTGTCCGGCGGCGGTCCGGGCACCGTGTCGTGCACCTCGATCCGGCCGCCCCGCATCCGGCCCACGAAGGTGACGTCCAGGTCCGTGATGTGACAGCTCACCGAGCGGTCCAGAGCCGCGGCCTCGCGGACGTCCCCTTCGGCGCGCTGCATGCTGTCCGAGAGCTTGTCGAGTGCGCTGCGGCACTCCTCGATCGTGGCCATCGCGACCGACGGTACCGCAGCGGTTCGCGGTAGCGTCGGGGCATGGACGACGCAGTTCCCCCCGCGGACCTCCCCGCGGACCTCCCGGCGGGCCTCGCGGAGGACCTCCCGGCGGATTGCCCGCAGGAGGCGCGGCAGGCGGAGCCCGAGCCCGACCCGGCCGCCCCCGCCCCCCTGAACGTGCCCCGCACGCCCACCGGCGACGCCGGCGTGGACGCCGCCCTGACCCGGCTCGGCGACGCCGACCACCTCGCCACGGACGGGCACATCGAGGTGTACGAGGATGTACACCGGGGGCTGCGCGACGCGCTGACCGCGCTCGACGTACGCCCGGGACCTCCGGCGCCCCCGCCGCCGCCTGGACCGAGGAGCTGAACCGAACGTGGCAGGAGTCGCACGACGCCGTCTGGACGCGGAGCTGGTCCGCCGCAAGCTCGCGCGCTCGCGTGAGCACGCCGGCCAGCTGATCGCCGCCGGGCGGGTCTCCGTCGGCAAGACCGTCGCGACGAAACCGGCCACGCAGGTGGAGACCGCCGCCGCGATCGTCGTCGCGGCCGACGAGAACGATCCCGACTACGTCTCCCGGGGCGGCCACAAGCTCGCCGGCGCGCTGGAGGTGTTCGTGCCGCAGGGCCTCGCCGTCGAGGGCCGCAGGGCGCTGGACGCCGGCGCGTCGACCGGCGGGTTCACCGACGTCCTGCTGCGGGCGGGCGCCGCGCACGTCGTCGCCGTGGACGTCGGATACGGCCAACTCGCCTGGTCCCTGCAGAACGATGAACGCGTCACCGTCAAGGACCGTACGAACGTACGCGAGTTGACGCTTGAAGCGATCGATGGGGAGCCTGTGGATCTTGTCGTGGGGGATCTTTCCTTCATCCCGCTCGGGCTGGTCCTGCCCGCCCTGGTGCGGTGCGTGAAGCCGGACGCCGACCTGGTGATGATGGTCAAGCCGCAGTTCGAGGTGGGCAAGGAGCGGCTCGGCAGCGGGGGAGTCGTCCGCAGCCCCGAGCTGCGGGCCGAGACGGTCCTGGGGGTGGCCCGGAAGGCCTGGGAGCTGGGGCTCGGGGTGAAGGGCGTGACCGCCAGTCCGCTGCCCGGGCCGTCGGGGAATGTCGAATACTTCTTGTGGCTGCGGGCCGGGGCACCGGAACCGGACCCGGCCGACGTTGACCGCGCAGTGGCGGAGGGGCCGCGTTGACCGAGAACCGAGCTCGTACTGTTTTCCTGCTCGCCCACACCGGCCGGCCCGCGGCCGTGCGCAGTGCCGAGCTCGTCGTGAAGGGGCTGCTGCGCTCCGGCCTCGGCGTGCGGGTCCTGGAGGACGAGGCCCGCGACCTGCCGCTGCCGGACGAGGTGGTGCTGGTCAAGGAGGCGACCCCGCAGTGCCTCGACGGGTGCGAGCTGCTCATCGTGCTGGGCGGCGACGGGACGCTGCTGCGCGGCGCCGAGTTCGCGCGGGCGTCGGGGGTGCCGATGCTCGGCGTCAACCTCGGGCGGGTCGGCTTCCTCGCCGAGGCCGAGCGCGACGACCTCGACAAGGTCGTCGACCGGGTGGTGACCAAGGCGTACGAGGTCGAGGAGCGGATGACCGTCGACGTCGTGGTGCACCAGAACGGCGACATCGTGCACACGGACTGGGCGCTGAACGAGGCGGCCGTGCAGAAGGTGTCCGCCGAGCGGATGCTGGAGGTCGTCCTGGAGATCGACGGACGGCCGGTCACCGGGTTCGGCTGCGACGGGATCGTGTGCGCCACGCCCACGGGATCGACCGCGTACGCCTTCTCCGCGGGCGGGCCGGTGGTGTGGCCGGAGGTGGAGGCGCTGCTGATGGTGCCGATCTCCGCGCACGCGCTGTTCGCGAAGCCCCTGGTGACCTCGCCGGACTCCGTGCTGGCCGTGGAGGTGCTGCCCCACATCCCGCCGGGTGTGCTGTGGTGCGACGGGCGGCGGACGGTGGAACTGCCGGCCGGGGCCAGGGTGGAGGTGCGGCGGGGGGCCGTGCCGGTGCGGCTGGCCCGGCTGCACCACGCGTCGTTCACGGACCGGCTGGTGGCGAAGTTCGCGCTGCCCGTGTCCGGCTGGCGAGGGGCTCCTCACTAACGGGTGACAAGGCCGGGCCGGTCGCAATCCCCGGCCCGGACCTCGTAAGGTCGTGTCCGTGTTGGAGGAGATGCGGATACGGTCGCTCGGTGTGATCGACGACGCTGTCGTCGAGCTGTCGCCGGGGTTCACCGCGGTCACCGGTGAGACGGGTGCGGGCAAGACCATGGTGGTCACCAGCCTGGGGTTGCTGCTGGGCGGCCGGGCCGACCCGGCGCTCGTGCGGATCGGGGCCGGCAAGGCCGTCGTGGAGGGGCGGATCACCGTCTCCCCGGACGACACGGCCGCGCTGCGCGCCGAGGAGGCCGGGGCCGAGCTCGACGACGGTGCCCTGCTGATCAGCCGTACCGTTTCGGCCGAGGGGCGCTCGCGGGCGCACCTGGGCGGACGCAGCGTGCCCGTGGGCGTGCTGGCGGAGCTCGCCGACGAGCTGGTGGCCGTGCACGGGCAGACCGACCAGCAGGGGCTGCTCAAGCTGTCCCGGCAGCGGCAGGCGCTCGACCGGTACGCGGGCGACGCGGTCGCCGTGCCGCTGGCCAAGTACGCCGAGGCGTACAAGCGGCTGCGGGCCGTCTCCGCCGAGCTGGAGGAGATCACCACGCGCGCGCGGGAACGGGCCCAGGAGGCCGACCTGCTGCGCTACGGGCTCGACGAGATCGCCGCCGTCGAGCCCCGGCCCGGTGAGGACGTGGAGCTGGCCGAGGAGGCCGAGCGGCTCGGGCACGCCGAGGCGCTGGCGTCCGCCGCCGCGGCCGCTCACGCCGCTCTCGCGGGCAACCCGGAGGACCCCGAGGGCGTCGACGCCGGGACGCTCGTCGCGGGCGCCCAGCGGGCCCTGGACGCCGTACGGTCGCACGACCCGGCCCTGGCCGCCCTGGCCGACCGCATCGGCGAGATCGGGATCCTGCTGCGCGACGCGGCCGGGGACCTCGCGGGCTACGCCGACGACCTGGACGCCGATCCGCTGCGGCTGGCCGCCGTCGAGGAGCGGCGGGCGGCGCTGACCGGGCTGACCCGCAAGTACGGCGAGGACATCGCCGCCGTGCTGGCCTGGGCGGAGAACGGCGCCACCCGGCTGACCGAACTCGACGGCGACGACGAGCGGATCGGGGAGCTGACCGCCGAGCGGGACGCGCTGCGGGCCGAACTGGGCGGGCTCGCGCAGGCCCTGACGGACGCGCGGACGGAGGCCGCCGAGCGGTTCGCCGCCGCCGTGACCGCGGAGCTGGCCTCCCTCGCCATGCCGCACGCGCGCGTGTCCTTCGACATCCGGCAGACCGAGGACCCCGAGGGCGTCGAGGTCGGCGGGCGGCCCGTCGCCTACGGGCCCGCCGGTGTGGACGAGGTGGAGCTGCTGCTGGCGCCGCACCCGGGCGCGCCGCCCCGGCCGATCGCCAAGGGCGCCTCCGGCGGTGAGCTGTCCCGGGTGATGCTGGCCGTGGAGGTCGTCTTCGCGGGGACGGACCCGGTGCCGACGTACCTGTTCGACGAGGTCGACGCCGGGGTCGGCGGCAAGGCGGCGGTCGAGATCGGCCGGCGCCTGGCACGCCTGGCGAAGTCCGCGCAGGTCGTGGTCGTGACGCACCTGCCGCAGGTGGCCGCCTTCGCCGACCGGCAGTTGCTGGTCGAGAAGACGAACGACGGGTCCGTGACCCGCTCCGGCGTCAAGGTCCTGGAAGGGGAGGAGCGGGTCCGGGAGCTGTCCCGCATGCTCGCCGGCCAGGAGGACTCGGAGACGGCCCGGGCGCACGCGGAGGAGTTGCTGGCGACGGCGCGGGCGGATCTGTAGGAGAGGGCGTCACGGCGCCGGGCGGGTTACCCAACTTCACTCGTGTGGGTGACCCGGCCCGGCGCATTTCCCCGGTGCCGCGCCCCGCGGTCGCGCCGCCGCGGTTCCGTCGTTCCCGGAACCCCCGTACGGCCTGGCATCCTTGGCGGAGTACGCGTGGGAAACCCGCGCCGTGACCGCCCGACCGAACCAGGAGCCCGGCCACGTGACGCCCGTGAGCAGCCACTCACCGCCTGGCCAGTCGCCGCTGCGCACCGTGCAGGTGCTGGGCGGGGGCAATGCCGCCAGCAGTGCGCATGTGCGCTCGCTGGCCGCGGGGCTCGTCGCCCGGGGCGTGAGAGTCACGGTGTGCGCCCCCTCCGAGGCCGATCGCGCCTACGACTTCCGCGGGGTCGGGGCCGACCACGTGCACGTGCCGCGCAGCAGTGACCCCGTGTCGGTGGCGGCGCTGCGGGCGGCCTGCGCCGACGCCGACCTGGTGCACGCCCACGGGCTGCACGCCTCCTTCCGGACGGTGCTCGCGCTCAGCGGGCGGCGCGTGCGGACCCCACTGGTGGTCACGTGGCACGACCGGGCGCACGTCGACGGGGCGCGGGCCCATCTGCTGCGCGTGCTGGAACGCCGGGTCGTCAAGGCGGCCACGGTGGTGCTGGGCACGACCTCGGCGCTCGTGGACCGGGCCCGGCTGACGGGCGCCCGGGACGCACGGCTGGCCGCCGTGGCGCTGCCCGGCCCCCGCGGGCCCGCCGAGCCCGAGGACCCCGACCTGCTGCGGCCCAAGGTGCGGGCCGAACTCGGCGCGACCGGACGGCCGTTGCTCATGGCCGTCGGCTCCCTGGAGCGGCACCGCGGCTACGACGTGCTGCTGGACGCCGCGCGCGTGTGGCGCCGCCTGGATCCCCTGCCCCTGGTCGTGATCGCGGGGGAGGGGCCACTGCGCGGCGAACTCCAGGGGCGCATCGAGGACGAGGGACTTCCGGTCCGGCTCATCGGGCGCCGTGACGACATCGGCGACCTGCTCGCCGCCGCCGACCTCGCCCTGCTGCCGAGCCGCTGGGAGGCCCGCTCGGTGCTCGCCCAGGAGGCCCTCCACGCCGGTGTGCCGCTCGTCGCCACCGACGTCGGCGGCATCCCCGAACTCGTCGGCGACGCGGCCGCACTCGTCCCGGCAGGGGACGCCCAGGCCCTCGCCGCGTCCGTCGTGGACCTGCTCGGCGACCCCGGGCGCCGGGACCGGCTGCGGGAGAAGGGCGCCCGGCAGGCGGCGACCTGGCCGACCGAGGACGAGACCGTTGCCCAGGTGCTCAGCGTCTACGACGAACTGACCCGGCCCCTGCCCCTGGCCTAGCCTGGACTAGAGGGCCTGGGGCACGTGGCGCCGGGCCCGCAGGGCCAGGCTCAGGGCCAGTACCGTCTGCGGATCGTCGAGGTCCGTGCCCAGCAACTCCCCGATGCGCGCCAGCCGGTTGTAGAGCGTCTGCCGGTTCAGGTGCAGCTCCCGGGCCGTCTCCGCCTTGCGGCCCGCGTGGGCGAGGTAGGTCGTCAGGGTGGGCAGCAGCGGCGGCCGGGAGCGGCGGTCGTGCTCCAGCAGCGGCCCGAGGGCCCGGTCGACGAAGGCCGCCAGGTCCGGATCGTCGCGCAGCCGCCACAGCAGCAGGTCGATGTCCAGGCGGCGGGCGTCGAACCAGGGCCGGTCCGGCAGCCCCTGGGCGGCCGTGGCCGTCTCGGCGGCGTGCCGCAGGCCCGAAGCCGCCGCCGTCCAGCCGCCCGCCACTCCGACGACCACCACGGGCGGCTGTCCGCCCGGCCGCAGCATCCCGGCCCGGCCCACCCCGGCCCGCAGCGCCGCCGCCACCCGGTCGGCCACCGCCGCCCGCTCCGCCTCCGCGCGCAGCCCGAGCAGCACCAGCACCCGCCCCTCCACCGGCCGCACCCCGAGCAGCACCGGCATGCCCACCGCCGCCAGTTCCTCCGAGACGGCCCGGGCCAGTACCGCCCAGCCGCCCCCCGGGGAGAGCGCGTCGCCGAGCCGCATGACGACCGGCAGCAGCGGCCCCTCGCCCGGCCGGAAGCCCAGGACCCGGGCCTGTGCCGGGGCGTCCTCGGCGGTGACCCGGCCCTCGGCGAGGTCCGTGAGGAAGTCGCCCCGCCCGCGCGCGGCCAGCTCCTCCTCCTGCCGCGCCTGCATCAGCACCACGGCCAGGATGCCCGCGGCCCGCTCGGCGGCCATCCGGTGCACCGGCGCCAGGGGTGACCGGACCGGAAGCAGCACCAGCCGGGCCCGGACGCCCCCGCTGCCGGGACCGCCGCCCGGCACGTCCACGAACAGCGAGCCGGCCAGCGGCGGTTCGTCCCTGTGCTGGCCGCGCAGCCCCTCCCACACCTGGAGCGGGTCCGCGCCCTCGGGGCCGGCCCCGGCGGCGTACAGCAACTGCCCCTCCGCCGTCTCCAGGAAGACCGGGTTGGCGGCGAAGTCGGCCAGGATGCCGAGCACCTGGGGCACCCCGCCGCCGCTGAGCACGGCCCGCGTGCAGCGGCGGTGCACCTCCTCGGCCCGCTGGAGCAGCGCGTAGTGGCCGTTGACGATCTCGGTGTGGACCTCCTCCGTCACGGTGACGAACGGCACCTCGCGGTGCAGCTGCACCAGCGGCAGCCCGGCCGAGCGCGCGGTGTCGACCAGGGCCGCGGGCAGCCGGGTGAAGCGCGGGCCGAGCTCCACCACCAGGGCCGCGATGCCGCGCTCGGCCAGGGTGCGCACGAACGCCCGCTGCTCGGCCGGGCGGGTGCCGAGACCGTAGCCCGTGGTCAGCAGCAGTTCGCCGCCCTTGAGCAGGGAGGCGATGTGCGGCACCTCGCCGGCGTGCACCCAGCGCACCGTCCGCCCGAGCCGGTCGGCGCCCGCCAGCACCTCGGGCAGTCCGCTGCGCAGCCCCGGCAGCTCCAGCGCCCGCTGCACGGTGATCCCGGCGCCCTGGGTGCCGTAGCCGCTGTCCGTCCCGCTCTCCATGGGCCGGACGCTACCCGGACGGCTGCCCCTCGGACATCTCCGGACGGGCACCGGGACGATCACACCGCGCCGGGCGCGCGGCGGACGCCGCGCGGATTACGGCCCGGCCGGCCGGGTACGGGCGCCGTCATGGACATGAGCGTGGTGGCGGTGGGGCGGGAGGACGACAGTCCGGTCGAGGAGCCGTTGCGGGTCGCGGTGCTCGCCGACCGGCTCGGATACCGGGAGGTGTGGGCGGGCGAGGGGCCGACCTGGGACGCGTTCGTGCTGGCGACGGCGATCGGCGCGGCCACCGAGCGGGTCGCGCTGACGGCCGGGCCCGTGCCGGTGAACGTGCGCGATCCGCTGACCGTCGTCCGGGGCGCCGCCTCCACCGCGGCCCTCACCGGCCGGCCCGTCGGCGTCGCCCTCGGCACCTCCAGCAAGCGGGTCGTCGAGGGTGTGCACGGCCGGCCGCGCACCCGGCCCGCCGCGACCCTGGAGGAGTCGGCCGCGGCCGTGCGGGCGCTGATGGAGAGCGTGCCGGGCGAGCCGGTCGTGCCCGGCAGCGGCTTCCGGCGCCGGCTGCCGCCGCCCGGCGGGACGCTCACCGTCGCCGCGTTCGGTGAGCGCGCGGTCGCCGCGGCCGTCGGGCACGCCGACCGGATGCTCCTCGACCTCGTCTCGCCGGGGCAGGTGCGGATGCTGCGGGCGCGGATGCTGGCGGCCGCCGAGAAGGCGGGGCGCACCCCGCCGCGGCTGGCCGCCTGGCTGCCCGCCGCCGTCGACCCGGAGCCGGAGTCGCTCACCCAGATCCTGCGCGGCGTCGTCGGCTACCTGCCCGTACCGGGCTACAGCGACATGTTCGTCGACGCCGGGTTCGCCGAGGTCGTCGAACTGGCCGTCAAGGGAGCCGACCGGGACACCCTGCTGCGGGCCCTGCCGCCCGAGGCGGCGGGCACGGTCGCCCTCGTCGGCGACGCCGCCACCGTCCGCGCCCGCGTCGACGCCTACGCCGAGGCCGGCCTGGACGAGATAGCCCTCGTCCCGGCCACGGCGGGCGACCCGGCCGGGGAGCGCACCCTGACGGCCCTCAAGCCGGAGTGAGGCTCCCCAGGGCCCCGGTCAGCCGCCGTACGCGCCCGAGGCCGTCAGCCGCAGCGCCGTGTCGATGAGCGGCACGTGGCTGAAGGCCTGCGGGAAGTTGCCCACCTGGCGCTGCAGCCGCGGGTCCCACTCCTCGGCCAGCAGCCCGAGGTCGTTGCGCAGGGACAGCAGCTTCTCGAACAGCCTGCGCGCCTCGTCCACACGGCCGATCATCGCCAGGTCGTCGGCCATCCAGAAAGAGCAGGCGAGGAACGCGCCCTCGTCGCCGGGCAGGCCGTCCACGCCCTCGTCGCCGCCGGAGGTCGGGTAGCGCAGGATGAAGCCGTCCGGCGTGGACAGCTCCCGCTGGATCGCCTCGATGGTGCCGATGACCCGCTTGTCGTCCGGCGGCAGGAAGCCCACCTGCGGGATCAGCAGCAGCGACGCGTCCAGCTCCTTCGAGCCGTAGGACTGCGTGAAGGTGTTGCGCTCCTTGTCGTAGCCGCGCTCGCACACGTCCCGGTGGATGTCGTCGCGCAGCTCCCTCCAGCGCTCCAGCGGGCCGTCGGCGTCGCCGGACTCGATCAGCTTGATCGTGCGGTCGACGGCGACCCAGGCCATCACCTTGGAGTGCACGAAGTGGCGGCGCGGGCCGCGCACCTCCCAGATGCCCTCGTCCGGCTCCTGCCAGTGGTCCTCCAGGTAGCGGATGAGCTTCAGCTGCAGCAGCGAGGCGTAGTCGTTGCGCGCGAGGCCGGTCATGTGGGCCAGGTGCAGGGCCTCGGTGACCTCGCCGTACACGTCCAGCTGGAGCTGGTGCGCGGCGCCGTTGCCGACCCTCACCGGGGCGGAGTTCTCATAGCCCGGCAGCCAGTCCAGCTCCGCCTCGCCGAGTTCGCGCTCACCGGCGATGCCGTACATGATCTGCAGGTTCTCCGGGTCGCCCGCCACCGCGCGCAGCAGCCACTCGCGCCAGGCGCGGGCCTCCTCGCGGTAGCCGGTGCGCAGCAGCGAGGACAGGGTGATGGCCGCGTCGCGCAGCCAGGTGTAGCGGTAGTCCCAGTTGCGCACGCCGCCGATGTCCTCCGGCAGGGAGGTGGTCGGCGCGGCGACGATCCCGCCGGTCGGGGCGTACGTCAGCGCCTTCAGCGTGATCAGGGAGCGGACCACGGCCTCGCGGTAGGGGCCGTGGTACGTACAGTGGTCGACCCACTCGCGCCAGAAGTCCTCCGTCGCCTCCAGCGACTGCTCCGGCTCGGGCAGCGGCGGCGGCTGCTTGTGCGAGGGCTCCCAGGAGATCGTGAACGCGATCCGCTCGCCCGGCGCGACCGTGAAGTCCGAGTAGGTCGTCAGCGACTTGCCGTACGTCTCGACGGATGTGTCGAACCACACGGAGTCGGGGCCCGCGACGGCCACCGTGCGCCCCTCGTGCTTGTGCACCCACGGCACCACCCGCCCGTAGGAGAACCGCATGCGCAGCGCCGAGCGCATCGGCACCCGGCCGGAGACGCCCTCGACGATCCGGATCAGCTGCGGGGCGCCGTCGCGCGGCGGCATGAAGTCCGTCACCCGGACCGTGCCCCGCTGGGTGTCCCACTCGGACTCCAGGATGAGCGAGTCGCCGCGGTAGCTGCGCCGGGCCGCGGTGGGCGGCTCCTGGTCGGAGGCGTGCGCGGGGCCGAGCCGCCAGAAGCCGTGCTCCTCGGTGCCCAGCAGGCCGGCGAAGATGGCGTGCGAGTCGAAGCGGGGCAGGCACAGCCAGTCGACTGTCCCGTCCCGGCAGACCAGGGCAGCGGTCTGCATGTCTCCGATGAGTGCGTAGTCTTCGATGCGCCCGGCCACGTGCAACTCCAGTCGAACGGCCACGTCACCCCGCAAGGGGGCTGTCGCTAGTGCGGTCAAGGGGGGTTTCAGCAGGTCTTGCAATGCGTCGTTGAGCGATGAAGCAAAACAGTTCACTCGGCCGTGACGCAAAGCGCCAATTGTCGCTCAACGAACTGACGAGCTCACGTTGTTCCGGTGCTTACGGGCGGGGGGTGGTGCCGTTGGGCCGGACGGGCTCGGCAGCGAGTGTCCGAGCAGGATACGACGCACGCGGATGTTCCGGGTGCCCGTCGCGACAAGGCGGGTACGCCGAACGAGTGAGCAGCGGGTGAGAGGCGGGTGAGGATGATCGCCCCGTGTCGGAATGTGCGCGGAGCGTGGCCGGAAGCCATCACCTCGCGGCGCTGATACGCTGGTAGCCCGTGGACCGGTGGGCGTCTGACCCCCGAACCGCACCTCCAGATCGCGACCACGGGAGCCCCCTCTTGGCCATGCCCAATTCCACGACGACCAAGCACATCTTCGTCACCGGGGGTGTCGCCTCCTCGCTCGGCAAGGGCCTCACGGCCTCCAGCCTCGGCATGCTGCTCAAGGCCCGGGGCCTGCGCGTCGTGATGCAGAAGCTCGACCCGTACCTCAACGTCGACCCCGGCACGATGAACCCCTTCCAGCACGGTGAGGTGTTCGTCACCAACGACGGCGCCGAGACCGACCTGGACATCGGCCACTACGAGCGCTTCCTCGACCGCGACCTCGACGGCTCCGCCAACGTGACCACCGGCCAGGTGTACAACACGGTGATCGCCAAGGAGCGGCGCGGCGAGTACCTGGGCGACACCGTGCAGGTCATCCCGCACATCACCAACGAGATCAAGCACCGCATCCGCCGCATGGCGACCGACGAGGTCGACGTCGTGATCACCGAGGTCGGCGGCACGGTCGGCGACATCGAGTCGCTGCCGTTCCTGGAGACCGTCCGCCAGGTCCGGCACGAGGTCGGCCGTGACAACGTCTTCGTCGTCCACATCTCGCTCCTGCCGTACATCGGCCCCTCGGGTGAGCTGAAGACGAAGCCCACCCAGCACTCGGTCGCGGCCCTGCGCAACATCGGTATCCAGCCGGACGCGATCGTGCTGCGCTGCGACCGCGAGGTGCCCACCGCGATCAAGCGGAAGATCTCGCTGATGTGCGACGTCGACGAGGCCGCCGTCGTCGCCTGCCCCGACGCCCGCTCGATCTACGACATCCCCAAGACCGTGCACGGCGAGGGCCTGGACGCCTACGTCGTCCGCAAGCTGGACCTGCCGTTCCGCGACGTGGACTGGACGACCTGGGACGACCTGCTCGACCGCGTCCACAACCCCGACCACGAGATCACCCTCGCCCTGGTCGGCAAGTACATCGACCTGCCCGACGCCTACCTGTCGGTGACCGAGGCGCTGCGCGCCGGCGGCTTCGCCAACCGGGCGCGCGTGAAGATCAAGTGGGTCACCTCCGACGACTGCAAGACCCCGGCCGGCGCCGCGGCCCAGCTCGGCGACGTCGACGGCATCTGCATCCCCGGCGGCTTCGGCGAGCGCGGGGTGAACGGCAAGGTCGGCGCCATCCGCTACGCCCGCGAGAACAAGGTGCCGCTGCTCGGCCTCTGCCTGGGCCTGCAGTGCATCGTGATCGAGGCCGCGCGGAACCTGGCCGACATCTCCGACGCCAACTCCACCGAGTTCGACCCCGCCACCAGCCACCCGGTCATCTCCACCATGGCCGAGCAGATGGACATCGTCGCCGGTGAGGGCGACATGGGCGGCACGATGCGGCTCGGCATGTACCCGGCCAAGCTGGCCGAGGGTTCGATCGTGCGCGAGGTGTACGACGGCAAGGAGTACGTCGAGGAGCGCCACCGGCACCGCTACGAGGTGAACAACGCCTACCGCGCCGAGCTGGAGAAGAGGGCGGGCATCCTGTTCTCCGGCACCTCGCCGGACGGCAAGCTCGTCGAGTACGTCGAGTACCCGCGCGACGTCCACCCCTACCTGGTCGCCACGCAGGCCCACCCGGAGCTGCGCTCGCGCCCGACGCGCCCGCACCCGCTGTTCGCCGGGCTCGTCAAGGCCGCGGTCGAGCGGAAGACTTCGAAGTAACACACCAGTTGTACGGTGGCCGGGGTGCATCCCTTCAAAGGGTGTGCACCCCGGTTTCGTTTCCGCAGGTCGTGTTGGGTACGTGGAAGGACAGGCATGACGATCAAGGACACCCCGGAGGAGTGGGAGATCCGGGCGACGGACACGCCCTTCGTGGGCAACAAGACCTCCGTCCGGACCGACGAGGTGGTCATGCCCGACGGCACCGTGGTCGGCCGCGACTACCAGGTCCACCCCGGCTCCGTCGCCGTCCTCGCCCTCGACGAGGCCGACCGCGTCCTGGTCCTGCGCCAGTACCGCCACCCCGTGCGCCACAAGCTGTGGGAGATCCCGGCCGGACTGCTCGACGTCCCCGGCGAGAACCCGCTGCACGCCGCGCAGCGCGAGCTGTACGAGGAGGCGCACGTCAAGGCCGAGGACTGGCGGGTGCTGACCGACGTCTACACCACCCCCGGCGGCTGCGACGAGGCCGTGCGGATCTTCCTCGCGCGCGATCTGTCCGAGGCCGAGGGCGAGCGCTTCGCGGTCGCGGAGGAGGAGGCCGACATGGAGCTCGACCGGGTGCCGGTCGAGGAGCTGGTCCGGGGCGTGCTGGCCGGCGACCTCCACAACAACTGCCTGGTGGTGGGCGTCCTGTCGCTGGTCGCCGCGCGGGCCGGCGACGGCCTGGACGCGCTGCGCCCGGCGCAGGCGCCGTGGCCCGCGCGTCCGTTCGAGGCGTAGCGTTCCGCCGGGAGGGCCGCGACGGGCCGGGCGGGCCGCCGGCCGGGTGCGCCGGCGTGGCCGGGACGCGCGGTTCCCCGCGCCCCTGCCGAGGCGCCCACGACGCGACCGGTCCTACGATCTGCTGATCCGATCGGGGGAAGCGCCCGCCGTGCCACCGCGCTCCGCCCGGAACGTTGCAGAGCGTGAACTAGGCTCTGAGCACGCCCGAACCGGAGTCCCGGCGGGCTCGCAGGTGCGGTGGGACGGGAGTGTGGCCCGTGACGGATCAGGTCGTGGAGACAGACGACGTGCGGCTGACCGGGCGCGCCGCCGCGAAGCACCAGTTCCTGGGCCGCACACGGGAGTTGAAGGAACTGCGCGCCGACATCGAGCGCGCCGGACTGGACACCCTCGCGGGCCGCAAGGCCCCCCGGGCGCGCGTGCTGCTCATCGCCGGCCGCCCCGGCTCGGGCCGCACCGCCCTCGCCGGGGAACTCGCCCGGCAGGTCGCCGACGGCTACCCGGACGGCGTGCTGCGCGCCCGCCTCACCGACCCCGACGGCACCCCGGTACCCGTCGAGCGCGCCGCCCGCGACCTGCTCGCCGCCCTGGACGAGCAGGCCCCGGCCGGGGCCTGCGAGGACGACCTCACCGACGCCCTGCGCACCGCCCTGGCCGACCGGCGCGTCCTGCTCCTGCTGGACGACGCCGCCGACGCCGAGCAGGTCGACGCGCTGCTGCCCGACTCGCCGGACTGCCTGGTCGTCGCGGTCTCCCAGGGCCCGCTCACCGGCATCTCGGACGTGCGCCCCTGCACCCTGGGCGGCCTGGACGCCAAGTCCGGGGTGGAACTGCTCTCCCGGCACACCGGCTCCGTCCGCATCACCGTCGACCCCCGGGCCGCCGAGGGCCTCGCCGAGGAGTGCCAGGGACAGCCCGCCGCGCTGATGCTGGCGGGCGGCTGGCTCGCGGCCCGGCCCCAGGCGGCCGTCTCCGACCTGGCCAAGCAGCTGCGCGCCGAGGAGCCCGAGGGAACCGCCCTCACCCGGGTCTTCCGGCTCGCCTACGCCGCCCTGCCCGCCACCGCCGCCCGGATGCTGCGCCTGCTCGCCCTCGCCCCGGCCGGATCGGTCGACCCGCAGGTCGCCTCCGCGCTCGCCGGCTGCTCCGTCGGCACCGCCCGCACCACCCTCGACGACCTCGTCGCGCTCGGTTTCCTGCACGCGGTGGACTCGCCGCTGCCGCAGTACGAGGTGCCCGGCTGCCTGCACGGCCAGCTCCGCCTCCTCGCCCGGCACCACGAGCGCCCGGCCGAGCTCCAGCTGGCCCGTGCCCGCATGCTGGAGCGGACCGTGCGGCTGCTCCAGGCCTGCCGGGCGATCACCGAGACCGACAACGCCCAGGCGCGCCAGAAGCTCCTCGACATGCCGCGGGCGCTGCGCTTCCCCACCCCGCGGGCGGCCGCCGAGTGGCTGCGCCTGACCCGGCCCGCGCTGCTCGCCGCGGCCCGGCTCGCGGTCGCCGACGGGGAGCTGGACACCCTGGCCCGGCGGCTGATGTCCCAGCTGGTCCGGGCCATGGTGGCGCACGTCGGGACCCGGGCGGCCGCCCCCGACCTCTACGTCGTGCACCGCCTGGTCCTGGACATCGCCGAGCGCCGCGACCTGCCCCGGGAGCGGGCCGCCGCCCTGCTGAACCTCGGCGACCTCGACGCCCGCACCGGCCGCACCGCCGAGGCCCTGGCGCGCTACCGGGCCGCGCTGGACGCCGGACGCGAGGTGAACGACACCTACGCGACCGGCCGCGCGATGGAATCCGTAGGGGGCGCACACCTGGAGCTCGGCGACTTCGACCGGGCCGCCGACTGGTTCGGGCGGGCCCTGACCGAGCGGCTGGCCCGGGGCGAGCGGGCGGACGCCGCCCGGCTGTACGGGCGCATCGCCGCCGCCCACACCTTCGCGGGCCGTTACGGCGAGGCCCTGCGCAACTGGCGCTCGGCGATCGCCGGGCACCGCAAGAACGGGGACGTGGCCGCCCAGGCGCGGGCGTTGAGCGAGCTGGCCCGGGTCCAGGAGTACGCGGGCCGTCCCGAGGAGGCGCTGCGCACCTGCCGGGAGGCCGTGGAGTGGGCCCGGCGCGCGGAGGACACCCGGCTGCAGGCCGCGCTGCACCTGCGGGTGGCCGACACTCTCGACCGCCTCGGTGACCCCGCCTCGGCCGGGCTGCACCGGGGCGCCGCCGAGCGGATCCTCGGCGATGAAGACCTGCAAACCGCACCCGACGCCTGCGAAATCCGTACCGCATCCGCTGAAGATTGATGCAATGGAAGGCTAGACAGCGGGAACACCTTCATTAGACTGGCTCTGCCGCACGTTCTCCTGCGGTCTCTCCCGGTGTGCCCGTGCGTGCCCGGGTATGTGTAAGAAATACTCCCCCATACCCTCTGAGCCAAGGACCGTGATCGACGTGAAGGTCGGCATCCCCCGCGAGGTCAAGAACAACGAGTTCCGGGTGGCCATCACCCCCGCCGGCGTGCACGAGCTGGTGCGCCACGGCCACCAGGTCGTCGTCGAGCGCGACGCCGGTGTCGGCTCCTCGATCACGAACGAGGAGTACGTCGCCGCCGGCGCCCGGATCCTCGACACCGCCGACGAGGTGTGGGCCACCGCCGACCTGCTGCTGAAGGTCAAGGAGCCCATCGCCGAGGAGTACCACCGCCTCCGCAAGGACCAGACGCTCTTCACCTACCTGCACCTGGCCGCCTCCAAGGAGTGCACGGACGCCCTGCTGGAGTCCGGCACCACGGCCATCGCCTACGAGACCGTCGAGCTGCCCAGCCGCGCGCTGCCGCTGCTCGCCCCGATGTCCGAGGTCGCGGGCCGGCTGGCCCCGCAGGTCGGCGCCTACCACCTGATGCGCGCCAACGGCGGCCGCGGGGTGCTGCCCGGCGGTGTCCCCGGCGTGCTCGCCGGCCGCGCCGTGGTCATCGGCGGCGGCGTCTCCGGCTGGAACGCCGCGCAGATCGCCATCGGCATGGGCTTCCACGTGACCCTGCTCGACAAGGACATCAACAAGCTCCGCGAGGCCGACAAGATCTTCGGCACGAAGATCCAGACCGTCGTCTCCAACGCCTTCGAGCTGGAGAAGGCCTGCCTGGAGGCCGACCTCGTCATCGGCGCGGTGCTCATCCCCGGCGCCAAGGCCCCGAAGCTGGTCACCAACGAGCTGGTCTCGCGGATGAAGCCCGGAAGTGTCCTTGTCGACATCGCGATCGACCAGGGCGGCTGCTTCGAGGACTCCCGCCCGACCACCCACGCCGAGCCGACCTTCCAGGTCCACGAGTCGGTCTTCTACTGCGTCGCCAACATGCCCGGCGCGGTGCCCAACACCTCCACCTACGCACTGACCAACGCCACGCTGCCCTACATCGTGGAACTGGCCAACCACGGCTGGGTGGACGCGCTGCGCCGCGACCCGGCGCTGGCCAAGGGCCTCAACACGCACGACGGCAAGGTCGTTTACCGCGAGGTCGCCGAGGCGCACGGCGTGGAGCACGTGGAGCTGTCCTCGCTGCTCGGCTGACCCCTCGGTCGAGCCCTCCACCCGCACGCGACGGCCGGTAAGTCGGCTAAGTCATCGACCGGCAAAGGCGATACGTCAACACGTGTCGTCAACGCCGCGCATCAGGCCGGACCTTGCCCGACAAGGTCCGGCCGGATGTGTGTATGGTCACTTCGCGATTCTCGGGCAACTCGCCTCGAACGTAACCCTTCAACCGATTCGCACACCGGTGAAACCTGCCGTGCGACGGCCGTACGCCCTTGACAGCGGGATGTTTCATTGCCGACACATCGGGCCGGGTCCGGCGGATTGTGTTGCTGCGGACGCCCGACACGCCATAGAGTCGCCAACCGTCGGCATGGTGCCACGCTGACCTGTCTAGAAGTTTCCTGGTCACCAAGGAGGTAAGACGACTTGTGAATGAGTCGACATTTTCTCCCGGGGGTGGTCAACCAGGAATGCCTGCACGGGGCCAGGGGCCCGCGGGGTTCGAGGCTGTCGGCTCCGTCGCTGTGCGCACCTTCGCAGCCCACCAGAGTCAGCAGGCGACTCACACAGCACACCAGAAGATGGATGGCCATCACGTGAACGCCATGGCCGGCGACGGAAGTGGCGCGCCCCACAACCACTTCGCCGACTACGACGAACTGCCCGAGGGGCACTTCTACGACCCCGACGCGGAGTACGAGCCGGATCCCGAGTACGCGGCCACTCTCGCGCCCGACGCGGCCCGACAGCGCCGGGAGCGCATCGGCCCGACCGGGCGCCCGCTGCCGTACTTCCCGATCCCGGGCCCGCTGACCGACCACGGACCCGCGAAGATCATCGCGATGTGCAACCAGAAGGGCGGCGTCGGCAAGACCACGTCGACCATCAACCTGGGTGCCGCGCTCGCGGAGTACGGACGCCGGGTCCTGCTCGTGGACTTCGACCCGCAGGGCGCGCTGTCGGTCGGACTCGGCGTCAACCCGATGGAGCTCGACCTCACCGTCTACAACCTGCTCATGGAGCGGGGGATGGCGGCCGACGAGGTGCTGCTGAAGACGGCGGTCCCCAACATGGACCTGCTGCCCAGCAACATCGACCTGTCGGCGGCCGAGGTCCAGCTCGTCTCCGAGGTCGCCCGCGAGTCGACGCTGCAGCGCGCCCTGAAGCCGCTGCTGGACGACTACGACTTCATCGTCATCGACTGCCAGCCCTCGCTCGGCCTGCTCACGGTCAACGCCCTGACGGCCGCGCACAAGGTGATCGTGCCGCTGGAGTGCGAGTTCTTCGCGCTGCGCGGTGTGGCGCTGCTGACCGAGACCATCGAGAAGGTCCAGGAGCGGCTCAACCCCGACCTGGAGCTCGACGGGATCCTCGCCACGATGTACGACTCGCGCACCGTGCACAGCCGTGAGGTGCTCGCGCGTGTCGTCGAGGCGTTCGACGATCACGTCTACCACACGGTCATCGGGCGCACGGTCCGCTTCCCGGAGACCACGGTCGCCGGTGAGCCGATCACCACGTACGCCTCCAACTCCGTCGGTGCCGCCGCCTACCGCCAGCTCGCCAGGGAGGTGCTCGCCCGGTGTCACGCCGAGTGAGTCTGCCGGGGGCCGACGAACTCTTCCGTACGACAGGGGGGATGGGGCTGCAGCCGTCCACGCCCAGGCGCCAGGCCAACGGCGACGCCCGGGTGCCCGCCCCGGCGGGCGAGGGCGACGCGGCGGCGGCAGCGGAGGACGCACCGCAGTCGGTGCCCGCGCAGGGCGGCGACGGCGAGGGCGCGGAGCATGTCGCGGCGGACGCGGATCCGGCCGAGGCCGGGGAGTCCCGCAGCCGCTCCGGCCGCCGGACGGCGGCGCAGGAAGGTTCTGCCGCCGCCGCGGCGGCGCCCCGCAAGCGCGGGCGGGCCGCTGCGCGCCGCCCCAGTGGCCGTGAGCGGCACGACGAGAAGATCACGGTGTACGTGTCGGCCGAGGAGCTCATGGACCTGGAGCACGCCCGTCTCGTGCTGCGCGGTGAGCACGGCCTGGCCGTCGACCGCGGGCGCATCGTCCGCGAGGCCGTCGCCGTGGTCCTCGCCGACCTGGAGACCCGCGGGGACGCCAGCATCCTCGTACGACGACTGCGCGGGCGGTAGCGGTAGCCTGCGGGGGCCATGACCTCGAACGCTCCCCCTCCACCACCCGGCGGCCCGGCCGGCCGCCGGCGTGCGCTGGGGAGGGGGCCGGGGGTTGTGCAGGCCGAGCCGGCGGGGCCTGCCGCGGCGCCCGCCGAGCAGCCGGCGGCGGAGCCGGACCCCGAGGCTCCGGCCGCCGCCGCGCCGGACCCGGCCGGACCCGGCGGGACGCACGTCGCCATCACCGGGCCGGACAGGACGTCCGACGGGGCCGCAGGTGCCGGTGTGCCGTCCACAGCGGTGCCGCCACCGGTGCCGCCGCGGGAACCGGCCGGGCCGGGGGCGGTGGCTGTCCGGGACCGTCAGGAGCGCTCGGCCGGGCCGACGGCTCCGGGACGGGGCGGTGCGGCCGTTTCGCCGACGGCTCCGGAAACGGGCGGTGCGGCCGTTTCACCGACGGTTTCTCTCCCGGCTTCCCCGTCGGCTTCCCTCCCGGCTTCCAGGGCGGCGGAGGACGCGTCCGCCCGGGGCGCCGGGCGTCCGGGGCCCGGGCGCCCCGAGGCCGCGGGGGAAGACGCCGACGGCACGGTCTTCAAGGTCCGGCTCGCCAACTTCGAGGGCCCTTTCGATCTGCTGCTGCAGCTGATCTCCCGGCACAAGCTGGACGTCACCGAGGTCGCGCTGTCGAAGGTGACCGACGAGTTCATGGCGTACATCCGGGCCCTCGGGCCGGACTGGGACCTGGACGAGACGACCGAGTTCCTGGTCGTCGCCGCCACGCTGCTCGATCTGAAGGCCGCCCGGCTGCTGCCCGCCGCCGAGGTGGAGGACGAGGCCGACCTGGCGCTGCTGGAGGCCCGGGACCTGCTGTTCGCGCGGCTGCTGCAGTACCGCGCGTACAAGCAGGTCGCCGACATCTTCAACGATCGCCTGGACGACGAGGCCCGGCGCTACCCCCGGACCGTCGGGCTGGAGCCGGAGCACGCCGAGCTGCTGCCCGAGGTCGTCATCAGCATCGGGGCGGCAGGGTTCGCCCGGCTCGCCGTGAAGGCGATGCAGCCGAAGCCCAAGCCGCAGGTGTACGTCGACCACATCCACGCCCCGCTGGTCAGCGTCCAGGAGCAGGCGGGGATCGTGGTCGCGCGGCTCCGGGAGCTGGGCGAAGCCAGTTTCCGCACCCTCGTGGCGGACACCGACGACACCCTCACCGTCGTCGCGCGGTTCCTCGCCCTGCTGGAGCTGTACCGCGAGAAGGCCGTGGCGCTGGAGCAGGAGACCGCGCTCGGGGACCTGCTCGTGCGGTGGACCGGCGGGGACGGGGACGAGGCGCCGACCGTCACCGACGAGTTCGACCGGCCGCCCGAGCCGCCGAAGGAGGAGAGGACCCCGTGAGCCGACAAGCCGGCGAGACCCCGGCCGGGCTGCGCGACGTGACCGGCCTCGACCTGAAGCCCGCCCTGGAGGCCGTGCTCATGGTCGTGGACGAACCCGCGACCGAGGAGCACCTGGCGAAGATCCTGGAGCGGCCCCGGCGCCAGATCGCCGACGCGCTGCGCGAGCTGGCCGACGAGTACACCGTCCAGGGCCGCGGCTTCGAGCTGCGGTTCGTCGCGAACGGCTGGCGGTTCTACACCCGGGCCGCCTACGCGCCCGCCGTCGAGCGCTTCGTCCTGGACGGCCAGCAGGCCCGGCTCACCCAGGCCGCGCTGGAGACCCTGGCCGTCGTCGCCTACCGCCAGCCGGTCAGCCGCAGCCGCGTCTCGGCCGTGCGCGGAGTGAACTGCGACGGCGTCATGCGCACCCTCCTGCAGCGCGGTCTGATAGAGGAGGCGGGCACGGAACCCGAAACAGGTGCGATCCTGTACAGGACGACGAACTACTTCCTGGAGCGGATGGGCCTGCGCGGTCTGGACGAGCTCCCGGAGCTCGCGCCCTTCCTCCCGGAGGCGGAGGCGATCGAGGCCGAGACCCAGGAGGGCGTACCGTCGTTCGACCCGGACGCGCCCGACGACGACGCGCCGGGCCGCCCGGTGAGCCCGGGGACCCACGACGAAGACGACCAGACGGAACTTTGATGCGAAGCAGCAGCGGCAGGAACAGCAGCGGAAACAACGGCGGGAGCCGTGGTGGCAACAGCGGCGGCCGCGGCGGGAGTGGTGGTGGTCGCGGCAACTTCCGCGGCGCCGGCAACAACCGCGACGACAAGCAGGGCAGCGGCCGTCCGAAGAAGCCGCGCCCGGAGGAGCGCCGCTACGACGTGGGCCCCGGGGCGACCAAGGACGGCCCCAAGGCCGGACGGGGCGGCGCGGCCCGCGGCGGCGCCAAGGGCGGGCCCAGGCAGCCCCAGCGGCCGGGCCGCACGGCCCCGGCGCGCCCCCGTGAGTACGAGGCGCAGATCGAGGAGCGCAACCGCGACCGGTACGCCGGGAAGAAGGAGGTCAAGCTCCCCAAGACCTTCCCCGGCGCCGAGCAGGAGGGCGAGCGGCTGCAGAAGGTCCTCGCCCGGGCGGGCTTCGGCTCCCGGCGCGCCTGCGAGGAGCTGATCGACGAAGCCAGGGTCGAGGTCAACGGCGAGATCGTCCTGGAGCAGGGCAAGCGCGTCGACCCGGAGAAGGACGAGATCAAGGTCGACGGGCTGACCGTCGCCACGCAGCGCTACCAGTTCTTCTCGCTGAACAAGCCCGCCGGTGTCGTCTCCACGATGGAGGACCCGGAGGGCCGGCAGTGCCTCGGGGACTACGTCACCAACCGTGAGACCCGCCTCTTCCACGTCGGCCGGCTCGACACCGAGACCGAGGGCGTCATCCTGCTCACCAACCACGGCGAGCTGGCGCACCGGCTGACCCACCCGAAGTACGGCGTGAAGAAGACCTACCTCGCGCACATCGTCGGCCCCATCCCGCGCGACCTGGGCAAGAAGCTCAAGGACGGCATCCAGCTGGAGGACGGCTACGCCCGCGCCGACCACTTCCGGGTCGTCGAGCAGACTGGCAAGAACTACCTGGTCGAGGTCACGCTCCACGAGGGCCGCAAGCACATCGTGCGCCGGATGCTGGCCGAGGCCGGCTTCCCCGTCGACAAGCTGGTGCGGGTCGCCTTCGGCCCGATCACCCTCGGCGACCAGAAGTCGGGCTGGCTGCGGCGCCTGTCCAACACCGAGGTCGGCATGCTGATGCAGGAAGTCGACCTCTAGGCCTTGTGACCGACGCACACCCCCTTTTATAGTCGTCGTGACTATTAAAGGGGGTGTTCGTCATGGCGCTCGTCAGGGACGGCTACGACAAGTACGCCCACGAGCCCTTCGCCGTCACCGCCGACCTCGCCGTGTTCACCCTCCGGGACGGCGACCTGCACGTGCTGCTCGTCGAGCGCGGGCAGGAGCCGTACGCCGGGCAGCAGGCCCTGCCCGGCGGGTTCGTGCGGCCGGACGAGTCCGCGGAGACGGCCGCCCGGCGCGAACTCGCCGAGGAGACCGGCCTGTCGGACGTCTCCGGGCTGCATCTGGAACAGGTGCGCACGTACAGCGAGCCCGGCCGCGACCCCCGGATGCGGGTCGTGTCCGTCGCCTTCGCCGCGCTGCTGCCCGACGCGCCCGAGGCGCACGGCGGCAGCGACGCGGCACGGGCCGACTGGGTGCCGTACGGCGCGGCGGGGCCGCTCGCCTTCGACCACGACCGCATCCTCGCGGACGCCCATGAGCGCGTCGGCGCCAAGCTGGAGTACACCTGCCTCGCCACCGCCTTCTGCCCGCCCGAGTTCACCCTCGGCGAGCTCCAGCGGGTCTACGAGGCGGTGTGGGGCACCCCGCTGGACCGGCCCAACTTCCGGCGTAAGGTGCTCGCCACCCCCGGCTTCGTCGAACCGGTCCCCGGTGCCGCCCGGCTGACCGGCGGCCGGGGCAAACCCGCCGCGCTGTACCGCGCCGGCGCCGCCACCACGCTCCACCCGCCGCTGCTGAGGCCGACTCCGGAAGGACGCCCCGCATGACCACCCTCGTCCACAAGCAGGCCGCCACCGGGGCGCTCACGGGTCTCGCCCTGGGGGACGCGCTGGGCTTCCCGACCGAGTTCGACGACGTCCCCTCGATCCTCGCCAAGTGCGGGCCGTGGCGGGAGACGGAGCTGCCGAGACCCGCGATCGTCACCGACGACACGCAGATGACGCTGGCGCTGGCGCGTGGCCTGCGGACCGCGATGGACCGCGGCGTGCTGGAACCCCGCGGCATGGCCGCCGCCGTCCGGCAGGAGTTCATCGCCTGGAACCGCTCCCCGGAGAACGACCGCGCTCCCGGCAACACCTGCCTGCGCGCCTGCGCCCTCCTGGAGCACACGGACCGCCCCTGGCAGGACGCCAGCCAGATCGCATCCAAGGGCTGCGGAGCCAACATGCGCGTCGCACCCCTGGGCCTGGTGCCCGGACTCAGCGACGAACAGCGCGCGGGCGCCGCCCAGCTGCAGGCCGCCCTCACCCACGGGCATCCGACCGCCCTGGCCGCCTCCGACCTCACCGCGCACGCCGTACGCCTGCTCGCCCGGGGCGCCGAGCCGACCGGGCTCGTCGGGCTGCTGCGGTCGTACGCCCTGGAGAACCGCAACCGGTACCACGAGCGCTGGCTCGGCGACTTGTGGAGGCGGGCTGAGGACGCCGGGCCCGGGCAGTTCATCGCCCGCGGCTGGGACGAGTGCCTGGCGATACTCGACCGGCTCCAGCACGCCGTACGGACCGTCTCGCCGGAGACCGACCCGTGCCTGGCCACCGGGGAGGGCTGGATCGCCGAGGAGGCGCTGGCGACTGGGCTGCTGTGTTTCCTGCTCTTCGTGGACGAGCCGGTCACGGCCCTGCGCCGGGCCGCCTGCACCGCCGGCGACTCGGACTCCATCGCCTGCCTCACCGGCGCCTTCGCCGGCGCGTACCGGGGCGCGGAGGCCTGGCCGGCCGAGTGGGCCGACCGGGTCGAGTACCGGACCGATCTGCTGACCCTCGGGGCGCACTGGGACGCCTGACCGTCAGACCAGGCGGACGGTGCCGCCCTCCACGGTGATCTTCTCGGCGGGCAGAGGGCTCGTCGCCGGGCCGTTGGCCACCGAGCCGTCCGCGACACGGAACCTGCTGCCGTGGCACGGGCAGTTGATCGTGCCGTCGGAGACCGACCCCAGCAGGCAGCGCTGGTGCGTGCAGATCGCCGAGAAGGCCTTGAATTGCCCCTGCTCCGGCTGGGTCACCACGACCTTCTCGTCCTTGAAGACGCGGCCGCCGCCCACCGGGATCCCGTCGGTGGAGCCCAGCTCCCGGCCCTGGCCGGCCGGGGTGCTCGTCGCCTGGCCGGTGGGGGAGTCCGCCGGCGAGGAGCCGCTGTCGTCGCCGCCCCCGCCGCAGGCCGTGACGAGTGCCGCCGCGCCCGTCGCGCCCGTGGCGAGGAGGACCGTGCGGCGCGTGGTCTCGTGGGTCATGTCGTCACTCCGAAGATGCATAGAGAGGGATAAAGGGAACTTCAATGCATGTCGGCTCTGAAAATACCCAAGGATCTGCAATCCGGGCGTCTCACCGGGCGGGCGCCGCGTACCCGGTCCGCGCGGGCTGACTAGGCTGGACGGACGCAGAGCGACACGCACGTCAGCAAGGAGCATCGCCGTGGCGGTACGAGCGGTCCGGGGCGCCGTCCAACTCGAACGGGACGAGGCCGGGCACATGGACGAGCAGGTCGGCGCCCTGCTCTCGGCCGTCCTGGAGCGCAACGGCCTCACCGCCGACGACCTGATCAGCATCTGGTTCACGGCCACGCCGGACCTGCACAGCGACTTCCCGGCGGCCGCCGCCCGCAAGCTGGGCATCGTCGACGTACCCCTGATCTGCGCCCAGGAACTGGACATCGAGGGCGCCATGCCGCGTGTCGTCCGGGTCCTCGCCCACATCGAGTCCGACCGGCCCCGCGCCGAGATCGCCCACGTCTACCTCGGCGCCGCGGCCGCCCTGCGCAAGGACATCGCCCAGTGAGAACCGCACTCGTCATCGGCACCGGCCTCATCGGCACGTCCGCCGCCCTCGCCCTGTCCCAGCGGGGCGTCACCGTGCACCTCGCCGACCCCGACCCGGAGCAGGCCCGTACGGCGGCCGCACTGGGCGCCGGGACGGACGAGGCGCCGGACGGGCCCGTCGACCTGGCCGTCGTCGCCGCCCCGCCCGCGTACGTGGCCGACGTGCTCGCCGACGCCATGGGACGCGGTGCGGCGCGCGGCTACCTCGACGTGGCCAGCGTCAAGGGCGGGCCGCGCCGCGAGCTGGAGGCGCGCGGTCTCGATCTGGCCGCCTACATCGGCACGCACCCCATGTCCGGCCGGGAGAAGTCCGGCCCGCTCGCCGCGAGCGGCGACCTCTTCGAGGGCCGCCCCTGGGTGCTCACCCCGACCCGGGACACCGACACCGAGGTGCTGAACCTCGCCCTGGAACTGGTCTCGTACTGCCGTGCCGTGCCCGTGGTGATGGACGCCGACGCCCACGACCGGGCCGTCGCGCTGGTCTCCCACATGCCGCACCTGGTCTCCAGCCTGGTCGCCGCGCGCCTGGAGCACGCCGAGGAGGCCGCCGTCCGGCTGTGCGGGCAGGGCATCCGGGACGTGACGAGGATCGCCGCCTCCGACCCCCGCATGTGGATCGACATCCTCTCCGCCAACCCCGGGCCGGTCGCCGACCTGCTCACGGACGTCGCCGCGGACCTGGAGGAGACCGTGCGGGCGCTGCGGGCCCTGCAGTCGTCCGACGACCACAAGCGGCGCGAGGGGGCCGACGGCATCGAGGACGTGCTGCGGCGCGGCAACGCCGGGCAGGTCCGCGTTCCCGGCAAGCACGGGTCCGCTCCGCGGACCTACGAGGTCGTGGCCGTGCTCATCAACGACCAGCCGGGGCAGCTGGCCCGGATCTTCGCGGACGCGGGGGCGGCCGGGGTCAACATCGAGGACGTGCGGATCGAGCACGCGACGGGGCAGCAGGCCGGACTGATGCAGCTGATGGTGGAGCCGAAGGCCGCGCCCGTGCTGTCCGCCGCGCTGCGGGAGCGGGGCTGGGCGATCCGGCAGTAGCCGGCGCCGGTGCGCAATCGGCGTGGGTGTCGGCGTCGCCGTCTGAGGCGGGTGCCACGGGGGTGGCCGGGCGCGTCGGCCGTCGTGCGCCGGGCGGCGCGGGTGTGAGCGGGGCCTCGTCAGCCGTGCGGCCCCGGCGCCGACGCGCGGCCGGACGAGTGACCCGCACGCAGTAACCTTGTGCGGGGCAGTCGCGCCCTCACCCCGCCAGCCCGGTTCAGGAAGGTCCCCACAGTGGAAAGCGCCACGCCAGTGATTGTCGCCATCGACGGCCCCGCCGGCACCGGCAAGTCGAGCACGTCGAAGGCCGTGGCGGCCCAGCTCGGGCTGAGCTACCTGGACACCGGCGCCCAGTACCGGGCGATCACCTGGTGGATGGTGAACAACGGCATCGACATCGACGACCCGTCCGCGATCGCGGCCGCCGCGGGCAAGCCCGAGATCGTCTCCGGCACCGACCCGGAGGCACCGACCATCACCGTCGACGGCGTGGACGTGGCCGGCCCGATCCGCACCCAGGAGGTCTCCTCCAAGGTCAGCGCGGTCAGCGCGGTGCCCGAGGTGCGGGCCCGGATCACCGAGCTGCAGCGCTCCATCGCGGCCTCCGCGACGCACGGCATCGTCGTCGAGGGCCGGGACATCGGCACGACCGTGCTGCCGGACGCCGACCTGAAGATCTTCCTCACCGCCTCCGCCGAGGCCCGCGCCGCCCGCCGCAGCGGTGAGCTGAAGGGCGCCGACGTGCAGTCCACGCGCGAGGCCCTGATCAAGCGCGACGCCGCCGACTCCAGCCGCAAGACCTCCCCGCTGGCCAAGGCGGACGACGCCGTCGAGGTGGACACCACCGAGCTCACGCTCGCCCAGGTCATCGAGTGCGTCGTCACCCTCGTCGAGGAGAAGCGGGCCGGGAAGTGACCGAGCTGCCTTCGGTGCGGGGCGCCGAGGTCGGGCGGCGCATCGGCGTCGGCCTGATGTACGGGCTGTGGAAGCCGCGCGTGCTCGGCTCCTGGAAGGTGCCCGCGACCGGCCCGGTGATCCTCGCGGTCAACCACTCCCACAACATCGACGGCCCGATGGTCATGGGCGTGGCGCCCCGGCCGACGCACTTCCTGATCAAGAAGGAGGCGTTCGTCGGCCCGCTCGACCCCTTCCTGACCGGCATCGGCCAGCTGAAGGTGGACCGCGACACCACCGACCGCACGGCGATCACCCGCGCGCTCGGCGTCCTGGACAACGGCGGCGTCCTCGGCATCTTCCCGGAGGGCACCCGCGGCGAGGGCGACTTCGCCTCGCTGCGCGCCGGGCTCGCCTACTTCGCGGTGCGCAGCGGCGCCCCGATCGTGCCGGTCGCCGTGCTGGGAAGTTCCGAGCGCCCCGGACGGTTGATAAAGGCGCTGCCCCCGCTGCGCTCGCGCGTCGACGTCGTCTTCGGGGAGCCCTTCGAGGCCGGCGACGGCAGCGGCCGCCGCACCCGCAAGGCACTCGACGAGGCGACCGGCCGCATACAGAAGCAGCTGGCCGCCCACCTGGAAAACGCCAGGCGCCTCACCAGGCGCTAGGCGACACTGAGTAGTGGATCAGCCCGCACCCGGCGGGCACTCCACCGACCACCACGATGAACGACGAGGTACGGACTTCATGAACGACCACATCCAGCCCGAGGGCGCGCACGAGCACGACCACGGGGCGCTCGGCGACGCCGAGTACGCGGAGTTCATGGAGCTCGCCGCGGAGGAGGGCTTCGACCTCGAGGACGTCGAGGGCGCGATCGAGGCGGCGGGTCACGGCCCGCTGCCCGTGCTCGCCGTCGTCGGCCGCCCCAATGTCGGCAAGTCGACCCTGGTGAACCGCATCATCGGGCGCCGCGAGGCCGTCGTCGAGGACAAGCCGGGCGTCACCCGCGACCGTGTCACCTACGAGGCCGAGTGGGCGGGCCGCCGTTTCAAGGTCGTCGACACCGGCGGCTGGGAGCAGGACGTCCTCGGCATCGACGCCTCCGTGGCCGCCCAGGCCGAGTACGCGATCGAGGCCGCCGACGCCGTCGTGTTCGTCGTGGACGCCAAGGTCGGCGCCACGGACACCGACGAGGCCGTCGTGCGGCTGCTGCGCAAGGCCGGCAAGCCGGTCGTGCTGTGCGCCAACAAGGTGGACGGCCCGAGCGGCGAGGCCGACGCGGCGTACCTGTGGTCCTTGGGCCTGGGCGAGCCCTACCCGGTCTCCGCGCTGCACGGCCGCGGTACGGGCGACATGCTCGACCAGGTCCTGGAGGTGCTGCCCGAGGCGCCCCGCGAGACGTTCGGCGCCGGCGGCATCGGCGGCCCGCGCCGCATCGCCCTGATCGGCCGCCCCAACGTCGGCAAGTCCTCCCTGCTGAACAAGGTGGCGGGCGAGGAGCGCGTCGTCGTCAACGAGCTGGCGGGCACCACCCGCGACCCGGTCGACGAGCTGATCGAACTGGGCGGCGTCACCTGGAAGTTCGTCGACACCGCCGGTATCCGCAAGCGGGTCCACCTCCAGCAGGGCGCCGACTACTACGCCTCCCTGCGCACGGCCGCGGCCGTGGAGAAGGCGGAGGTCGCGGTCATCCTGATCGACGCCTCCGAGACCATCTCGGTGCAGGACCAGCGCATCGTCACCATGGCCGTCGAGGCGGGCCGCGCGGTCGTCCTGGCGTTCAACAAGTGGGACACCCTCGACGAGGAGCGCCGCTACTACCTGGAGCGGGAGATCGAGACCGAGCTCGGCCAGGTCGCCTGGGCGCCGCGCGTGAACGTCTCGGCGCGCACCGGCCGGCACATGGAGAAGCTGGTCCCGGCGATCGAGACGGCCCTGGCCGGCTGGGAGACCCGGGTGCCGACGGGCCGGCTGAACGCCTTCCTCGGCGAGCTGGTCGCCGCCCACCCGCACCCGATCCGGGGCGGCAAGCAGCCGCGCATCCTCTTCGGCACGCAGGCGGGCACCAAGCCGCCGCGGTTCGTGTTCTTCGCCTCCGGCTTCATCGAGGCGGGGTACCGGCGCTTCATCGAGCGCCGCCTGCGCGAGGAGTTCGGCTTCGAGGGCACGCCCATCCACATCTCGGTGCGGGTGCGCGAGAAGCGCGGCAAGAAGAAGTAACGCGGCACAGCAGTGAGGGGCGGCCCCGTCGGGGGCCGCCCCTCACTGCTGTCCGGTGCGCGCTCAGACGCCGCTGCGCCGGCCCGGCGGCAGCGCGGCCGGCACGTGGTGCATCTGCGTGCCGGGCGAGCCGATGGTCCCGACCCGCTGCCACTGCGGCTGCTGCCCGGCGGCGTACCGGGCGCTCTGGGCACCTGCGCTGTAGGCACTGTAGGAGCTGCCGTACGACCCGCCGTACGAGCCCGTACCGTGCGGAATGTTCCCGAAGGCGGTGAAGCCCAGCTTCTCCTCGCCACTGCGGTCGCCGGGCAGCGCGCGGAAGGACTTGACGTACTCGGCGTAGAGCGCGTCGTAGATCGGCGTGGCCGATGGGCCGCCCTGGGAGTCCTGAGCCGACCGCGCGGAGGGGATCGACGAGAAGGACTGGCGGCGGGGAACCTCGTATGCGTGCACGTATGTCCAAACGACCTCGCGGGTCAAGGGATGCGGCTGCGGTTACGGCTTTCGCAGGGGTTTCGGGCCGCGCGGGTGACGTCGGCTCAGGTGCCGGCCAGCGGCAGGGCCGCCGCCACCAGCTTGCCGTTGGCGGCCGCCTTGTCCAGGGCGTCGCGGAGCAGGTCCTCGCGCGGCTGGCGGCCGATCGAGCCGACGGGCGCGGCGAACATCAGCACCTGCTGGTGCTTGTTGGCCGCCGACCGCCAGGCGTCGGTGACCTGCAGCGGCTGGTGCGCCTGCCACCAGGCCACCGGCTGGCCCCCGTTGCCGCCCGGCTGGAGCACCGCGTGCAGCTGCCCCACCGCGAGCAGCACCGACCAGCCGTGCAGCACCGGCGGCACGGCCGACAGCTCGGTCAGCGGCTGGAAACCCTGCTCGATCAGCAGCGGCAGGAAGTCGTCGCCGGAGCCGATCGTCCCGGGCCGGGCGATGGGCGCGGTCGGCTCCACCACCAGGGCCGGGTGCAGCTCACCGCCGATCAGCACGAGGCCGCTGGTCACGCCGAGCACCGCCTGCTCGGGCACCACCTTGTCGGGCTCCAGGTCGACGGTGTCGCCGCTGATGGACTTCACGGCGCCCCGGAGTTGCTCCTCGGTGACCTGGACGACCTGCGAGGGCAGGCAGCCGGCGTGGGCGAAGGCGAGGACGGCGGTCTCGTCCCCGATGAACAGGACGGTGCTGGTGCGTTCCTGTTCGGAGTCGCCCGGGGTGCGGCAGGACGTGCAGTCGTAACTGCCCGGGGCGGTCTCTCCGGCGAGCAGGCGGTCGGCTTCTTCGTCGCCGATCTCGGCGCGTACCTCGTCGCTGACGTCGAGCATGCGCGGCACGGGTGGCTCCCTCGGGGGTGCGGTGCGTGGCGAGGCCGGGTGGCTCCCGGCCCGTGGTCCGGGTCGGCCCCGGCTCATGAAGAAGACAACGGGCGATCTGTGGCGGGAGTCACGCCCCGGAGCGAACGGAATCGAACCAACCGGCGCACCGGGCCACCCTCCGCGCGGAACGGCGCACTCATCGTCAACTCGACGTGACGCGGCGGACGTTGGGACAGGGAAGTGGGTCACAGGACGCCGCCCGCATGGGTCGACAAATCCGGAAATCCGCGAATGAAGCGGGTGTCCGGAAACCGCCGTTACCCGAGGTATCGGCGAAGCTCGCCCGCCTCGCCGGCGAACACGACGGCGCCGCGCCGCAGTTCGTAGACGAGCGCCGGCCGGTCCCGCAGGGCGGGCGGCAGCCGCTGCTCGGCGATCACCACACACGCCCGGAGCCCGGCCAGCACCTCGTACGTGCGGGCCGCCACCGCGGGCGCCATGCCCTGGGCCGGCTCGTCGACCAGCACCACGCGCGCGCGTGCCAGCAGCGCCCGGGACAGGGCGAGCATGCGCTGCTCCCCGCCGGAGAGCGTGCCGGCGCGGCGGTCCAGCAGGGGACGCAACTGGGGGTAGGCCTCCAGGGCCGCGTCATGGCCGGGGGCGACCAGGTCGAGGTTCTCGCGGACGGTGAGCGAGCCGAACACCGCCTGCCGCTCGGGCACCAGGCACATCCCCCGCCGGGCCCGCTCGTACGCCGGTACGCGGGTCACGTCGGTCCCGTCCCACACCATCGCGCCGCCCGACAGGGGAACCGCGCCGGCCAGGGCGCGCAGGGCGGTGGTGCGGCCCGAGCCGTTGCGGCCCAGCAGCAGGGTCAGACCCGGCCCCGGGGCGGCGAGCGTGACACCATGCAGGGCCTCCACGGGGCCGTAGCGCACGCGCGCGTGGCGCAGGGAGACGGTGGTCATCGGCCGGCCCGCGTCCCCGGGGCGTCCAGCACACGCCCGGGCGGGCCCGAGGCGACGATCCGGCCGGCCGCCATCACATGGACGACGTCGGCCAGGCCCGCGACCAGATCCAGGTCGTGCTCGACCACCAGAAGGGCCGTGCCGTCGGCGGCCAGCGCCCGCAGCACCCGGGCCAGGGCGTTCACCTCGGCGGTGTCCAGACCGGCGGCGGGCTCGTCGAGCAGCAGCACGCGGGGGGCGCCCGCGAGGATCCGGGCGAGTTCGACGCGGCGCAGCGTCCCGGTGGGCAGCCCGGCGGCGGGCCGTGCCCGTACCGGCCCGTCCAGCCCGAGCAGCCTGAGGGTCCGCTCGACGGCGCCCGGGTCGGCCACCCGGCCCTGCTCGGCCCCCACCCGGACGTTCTCGGCCACCGTCAGCGAGGGGAAGACGGCCAGTTGCTGGAAGCTCCGCGCGACTCCGAGGCGGGTGCGGGCGTGGGCGGGCAGCGCGGTGATGTCCCGCCCGGCGAGCAGCACCGCCCCGCGCGCGGGCCGCAGTGTCCCGGCCAGACAGTGGAACAGGGTGCTCTTCCCGGCCCCGTTGGGTCCGACGACCGCGGTGACCCGCCCGGGGAACACCTCCAGGTCGACTCCGTCGAGAGCGGTGAACCCGCCGTAACGGGCGTACAGACGGCGGGTGGTGAGGAGAGGGGAGGCGGGGGAGGGCGGCCGGGTGGCGCGCGCGGGCGGGGTTCCGGGCGTTGCGCCGGCCGCTCCGGCCGCTCCCGTCGCCCCCCTCCCTTCCGACACCCGCGTCGCCCCGGCCGGCACCGGTGCCCGTCGGGACCGTCCGGGTTTCGCCGGTCGGGGACGCAGCAGGTCGCGGGCCGCGGTGCCCGTCGGTGTGAGGGTCGCGGCGCGGCGCGGGCGCAGCCGGTCCGCCGTGGTGCGCAGGGCCTGGTGGGGGCCGCCCGGGAAGCGGCCCACGAGGACCGCCAGGACGCCGATCAGGGCCGCCGCGACTCCACCGCGGGTCCCCGCGTCCAGACCGACCAGCAGGGCCGCCGCGGCGAGGGCGCCGAGCGTGCTGTCGGCGCCCAGCACCACCACCGCCGCGAACCACAGCAGGCCCCGCACCGGGTCGTACGCCGCGGCGTCGAAGGCGCGCAGGCCCATGCCGAGCATGCCGCCGCCCAGCGCGGCCAGCGCGGCCCCCGCCACGAACGCCAGCAGCTTCAGCGACGGCACCCGCACGCCCGCCGCCTGCGCGCCCGCCTCGTGGTCCCGCATCGCCGCGAGGGCCCGGCCCGTACGGCCCCGGCGCAGCGCGTGCACCGCCGTCAGCGCGGCCGCCAGCAGGAGCAGTTCGAGGACGTAGTAGGCGCGGTCCCCGGCGAAGCCCGCCGGACGGCCCAGCGACAAGCCCGCCGTCGCGTACGGCTGCGCGAAGACGAACCGGCTCACCCCCACGCCGACCGCGAACGTCGCCAGCGCCGGCGCCAGCCCCCGGCGGCCGAGCGCCGGCCAGCCGGTGAGCAGGCCCAGCGGCGCCACCAGGACGACCGCCACCGCGAGCGCCGCCAGCTCCGGCAGGCGCGGCAGCCCCGGGAAACGGCCGGCCGCCAGCAGGGCGGTGAACAGGGCCCCCAGCCCCGCGTACGCCGCCTGCCCCAGCGAGATCTGCCCGCCGCGCCCGGTCACCACCACCAGGGACAGCAGGATCACGGCCAGCGCCGGCACCTGCACCGACGTGTGCAGATCGCGGCCGGCCAGGCCCAGCGGCAGCAGGAACAGCACGCCCGCCACGATCCACGCGCCGGGCGGCGGCGTCGGCACCCGCGCGCCCGCCGGGCGCGGCAGCGCGTCCCGCGCACCGACACCCGGCACCACCAGCGCCGCGACCAGCAGCGCCACGACGAACAGGTTCGTGCCCGCCGCCTGGACCAGCGGCCCGGCCCAGCCCGTCGGGTGCAGCCGCGTCAGCTGGCTCTGCGCCACGCCGATGCCCAGCGCCACCACCACCGCGACCGGCAGGCTCCGCATCCGCGCGGCCACCGCGACCGCCACGACCTCCATCACGAGCAGCGGCAGCCCGTACGGATCGAGCCGCACGTACGGCGCGAGCAGCACGCCCGTCAGCCCCGCCGTGAAGGAGCCGAACGCCCAGCCCGCCGCCGCGACCCGGTCCGCGTCGATGCCGCCGAGCAGCGCCAGCCCCCGGTCGTCGACCACCGCCCGCAGCCGGCGTCCGAACCGCGTCCGGCGCACCACCACGGCGATGCCGGCCGCCAGCACCAGCACCACCGCCAGCTGCCCCCACGGCTCGTCCGGCACCAGCTCCGGCGCGTCGTCCCGGGCGCCCTGCCCCCACAGCAGCGCCGCCCCGCCCACCAGCAGCACGAACACCCCGATGGACGCCACCAGCGTCTGCGCCGGGTCCGACCCCAGGACGGACAGGGGCCGGAACACGAACCGCTCCAGCACCACCCCCAGCCCCGGCGCCAGCACCAGCAGCGTCACCGCGGCCCCGAGCCACAGCGGCCAGCCCCACTCCACCACGCACTGGCGCAGCGCGTAGGCGCACACCATCGCGATCGCGCCGTGCGCGAAGTTGAGCACCCCGGTCGCGCGGTACGTCACGATCAGGCCGATCCCGGTCAGCGCCGCGGCGCTGCCGACCGAGAGACCGGCCAGCGTGAGGTCGTACGTCAGCGAGGACATCAGTCGGTCTCGTCGGCCGGCTCGCAGATCGGGCAGGGGCCCAGTTCACCGCTCGCGAGCAGCTTGGAGTCCACCGGCACCGCCTCGGCCTTCCCCGCGACCAGCGGGCAGTCCGCGCGGTGCCACAGCGTGCCGCCCGGCACCATCCGCAGCTCGCCGCTGACCGCGAGCGGCGCGACCGCGGCCCGGCCGGCCGACTCCGGCTCCTCGTCCGGCCCGGCCGCCACCAGCAGGCCGTACAGCTCCTCCACGCGCGCGGCGGCGCTCGCACCCCGGCCGTGGCCCAGCAGCACCGCCCCGGCGACGATCAGCGCGGCGCCGGGGACCGTGCAGGAGGCGAGGTAGGGCAACTGCCGCTCGGCATAGCGCTCGCCGGAGATCCCGTACCAGCCGACGACGCACAGCACGGCGCCGGCGGCCAGCGCGGCCCAGCCGGCCCACAGGACGGGATGCACGCTCCGCAGTCGGCTTGTCCGCATCACTGGCTCCCACACGTCGGTCCCGGCTGTGCACGTGTCTGGCTGCCTGTTCAAGTCCGCCGATCGCTTGCACTATGCCCTGTGGAAGCTGACCCTGAAAGCACCGGGCGCGCAGGGCCCGGACCGACACCCGGTGGTGAGCCAGATGGTTCTCGGCAGCGACCTCAAGCGGGGGAACGCGACGGGCGGTCCACGCACCGCGGGACGGGGCACGGCGATCGCGGCCGCCCTGCTCCTGGCCCTCGCCCCGGCCCTGGCGGCCTGCAGCGACGACGACGGCGGCGGCAGCGGGTCCACGCCCCCCACACCCACGGTGGAGCGGACCACGAGCGCCCCGGCCACGGCGCCGGCGGACCGGGCCGCGGCGGAGGCGGAGATCAGGCGGAACTGGCAGAAGTTCTTCGACCCGAAGACCTCGACCGAGGACAAGCAGGCCGTCCTGGAGAACGGCGACCGGATGGGCCCCGTGCTGCGGGCCTTCGGCGGCGACGAGCGCGGCGGGCAGGTCCGGGCGCAGGTCGGCAAGGTCGAGTTCACCTCGGCGACCGAGGCGACCGTGACGTACACGCTCACCCTGCAGGGTGCCACCGCCCTGCCGGACGCCTCCGGCACGGCCGTCGAACAGCAGGGCACCTGGAAGGTGTCCGTCAAGACCCTGTGCTCGCTGGTCCGGATGAGCGGCGATGGGTCGCCCGTCCCGGGCTGCTGAGGCGATCGCCGCGGTGCTGCTGCTCGTCCTGGGCACGGCGTGCGGCAGCCGGCTCCCGGAGAGCGACTTCACGCGCGAGAACCGTACGTCCGCCCCGCCCCGCGACACCGCGCCCCTGAAGGTCGGCATCATCACCAGCGCCACCAGCCCGGTCGGCGGCAGCGCCTTCACCGGCCCGCGCGACGGGGCCGAGGCCTTCTTCGACCGGCTCAACGCGCGCGGCGGCATCGGCGGACGCCGGGTCGAGGTGCGCCCGTGCGACGACGGCGGCAGCGGCATCGGCAACAACGAGTGCGTCGACAGGCTCGTCAAGCAGGAGAAGGTCGTCGCCCTGGTCGCCACCACCGCCCTCGACTACGCGGGCGCCTCCCGCGTCTCCCGCGCGCGGGTGCCCGACATCGGCGGCCAGCCCCTCGGCCCCGCCTACGACACCCACCCCCACCTGTACGGCATCTACGGCAGCCTCGCGCCCCGCGACGGCACCACCGGCTGGAACGGGAAGCTGTACGGCGGCACCGAGGTCTACCGCTACTTCAAGCGCGAGCACGGCGCCCGGACCGCCGCCGTCGTCTCCTACAACCAGGCCGCCTCGGCCGCCTACGCCCGGCTCGTCGAACGCGGCCTGCGCGCCGAGGGCTACCGGGTCGTCACCGAGCAGGTCGACTTCGCCCTGCCCAACTTCCGGGCCGTCGCGGCCGATCTGAAGGAACAGGGCGCCGACCTGGTCTTCGACGCCATCGACGGGCACGGCAACGCCCGCCTGTGCCGGGCCATGGACGAGGTCGGCGCCCACGTCACCGCCAAGGTCACCAACGTGCAGAACTGGACGTCCACCGTCCGCGAGGCCTACGCGGACGCCCCGCGCTGCCGCAACGCGCTCTGGGCGACCGGCGCCAGCCGCAACTTCCAGGACACCGGCCACCCGGCCGTACGGGAGTTCCGCGAGGCGACGAAGGACCTGAAGACGCACGGGCAGTGGCAGCTCGAGGGGTGGGCGGCCGCGCGCTGGTTCACCGACGCCGCGCGGTCCTGCGCGCGCAGCGGCATCACGCGCGCGTGCGTCGACGCCTGGATGGACCGCAGCCGGGGCTACACCGCCGGCGGACTGCTCCTCCCGGTCGACTTCGCCCGCCTGCCCGAACCGCCCAGGACCAGAGACACCTGCCTGTCCGTGGCCCGCTGGCGGGACGGCAGGGGCTGGGTCGCCCAGGGCGACATGAACCGCACCTGCTTCACCGTCCCGCAACTGGCCTACACCCCGTGAGCGCGGAGGCTCGGCGACAGGGGGCCGAGGCTCGAGGACAGCGGCTGTCCGCAACGGCTGGCAGACTCGCCCCATGTTGGAGACCTCGGCACGCCTGCTGCGTCTGCTGTCCCTGCTCCAGGCCCACCGCGAGTGGTCCGGCGCCGACCTGGCCGACCGGCTCGGCGTCAGCGCCCGCACCCTGCGCCGGGACGTGGACCGGCTGCGCGAACTCGGCTACCCGGTCAACGCCAGCCCCGGCACCGGCGGCGGCTACCAACTCGGCGCCGGCGCCCAGTTGCCGCCGCTGCTCCTCGACGACGACGAGGCGGTCGCCGTCGCGGTCGGGCTGCGCACCGCCGCCGGACAGGGCATCGAGGGCATCGGCGAGACCTCGGTCCGGGCCCTGGCCAAGCTGGAGCAGGTGCTGCCGAGCCGGCTGCGCCACCGGGTGAGCGCCCTGAACGCCGTCACCGTGCCGATGCTGCGCGGCTCGCTGCCCTCCTCCGTCGACCCGGCCGTCCTCACCGAACTGGCGCACCTGTGCCGGGACGCCGAACGGCTCCGCTTCGCCTACGAGGGCCACGACGGCACCCCGTCGCGCCGCAGCGTCGAACCGCACCGGCTGGTGTGCACCGAGCGCCGCTGGTACCTGGTCGCCTGGGACCTCGACCGCGAGGACTGGCGCACCTTCCGCGTCGACCGCATCACCCCCAAGCCCCCGCACGGCCCGCGCTTCGTCCCCCGCGACCCGCCCGCCGAGGACCTGGCCGCCTACGTCTCCCAGGGCGTCTCCACGCGCGCGTACGCCACCCACGGTGTCGTACGGCTGCTGGCGCCCCTGGAGGAGGCCGCCGCGCACATCTCGCCCTCCGCCGGAGTGCTGGAGGCCGAGGGCCCGGACACCTGCCTGCTGCGCTGCGGGGCCGGCAGCCTCGACGTGATGGTCATCCACGTCGTCATGCTGGGCTTCGAGTTCGAGGTGCTGGAGCCGGCCGGACTGGTCGACGCGGTCAGGAGGACTCGCGACCGGCTTGATGGCGCTCTGGCTCGGGCTGCGCAGTCACCGCCGCGTACTGCGGATGGTGCAGGTCGAACGCCGGCGACTCCGAGCGGATCCGGGGCAGCGTCGTGAAGTTGTGCCGCGGCGGCGGGCAGGAGGTCGCCCACTCCAGGGAACGGCCGAAGCCCCAGGGGTCGTCCACCTCGACCCGCTCGCCGTACCGGGCGGTCCTCCACACGTTGTAGAGGAACGGCAGCGTCGACATGCCGAGCAGGAACGCGCCGATCGTCGACACGGTGTTGAGCGCGGTGAAGCCGTCGGCCGCGAGGTAGTCGGCGTAGCGGCGCGGCATGCCCTCGGCGCCCAGCCAGTGCTGCACCAGGAACGTGGTGTGGAAGCCGACGAACAGCGTCCAGAAGTGGATCTTGCCGAGCCGCTCGTCGAGCATCTTCCCGGTGAACTTGGGCCACCAGAAGTAGAACCCGGCGAAGATCGCGAAGACGACCGTGCCGAAGACCACGTAGTGGAAGTGCGCCACCACGAAGTACGTGTCCGTCACATGGAAGTCCAGCGGCGGCGACGCCAGGATCACCCCGGTCAGCCCGCCGAACAGGAACGTCACCAGGAAGCCCGTCGCCCACAGCATCGGCGTCTCGAACGACAGCGAGCCCTTCAGCATGGTGCCGGTCCAGTTGAAGATCTTCACACCCGTCGGCACCGCGATCAGGAAGCTCATGAAGGAGAAGAACGGCAGCAGCACCGCGCCGGTGGCGAACATGTGGTGCGCCCACACGATCATCGACAGACCGGTGATCGCCATCGTCGCCCCGACCAGGGTCAGATAACCGAACAGCGGCTTGCGGCTGAAGACCGGGATGATCTCCGTGATGATGCCGAAGAACGGCAGCGCGATGATGTACACCTCGGGGTGGCCGAAGAACCAGAACAGGTGCTGCCACAGGATCGCCCCGCCGTTGGCCGCGTCGAACACCTGCGAGCCGAACCGCCGGTCCGCCTCCAGCACCAGTAGCGCCGCCGCCAGCACCGGGAACGCCATCAGGATCAGGATCGACGTGAACAGCGTGTTCCAGGTGAAGATCGGCATCCGGAACATCGTCATGCCCGGGGCGCGCATCCCGATGATCGTGGTGATGAAGTTGACCGCGCCGAGGATCGTGCCGAAGCCCGACAGGGCCAGCCCCATGATCCACAGATCGGCGCCGATGCCCGGCGAGCGTTCCGCGCTGCTGAGCGGTGCGTACGCCGTCCAGCCGAAGTCGGCCGGACCCGAGGGCACCAGCAGCGAGCCGAGCACCATGAGCCCGCCGAACAGGAACAGCCAGTACGAGAACATGTTCAGCCGGGGGAAGGCCACGTCGGGCGCGCCGATCTGCAACGGCATCAGCTCGTTCGCGAAGCCCGCGAAGGTGGGGGTGGCGAACAGCAGCAGCATGATCGTGCCGTGCATGGTGAACGCCTGGTTGAACTGCTCGTTGTCGATGATCTGCAGGCCGGGTCGGGCCAGTTCGGCCCGCATCAGCAGCGCCATCGCCCCGGCGACCAGGAAGAACCCGAACGCCGTGGCCAGGTAGAGGTGCCCGATCTTCTTGTGGTCCGTCGTCGTCAGCCAGTCGACCGCCACCCGGCCGTGCCGCGTCCGCTGCTCGGGCGGCACCGTCGCCCGTACGGTCTGCGTCCCCATCGCTCGCTCGCCCCTTCGCTCCTCGCGTGCCGGGCCCGCCGCGGTCCGCCCGGCGTGTCCGCGGGCCCACGCCATGATGCTCGCGTCACCGCGCGCCCGGACAGGGGGCGTACCGGCCTCTTCCGTGCCGGAGGCCCGGATTTCCCCGGGCGGTGCCGGTGCTGCCCGGCCGGTCCGGCGGCGGAATGGAAGCAGGCCCCGGGAGTACTTCTCCCGGCCCTTTCCGCCACTCTTTTCCAGCAGCTCACGGAACGCGCGGGAATTGCGTTCGCATGCCTGCGGAAGGCCTACGGAACCGCTCGTCCGTGTGACCGGCACGCCCCGAAACGCCTGTCGTGATCTTGTGACAGAAGCGTGACCGGGAGCGGACAGTGACCGCCGGTGCGGGCCCGGGCTTCCGTGCCCGGCGGGCAGGACATAGCGTGGCGGCATGGCACCGACACCTTCCGCGGAACCCGACGACAGCCCGGACGCCTATGTCGGCCTGGAGGCCGGCCGGGCCGAACGCCTCGCGCGCGAGCGCGGCTGGCCCACGGTGCGTTCCCTGCCGCCGGGGGCGATCATCACCATGGAGTACCGGGTGGGACGGCTGAACTTCGAGGTCGACGGCGGCCGGGTCGCCCGGGCCTGGAAGGGCTGAGACCCGGCGAAGGCCCCGGTTCCGTGCGGAACCGGGGCCTTCGCGCTGCCTGCCGGGGTGCGCACCGGGCCGTGGTCAGCCGCCCGTCAGGGGGCGGGCCGAGGACGCGGAGCCGCGCGGGTGCCGCTCCGGGTGGGGCGGACGGCGGCTGCCGGCCGGGGTGGTCGGCGTGCGCTCGGAACGGGCCGTGTGCGGGCCCGGCGCCAGGTAGACGGGGGTTCGGGAGGAGCGGGCCGGCACGTCGTCCCGGTCGACGGGCAGCGGCGTGAGCACCACGGGCGGTACGCCGACCGGGGCGGCCACGGTGCCGCGGCGGTCCTGCAGGCGATGGCGCAGATCGAGGATCCGGGCCTCCGCGCGGGCGATCAGCGGCTCGAACCAGGGCAGGGCCAGCAGGATCAGCAGACCGGCGGCCCAGCCGAGGAGCACATCGCTCAGCCAGTGCGTACCGAGGTAGACGGTGGCCATGCCGACGCCGAGCGAGGTCACGGCGGACACGGCGGACAGCCAGCGGCGCGCTCTCGGGGTGGAGGCCATGTAAGCCAGGATTCCCCAGGTCACCACGGCGTTGGCGGTGTGACCGCTCGGAAATATATCGCCGCCGCGCCACATCTCGTTCGAGCCGATCACGGTGGCGTAGTGCGGGCCCAGACGGCCCATGCCGTACTTCGCCGCGCCGACCGTGACGTTCAGCAGCAGCAGCGAGACGCCGAGGGCGAGCAGCGGGCGCAGGGTGTGCTGCCGCCAGGAGCGCCAGCCCAGCCAGGCCGCGACCATCACGGCGGTCGGGCCGCGCTGGCCGAGCACGACGTAGTAGTCGACGAACCAGTGGATCTCCGACCACTGCTGGTACGGCCGGAAGAACATCACCTGCCAGTCGAGCCGGACCAGCCAGGACGTGATCACCACGGCCCACACGATGGCGCCGTAGAAGGCGAGCGTCGCCGCGAGGAGCACGATGCGGTGTCTGCTCATCTTCGGCACATCGATGTGGGCCGGTCGTTCCGGCTCACGGTCCAGCCGGGCGAACACCCGGTCCAGACGGGTGAGCTTCGGTTCGGTACGCACCCAATCGACGTTACAGCGAGTGAGCTCGGATCCCGGTCGAATCAACGGCTTTGTGATGACGATGTGATGTGGGATTCCTCTCAGGAGCAGGTTTATTTCCAGCGAATCCACAATCGCCGGGCGCTGCGGCCTTCAATTCCTTTGATCATTCCGGACCGGGTTTTATTGCGCTTTTGAATTCGTTCACCGGGGGATGGGCCGGAATTCTCCCGTCGCTCACAGCCGGTCAGGGCGGACCGGAGCCGTTCAGCCAGAACGCCCCGTACCCCGCGCCGATCACGGCGGCGACCCCCAGAACCCACGCCGACCTGCGCGTACGCTGCCTCGCCAGGGCCAGGGCGAGTGGCAGCAGGAGGGGGAAGGCGGGCATCAGCAGCCGCGGTTTCGAGCCGAAGTAGCTCGACGCGCACAGGGCCAGCGCGGTGACGACCCCGCTGTACACGAGGAGGGGAAGCGGCTGGCGCTGACGCACGCCGACCGCGTACAGCCAGACGACTGACGCGACCGCGAGGATCAGCGCCGCGCCGGCGAGCGCCGAGGGGAACGAGCTGAACTTCGCGGCGACGAACCGGGCGAAGGCGTAACCGCCGTCGAAGCCGTTGCGCCAGCCCGCCTGCACGTCGAGATAGCCGAGCGGGCCGTCGCCGGTGCGGTGGCCGACCCAGAGCACGTAGCCGGCGGTGCCGAGGGGGGCGAGGGCCATGCCGAGAACGCGCCGGGCCCGGAGGTGCGCCGGGCCCGGCGCACTGCCCGCCTCGCACACGTGACCCTGCCCGGCAGCGGTCTCGCGGCGCTCCGTCAGGAGGGAGGCGATCGCCGCCGCCCACACCGCCGCGACCACCGCCGTCCCCACCGGCCGGGTCAGGCCGGCCGCCAGGGCCAGCGTGCCCGCCGTCACCCAGCGGCCGGTCAGCACCGCGTGGAGCGTCCACGCCGCGAGCGCGGTGAACAGCGACTCGCTGTACGCCATCGACTGCACGATCCCGACCGGCAGCACGGCCCACAGCAGCACCGCGCACACCCCGGCGCGGCGGCCGTACACGTGGTCGGCCACCGCGAAGATCCCCCAGGCCGCGGCGAGCGAGGCCAGCAGGCTGACGAGGAACCCCCCGTCGGCGTACGACAGCGGCGACACCGCCGCCACCAGCCGCTCCAGCCAGGGCAGCAGCGGGAAGAACGCCAGGTTCGAGTGGACGTCGCCGTTGGCCAGGCGCACCTCGTAGCCGTAGCCCAGTTCGGCGACCCGGACGTACCAGAGGGCGTCCCAGCGGGCCGTCAGCAGGGTGTACGCGCTCTTGTCCCGCGCCGCGCTCCACAGGAACAGGGCGAGCAGGCCCAGGGCGCGGACGGCCGCGTACCCGAGGAGCGCCGGAGCCGCCCGGCGCAGCGCCCCGGCGCGGGCCGGAGCCGCGCGCGTCACGAGATCGGTCACGGGCCCGATTATCGACCGCGGCGGGAACCGGCCGGTCGGGCGGGGCGTGCTGGTCGGAGAGGACAGTGGCGTACGCCACATCCCCGCGCGGGATGTGTGAGAGGTCCGCCACTAGGCACCGGCGCGGACTCGCGTACGCTGACGTGTCACTCGCTGTTCCGTTTGCGCGGGCCGGAGACCACCGCTCCTCTCCGGCCGAGTCGCGGGGGCGTTCCCCACCCCGTGAGCCCGCCGATCGCGAGGAACATCTTGGAGGTACGTACATGTCCGGGACGACCACGGCCGCCGCTGCGCTGCGCCGTCGGGCGGCCGGGGCCGGTGCCAACCGCTGGGTGGTTCTGGTCGTCCTCTGCGTCAGCCTGCTGCTGGTCGCCGTGGACGCCACGGTGCTGCACGTGGCGGTCCCCGCCGTCAGCGAGGACCTCAGGCCCGGCGGGATCGAACTGCTCTGGATCGTCGATGTCTACCCGCTGGTCTGCGCCTCGCTGCTGATCCTCTTCGGCACGCTCGGCGACCGCGTCGGCCGCAGACGGATCCTGCTCCTCGGCTACGCGCTGTTCGGCGTCGCCTCGGGCCTGGCGGCCCTGGCCGACACCGCCCAGGTGCTGATCGTGGCGCGGGCGCTGCTCGGCGTCGGCGGCGCGATGATCATGCCCGCGACGCTGTCGATCCTGCGGCAGGTCTTCCCCGACCGGCGCGAGCGGGCGCTCGCGATCGGCGTCTGGAGCGCCGTGGCCGCGGTGGGCGCGGCGGTCGGGCCGCTGCTCGGCGGCTTCCTGCTGGAGCACTTCTGGTGGGGCTCGGTCTTCCTCGTCAACATTCCGTTGATGCTGGTCAGCCTCCCGGTGGGCCGGCTGCTGCTGCCCGAGTCCAAGGGCGAGCGCGACGGGCCCTGGGACGTGGTCGGCGCGCTGATGGCGGCGGCCGGCCTGTTCGGCGTGGTCCTGGGCGTGAAGCGGCTCGGCGGCGGGGAGCCGGCGGCGGGCCTGGCGACCGTGCTGCCGCTGGTGGTGGGCGCGGCGCTGCTGATCGCGTTCGTGCGACGGCAGCGGCGGCGGACGCACCCGCTGGTCGACCTCACGATGTTCGCGCGGCCGGCCTTCAGCACGTCCGTCGGGTGCATCGTGCTGGCGATGCTCGCGCTGGTGGGACTGGAGCTGATCGCGGCGCAGTACCTGCAGTTGGTGCTCGGGCTGTCGCCGCTGGAGACGGGGCTGCGGCTGCTGCCGCTGACGTTCGCGGCGATGGCGGCCGGGCTGGCCGGGGCGCGGATGCTGCGGCGGTTCGGGCCGCGACGGATGGTGTGCGCCGGGTTCTGCCTGACGGCGTTCGCGGTGGTGCTGCTCACGGCGCTGGGGCGGACCGACGACTGCGCGCTGATGCTGGGCGGGTTCGTACTGCTGGGCTTCGGTCTGGAGACGACGCTGTTCGGGGCCTACGAGTCGATGCTGAGCGAGGCGCCGCCGGAGCAGGCCGGCGGGGCGGCCGCGATCGGGGAGACGTCGTACCAGCTCGGGGCGGGGATCGGGATCGCCCTGCTGGGCACGGTGATGAACGCGGCGTACGCCCCGGGGCTGTCGGGTGTGCCGGGCGTTCCGGACGCGGCGTCGTCGGCGGCGGGACATTCGCTGGGGGAGGCGTACGAGGTTGCCGCGCAGTTGGGCGGGGCGGCCGGGATCGCCCTGCGGCATGCCGCGCGGGACGCGTTCGTGCACGGGCTGCATGTGACGTTGCTGGTGAGTGCGGGGTTGCTGCTGCTGGGGGCGGCGATGGCGCTGCGGTTGCCGCGGGTCATGCAGTGTGAGGCGGGGCCGGTGGAGGTGCCCGCGCAGAGGGACGCGGCGGAGTCCCGCGTCTCGGTATGACACCCCTTCATCCCGCCGCGCGCCGCCCCGCCGGTACGGGTGGTGCGGGGGCGGGCCAAGGCCGTAGCGTCTTGGCTAGCAGTGCTAGTTGAAGAGTCTCGGAGGGATGTCGATCATGTCCGGTTCGTCCAAGCTGCCTCCCTTCGATCCCGCCGACCCCCTCGGGCTGGACGACCTGCTGGAGCCGGAGGACCTCGGCATCAGGGACACCGTGCGGTCCTGGGCCGCCGACCGGGTGCTGCCGCACGTCGCCGCGTGGTACGAAGCGGGCGAACTGCCGGACATCAGGGAGCTGGCCAGGGAGCTCGGGAGCATCGGCGCCCTCGGCATGTCCCTGGAGGGCTACGGCTGCGCCGGGGCGAGCGCCGTGCAGTACGGCCTGGCCTGCCTGGAACTGGAGGCCGCCGACTCCGGCATCCGCTCCCTCGTCTCCGTGCAGGGCTCCCTCGCCATGTACGCCATCCACCGCTTCGGCAGCGAGGAGCAGAAGCAGCGGTGGCTGCCCCGCATGGCGGCCGGCGAGGTCATCGGCTGCTTCGGGCTCACCGAGCCCGACCACGGCTCCGACCCCGCCTCCATGCGCACGTACGCCAAGCGCGACGGCACGGACTGGATCCTCAACGGCCGCAAGATGTGGATCACCAACGGCTCGGTCGCCGGCGTCGCCGTCGTGTGGGCGCAGACCGAGGAGGGGATCCGCGGCTTCGCCGTGCCCGCCGACAGCGACGGCTTCTCCGCGCCGGAGATCAAGCACAAGTGGTCCCTGCGCGCCTCCGTCACCAGCGAGCTGGTCCTGGACGACGTACGGCTGCCCGCCGACGCCGTCCTGCCGGACGTCACCGGCCTGCGCGGACCGCTCAGCTGCCTGTCCCACGCCCGGTACGGGATCGTCTGGGGCGCCATGGGCGCGGCCCGCAGCTGCTTCGAGGCGGCGGTCGACTACGCGAAGTCACGGGAGCAGTTCGGGCGGCCCATCGGCGGCTTCCAGCTCACCCAGGCCAAACTCGCCGACATGGCGGTGGAACTGCACAAGGGGATTCTGCTCGCCCACCATCTGGGGCGGCGGATGGACGCCGGCCGCCTGCGTCCCGAGCAGGTCAGCTTCGGCAAGCTCAACAACGTGCGGGAGGCGATCGAGATCTGCCGCACGGCCCGCACGATCCTCGGGGCCAACGGGATCTCCCTGGAATACCCCGTCATGCGGCACGCCACGAACCTGGAGTCGGTGCTCACCTACGAGGGCACCGTCGAGATGCACCAGCTCGTGCTGGGCAAGGCGCTCACCGGACTCGACGCCTTCCGGTAGACCCGGTCCGGTACACCCTGCGCGGAGGCAGGGCCGGTGAGCGGCCCTGCCCTAGCTCTGGTTGAAGAAGCCGTCCGCGCGGTGCGCGGCCGGGTCGCCGTTCACGATCTCCGTGTGGGCGGGGGTCAGCAGGAACACGCGGGTCGACACTCTCTCGATCGAACCGCGCAGACCGAAGATGAGTCCGGCCGCGAAGTCGACCACGCGCTTGGCGTCGGCGGCCTCCATGGCCGTGAGGTTCATGATGACGGGCACGCCCTCGCGGAACAGCTCGCCGATCGCCCGGGCGTCCCGGAAGCTGTCCGGGGTCACCGTGCCGATGCGGCGGCCCTTCTCCTCGGCGACGTCCGAGGCCACCCTGACCCGCGGATCGGTGACCCAGGCCTCCCCGGTCTCGGGCCCGTCGGAGTAGTCGTCGTCGTAGTAACGCTCGTCTTCGTTGTCGTCGACGAGGCCAAGCCAGGCACTTGCCTTGCGTACCGATCCCATGGACGCCTCCTCTCACAGCGGTCTTTCTGCTTTCCGCATCCCTATGGTCGTCCATGATGCGGATGGCGCGCCAAGTGGATAGACGCCGCGCGGGGGGTTTGTGACGGTACTGGTGCACAGCGAATCCGTCGAGAGTCCGTATGTCCCAAGGGTCGTTTCCCAAACGGCTGCTGACTGTGAGTGAAATATGATTCTTCTCGGCGTCCGGGTGACGGCCGGGGCGTACGGGTGAATGCGCGGGCCGATACGATGCCGCAGCTCAGCGTCGCAACGAAGCTCGGGGGAGCGCCGTGTTCGGAATCGTCAGGCCCTGCAGACACCATCTCGGGGAGAAGCTCACCAGTCAGTGGATGGCGCATTTGTGCGGACTCTGTCTCGCACTGCGCGGAGATCACGGACAGTTCGCGCGCATCGTGACGAACTATGACGGTCTCCTCATATCGGTTTTGACGGAGGCTCAGACCGGGCTGCCCGGTGCGGGGCGGCGCACGGCCGGACCGTGCCCGCTGCGCGGGATGCGCACCGCCTCCGTCGCGCACGGCGAGGGCGCGCGGCTCGCCGCGGCCGTCTCACTGGTGCTGGCCTCCGCCAAGGTGCGCGACCACGTCGTCGACGGTGACGGGCTGCTGGCCCGCGCGCCGGTCGCACGCGCCGCGCGCCGGGTCGCCGCCGGCTGGGACCGCGCCGGGGCGCGCACCGGCTCCGCCGTCGGCTTCGACACGGCCGTCCTGGTCGACGCCGTGGACCGGCAGAGCGGCATCGAGGCGCTGGCCGGGCCCGGGACGCCGCTGCTGACGGTCACCGAACCGACCGAGACCGCGACCGCCGCCGCCTTCGCGCACACGGCCGTCCTCGCCGGCCGGCCGCACAACGCGGGGCCGCTCGCCGAGGCCGGGCGGCTCTTCGGGCGCCTCGCCCATCTCCTGGACGCCGTGGAGGACCTGCACGCCGACGCCGCGTCCGGCGCCTGGAACCCGATCGCCGCCACGGGTACGCCCCTGACGGAGGTCCGGCGGCTCGCCGAGGACGCGGTACAGGGGGTGCGACTCGCGCTGCGCGACGCCGAGTTCGCCGACGCGAAGCTCGTGCACCTGCTGCTCGTGCACGAACTGCGGCGTTCGGTGGACCGGGCGTTCGGCACGGTGCCGGTGTGCGCCTCGCACCAGGGCGGCGGACCGTACGGGCAGCAGCCGCCGCAGGGACCGTACGGGCAGCAGGGGGCGTACGGGCAGCAGGGGGCGTACGGCTCTCCGCAGCACCCCTATGCGGGCGGGGGAGGGAACCCGTTCGGCGGGGGCGGTCCCGGCGGGGGCGGCTTCGGCGGGGGCGGATTCAGCGGGGGCGCGCCGGTGCCCCAGCCGCCGCGGCGCGGGTTCTGGGCCGGCTGCGGGATGTTCTGGCTGCTGTGCTGCACCTGCCGGCTGTGCTGCGCCAAGGAGTACGAGGGGCCGTGGTCCCGGAAGAAGCGCGAGGGCTGCTGCCGGGACTGCGACTGCGACGGCTGCGACTGCTGCTGCCCCTGCGACGGCTGACCCGGCCTCCTGTGGCAGGGCCGCCCGTATGACGAGGGGCCGCTCGCCCTCGTCATAGACCCACTGGCTCCCGGACGATCCGGACGGTCGACTTCCGGACATCCCGGCGGTCTGGCGGGCCGACGGGGACGCGGTCGTGCTGAACGCCGCCGAAACGGACGTCCTCACGGTGGACGAACGGCCGTTCGCCGGCGAGGTGCGGCTCACGGCCGACCCGGGACCGACCGGCCGGGCGCGGGTGGCGTACGGCGATCCCGGCTGGTTGTGCTGATGCGCGAGGGGGCGTGGGGGGTGCGGGACTACGACCCGGAGCCCTCTGCGCGCCGGGTGTTCCGCGGCCTGCGGGCCACGCCGTACGTCCCGCGCTGGGGGGTGCCGGGGCGTTTCCCGCCCTGCGGTGGCGGCGCTCGTACCGTTCGGGTGCCGAACGCCGACGGGCGCGAGCGGGGCCTCGGGCTCGGCGGGGAGCTGACCTTCGCGCGGGACGGCCGGGAGAAGGGCGTTCAGGTGACGGTCGAGCAGGACGGTTCGCTGCGGGCGTGTTCGCCGACGCGACCAGCGGCAACGGCAGTCACCGCTTCCGGTTCCCGCGGCCCGGCGCACCGGACGCCGGGGGGCGCACGACAGTCGAGTTCAACCGGGCGCTGCTGCCGCCCTGCGCCTCGGAACGCACACGTGCGTGACAGGTGGGTTCCGAGGGACTGAACGCAAAGATCGTTCAAAGGTTGACGGCCGAAAGGCACCCTTGCGCCGACCGTCCGTTCGGCCGAATACTCCCCCTCAGCGCTTGTCAGGGACACGGTGTGTTCGGAATCCGGACAGCCGTTCCCGGACTGCGCCTCACGGGCCCGCAACCCCACGAGGGCCCCCGACTTCCTTTGTGGAGGAACGAAAAGTGAGGATCAAGCGCACCACCCCCCGTAGCGGCATCTCGAGACGGACCCGGCTGATCGCCGTCTCCACCGGCCTCGTCGCCGCTGCAGCGATCGCGATCCCCAGCGCGAACGCGGCCGACACCCCCAGCACCTTCAGCGCTGCCGAACTCAAGAGCGCCAGCAGCTCCCTGCTGAAGGCCGACATCCCGGGCACCGCCTGGGCCGTCGACAGCAAGACCAACCGCGTGCTCGTCACGGTCGACAGCACGGTCAGCCAGGCCGAGATCGCGAAGATCAAGCAGCAGGCCGGCGGCAACGCCGACGCGCTGACGATCAAGCGCACGCCGGGCAAGTTCAACAAGCTGATCCAGGGCGGCGACGCCATCTACGCGAGCAGCTGGCGCTGCTCCCTCGGCTTCAACGTGCAGAACAGCAGCGGTCAGCAGTTCTTCCTGACCGCCGGCCACTGCACGGACGGCGCGGGCACCTGGTACTCCAACTCCGGCCGCACCACGGTCATCGGCTCGACGACCGGCTCCAGCTTCCCGGGCAACGACTACGGCATCGTCCGCTACAGCGGCTCCGTCAGCCGGCCCGGCACCGCCAACGGCGTGGACATCACGCGCGCGGCCACGCCGAGTGTGGGCACCACCGTCATCCGCGACGGTTCCACGACCGGTACGCACAGCGGCCGGGTCACCGCCCTCAACGCCACCGTCAACTACGGCGGCGGCGACGTCGTCTCCGGCCTGATCCAGACCACGGTCTGCGCCGAGCCCGGCGACTCCGGCGGCCCGCTCTACGGCAGCAACGGCACCGCGTACGGTCTGACCTCCGGCGGCAGCGGCAACTGCTCCTCCGGTGGCACGACGTTCTTCCAGCCGGTCACCGAGGCCCTGAGCGCCTACGGCGTCAGCGTCTACTAGGCCGGTCCGGCTCGCAGTTCGCAGCATCCTGGGCCCCCGTGCGCTTCGGCGCGCGGGGGCCTTTCTCGTGGTGCGGCAGGGGCGAAAATCAGCCAGGCGCAGACCGCACAGAGTGCGCACATATTACTCGCGCGTAATGTTTGCAGTGGGAACGGGAGTTGATTGGGTCCGATTTGACCATGGACGGTCAAAGTAAGGGGGCGTGCGAAGCGCTGTCTACGCGCGTCTCGAACTCACCCTTGTGTGCTCCCCGTTGGCCTCGGAATAGTGGGCGCTCGTCAACGAAGCCTTCCGGTCCGGCCAGGTCCCCACAACCTCCCGGGCCGACCCCCCACAGGAGGACAGAAGTTGAAGCACCGACGCATACCCGGGCGGCGTGCAGCCGTGGCCGGTGCGGGCATCGCCGCACTCGTCGCCGCGGGAGTGACGTTCCAGACCGCGAACGCCAGTGAGACCCCTGAGGCGTCCGCACCCCGCACGCTGTCCGTCACGGCGGCCGGAAAGCTCGCCTCGACGCTGGCGCAGGACCTGGGCGCCGACTCGGCCGGGACGTACTACGACACCGAGAGCCGGACCCTCGTGGTGAACGTGCTGGACGAGGCCGCCGCGCGGGCCGTCGAGCAGGCCGGCGCCGAGGCGAGAGTCGTGGCGAACTCCCTCGCCGAGCTCAGGAGCGCCCGCAGCACGCTGAAGCGGGACGCGACGATCCCGGGTACCTCCTGGGTGACCGACCCGACGACGAACAAGGTCGTGGTGACCGCCGACCGCACGGTTACCGAGGCCGAGTGGGCGACCCTGACGAAGGTCGTGGACGGGCTCGGGGCGAAGGCCGAACTGAAGCGGACGCGGGGGGAGTACAAGCCCTTCATCGCCGGTGGCGACGCGATCACCGGGGGCAGCGGCCGCTGCTCGCTGGGCTTCAACGTGGTCAAGGGCGGCAAGCCCTTCTTCCTCACCGCGGGGCACTGCACCGAGGGCATCTCCACGTGGTCCGACTCCAGCGGCAACCAGATCGGGACCAACGCGGACTCCAGCTTCCCGGGCGACGACTACGGGCTGGTCGAGTACACCGCGGACGTGGCCCACCCGAGCGAGGTGAACCTCTACGACGGGTCCACTCAGAAGATCTCCGGTGCCGCTGAGGCGACCGTCGGCATGCAGGTCACCCGGAGCGGGTCGACCACGCAGGTGCACGACGGGAAGGTCACGGGACTGGACGCCACGGTGAACTACGGCAACGGCGACATCGTGAACGGGCTGATCCAGACCGACGTGTGCGCCGAGCCGGGGGACAGCGGTGGTTCGCTGTTCTCGGGTGACAAGGCGATCGGGCTCACGTCCGGTGGCAGCGGCGACTGCACCTCCGGCGGGGAGACGTTCTTCCAGCCGGTGACCGAGGCGCTGTCCGCCACGGGGACGCAGATCGGCTGATCGTACGTCGGTGAGCCCCGCCCCCCTTGCTCCGGGGGCGGGGCTTTCACGGCGTCCTGCGGCGCGTCGCCGCCGCCATCGTGACGGCTGTGCCGACCGCTGCCCAGGCCGCCAGTACGAGGAGGGGGCCGGTCATCGCGTTGCTGTCGAAGTAGGCGATCGAGCGGGCCGACCAGGTGCCGGCGCCCGGGGGCAGGGCCGGGCCGATCGCCTGCCAGAAGGGCGGGAGCAGGGGTGGGGGCAGGGCGCCGCCCGCGCTCGGGTTGCCGAGGACGACCACCAGCAGGATGACCAGGCCGATGCCGATCGTGCCGAAGAGGCCCTGCAGAGCGAGGGTGGCCGCTCCCACGGCGAAGATGACCAGCGCGCCCAGGCCCCAGAGGGCGGCCGTGCCGCCGGGGAGGGCGTCGAGGACCGGGCCGGCGATGAGGGCTCCGCCGAGGCCGCCGACGATCGCGATCAGGGCCGTCGCCCCCAGGCGGATCGCGGCACGGGAGAGGTTGGAGGGCTTGGCGCCGGCGCTGACGGCGAGGGCCGCGGCGCCCAGGTAGCCGCCCACGCACCAGCCGATCACCAGGTAGAAGGACGACAGGCCGTTGGGGTCGTGGGGCGCGGACGGGATCACGTCGACGGTGCGCAGGGCGCGCCGCTCGGACTTCTCCAGCTTCGTGACGAGGGCCGTCAGCGTGGTGGACAGGACCCGGCCGCCGCCGGAGGCGACCAGGAGCGTGTCGGTGGTGCCGGACGGGTCGACGATCAGGGCGGCGTCGATGTCGCGGTTGCGGATCCGGTCCCGGGCCGTCCTCTCGTCCGGCAGCGTGCGGGGGTCCAGGGGGGAGCCGGGGAGCCGTGCCAGGCGGGTCGCCGTCTGCTCGGCCGCGGCCCGCGGGGCCACCACGCCGATCGGCACGTCCCGGGGTTTCGGGTCGTGCAGCGCCCCCACGTAGGAGGCGATGAAGAGCAGCTGGAGCGCGACCACACCGAGGATGAGCAGGGTGGCACGGGGGGTGACGGCGTCGGTCACCTCGGCGCGGAACGAGCGGGGCGGCATGCCTCCACGGTCGGGGGCCGCCGGGTGTTTCCGCAGGTGGGGCGGGGCCGAACGGATGTCGCACATACATTCGAGGATGGGGGTATGGTGGGGGTGAGGTAGCTGGGAACAGATGTTCGAGAGCAGGTTGCTCACGAGTGCGGGAGGTGCGTGTGCCGGGGTTCACGCATCTGCACACCGTCTCCGGATTCTCGTTGCGCCATGGAGCCTCGCACCCGGAACGGCTGGCCGAACGTGCCTCCGAGCGGGGCATGGAAGCCCTGGCCCTCACCGACCGCGACACGGTCGCCGGTGCCGTCCGGTTCGCCAAGGCGTGCGCCGGGCAGGGGATCCGTCCGCTGTTCGGGGCGGACCTGGCGGTCGGGCTCGGGGCCGGGAAGCAGGAGCGGCGCCGGACCCCGGTGAGGGGAGGCGCCTTCGTCGACGAGTCCGCCCCCCGCGCGGTCTTCCTCGCCCGGGACGGAGCCCGGGGGTGGGCCGCGCTGTGCCGGCTCGTCTCGGCGGCGCACGAGGGCGAGGGAGCGACGCCCCTGCTGCCCTGGGAACGCAACCGGGGCGAGGGGCTGACCGTGCTGCTCGGGCCCGGCTCCGACGTCGGGCGCGCCCTGGCCGCGGGACGCCCCGACCGGGCGGCCCGGCTGCTGGCGCCCTGGCGCGAGGTCTACGGCGACGACCTGCGGCTGGAGGCGGTCTGGCACGGCCGGAACGGGACCGGCCCCGGATCGCTGCGGCTGGCCGCCCGTACCGTCGGGTTCGCCGCCGAGCAGGGCGTCCGGCCCGTGCTCACCAACGCCGTACGGTACGCCGACCCCGGGATGGGGCCGGTCGCCGACGTCCTGGACGCGGCCCGGCGCCTGGTGCCCATCGACCCCACCAGGGAGCTGGACTCCGGCGAGGCCTGGCTCAAGGACCCGGAGGCCATGGCGCACGCGGCCGAGCGGATCGTGGAGGCCGCCGGGTTCCGGCGGGAGCTCGCGCACCGGCTGCTGGAGCAGACCGCGGCCACCGCCGCCGCGTGCCGGGTCGACCCCGAGGACGACCTCGGGATCGGCACCGTCCGCTTCCCCGAGCCGCACCTGGTCGGCGCCGGGCGCCGCACCGCCCAGCGGGCCCTGGCCTCACGGGCGGCGGCGGGGATGGTGCTGCGCGGGTACGAGCGGCGGCGGGAGTACTGGGAGCGGATGCACCACGAGCTGGACATCATCGCCCACCACGGGTTCGCCTCCTACTTCCTCACCGTCGCCCAGGTGGTCGACGACGTCCGGGAGATGGGTATCCGGGTGGCCGCCCGGGGGTCCGGGGCCGGGTCGCTGGTCAACCATCTGCTCGGCATCGCGCACGCCGACCCGATCGAGCACCGGCTGCTGATGGAGCGGTTCCTGTCCAAGGAGCGGGTCGTGCTGCCCGACATCGACATCGACGTGGAGTCCGCGCGCCGGCTGGAGGTGTACCGCAAGATCATCGGCCGGTTCGGCGCCGAGCGGGTCGCCACGGTCGCGATGCCGGAGACGTACCGCGTACGGCACGCGATCCGGGACGTGGGGGCCGCCCTGTCCATGGACCCGGCCGAGATCGACCGGATCGCCAAATCCTTTCCGCACATCCGGGCGCGGGACGCCCGGGCCGCGCTGGAGGAACTGCCCGAGCTGCGCGCGCTGGCCGGGGAGAAGGAGAAGTACGGCAGGCTGTGGGAGCTGGTCGAGGCGCTGGACGCCCTGCCGCGCGGGGTCGCCATGCACCCGTGCGGGGTGCTGCTGTCCGACGCCTCCCTGCTCGCGCGCACGCCGGTCGTGCCGACCAGCGGCGAGGGCTTGCCGATGTCGCAGTTCGACAAGGACGACGTCGAGGACCTCGGGCTGCTGAAGCTGGACGTGCTGGGCGTGCGGATGCAGTCGGCCATGGCGCACGCGGTGCGGGAGGTGGAGCGGGTCTCGGGGGAGAAGGTCGACCTGGACGCCCTGCCCGAGGGGGACCCGGAGACCTACCGGCTGATCCGGTCCACCGAGACGCTCGGCTGCTTCCAGATCGAGTCGCCCGGGCAGCGGGACCTGGTCGGGCGGCTGCAGCCGGCCGGCTTCCACGATCTCGTCGTCGACATCTCGCTGTTCCGGCCCGGGCCGGTCGCCGCCGACATGGTGCGGCCGTTCATCGAGGCCCGGCACGGGCGGGCGCCCGTCCGTTACCCGCACCCGGATCTGGAAGGGCCGCTGAAGGAGACGTACGGGGTCGTCGTCTTCCACGAGCAGATCATCGACATCGTCGACATCATGACCGGCTGCGGGCGCGGCGAGGCCGACCGGGTGCGGCGCGGGCTGTCCGACGCCGAGTCGCAGGGGCGGATCAAGGTGTGGTTCGCCCAGCACGCGGCGGCGAACGGCTATGACGCGGAAACGATTCAGCGCACCTGGGAGATCGTCGAGGCCTTCGGTTCCTACGGCTTCTGCAAGGCGCACGCGGTCGCCTTCGCCGTGCCGACGTACCAGTCGGCGTGGCTGAAGGCGCATCACCCGGCCGCCTTCTACGCGGGCCTGCTCACGCACGACCCCGGGATGTACCCGAAGCGGCTGCTGCTGGCGGACGCGCGGCGGCGCGGGGTGCCCGTGCTGCCGCTGGACGTGAACAAGTCGGGGGTCGCCCACCGTATCGAACTGGTGTCCGGTAAGTGGGGTCTGCGGCTGGCGCTCTCCGATGTGCACGGCATCAGCGAGGCCGAGGCGGCGCGGATCGCCGAGGGCCAGCCGTACGCCTCACTGCTCGACTTCTGGGAGCGGGGCCGGCCCAGCCGTCCGCTGGCCCAGCGGCTCGCGCAGGTGGGCGCGCTGGACGCGTTCGGCGCCAACCGCCGGGACCTGCAACTGCACCTGACCGAACTGCACCGGGGCGCGCGGGGCGGAGGCGGTGGCCAGCTGCCGCTGGCCGGCGGGCGGAAGACGGCCCCGGCGGGACTGCCCGACCTCACCTCCTCGGAACGGCTCAGTGCCGAGCTGGGTGTGCTCTCCATGGACGCCTCGCGCCATCTCATGGACGACCACCGGCCGTTCCTCGACGAACTGGGCGTGGTGTCGGCCCGTCGGCTGCGCGAGGTGCGGCACGGCGAGACGGTGCTGGTCGCGGGCGCCAAGGCGGCCACCCAGACACCGCCGGTCCGGTCCGGCCGGCGGGTCATCTTCTCCACCCTGGACGACGGCACGGGCCTGGTTGACCTCGCCTTCTTCGACGACTCCCACGACGCCTGCGCCCACACCGTCTTCCACTCCTGGCTGCTGCTGGTGCGCGGGGTGGTGCAACGGCGCGGGCCGCGCAGTTTCAGCGTGGTGGGCAGCGCCGTCTGGAACCTCGCGGACCTGCTCGACGTGCGCCGGGAGGAAGGGCTCGAGGGGGTCGCGGCCCGGCTGGCCGGGGGCGGGGAGGCCGGCGGTGGCGACGGTTTCGGTGACGACGGCGAGGGGGCCGCGCGCCGGCGGCTCGCCGGGTCGGAGGGCGCGCCCGCGCCGACGGGTTCCGCCGCCCAGGACCCGATGGAGCGGCGGAGGATCCGCATGGCCACGGGGTACGAGATGCACCCCTGGGCCGATCTGCGTCCCGCGGGTGAAGGACCCGCGGTGGGAAGGAAGTTGTGGCACCGGAGTCCGGGGAGTGCGGGATGACCATTCTTTGCGTACGTTTCCAGCTGCCTCCGACGAGCGAGGCCGATCTGCCGCGGCTGCTCGGGCTGCTGGAGGAGTTCACCCCCGTCGTCCAGGCCCTGCCCCCGGACGGGGCCCTGGCCGATCTGCGGGGCGCCGAGCGGTACTTCGGGCGGGACGCCGTCGAACTGGCCTCGGTGATCCGGGTGCGCGCCCTCGCCCTGTACGGCGTGGACTGCGTGATCGGCGCGGGGCCCGGGCCGATGCTGGCCCGGGTGGCGCTGCGTCACGCCGTGCCCGGGGTGACGTGCGCGGTGCCCGGGGAGCCGGACGCCATCGCGGAGTTCCTCGCGGACCAGCCGGTCTCGGTGCTGCCCGGCGTGGGCGCCGCGACCGCGCGCACCCTGACCGACTACGGCCTCGACACCCTCGGCCGGGTCGCCGCCGCGCCGCTGTCCACGCTCCAGCGGCTGGTCGGCGCGAAGGCGGGCCGCGAGCTGCGCGAGAAGGCGAGCGGTGTCGACCGCGGCCGGGTCGTACCGAACGCCGTCTCCCGCTCCCTCGCCGCCGAACGCCCCTTCGGGCGCGACGAGCTGGACCCGGACCGGCACCGCCGGGCGCTGCTCTCGGCCGTCGAGGAGATCGGCGCCCGGCTGCGCGCCCTGGAGAAGGTCTGCCGCTCGCTCACCCTGACCGTGCGCTACGCCGACCGCTCGGCCACCACCCGCAGCCGCACCCTGACCGAGCCGACCGCGCACTCGCCGGCGCTGACCAGGACCGCGTACGGCATGTACGAGGCGCTCGGGCTGCAACGCGCCCGGGTGCGGGCGATCGCCCTGCGCGCCGAGGGGCTCGACCCCGCCGAGCAGGCCGCCCACCAGCTGACCTTCGACCCCGTGGACGAGAAGGTCCGGCGCATCGAGGAGGTCGCGGACCGCGCGCGGGCGAAGTTCGGGCCGCGGGCGGTGATGCCCGGGGGGTTGGGCGGGGTGGCGGCGTAGGCGTGTGGTTCGGCACGTAGTCCGCAGGAGGAACGGCCTCTCAGCGCCGCAAGGCCTGCTCCACCAGTACGGCCGCAGCGCCCGTGTAGTCGGTCGGGTCGCACAGCGTGACCAGCCGGTCCACAAGCGAGCGGGGCACTTCCGGCATGCGGGCGAGCACCGTGGCCAAGGGCTGCCCCGTGGTCTGCGCTTCCTGCGTGGCGCGCGTCAGCAGCGCTTTGGCAGGGGCCTTGCCCAAGGCGGGCGCCAGATGGGCGACCAGCCGCTCGGACACCACCTGACTGTCCGTCAAGTCCAGGTTGGAGCGCATGCGGTCCGGCCGCACCTTCAGCCCTTCGACGAGTTCCGCAGCGGTCTGCGCGGCGCCACCGGTCAGCCGTAGACAGTCCCGGAGCAGCGGCCACTCCGCGTGCCACACCCCGGCGGACCGTTCGTCCTCGGTGACCAGGCACTGTGCCAGTGCCGCCGAGAGGGCGGGCACTTGCAGCGCGGCACTGCGAACGAGCGTCGCGAGCACGGGGTTGCGCTTGTGCGGCATGGCCGAAGAGGCACCGCGGCCGGACGCGGCCGGTTCGGTGACCTCACCCACCTCGGTACGGGTCAACGCCTGGACGTCCACGGCGATCTTGCCGAGCGCCCCGGCGGCGAAGGCCAGTGCAGCGGCCAGGTCGGCCACGGGTGTGCGCAGCGCGTGCCAGGGCAGTGCCGGCCGGGCCAGTCCCGTTTCGTCGGCATAGGCGTCCACCAGCCCTGTCACGTAGCCGTCCGGGTCGGCCAGGGTGCCCCCCTCGGCGAGTGCCGCGTACTCCAGGTATCCAGCCAGCGTGCCCGCCGCTCCGCCCAGGGAGGCGGGGAGGTTCCGCTGGACGCGGGCGACGCGCTCCTGCGCGTCCAGCACCAACTCCCGCCAGCCGGCGGCGCGCAGCCCGAAGGTGGTCGGTACGGCGTGCAGCGCCAGGGTACGTGCGACGGCGGGAGTCCGCCGGTGTGCTGTCGCCAGCGCTGTCAGCGCATCGGCCGTACGCCGCAGATCGGCGAGGATCAGGTCGAGTGTCCTCCTCGCGACGAGCATGGTGCCGGTGTCGAGCACGTCCTGGCTGGTCGAGCCCCGGTGCACGTACTCGGCTGCCTCGGGGTCCTCGGCCGCGACGACCTCGGTGAACGCCTGCACCAGGCCGACCACCGGGTTGGCCGTCTCCCGCGCCGCCAGCGCCAGTGCTCTGACATCGAGCCGGTCGGCACGAGCCACTCGCGTGATCACCTCGGCCGCCGCAGCGGGGAGCGTACCCACCTTCGCCTGTGCGCGGGCGAGCGCCGCTTCCGCGTCCAGCATGGCCTGTACCCAGGCCAGGTCACTGGTGGCGGCCTCCACCCGCGTGCCCGCGCGCACCGGTGCGAGCAGGCCGGCATCCGTCAGGTGCGTCGCGGTGGCCGGAGTCGCGTGCGTGAGTGTCACACGATCACCCCGGACAGCTCCCCTTCGGCGTCCACCCGACGCACTTCCGCCGGTACGTGCGCCGTCTGCGGCAGGGCGAGAACGGCACGGGCGATCGCGTCGGAGTCGCCGAGCGTCACCGAGTCCACCCCGGGCCGGATGCCCGCTGCCGTCACCCAGTGCACCGCTTCCGTGGGCACCCCGTACGCGAATCGGCGGGGGTGAGGGCGGCCTCGTCCGTCCAGCAGCCGGTAGGGCCGCTCGGTCACCGCGAGTCCTCCGGTCACGTAACCGGTGCCGTCAGCGGTCGCGATCCGGTACGGCGCCGCCTGGTCCGTATCCAGCAGGTGCTTGAGCAGAGGGTCCTCCGTGCGGCGCAGGTCGGGCTCGGGCAACCGTGCCTCTATCAGGACGCGGGCACGTACCGCTTCACCGGGCACAACCGTCGAGTGCGCCACGTACACCTGGGCGGTGGTGTCGATCCGCACCTGAGTGCCCGGACCCGTCACGGTCAGCACGCCCGCTTCGATCAGCGCGATCATCTCCTCGATGCGGGACGCCGGCGGCCCGATCGACAGGAAGGCGTTCAACGGCGTGTACCAGCCCTCGAGGTCGTCCCGGTGGGAGTTCCCCTCGAGGCCTCCGTGGTCGACGGCGAGACGGATTTCGTTGCGCAGGTCACGCAGCACGTCCAAGGCGGCTTTCAGAGGACCGCTGACGTTGCCGAGCCGGGCTGCGGCGACATCGCGCCGCAAGTAGTCCAGCAGCCAGGCGGTGAATTCCCGGCGGTCGGTGAACTCGCGCTCCCCGTACGGTCGCGAAAGCCGCTCCCAACTCCAGTGCTGATCGGCCGGGATGCCGTACTCGTCCAGCAGTTCCCGCCGGTCCCCTTCGGTTTCCGTGGTGAGGAAAGCCTCGGTGAATTCCTCCCGCAGCGCGGCGTCTCCTCGGGAGGCCAGCAGCGTACTGTAATAAACGCTCTGCACCTCCAGGGAGATCAACGGCCACAGGTCCTCGGTGAAGTTGACCGGTTGTCCGGCCGAACCGCGTCGCCGCAGACCGGCGATGTACTCGGCGGTCAGCTTGCGCGGGAAGTAGCGACCGGTGGCACCCTTCTCGTTCTCCCCGCGCGCGTGGTAGGGCACGCCGCGGCGGGAGAACGCGAACAGACGCGGCTCCTGGCCCGAGGGCCGGTACACCAACCGGTCGCCTTCTCGTACCATCCGGCCGCCACGGCCCACCGTGAACAGCGCCATGTGATCGAAGAAGTTCAGCCCCAGCCCTCGCAGCAGTACGTTCTCGCCCGGCTTGATGCCGCTGAGGTCCAGGTCGGCGGGGTTGGCGGGGGTGATGTAGGTCAGGTGGTGAATGCGGGACAGGCTCGCCGTGCGTGCTTCACGCGAGGACAGGCGCGCCGGGACGTGCCCCTGGGCCAGCACGACCGCGTCCAGTGTGTCCAGCCGAGTGCCGTCTTGGAGCCGCACACCCTGCGGCCCACCGGGCACGCCGTGGGTGTCGGCGGCGGCCACCGCGCGGGAACGGTGCACCCGTACCGTGACATGGTGCGGGGCCGAGGCCACGATCCGCTCGAAGCAGCCTTTGAGGTAGTGGCCGTAGAAGGCACGTGTCGGATAGGAGTCGGGCCCCAGCTTCCGTGCCTCCTCCATGACCTCCGTGCCGAAGTCGGCCGGGTCGCCCAGCAGGGCGAGGGACTTGGCCCACTCGTACAGGGTGGGGCCCGGCTCGATGGGCCCGTCGATGTGCGCGCTGTCGTCGGTGAAGACCGTGATCTGCGAAGCCACCGTGTTCATCAGCAGGTGCTGGGACTGCTCAGGGCGCCATACGGCACCCGCGCCCGGGGCGGCCGGATCCACCACATGCACGGTCACAGCCGAATGCGTCGGTGCGGTGCGCTCATTGGCCAGCAGGCGCTCGAGCACCGACAGCCCGCGCGGGCCCGCGCCGACAATGCACACCTCGAAATTGCCGTGCATGCAGGGAATCCCTTCCAGGTGGGGAGGAAACCAGTGAGGAATCAGCGGCCTTCGGCCGGGCCGCCGAAGGTTGCCGGGGGAATGTCGCACAGCCGGACCACGAATGGTCGGCGAGGTGGTCGGCGGGAGGCGCGACGGAGATATGTGTCCGTGTGCGCGCCCCTGCGGGCCGGGACCTCGATGACGGGACGGTCGCTTTCCGTTGCCTCGGCGGATAAGTGATATCCCATGGCCAAGAGCATGGCGATGCCGTACTGGCGGCGGCAAGGCGCCTCTTTCCAGTCCGTCAGGTCCGTGAGGGACCGTCAGATGCCGGCAGTGAGGGACCGTCGGCTGCCGGCGGTGGCGAGCACAGGAGCGGCGCCGCCGGTACGGGTTACCGCCGCAAGTTTTTACTGACGCGTAACTTCCCCCTTTGACTACTCACCCGTAACTTGACGAGTGAACAGCATCCCGTGATCCGGATCACAGGGCGTCGTGCCGTCGCACCTCCCTTGAGCCGCAAGGAGATCACCCGATGCTGCCCTGGAAACGAGTGCTCAGACCCCTGGCCGCGCTGCTGCTGACCGCCGCGGCCGTCACCGTCCCCGCCACCACCGCCCAGGCCGCCGGTGCCCCGAGCTCCGGCTGGAACGACTACTCCTGCAAGCCCTCCGCCGCCCACCCCCGCCCCGTGATCCTGGTCCACGGCACCCTGGGGAACTCCGTCGACAACTGGCTCGGCCTCGCGCCCTACCTGGAGGTCCGCGGCTACTGCGTCTTCTCCCTCGACTACGGGCAGTTGGAAGGCGTCCCCTTCTTCCACGGGCTCGGGCCCGTCGAGAAGTCCGCCGCGCAGCTGAGGGACTTCGTCGACCGGGTGCTCGCCGCGACCGGCGCCACCGAGACCGACCTCGTCGGCCACTCGCAGGGCGGCATGATGCCCCGCTGGTACCTGCGCTTCCTCGGCGGAGCCGCCAAGGTGAACGCCCTCGTCGGCATCGCGCCCAGCAACCACGGCACCGACCTGGGCGGCTTCACCCGCCTGCTGCCCTACTTCCCGGGCGCCGCGGACCTGCTCTCGAAGAACACGCCCGCCCTCGCCGACCAGGTCGCCGGCTCCGACTTCCTGACCAAGCTCAACGCCGGCGGCGACACCGTCCCCGGCGTGCGCTACACCGTCATCGCCACCCGCTACGACGAGGTCGTCACACCGTGGCGCACCCAGTACCTGAGCGGGCCGGACGTACGCAACGTCCTCCTCCAGGACCTGTGCCCGCTGGACCTGTCCGAGCACGTGGCCGTCGGGCTGTTCGACCGGATCGTTTTCCACGAGGTGGCCAACGCCCTCGACCCGGGCCGCGCCACGCCCACCACCTGCGCCTCCGCCGTCGAATGACACGTGCCGTCGGATGACACGTGCCGTCGGATGACACGCGCCGTCGGATGACACGTGCCGTCGGATGACACGTGTCAGGGAAGCGTTTCGGGGCCTGTCCGGCCTGAGCCGCCGGACAGGCCCCGAGTCCTGGGTCAGCGGCCGTGCCGCCCGCCGCTCACCGCCCGGCGCCGGGCCGACAGGAACAGGGCCGACGCACCCAGCGCCAGCGCCGCCGCGCCGCCGATCGCGACGTACGGGGTGCTGCCGTCACCGCCGGTCTCGGCGAGGTTCGCCGTGGCACCGGCGGCCTTCGGCGCGTTGGGGGCGGGGGCGGCCGCCTCCGTCTCGTCCCCGCCGGCCTCCCGGGTGGCCTCCTCCCGCGGGGCCGCCGCGGGCTCCGCCGAGGTGCTGGGGTCGTCGTCGCCGTGCCCGCCGTGCTCGATCGTCGACTTGTCGTTGCCCTGCTCGATCTGCTCCTCGGTGGGGGCCGAGGCGGACGGGGCCGGTGCGGCACCCCCGCCGGCGGACCCGCCGTCACCGGCCGGGGCACCGCCACCGGCCGGCGCGCCGCCCCCGCCGAAGCTGACGTCCGAGCAGGAGTAGAACGCCTCCGGGCTGTCCGAGCGCTGCCAGACCGCGTACAGCACGTGCTTGCCGGAACGCTCGGGCAGACTGCCGGAGAAGGTGTAGAAACCGCCCGTGGCCGCCGGGTCGGTGGACGTGGCCACCGGGTTCTGCAGGTCGAGGTCGCCCCAGGCAAGGGGCTCGGCCGGGTCGAAGCCGGGCTTGGTGATGTACACCTTGAAGGTGCCCTTGTGCGGGGCCGTCACGCGGTACTTGAAGGTGTGCGCGCCGCTCTTCACGGTGGTCGCGGGCCAGTCGGCGCGGGCCAGGTCGAGCCCCTTGAACTGCTCGTTGTTCGCGCTGCACAGCTTGCCGTCGGGTATGAGCTGCTGGTGGCGGCCGCCCGCGTCGCCGATGCGGATGCCGTTCCAGTCGTAGAGGGCCTGGGTGCCGCCCGCCGCCACCGCCGCCTTGCAGGCGGCCGACTTCGGGCTCTCGGGGCCCTCGGCGTAGCACTGCGAGACCCGGCTGACCGGGTCGCCCATCGAACCGTGCGCGGCCGCCGGTGCGGCGGTCAGCGCCGTGAGGGCGAGCGGGAGGGCGCCGAGGGCGGCGACGCTGGCTACCGTGCGGCGTGCGGGCATACGGGAACTCCTCGAAGCGGTGCGTGGATCAGGGCCGGGCCCGAACGGGCCGAATCCCGTGGGGTGATCCGAAGCTAGCCCCCGACGAGCGGGAAATCGCCTGCTGAGGGCGGGTGGAGGAGATCCTTATGCTCGCGTTAAGGGAGTGCTCAGACTGGCATCAGGTAGATACCGTCACGGCATGACCGACGAGGAGATCCGGCCGGCCGGCGCCGCCGACGCACCGGCCGTCGCGGAGGTGGTCGACGCGGCCTTCCGCCCCTACATCGAGCGCATCGGCCAAGTGCCGCAGCCCATGCGTGAGGACCACGCGGCGAACGTGGCCGCGGGCCGGGTCTTCGTGACCGGCGACCCGGTGCTCGGTCTCGTGGTCGTCGAGGCGTTCGAGGATCACCTGTACCTCGACACCATCGCCGTCCACCCCTCCGCGCACGGCAGGGGAGTGGGACGGCGGCTGCTGCGCTTCGTGGACGCACACGCGCGTGCCCTGGGCCTGCCCGAGGTCAGGCTCTGCACGAACGCGCTGATGTGGGAGAACCAGAAGATCTGTGCGAAATACGGCTACGAGCCGGTGGAACGCCGCGTCGACGGCCCCTACGACCGGATCCACTACCGCAAGCGGCTGCTCCGGCGCGTCTGATGGGGGCATCGGGCGTTCAGCTGTCCGGCCACCAGGTGCGCGCGATGTCCTTGCGGACCTCGGGGCGCCCCGCGGGGCGCTCGTCGGCCTCCTCGCGGATCCGGCGGACGTCCGACTTCTTCAGGGGCTTCTGCACGGTCGCACGGCGCATGGCTGCCTCCTTCAGGGTCTACCGGGTTCCGCGTTCTCACGGAGGTAGACCTTTCGGGGGAGAGTTCCTCATCGCTCCTGGTCTGTCTGTGGCCGCAGTCACGAATCGAGTGTCAGTGGCGGGTGTCACTCTTGGGCCCATGACGAACGACAGGACGGGATGACCTCGGTGAACACCGCCGGCGCCGTGGACTGGGACGCGCAGGCCGCGGTCTTCGACGAGCAGCCGGACCACGGGCTGCGCGACCCCGCGGTCCGCCGCGCCTGGGCCCAGCGGCTGCGCGGCTGGCTGCCCGGGCGCGCGGGCGACGTCCTCGACCTCGGCTGCGGCACGGGCAGCCTGTCACTGCTCGCCGCCGAGCAGGGACACCGGGTGACGGGCGTGGACCTCTCCCCGGCCATGGTGCGGCGCGCCCGGGAGAAACCGGCCGGCCGTGACGCCGTGTTCCTCGTCGGTGACGCGGCGGCACCGCCGGTCGGGGAGCAGCGCTTCGACGCCGTGCTGGTACGGCACGTGCTGTGGGCCCTGCCCGACCCCGCCCGCGCCCTGCGGCACTGGTCCGGGCTGCTGCGGCCGGGCGGACGGCTCGTGCTGGTCGAGGGCGTGTGGGGGAGCGCCGACCCGGTGGGCATACCGGCTGAGCGGCTCACCGCCCTGCTCGCCCCGATCGCCGGGCCGGTGCGCGTGGAGCGGCTGTCGGACGACGCGTCGCTGTGGGGCGGCCCGGTCACGGACGAGCGGTACGCGGTCCTCGCGCCGGTGCCCTGACGGACGGACGCGCCGGGCCGCACCGGCACGCCGGGTGCGGTGCGCCGGGCTCAGCCGGCAGCGCGGTGCGCCGAGCTCAGGCCAGCAGCGCGGTGAAGCCGTCGCCGCGGGCCAGGGAGTCCAGCTCGTCGAGCGCGGCCAGGGCGGCCCGTGCCGCCTCGGGGTCCGTGGCGGCGAGGCCGTTCGCCGCGAACTCGTCCTCGTCCAGGCGCCGCACGTCCGCGCCGTCCGCGGAGCGCCACAGGTCCAGGTCGAGGTCCTCCACGACCAGCTCCGCGCCGGACCGGACGGCAGGGCGGGTGACGTCGCAGTACCAGCCCTTGAGCCCGCCCGTGGCGGAGCGGACCTCCTTGACCGCGTACCAGCGGTCGCGCCAGTAGTACTCGGTGAAGACGTCACCGGGCTCGAAGCGGACGAACCCGAAGTCGCGCACGCCGGCGCCCGCCCACGCGGCCCGGACGGCGAGCCGGGTGCCGTCGTCCGCAAGGAGCTCACCGGCGTACCGGATCTTCGTGCGGCCCGCCTTGACGAGCACGACGTCCAGCCGCGCGGGACGCTCAGCCGAGTTCGCGGACATGGCGCACCTCCGTCGCGCCGATCTCGTAGCCGAACCACTTGTTGATGGCGATCATCGGCTCGTTGCCCGTGTCGTTCCCGGTGAACGCCTCCGTGTACCCCGCGGCGCGCGCCCGGTGCAGGGAGTCGTTCTTGGCGAGCTTCGCCAGGCCCCGGCCGCGGAACTCCCGGGCGGTGCCGGTCATGGCGGTGCCGTAGCGGGTGCCGTCGGTGTGGGCCACGCTGAAGGCGGCCGGCCGGCCGTCGACGACGGCGACCGTCGTCAGGTCGCGGTTCAGCAGCGGGTGCCGCCAGTTCTCCGCCAGCCACGCCTCGTAGTCGGTGAACTCGACGGCGATGTCGCCCGGTTCGTCCGCCACCACCTCCGCGTCCAGTGCGAACAGGGGACGCGGGTCGTCGGCGAAGTCGGCGGCGGTGCGCAGCTCCACGCCGGGCGGCAGGTCCTGGCGGGGCGGCAGGCCGCCGGACGTCAGGTCGAGGCGGAGGAAGTAGGCGGACCGGCTGGCCCGGAAGCCGCGGCGCTCGGCGAAGGCGCGGTTCTCCGGCTCGTCCAGCACCCAGGCGAACACCTTGGTCACGCCCAGCGCCGCGAGACGCTCCTCGGCGGTGCGCAGCAGGAGCGAACCGGCGCCCCGCTGCCTGCGGTCGGGCCGCACGTAGATGTTGGCGGAGCCCTGGCCGGGTTCCGGGCTCTCGTGCGCGACGCTGACCTGGGCCGTGCCGATGATCTCCCCGTCCTCCTCGGCGACGAGCTGGGTGAAGTGGGCGTCCGGGTGGGCGTGGGTCACGGTGTGCAGCACGGACTCCGGAGTGGAGAGCATGTAGGGGAGGGCGAGGCGGCGGGTGGTGGAGAACCCCTCGGCGTCGGCTCGGACATCGGGTCGCAGGTCGCGCACGATCACGGTCATGGAGGCGCACGTTACGTCGGGGGGCGCCCCGGGTGCCTCTCATTTTCCGTCCCGTGCGGGACAATCGGCCCTGTGACCCTGAAGATCGACATCGACGACAGCGCGCCGCCGTACGAGCAGGTGCGGGCGCGGATCTCCGAGCAGGCGCGGTCGGGCGAACTGCCGGTGGGATACCGGCTGCCGACCGTGCGAGGGCTGGCCGAGTCGCTGGGCCTCGCGGCGAACACGGTCGCGAAGGCGTACCGCGCGCTGGAGGCGGACGGGGTGATCGAGACGCGGGGCCGCAACGGCACGTTCGTGGCCGCCGCCGGCCCGGCGGCGGAACGGGAGCTGGCGGCCGCCGCCCAGGCGTACGTCGAGCGGGCCCGGCGCCTGGGGCAGGGGGAGGACGCGGCACTCGCCGCCGTACGGGACGCCCTGCGGGCGGCCTACGGGGCTTGAGGTGCGTGACGGCCCGCCGGCGGGACCGTCCCCCCGGGCGGGCGAAGGGGCGGTGCGGACCGGCCCGGGCGGTGCCGCGTGGCGTACTGCTCAGGCCCGGACCAGGTGCTCCGGCGTGCGGGTGATCTTCAGGCCCGCCGCTCTCCCCGCCCGCGCGAACGCCATCGCGTCCACGACCGCGGCGCCGCCCGGGTCGTTGTTGAAGTACGCGTAGACGTCCTCGCCGTCGTGCCAGGTCGTGGCGATGCGGTCGAGCCAGGTGGCGAGGGAGCGGCGGCCGTAGCGGGGCCAGGGCCGGGCGCGGCCCTGGTGGAAGCGGACGTAGCCCCAGTCGGCCGTGCGCCACAGCGGTGTGACGGGGCGGGCCAGGACGTCGGCCCAGCACAGGGCGGCGCGCCGGGACTCCAGGACCGCGCGGACCTGCGGGGTCCACCAGGAGTCGTGACGGGGTTCGACCGCGACCCGCGTCGCGGCCGGGAAGCAGGCCAGGCAGGCGTCGAGCAGACCGGGGTCGGCGCGCAGGGTGGGCGGGAGCTGCAGCAGGACCGGGCCGAGCCGGTCGCCGAGGCCCGCCGCGTGGGTCATCAGCCGGTGCACCGGCTCCTCGGGCTCCTTGAGCCGCTTGATGTGGGTCAGATAGCGGCTGGCCTTGACCGCCACGACGAAGTCCGGCGGCACCCTGCCGCGCCAGTCCTCGAAGGTCTCCCGCGCCGGCAGCCGGTAGAAGGCGTTGTTGATCTCGACGGTGGCGAAGTGCCCCGCGTACTCCTCCAGCCAGAGCCGCACCGGCAGCCCGGACGGATACAGGACGTCCCGCCAGTCCTTGTACTGCCATCCGGACGTGCCGACGAACAGGGTCATAGCCCCATCAAAGCACCGGCGGGCGCGGACCTCCTACAGATACAGGCCCGCGTCGACGTCCCCGCGCGGCTCGGGCAGCGACGTCGGGGACGTGCCCCGGCGCAGCGCGTACAGCTCCGCCAGGGTGGCGCCCTCGCGGCCGACACCCTCCTCGCGGCCCAGCCAGCCCACCGCCTCCGCGCGGGTCAGCGGGCCCACCTCGATCCGGGCGAGACACCGCCCGGGGCGGACGACCGCGGGGTGCAGGCGTTCCAGGTCCTCGTTGGTGGTGACGCCGACCAGCACGTTGCGGCCCTGGCCGAGCAGACCGTCGGTCAGGTTCAGCAGCCGCGACAGGGCCTGGCCCGCCGTGTGCTTGGCCTCGCCGCGGATCAGCTCGTCGCAGTCCTCCAGGAGCAGCAGCCGCCAGCGGCCCTTGCCGGAGGCGTCCTCCTCGCCGATGGCGATGTCCATGAGGTAGCCGACGTCGCTGAACAGCCGCTCCGGGTCCAGGACGCAGTCCACCTGGCACCAGTCGCGCCAGGACCGGGCGAGCGTGCGCAGCGCCGAGGTCTTGCCGGTGCCCGGCGGGCCGTGCAGCAGCAGCAGCCGGCCCGCGATGTCCTCCGGGGTCGTCTTCATCAGCCGGTCCATGGCGTCCGCCACCGGAGCCGTGTAGTTGGGCCGGACCTCGTCCCAGGTGCCCGCCGCGATCTGGCGGGTCGTGCGGTGCGGGCCGCGGCGCGGGGAGACGTACCAGAAGCCCATCGTGACGTTCTCCGGCTGCGGTTCGGGCTCGTCCGCCGCGCCGTCCGTGGCCTGGTCGAGGACCTTCTTCGCCAGCTCCGCGCTGGTGGCCGTCACCGTGACGTCGGCGCCCCGGTTCCAGCGGGAGACCAGCAGCGTCCAGCCCTCGCCCTCCGCCAGGGTGGCGCTGCGGTCGTCGTCCCGGGCGGCGCGCAGCACCCGGGCGCCGGACGGCATAAGCGTCGCGCCGGAGCGGACGCGGTCGATGTTCGCCGCGTGGGAGTACGGCTGCTCGCCCGTGGCGAAGCGGCCGAGGAACAGCGCGTCGACGACGTCGGCCGGGGAGTCGGAGTCGTCGACGGTGAGCCGGATCGGCAGCGCCTCGTGCGGGTTGTCAGCCATGCCGCCATGATCCGGCACGGGCGCGCCGCGTGCACCCGGTTTCCGGGTGCACGCGGCGGGCCGCCCGCGCAGGTCAGCCTCCCGGGCGGGGGAGGAGCCGGCGCGCCTGCCGGGCCCTGCGGACCAGGGCGTAGCCCTTCGTCAGGGCCCGGTCGCCGGCGAACGTACGGGCGATCGCGCGGCCCTCGGCCAGCCGCGCGAACTCCTCGATACCCGTGCCGCGCCGCACCGTCACGCGCCGCAGGGCGTACGGCCCCTGCGCCCGGCGCGCCAGGGCGTTGCCGACGGCGAGGGCCTGCGCGTAGCCCGTCTCGCGCACCGCTCGGCGGACCCGGCGGCTGGAGTAGCCGTACGGGTAGGCGAACGAGCCCGGGACACTGCCCAGTTGGTCGGAGACGATCTCCTTGCAGTGGATCAACTCGAACCGCAGGGTGGCGTCGGAGACCTGGTCGAGCTGCGGGTGGCTGTGGCTGTGCCCGCCGATCTCGACGCCCGCCGCCGCGAGTTCGCGGACCTGGTCCCAGTCGAGCATGGTGTCCAGGCCGCCGCCGGTGTCGTACGGGCCCCTGAGCCAGCCGGTCGAGACGAACAGGGTGGCCGGGAAGCCGTGCTTGGCGAGGGCGGGCAGGGCGTACCGGTGCACGCCCTCGTAGCCGTCGTCGAAGGTGATGAGGACCGGCCGGTCGGGCAGCGGGCGCCCGGAGCGCCAGCGGGCCGCGAGGTCGGCCGTGGTGAGCGGGGTCATGCCCCGGTCGGCGAGCACCGCCAGCTGCCCGGCGAACGCCTCCGGGGTCACGGACAGGGCGCGGGTCGCCTCGTTCGGGTCGGTGGCGACCGCGTGGTACATCAGGATCGGTACGCGGGTGTCGTCACTCACGGGCCGTCACCTCCACCCGGGGCACCTGGAAGGCGGTGCCGCCGCGGCGCGCGCGGACGCTGCCGGCGACGTAGCCGCCCGCCGCCGTCAGCACCCCGGCCACGATCGCGCCCGCCCGCCCCGCGCCCCCGGGCCGGGCCAGCAGGGCGTCCCGCAGCCCCCGGGCCACCCCGGCCGGCAGCACGCGGGTGGCGTACCGGCGTTCGGACTCCAGGCCCTTGTCCGCGCCGACGCTCCGGGCCACCAGGGCCTTGGACAGGCCCTCGGCGTAGGTGCGCGTGCGGAAGTAGCGGAAGCGCTCGCGGATGTCCGGCACCCGGTGGTGGATGACGGCCCGGTCGTCGATCAGCAGCACCGCGTCGGGCCGGGCGCGGCTGAGGCGGATGCACAGCTCCGTCTCCTCGCAGCCCAGCGGGCGTTTGTCGCCGTCCCGGCCGATGCCGGTGGCGAAGCCGCCCGCCGCGTCGAAGGCGCTGCGCCGGAACGAGGCGTTGCCGCCCAGCACGTTGCGCACCCGGACCCGGCCGCGCGGCAGGCCCCGGTAGCTGCAGCCCACCACCCAGTCGAACTCCTCCGGGAACCACTCCGGGCGCCGCCCCGACGCCCACACCGGCACCGTGCGCCCGCCGACCGCCAGCACCCGGGGGTCGTCGTACGCCTCGGCGAAGTACCGCAGCCAGTCGCGCTCGGCCACGGCGTCGTCGTCGAGGAACGCCACGATCTCGCCGCGCGCGGCGGCGATGCCGGTGTTGCGGCCCGCGGACAGGCCGCGGGGGCCCGCGTTGGCGAGCACCCGCACCTCGGCGGCTTCCTTGTACTCCTTGCCGAGCCGGTCCAGCAGGGCCTGGTTGTGGTCGACGACCAGCAGCGTCTCCAGGGCCGGCCGGGACTGTGCCCGCACCGAGGAGACCGCCGCGAGGACGTCCTCCCAGCGGTCCTCGGTGTAGGCGCAGATCACGACGGAGACGTCGGGACCGCTCAACGCGCCTCTCCCCGGACGGCGTCGAGCATCGGCGACGGTGCCGTACGGCGGCGCAGCGCCCGGCGGTTGGAGCGCTCCTGGAGGATCACCCGGAGCACGCGCAGCCCGTCGCGCACGGCCCGCAGGTTGCTGGTGCCGTGGATGCGCAGGTACTCGTGGCTCGGGATCTCCTGCACCTTGAGGCCGGCCTTGACGACCCGGATGTTCATCAGGGTCTCGACCTCGAAGCCGGTGCAGTCCAGGTCGATCCTGTCGAGGCAGTGCCGCCAGAAGGCGTTGTAGCCGTAGCACAGGTCGGTGTAGCGGGCACCGAACTTGCGGTTGACGACCGCGCACAGCGCCCGGTTGCCCATCTTGCGGATGAAGGTCATGTCGTCGGTGCCGCCGCCGTTGGCGAAGCGGGAGCCCTTGGCGAAGTCGGCGCCCGAGACCAGGGCGGAGACGTAGGAGAGGATCTCCCCGCCGTCGGCCGAGCCGTCCGCGTCGACCATCACGATGATGTCGCCGGTGCAGGCCTGGAAGCCGGTGATCAGGGCGTCGCCCTTGCCCTTGCCGCGCTGCTCGACCACCTTCACCTCGGGCCACAGCTCGCGGGCCACGTGGACGGTGTCGTCGGTGGAGTTGCCGTCGACCAGGACCACTTCGTGGATCCAGTCGGGCAGGGTCTTGAAGACGTACGGAAGGTTCTCCGCCTCGTTCATGGCCGGGATCACCACGCTCACCGGCGGGGCTATCGCCAGGTGCGAGGAGACGGGCCGGTATGTGGCAGCGGCCGGCGGATGCTCGTCCGTCACGGCCGGCTGCAGAACTGAGCTCATGAGTCTGGTCCCTCTCGTCCGGTGGACCGCCCCCCCAGGGCAGTCCGGATCCAGTCCGGTTCGAAAGGGGGGTTCTCACCCGGGGCGCGCCGAGATGGACCTTCGGCACGCCGGGTGAGCTGGCAAAGCTGGCCGGCCTCCGGAAAACGGCAGCCGACCGCGCGGCACGGCCCGGAGACCGGTGCGGTCACCGAGCACGGCACCCCCCTACCGCGCCCCGCGCCGGTACGTCGCGGTCCTTGAGCCCTCCCCTAGAGCCGCGTACTGACGGACCGATGCGGGTGAGATGTATGACGGTATTGACGATTGAACCCGTATGGCAAGACCTGGAACGGCCGCTCACGTTTTTGTTGGTTTGGTCGTTGCGTCAGGTGATGTGTGGGACGCAAGTTGACTGGTTCCCGACCGGTATACGGCCGTTCCCCGGCAGGCGTGTCATGCCTGCCGGGGAACGGTCGTTCAGCTGTTCGTGCTTACGGGACGAGCTGCAGGAGCCGGTTCGGCGAGCCCGAACCCGCGCTCGTGACCTTGCCGGTGACGGCGCCGGCCACCAGGGCCGAGGCGACCTGGGCCGGGGTGGAGGTGGTGTGCCCGGCCAGGTACACCGCCGCCGCGCCCGCCACGTGCGGGGTCGCCATCGAGGTGCCGGAGATGGTGTTGGTGGCGGTGTCGCTGGTGTGCCAGCCGGCCGTGATGGAGGAGCCGGGCGCGAAGATGTCCAGGGCCGAGCCGTAGTTGGAGTAGCTCGCCTTGGCGTCCGTGCTGGTGGTGGCGCCCACCGTGATCGCCTCGGCGACCCGGGCGGGGGAGGACGAGGAGGCGGTGGTGCTGCTGTTGCCCGCGGCGACCGCGTAGGTGACGCCGCTGGCTATGGAGTTGCGGACGGCCGTGTCGAGGCTGGAGGAGGCGCCGCCGCCGAGCGACATGTTGGCGACCGAGGGGCCGGAGTGGTTCCGCGTCACCCAGTCGATGCCCGCGATCACGCCGGCCGTGGTGCCGGAGCCGCTGTTGTTCAGCACGCGCACGCCCACGATCCGCGCCTTCTTGGCGACGCCGTAGGTCGAGCCGGCGATCGTGGTGGCCACATGGGTGCCGTGGCCGTTGCCGTCGGAGGCGTTGGTGTCGCCGTCGACGGCGTCGTAGCCGTGCGCCGCACGGCCGCTGATCTGCTGGTGGGTGATGCGCACACCGGTGTCGATCACATAGACCGTCACGCCGCTGCCCGCGCTGTCCGGGTAGGTGTAGGTGCCGGAGAGCGGGAGCGAGGGCTGGTCGATGCGGTCCAGGCCCCAGGGGGCATTGGTCTGGGTGGCGGCGAGCGAGACGCGCTGGTTCTGCTCGACGGAGGCCACGGCCGGGTCGGCGGCCAGCCGCCGGGCCTCGGCGGCGGAGAGCTCGGCGGAGTAGCCGTTCAGAGCCGTGCCGAACGTCCTCTCGACCGTGCCGCCGTACTCCTTGACGAGGCCCTTGCCCGCGGCCGAGGACGCCTTGAGGCCCGCGCTCTTCTTGAGCGTGACGATGTAGCTGTCCTTGATCGCGGCCGGGGAGTCCGCGGCGAGCACCCGGCCCTCGGCCGGGGCGGCCTGGGCGGGGAGGGCGGTGAGCCCGCCGACGAGGGCGGCGGTCGCCGACAGGGTGATCGCGGCCAGTCCGAGTCTCTTGCTACGCAGTTGTGCCATTACGAGGGAGTCCTCCTCTAGGCGGCGCGTGCCTGGGTGGGGCGCGCGTCATGTGGGGGAGTGCGCGTGCTCGCGCACACGGCCGGGGGAGCGTCGCGTTCCGCTCCCGGCCGAGGTAAAGCGTCGACCATCTACCGGGGTAGAACAAGGGAGTTGAACAGCCATCAACAAATCTGACATGAACACGCAACACGAGTGGCCGGATACGTGGTCACAGGCGCGGTGAACACGCCATGTGTCGTGAAAAGGGCCGAAAGACTTGGCATGGACACTTCCGGTCAACACGCGTAGCTGCTACGACGGTCGTGGCAGAGATCCTGCTAAAGGGAGGTTCCATGAGACGTTCCCGATTTGTCGTCCTCGTGAGCTCGCTCCTCCTCGCCGTCGGCACCGCCCTGACCGGGGCAGCCACGGCGCAGGCGTCCTCACTCGCCGCAACTGGCGGCTATGTGGCCCTCGGTGACTCCTATTCGTCCGGAGTCGGAGCCGGCAGCTACATCAGCTCCAGCGGCGACTGCAAGCGCAGCACTAAGGCCTATCCCTACCTCTGGGCCGCCGCCAACTCACCCTCCACCTTCGATTTCACGGCCTGTTCCGGCGCCCGAACGGGTGATGTTCTCTCCGGACAGCTCGGCCCGCTCTCCACCGCCACCGCCCTCGTCTCCGTCAGCGTCGGCGGCAACGACGCCGGGTTCGCCGACGTCATGACGACCTGTGTCACCCAGTCCGACAGCGCCTGCATCTCCCGCATCAACACCGCCCGCGCCTACGTCGACTCCACGCTGCCCGGCAAGCTCGACAGCGTGTACTCGGCGATCCGCTCCAAGGCACCGAGCGCCCGGGTCGTCGTCCTCGGCTACCCCCGCTTCTACCAGCTCGGCACCACGTGCCTCGGTCTGTCCGAGGCCAAGCGCAAGGCCATCAACGACGCCTCCGACCACCTGAACACCGCCATCGGCAAGCGCGCCGCGAACCACGGCTTCGTCTTCGGCGACGTCCGCACCACCTTCGCCGGCCACGAGATCTGCTCCGGCGACTCCTGGCTCCACAGCGTCAACTGGCTCAACATCGGCGAGTCCTACCACCCGAAGGCCCCCGGCCAGTCGGGCGGCTACCTGCCCGTGCTCAACGCCAACGACTGACCGCTCAGCCGGACCCGGACCCGGACCCGGAGCCCGACCCGGACCCGCCGTCCGGGCCGTCCTCCGTGTCCGGCTCCGTGTCCGAGGGAGAAGGGGAGGCCCCGCCCGTCGGGGTCTCCGTCTCGCACGTGAGCGAGAACGGCACCGACTCGGACGTCGTGCGCACCGGCTCCCGCACCTCGACGGCGATCTCGTTCTCGATCGTGCCGGACCGCGCCTCGGTCGTGACCGTCACGGTGTCCCGCTTCGTCCGGCCGCCGCCCTCGGGGAACGACGCCGTCTTCCAGCCCCCGTCCAGCACCGAGCCGTCCTGCGTGATCCAGCGGTAGCGCACCTCGGCCGGCAGTCGCCCCACCGTGAGCGTCGCCGTGAACCTCGGCGCCCGCGCGTCCGGCGGCGGGCACGAACCCGTGTAGTCCGTGTGCGATCCCTCCAGCGCGACCCGTACCGACTGCGGCGGCGGACTGCTCCGCCCGCTCCCGCTCGGCGCCGGCGAAGGACTGGACTTCCCGCTCCCGGTGTTCCGCGGCGGGTCCTGTGTCCCGGCGGGCGTGCTCGCCCCCGCGCCCCGGTCGCCGTCCCCGCCGTCGCCACCGTTGTTCAGCAACGCGTACGTCAGCCCGCCCACCGCCAGCGCCAGCACGACCACGCCCGCGACCAGCACCCGGCCGGCCCGCCGGTCGCGGTCCCGGTGGGCGGCCGGCGCCGTCGCGTCCGGGCCCGGCGGTGCCGGCTGTCCCGGGAAGGGCATCGGCGGCGTCGGCGACGTCCCCGACGACTCCGGGCGCGCCGCCACCGTCGGCGGAAACGGGACCGCCCGCACGGTGTCCGCCCGGGGCGAGCCGCCCGCGCCGATCACCCGCAGCTCCTGCTCGGCCCGCTCGGCCGGCAGCCGCTGCTCCGGCTCCTTGCGCAACAGCCCCTCGATCACCGGGGCCAGCGGACCGGCCCGGTACGGCGGCGGCAGCTCCTCGTCCACGATCGCCCGCAGCGTGCTCAGCGGCGTGTCGTGACGGAAGGGGGAGTGGCCCTCCACCGCCGCGTACAGCAGCACACCGAGCGACCACAGATCGGACTCGGGACCCGGCGTGCGCCCGAGCGCGCGCTCCGGGGCGAGGAACTCGGGCGAGCCGATCACTTCCCCGGTCATGGTCAGCGCGGAGCTGCCCTCCACCATGGCGATGCCGAAGTCGGTGAGCACGATCCGGCCGTCGTTGGCGATCAGCACGTTGGCCGGCTTCACGTCCCGGTGCAGCACCCCGGCCTCGTGCGCGGCCCGCAGCGCGGCCAGCACCTCGGCACCGATGTGCGCGGCGCGCTGCGGCGACAGCGGGCCCTCGGCGTCCAGCACTTCGGCCAGGGACAGGCCCCGGACCAGCTCCATCACGACCCAGGGCCGGCCCTCGTCGGTCGCCACGTCGTACACGGTGACCACGTTCCGGTTGGTGATCCGGGCCGCCGCCCACGCCTCCCGCTCCAACCGGGCGTACATCCGCCGCACGTCGTCGCCCCCCAGCCCGGCCGGGGCGCGCACCTCCTTGACGGCGACCTCGCGGTGCAGCAGCTCGTCGCGGGCGCGCCAGACCGTGCCCATGCCGCCCTCGCCGAGCGGTGCCAGGAGCCGGTAGCGGTCCGCGATCACCCGCTCATGGCCCGGTACTTCGGACACGGCGCCCCCTTCGCAGCCGGGCGGAATCTCTCTGAGACCTGTATTCCCCAGGACGTCGGATTTCCTCACGAACGTAACTCAGCCCAGCGCGGATGCCGCCCCCTTGAACACGAGTCCGGCCCCGAGGACGACGACGGCGAAGGCCGAGCCGAGGGGGGCGGTCCGGCGCACCAGGGCCGCCAGCGGGCCCGCCGTCCAGCCGGGGCGCCGGTCCAGCAGCCGGGTCATGCCGCTGCCGGCCTTGACGACGGCGTAGCCGGCGGCCGTGAGGGTGAGGGCGAGGCCCACGCCGTAGGCCACGACGAGCAGCAGGCCGAACCAGGCCTGCCCGAGCGCCGCGGCACCGACCAGCACCACCACGGCCGAGGGGCTGGGCACGAGCCCGCCCGCGAAACCCATGAGGATCGTGCCGCGCAGGGTCGGGGCGACGGGGTGGCTGTGCGTGAACCCGCCGTGGGTGTGCTCGATCGCGTGGGGGTGGCGATGGGGGTGGGGATGGGCGCGGTCGTGGTCGTGCGGGTGGATGTGGTCGTGGTCGTGGCTGTGGTGGTGGTCATGGACGTGGTCGTGGTCGTGACGGTGATCGTCGTGCTCGTGCTCGTGCTCGTGACCATGTGCGTGTCCGTGGCCCGGGGCGTGGGAGTGCGGGTGGGGGCGTGGGCGGTTGCGCAGGGCGCGGCGGAGCAGGCTCGCGCCCGCCAGGGTCACCAGGATCCCGCTCGCGACGCCGAGCCAGGCGATCACCGAGGGGGCCGCCGCGGAACCGGCCGTGACGAGGAGCCCCAGGGCGACCACGCCGAGGGTGTGGGTGACCGTCACCGAGGCGGCCATGGGCAGGACGTCCTTCATCCGGGCCCGGCCGCCCCGGGCCGCAGCCGTCGCGGCCATGATGGTCTTGCCGTGGCCCGGGGCGAGCGCGTGCAGCGCGCCGAGGACCACGGCGATGCCGAGGGCCAGCGCGGCGAAGCCCGCGGTGAGGTCGTGCCGGGCGACCAGCTCGTCCAGCGCACGCGTCCAGCGGTCGGCGCCGCGCGGCAGCACCGAGGCGGCGGGGGCGTCGGTCTCCTCGTCGGCCAGAGCGGGTCCGCCCGGGCGGACCCGCAGCGCGGCGGCGGCCGTGTCGGCCGGGGACGACAGCAACTCCTGCGGATACCGGGTCAGTTCGCCCGACACCGACGTCTTCGGCACGTCGGAAGCGGTGAGTGTCATCCGGTCGCCGCGGGCCGTGATCTCCCGCCAGCCCGGCCCGGAGGAGGCCCCCGCGCCGCGGAAACCGAGCGCGACGGACTCCCGGTCCGCGGGGAGGGGAGCGGTCAGCGCGCACTCCACCCGGAGGGTGTCCAGCCCCGCCTGCCCGGGCCGCACGCGCGCGTGGCTGCGCCCGGCGGTCAGGGTGACCGCGCGGCCGTCGACGGTGACGCGGCTGTCCCCGGCGGCCGTGGCGCACCGCTGCCGGGCCCACATCTGCATGCCGAGGCGCTCGATGTCGGGCTTCGCCTGGGTCGCCGGGATCTCGGCGAGGTCCTCGACGTGCCGGACCCGCAGTTCGCCGGGCGCGGCGACCAGGCCGTCGTAGCGGTTGACGGTGAAGTTGCCCAGCGGGTGGGCGCTCGCCGTGGCGGCGGGCAGCAGGGTGAGCGCGCAGGCGGCCGTGAGGACGGCGGCGCCGGACGCGAACAGCCGGCGCACGGTCACCGGTTCCCCTCCAGGTCGTCGAGTGCGGTCCGGGCCTCGCGCGCGCCGAGGGGCGAGAAGCCGGGGTTCAGATCGAGCGCGGCCTGCAGCTGCGCGCGGGCCGCGCGCTCGTTGCCGGTGGCGCGCTCGATGATCCCGCGGTGGTACAGGAACGCCGCGTTGCGGTAGCCGGTGGCGGTGGCCCGCCGGGCGTACGGCAGGGCCTCCTCGTCGCGGCCGTTGACGTGCAGCGCCCAGGCGAGGGCGTCGGCGGTGTGCACGCTGCGGCGGCGGTCCCACTCGGCGCGGGCGGCGCGCAGGGCCGTCTCGCGGTCGCCGTGGTCGGCGGCGGCCAGGGCCGCGTCGAGGTCGGCGTTGACACCGCCCGCCCGGGCGAGGGACGTCCAGGCGTCCACCAGGGCGTACTGGTCACCGGCCCGGGCGCGGTCGCCGTCGGCGCCGCGGTCCTCGTACAGCTCGCCGAGCGCGACGAGCGGGCCGGGCAGCGGGGAGCGCGCGACGACCTGTTCGAGGCCCCGCACCGCGGCTGCCCGGTCGCCCCGTCCGGCCTGGGCGCGGGCGCGGCCCTCCAGGGCGGGGAGGTACTCGTCGTCGGCGGCGAGGGCGCGGGCGTAGTGGCCGAGGGCGGACTCGTAGTCGCCCTGGCTCCAGGCGAGTTGACCGAGGGCCGTGGCCACGTAGGCGACATCGGCGGGAGCGCTCGCGGCGTCCAGGGCGCGCTGGAGCACCTCGCGCGCCGTGCGGACGTCGCCGCGCAGTTCGTGCACGTACGCGTACCGGGTGAAGACCGGCACCCCGGGGCGCCGTTCGTCGGCGGTCCCGGCGGCCTCGGCGGCGTCGTCGTAACGGCCGAGTTCGACGAGCGCGTCGATACGGGTGCACAGGGCGCGTTCGTTGTAGGGGTTCTGCTTCAGGGCCCGGTCGGCGTGGGCCAGGGCGCCGGGGAAGTCGTGCCGGGCGGCGGCCAGGGCGGCCCGGCCGGCCAGGGCCTGGTCGTTGCCGGGCCGCAGGGCGAGGGAGCGCCGGAGCGCGCGTTCGGCCTGCGGGTAACGCGAGGGGTCGCCCTTGGTGCGGGCCTGCTCGACGTAGGCGACGCCGAGGGTGGCCCAGCTGCCGAAGTCCCGGGGCTGGGCACGCAGGTGCCGCTGCAGGGACGCGATGCCCGCGTCGAGATCGCCCCGGGCGAGGTCGCCGGGCGACAGAGCCCCGGCGGCGGACACGGCGGCGGCTCCGCCGCCCTCGCCCCCCGAGCCCCCGAACGCCACGGCCCCGCCGGTCAGCGCGACGGCCAGCAGCGCGGCACACCCGGCCACATGAGCGGCCCGCCAGCGCCGCCCCCGGTCGGCGGCCCGCCGCAGCACGGCGACGCGCCGGCCGGGATCCACGCCCTCGGAGGTTTCGCCGCCGTCGCCCCCGTCGCCGCCGTCGCCCCCGTCGCCGCCGTCGCCGCCGTCGCGGCCGTCGCCCTCCCTGCCGTCCCAGCTGTCGGAGGTGTCAGAGGGGTCAGAGGGGTCGGAGGGGTCAGAGAGGTCAGAGCCGTCGGTGCTGCCGGAGGTATGGGCGCAGGGCTCCGTCGTGCTCCCCGCCTCCGCACCCCGCGTCCCGTCAGCGGCGCCCCCGGCCGGTTCAGCTCGCCCTGTTCCCGCCGAGCCGTGCCCGCCGGTCGCGGTGTCCGGGTCCGGCGACGGCGGCCGGTCGTCGGGCCTGCCGGGTGTGCTGTCGGTCGTACGCGCAGGCATGACCTCTCCTCGGTCGGATGTGCGGTGGGGACACGGGTGGTGGCGGCGCGGCCCGTGCCGTGGGGAAGCGGGGATACGGGGAACGGGCCGCGCCAGTCGTCGGCGGAGCGGGTCAGTACGCCCGGTTCCGCATGCGGCGCCACCACATCAGGGCCGCGCCGATCAGGACGATGCCGCCTGCCCCCGCGCCGGCCGACGCGGCGATCAGGCGCATGTCGTCCCCGCCCTGCGCACCGGCCGGCTGGAGCGCGTCGCCCAGCTGGCTGCGCACGTCGTTGCCGCCGTCCACGCCCTTGGCGAGCGGGCCGCGCGAACCCTCCGTGGGCAGCGCCACGTACGGGAAGGACTTCTCGAACTCCTTGTCGTTCTTGTCGACCGCGTCGCCCAGGTCGTTCTTCGCGCCCAGCAGCTCACCCTCGACGACCTGGAGCGAGGCGTCGATCACGTCGTCGGTGAGGCGGCGGCCGTTCGGGAAGCCCGCGGTGTCACCGTCCAGGACGCCCAGCCGCTTGGGCTCGGCGGCCGGCTTGACGGACGTGTTCAGCCGCAGCTGCTCCGACGGCGTCACGTGCGGCGGCTGGTTGAGGTCCTTGACACCCTTGAGGAAGACGTCGACCAGGTCGTTGCGCGGCTCGTCCGGGGCCGGGATCTTGTAGATCGCCTCGATGAGCTTCGGCAGCTCCGGGTTGGTGACGTTCTTCAGGAACTGGGCGTCGTCCCGGGGGGAGGACGCGTTGAACTTGTCCTTGTCCTTCAGCGGGTTGACGACCTCGTTGACCAGTGGGTTGCCCAGGCGCGAGACCTGCGAGAAGTAGCCCCGCGCGTTCTTGCGCTGGGTCGTGGACCAGATGCCGACGACCGGCTGGTCGTGCGACTCGGTGAGGAAGCTGCTCGGAACCTGCAGGGCTATGGAGTTGACGTTGTAGCCCTTGAGCGTGTCGTTGCCGACCTCGGAGAGGTTCCCGCCGTACAGCAGGTCGAAGACGCGCAGGTCGAGGAAGAACGGGTCGTCGGCCTGACCGGCGAACGTGCGGGCGCCCCCGGCGAGTTCGTGCACCGCCTGCTTGCGCAGCGCGGCGTAGTCCGGCATCGACGCCTTGCCGACGTTCGACGGTGCCACGGGCACGTCGTCGGCGACCTTGGTCTTCGACACCGCCTTCAGATGGCGCAGCTTGATCAGTTCCAGGTCGTACGTCTGCGTGATGTTCAGGTCCGGGTCGTCCAGGCTCTCGACGGGACCGGTGTTGTAGAGGAACGTCTTGTCGTTCTTCGTGTGCGTCCGGAACGTGTACCGGAACAGCAGGTCCTCCTGCGCGTCCCCGTCCTTGTCGATGCGCAGGTCGTACTGCGCGTCCTCGGCGAACGTGAAGAAGTTGGGCCCGCCGGCCGGTTCCTCGAAGGGGATCCAGTTGGCGATGATGGTCGTCGTGTCCGGCTTGTCCGGGCTGACGAACGCGTACACGTCCGTGTTGTCGTACTGCGGGGTCCCCGAGATCAGCGGGGCCTCCCGGTGACTGGAGGCGGAGGCCGCCTCAGGTTCCAGCGCGGTCACGCCGGCGGCCGCGAGCCCGCCGGCGGCCAGCGCACCACAGATCGCGGTCGCGATGCTCCTGCGTCCCGCACCGGTCCTGGAGATAGGTGTCATGCCGTCCGTCCTCCGTGCCAACTTGCCTGACACACACCGTTCGGAGCGGCCGGCGAAGCGGATTGGTCGAATCTCAAACGTTCTTACGGCGCGTCTGAAAAGTTGTTTCATCGCCGGCGACCCGCGTTTTCGGCGCGCTGATCCGTAACCCCGTCCGGAGGTGTGTGCGTTGCGAATGCCTCGCGTGAGGGGACAGGCCCGGTGCGGCCTCGGAGAGGGGGACCGAGTGGAGGCGGACGAACTGCTGCTGCTCGTGGCGAGCGGGGACCAGAGGGCGTTCGAGGATCTGTACGGACTGGTGTCGGGACCGGTGTTCGGGCTCGTACGGCGTGTGGTGCGCGACCCGGCCCAGTCGGAGGAGGTGGCTCAGGAGGTGCTGCTCGAACTGTGGCGCTCGGCCGCGAGGTTCGACCCGGGGCGCGGCAGCGCCATGTCCTGGATCCTCACCCTCGCCCACCGCCGTGCCGTCGACCGGGTGCGCAGCGCCCGCGCGGCCGGGGAGCGCGAGCAGCGCGAGGCGCTGCGCTCCGGCCAGCCCGCCTTCGACCACGTCACCGAGGAGGTCGAGGCGGGCCTGGAGCGCGAGTGGGTGCGCCGTTGCCTGGACCGGCTCACGGTCCTGCAGCGCCAGTCCGTCACGCTCGCCTACTACGAGGGTTACACCTACCGGGAGGTGGCCGAGCAGCTCTCGCTGCCGCTCGGCACGGTCAAGACGCGGATGCGCGACGGGCTGACCCGGATGCGCGAGTGCCTGGGAGGCGTGGCATGAGCCTGTTCCGCCGCGAGGACCCGCACTCGCTCGCCGCGCCCTACGCGCTCGACGCCCTCGAACCGCCCGAGCGCGTCCGCTTCGAGCGGCATCTGAAGGACTGCGACCGCTGCGCCGCCGAGGTGCGCGCGCTGTCCGAGGACGCCGTGCGGCTGGCGTGGTCCACGGCCGTGCCCGCCCCGGCCGCGCTGCGCGACCGGGTGATGGCCGCCGTCCGGACGACGCCCCAGGAGCCCGCGCCCCAGGAGGCGCGGGAGCCGGCACGCGCGCGTGCGCGCCGGTTGCCGCCGCACGTGTGGGGCGTCCAGCCGCCGCCCCGGCAGCGGGCGGGGCGGCGGCTGCCGCTGTTCGTGCCGTTCGCCACGATCACCGCCGCCGCGGCCCTCGTCGTCGCCGCGCTGTTCGCCGTGCAGACGAACCGGACCCAGGACGAACTGGCCGCCGAGCGCGACCGGTCACGTGAGATCGCCCACGTTCTCGCAGCTCCGGACGCCCGTGCGAGCAGCGGACGGGACGGGCGCGGACGCACGATCGGAGTGATCGCTTCCGCCACGGAGGGGAGCGCGGTGGTCACGCTCGGCGGATACGGCGCCCCGCCGGGCGGCCGCGTGCACCAGCTGTGGCTCATGCGCCCGGGTGCGCAACCGCGCTCCCTGGGCCTCTTCCAGGGCGACACGCCGCTGGTCGCGACCGGTCTCGGCACCTCCGCGACGTCACTGGCCGTGACCGTCGAGCCCGCGGGCGGATCGCCGCGGCCCACTACGCAGCCGATCGTCCAACTCGCCCTGAAATCTGTCGGATTCGGAGAGTGACCGGGGATACATCGTCAACCCCCTTATGGGGAAGGTGAATCCTGTGACCGCGATACACGTGTGCCCGGACGGGGCGATAGGGTTAACCTGCCCGGGCCGGGTGGACTCGTACGGGTGGGGAGTGACATGGAACAGATAACAGTGCGCAGCAGGGCCAGGGTCCCTGCGATCACCTGCGGGAGCAGCGCGACCAGTTCGCGCCTCGACCGCCACCTCTCGGTGCTCGGCGGCCCCGCCGTCCCGCAGCGGGAGACGCTCGAGGCGACCTCGCTGATGCGTGAACTGACCGCGCGTCAGCCGCACGACCGCAGTGGCAGGGGCGCGCGCGTACGTCGCGTCTCGCTCTTCGCGCCGCTGCGCCGACTGCGCCGTTCCCTCTTCGGCAGCAGGTAGGGGCCCGCGCTCGGGCGGTCGCACCGCCCCCGGCGCACGCTGCGCACTCGTCGTCCGTCATCCCCGCGGCACGCAGCGACGCCAGGTGTGTTTCCCGAGCGCGGTACGCCTCCGTCGGTGTCCCTACCCACCCGGCAGCGACGGGGGCTCCGCGCGCCCGGTGCCCGAACCGCCCGCGCCACCGCTCGCCGCTCCCCGCGCGCGGACCGACGCACGGCCGGCGGCACGAACACGAACACCCACTCGGCGATCTTCCGCAGCCCGTCCGGCGGTCGGCCCGCTCCGACGGCTCCGCCCCGTCCCGCAGCCCGTCCGGCGGTCGGCCCCCTCCGACGGCCCCGCCGCAGCCCGGTGGGGGGCCTTCAGGGCTAGAGCAGCGCGAGCTGGCCCTCCGGGCCCTCCTCGGGGCCGGCCAGGACCGAGGCGGGACGGCGGGCCGTCGCCGGTACGGGGAGCACGCCCGCCGCGCGCAGTTCCGCCACCGTGATCGGGTCGGGCACCGGGGACTCCGCCGACGGCCCCAGGTCGGACAGCAGGGCCAGGACCGTGATCAGCTCCAGGAGTTCCGACGTCCACACCTGCGGCCAGGTCGCCGGGCGGATCGCCGCCAGCGTGCCCGGCTCGGGGACGGTGACCCGGGCCGCGAACCACTGCTCCAGGACGCGCACGCCACCCACCTCGTAGTCCCAGGCCTCCGGCGGCACCGGGGAGATGCGGCCCTCGTCCAGCAGCAGCGCCTCCTCGTCCCGGTCGTAGCGCAGGGCCACGGGCCGGGACGGCAGCGGGGCGCGCACGTACGGGCGGCGGCCGCCGGGGAGCTTCGGGCGCTCGCCGTCGCGGCGCATCAGCCACAGCAGCCGGTGACCGCGCTCCAGGCCCCGCTCCCACGCCCCGGCGTTCCCGGTGAGCGGGACGGTGCCGTCCGGGCGGGCCGCGGCCGTGATCCAGGCCAGGACGTCGAGCGGCGCGGGAACGCCGCCCAGGCGCCCGGCCAGGTGCTCCAGCAGACCCGGGGCCAGGTTCGGCTCCAGGCCGCCGGGCCGGCGGAACAGCGGACGGACGCGGCCGGGGCGGAGCAGGGGCAGCAGCGAGGTGGCCAGAAGGGCCTCCGGCGCCTCCACGAGGAAGACCTGCCGCTCGTCCGACACCCGCCACAGCTCCGGACGGGCCGCGTCGATCAGCCGCTGGTCGGGGATGAGCCACTGCTCGTCGAAGGGCGCGTACAGCACCCGTACCGGCTCCGGGCACGGCCCCGAGGCGCGGACCAGCCGCTCCGTGCCGCTGTCCGCCCGGCCGGGCAGCTGACCGACCGCGGTGTGCAGCGTGCGCGCGCGGCTCGGCTCGAACAGGGCCTCGCGGTCGGGTCCTTCGGCCTTCACCAGGGCGTCCCAGCGGGCCTTCAGGGACGCCGCGTCGGGTCCCGCCGGCCAGCCCCGGCCGAGCCGCGGCGGTGCGACGGACCACGGCATGAGGTCCGCCAGCAGCGGAGCGTCGTCGTGCGTCACGCCCCGCATCGTACGACGTGCCCCGTGCTCCCCCGGGGCGCGGGGAAGCCCGCTCGCGGGCCCGCCGTGCTCACGTGGCCTCCAGGGTCACCGTGAAGGAGAACCGGTCGCCGCGGTAGTGGATGACGGCCACGTCCAGGGGACGCCCCTCGACGTCGTACGTGACGCCCGTGTAGTGCAGGATCGGGCTCAGCAGGGGCACGTGCAGCAGCCGGGCCGTCTCCGGATCGGCCAGCCGCGCCTCGACCGTGTCCGTGATGCGGCTGATGTCCGCCCCCACCACGTCCCGCAGCACCTTGGTCATCGGCCAGCGCACCAGATCGTCCAGGTCGATCCGCGCGGCCAGTTCGGGACGCACGTAGTTGCGGGCGTGGTTGGTCGGCTCGCCGGTCTTCTCGTCGCTGCGCAGCCGGTGGTACGTGGCGACCTCCGCCAGTTCCGGGAAGAACTCGGCGAGTTCACCCGGCACGGGGGCCGTGCCGTGGTCCAGCAGCCGGGTCGTCATGCCGGACTGCTGGGCCACGATCGCGTCCACCGAGCCGAGCAGCCGCACCGGCGAGCCCCGGCGCGCGTCCGGCTCGATGAACGTGCCCCGCCGCCGGTGGCGCGAGATCAGCCCCTCGTCCTCCAGTTCCTTCAGTGCCTGCCGCATGGTCAGCACGCTCACCCCGTAATGCCCCGCCAGCTGCTCCTCCGTGGGCAGCCGCAGCGGGTCCCGGGGCGAGCGGCCGAGGATCGAGGCGCGCAGCGACTGCGACACCTGGTACCAGAGCGGCAGCTTGCGGTTCAGGACGATCGAGTCCGGGGCGAAGGAGGTCACGGGCCATCCGTACCGTCAGGAAATGATCAGTGCAAGGGGCGGAAGTGCCGCTGCAGGCCCTGCCACACGTCGTCGTAGCGTTCCTGCAGGTGCTCGGCCCGGGCCGCGTGCGGGGTGAGGGCCACCGGCCAGCGGGTCTCGAACATGAACGCCAGGCCGTCGTCGATCTTCTGCGGCTTCAGCTCGGCGGCGCTCGCCCGGTCGAAGGTCTCCCGGTCCGGGCCGTGCGCCGACATCATGTTGTGCAGCGAGCCGCCGCCCGGCACGAAGCCCTCGGCCTTGGCGTCGTAGGCGCCCTCGATCAGGCCCATGTACTCGCTCATCACGTTCCGGTGGAAGTACGGCGGACGGAAGGTGTCCTCGCCCACCAGCCAGCGCGGCGCGAACACCACGAAGTCGACCCCGGCCAGGCCCGGGGTGTCCGAGGGGGAGGTCAGCACCGTGAAGATCGACGGGTCCGGGTGGTCGTAGGTGATGGAGCCGATCACATTGAACCGGCGCAGGTCATAGACGTAGGGCACATGGTTGCCGTGCCAGGCCACGACGTCGAGCGGGGAGTGGTCGTAGGTGGCGGTCCACAGGTTGCCGCAGAACTTGTTCACCACCTCCACCGGGCCCTCGACGTCCTCGTAGGCGGCGACCGGGGCCCGGAAGTCCCGGGGGTTGGCCAGGCCGTTGGCGCCGATCGGGCCCAGGTCGGGCAGCCGGAAAGGCGCGCCGTAGTTCTCGCACACATAGCCGCGGGCGGACGCGTCGAGCAACTCCACACGGAAGCGGACCCCACGTGGAATCAGCGCCACATGTCCCGGCTCCACATGGAGCAGACCGAACTCCGTGCGCAGCAGCAGTCCGCCGCGCTCCGGGACGATCAGCAGCTCGCCGTCGGCGTCGCTGAACACCCGCTCCATGGAGGCGTTGGCCGAGTAGAGGTGGATGGCGATGCCGGTGCGCTGGGTGGCGTCGCCGTTGCCGCCGAGCGTCCACAGGCCCGCGAGGAAGTCCGTCTCGGGCGCCGGGTCGGGCAGGGGGTTCCAGCGCAGGCGGTTGGGGTCCGGCACGGTCTGGGTGAAGGGGGCCGTGCGGAGCGTGCCGTGGTGGGTCCGGGTGAACGCCGGATGCGCCGCCGACGGGCGGATCCGGTACAGCCACGAGCGGCGGTTGTGCGCCCGGGGCTCGGTGAAGGCCGTGCCGCTCAGCTGTTCCGCGTACAACCCGAGCGGGGCCCGCTGGGGCGAGTTGCGCCCCTCGGGCAGCGCGCCCGGGACGGCCTCGGAGCTGTGCTCGTTGCCGAAGCCGGAGAGGTAGGTCAGCCCTTCGGCGGTCTTCCGCGCGTCCGCGCCCATATCCACTGCTCCTTGCGGTCCGATTCCTATGCAACACCGTAGGATTGCGTTTTCCCGGACGCAAGGGGGACGCGGCCCTCCTCTCGACGGATGACCCGAACCCGACTTGAGGACGATCCGCCGTGCCGGACGTGTGTTCTAGGCTCCCCGGCATGTCGTGGACACGCGGACCCCTCGCCGTGCTCGCGGTCTGTGTCCTCTCCCTGGCCGGATCGGCGGGCTGCGGCTCCAGCTCCGGCGGCGCACCGGACGATGGTGCGTCGCCCTCGCCGGTGGGCAGGCTCCTGGACGACCGGGACACGGAGGGGCGGCCCTATCGCGAGGTGGAGCGCGACGGCGCCCCCGATGTCGGTGTCGAGGTGCAGCCCGACGCGGGCGGCGGCTGGGACGTGCGCCTGACCGTGCGCAACTTCCGCTTCTCGCCCGCCGGGTCGGCGGCACGGGCGGTGGCCGGGCGCGGCCTCGCGCACCTCTACGTCGACGGCCGCCTGGTCGCCCGGCTGCGCGCCCCCGAGTACCGGCTGCCGGCCCGGCTCGTCCCGCGCGGCACGCACCAGGTCACGGCCCGCCTCTACGCCGACGACGGCACGGTGTGGGCGGTGGACGGCGAACCGGTGGAGACCACGGCCGACGTCACGACCTCCCAGCCGGGCCCGGCCGGGACCTCGCCCCCGGCCGGCCGGCGATGGACACGCGCCCAGGTGACGGGGCACGAGACCGCCGCCCGGGAGCGGGCCCGCGCGCACGCGGCACAGCCTGACCGCCGGACCCGCGCGCTCGCGGCGGCCGCCCGGGGGCCGCACCCCGCCGACGCGGCGGGGGCCCGGCCGGGGGTGTGGGCCGAGGCGGGAGGCGCCCGCCCGGTGACGGGGACCGAGGCGACGGACGCCCGGCTGAGGTCGCGTGCCCAGGTGGCGAGGCGGTGAGGGCCGAGCCGGGGGCGCGTGCCGGGGTGGCGGGGGTCCGGGCGTGGGTGCGCGGCGGGGGCGTGGATGCCGGGCAGGCGGCGGCGTGGGGGCGAGGTTCACCCGAGCGGGGCGGAAGGGCATCATGAAGCCCGTGCCCCACGCGACATCGCTCCGTCGCGCGCCCGTGCAGCGGCGCAGCGCCGAACGTCTGGCCAGGATCCTCGACGCCTGCGCCGACCTCCTCGACGAGGTCGGCTACGACGCCCTGAGCACCCGCGCGGTCGCCGAACGCGCCGGTGTCCCCATCGGCTCCGTCTACCGCTTCTTCGGCAACAAGCGCCAGATGGCCGACGCACTGGCCCAGCGCAACCTGGAGCGGTACTCCGCACGCGTCACCGAGCGCCTGCGCGCGACCGGCGGCGGGGGCTGGCGCGCGGCCATGGACGCCGTGCTCGACGAGTACCTGGAGATGAAGCGCACCGCGCCCGGCTTCTCCCTCGTCGACTTCGGCAACCAGATACCGGTCGGCGCCCGCGACGCCGAACCGAACCACCGCGTCGCCGACCGCCTCACCGAACTGCTCTCCGGCTACCTGGACCGCGAGCCCGACGAGGACCTGCGCCGGGTGTTCCTGATCGCCGTGGAGACCGCCGACACCCTCGTCCACCTGGCCTTCCGGGTCGCGCCCGAAGGGGATCCGAAGATCATCGAGGAGGCCCGGCAACTGCTCCGCTCCTATCTGGCCCGGGCGCTCGACTGACCTCACGGCACCCGGGGACTCCCCGCCATGCATACCGGTCGGTATGCTCGGCCGCGTCAGCGCGTCACCGTAGCCGCCGCCCCGGGAGGACCCGTGTCCCGCACCGCCCTGCGAATCTGCCCCCTGTGCGAGGCCACCTGCGGCCTGACCCTCACCATCGAGGGAACGCGCGTCACCCACGCCCGGGGGGACCGCGACGACGTGTTCAGCCGCGGGTTCATCTGCCCCAAGGGCGCCTCCTTCGGAGCCGTCGACTCCGACCCGGACCGGCTGCGCACCCCCCTCGTACGCCGGGACGGCGAACTGCGCGAGGCCACCTGGGAGGAGGCCTTCGACGCGGTCGCCGCCGGTATCCGGCCGGTCGTCGAGCGGCACGGCCCGCACGCGGTCGGCGTCGTCCTCGGCAACCCCAACGTGCACACCATGGCCGGCGGCCTCTACCCGCCGGTGCTGCTCGCCGGGCTCGGCACCCGCAGCGTCTTCACCGCCTCCACCGTCGACCAGATGCCCAAGCACGTCTCCAGCGGCCTGCTCTACGGCGACGCCAACCTCATCCCCGTGCCCGACCTGGACCGCACCGACCACCTGCTCCTCATCGGCGCCAACCCGCTGGAGTCCAACGGCAGTCTGTGCACCGCCCCCGACTTCCCCGGCAAGCTCAAGGCCCTCAAGGCCCGCGGCGGCACCCTCGTCGTGATCGACCCGCGGCGCACCCGCACCGCCAAGCTCGCCGACCGGCACATCGCCGTACGGCCTGGCACCGACGCGCTGCTGCTCGCGGCGATGGCCCGGGTGCTCTTCGACGAGGGCCTGACCGAGCCCACCCCGCACGTCGAGGGCCTCGCGGAACTCTCCGACGCCCTGCGGGACTTCACCCCCGAGGCCGTCGCCGGGGCCTGCGACGTCGACGCCGGGCTCATCCGCACCCTCGCCCGCGACCTGGCCGCCGCCCCGACCGCCGCCGTCTACGGCCGCATCGGCAGCTGCACCGTCCCGCACGGCACCCTCGCCAGCTGGCTCGTCGACGTCCTGAACATCCTCACCGGCAACCTCGACCGCCCCGGCGGCGCGCTCTTCCCGCAGGCCGCCACCGACCGGACCCCGCGCCCGGCCGGACCGGGCCGCGGCTTCGCCCTCGGACGCTGGCACTCCCGGGTGAGCCGGCACCCGGAGGCGAAGGGCGAACTGCCCCTGTCCGCCCTGGCCGAGGAGATCGACACGGCCACCGAGGAGGGCGAGCCGGTCCGGGCCCTGATCGCCGTCGCCGCCAACCCCGTGCTGTCCGCCCCCGACGGCGACCGGCTCGACAAGGCGCTCGCCTCGCTCGACTTCATGGTCAGCGTCGACCCGTACCTCAACGAGACCTCGCGCCACGCCGACGTGATCCTGCCCCCGCCCCCGCCCGCCCAGAGCCCGCACCACGACTTCGCCTTCAACACCCTCGCCGTGCGCAACCAGGTCCGCTACACCCGCCCCGCCGTCCCGCTGGAGCCGGGCCGCATGGCCGAGACGGAGATCCTGGCCCGGCTGATCCTCGCCGCGACCGGGATGCACGGGGCCGATCCGGCCGCCGTGGACGCGATGGTCGTGGACCAGACCCTCGGCAAGGCGGTGCGGGAGCCCCACTCGCCCGTGCACGGCCGCGACCCGCGCGAACTCGCCGCCCGGCTCACCGGTGAGACCGGCCCCGAACGACGCCTGGACCTGATGCTGCGCCTCGGCCCCTACGGCGACGGCTTCGGCGCCACGCCGGACGGCCTCACCCTGGAGAAACTGCTCGCCCACCCGCACGGCATCGACCTCGGCCCGCTGCGCCCCCGCCTGCCGCAGCCGCTGAAGACCACCAGCGGGAAGGTGGAGCTGCTGCCCGCCCCGATCGCCGCCGACCTGCCCCGGCTGCGCGCGGCCCTCGCCGCACGCCCCGACGGATTCGTCCTGGTGGGCCGCCGGCACCTGCGCTCGAACAACAGCTGGATGCACAACGTGCCCGCCCTCACCGGCGGGTCGAACCGCTGCACCCTGCACATCCACCCCGAGGACGCCGAGCGGCTGGGCGTCGAGGACGGCGCGCCGGTGCGGGTGCGGGGCGCCGGGGGAGAGGTCACCGCGCCCGCCGAGGTCACGGACGCCGTCCGGCGGGGCGTGGTGAGCCTGCCGCACGGCTGGGGCCACGACCGCCCCGGAACCCGTCTGCGCCATGCCGCGACGGACCCGGGCGTCAACGTCAACCAGCTCCTCGACGGCCGGCTGCTCGACCCGCTGTCGGGCAACGCCGTGCTCAACGGAGTGCCCGTCGACCTCGCCCCCGCGGCGGCCCCGGGAGGTCCGGCGCTGCCCGAAAAGCGCACCGCCCTGGCCTGAGCAAAGCTGTGACCAGCAGTTTTGCGCTTATTGCTCGCACGTCAACGTCTTGTTAACGCTGCTTGAACGCACCTAACGTCTCGGACACCGCCGGCCCTGGTGGGATGTTCAAGGGCGAACGTTAGGTGTCCACTCATGCTGACCATCCTCGGCTTCGCCATGATCGCGACCTTCCTGGTCCTGATCATGATGAAGAAGATGTCGCCGATCGCGGCGCTCGTGCTGATCCCCGCGCTGTTCTGCGTGTTCGTCGGCAAGGGCGCCCACCTCGGCGACTACGTCATCGACGGCGTGACCAGCCTCGCACCCACCGCGGCGATGCTGATGTTCGCGATCGTCTACTTCGGCGTGATGATCGACGTCGGTCTCTTCGACCCGATCGTGCGCGGCATCCTCAAGTTCTGCAAAGCCGACCCGATGCGCATCGTCGTCGGCACCGCCGTGCTCGCCGCGATCGTCTCGCTGGACGGCGACGGCTCCACCACCTTCATGATCACCGTCTCGGCCATGTACCCGCTCTACAAGCGCCTGAAGATGAGCCTGGTCGTGATGACCGGTGTCGCCGCCATGGCCAACGGCGTGATGAACACCCTCCCCTGGGGCGGCCCGACCGCCCGCGCCGCGACCGCGCTCAAGCTCGACGCCGGCGACATCTTCGTCCCGATGATCCCCGCGCTCCTGACCGGCCTGCTCTTCGTCTTCGGTCTGTCCTACGTCCTCGGAGTGCGCGAGCGCCGGCGGCTGGGCGTGCTGACGCTGGACGAGGTGCTGGAGGAGGAGAAGGCGGCCGAGACGGTCCTCGTCGGCGCCGGCGGCGACGGCACGGTCTCCCTGCGCAAGACCGGCTCCGGCGGCTCCGGTTCCGGCACGGACGCCCCCGAGAACACGGGCGGCGCCGGGAACCCCGTCGAGGACGACGGCTTCCAGGGCCTCGACCCGCACCGCGCCACCCTGCGCCCGAGGCTCTACTGGTTCAACGCGCTGCTCACGGTCGCCCTGCTGACGGCCATGATCATGGAGCTGCTGCCGATCCCGGTCCTGTTCCTGCTCGGTGCCGCGCTCGCCCTCTCGGTGAACTTCCCGCACATCCCCGACCAGAAGGCCCGTATCGCCGCCCACGCCGACAACGTCCTGAACGTCTCCGGCATGGTCTTCGCCGCCGCCGTCTTCACCGGCGTCCTCCAGGGCACCGGCATGGTCGACCACATGGCCACGTGGATGGTGGACGTCATCCCAGGCAGCATGGGCCCGCACATGGCCCTGGTCACCGGCCTCCTGAGCCTGCCGCTGACCTACTTCATGTCGAACGACGGCTTCTACTTCGGTGTCCTGCCCGTCCTCGCCGAGGCCGGTGCCGCGCACGGCGTCTCCCCGGTCGAGATGGCCCGGGCCTCCCTGGTCGGCCAGCCGCTGCACATGTCCAGCCCGCTCGTCCCCGCCGTCTACGTCCTGGTCGGCATGGCCAAGGTCGAGTTCGGCGACCACACCCGGTTCGTCGTGAAGTGGGCCGCCCTCACCTGCCTGGTCATCCTGGCGGCGGGCATGCTCTTCGGCATCATCTGACCGCGCGTACGACACCTTCCATGGAGGACATCGTGAGGCCCGGTGGGAACCGCGGCTGGCTGCTCCGCCTCGTCATCGCCTTCTCCTTCGCGCAGGGGGCGGTGTCGATGGCCCGGCCCGCCGTCTCCTACCGGGCCCTCGCGCTGGGCGCGGACGAGCGGGCGGTCGGTGTGATCGCCGGCGTGTACGCGCTGCTGCCCCTGTTCGCGGCCGTGCCGCTGGGCCGCCGCACCGACCACGGCCGCTGCGCCCCCCTGCTGCCCCTCGGGGTGGTCCTGATCGCCGGCGGCTGCGCCCTGAGCGGCGTGGCCGGGTCCCTGTGGACGATGGGACTGTGGAGCGGGGTGATGGGGCTCGGCCACCTCTGCTTCGTCATCGGCTCGCAGTCGCTCGTCGCCCGCCAGTCCGCGCCGCACGAACAGGACCGCAACTTCGGCCACTTCACCATCGGCGCGGCGCTCGGCCAGCTGGTCGGCCCCGTCGCCGCCGGCGCGCTGATCGGCGGCGCGGACATGGCCGGCACCAGCGCCCTGGCCCTGCTCACGGCCGGTGCGACGGCCGCCGTCGCGTTCACCTCGCTGTGGCGCATCGAGCACCGGCCCGCGGTGTTCCCGCCCCGCGCGGCCAAGGGCGACCGGGTCCCCGTGCGGGGCATCCTGCGCACCCGGGGCGTGCCCGCCGGCATCTTCGTCAGCCTCGCCGTGCTGTCCGCGACCGACATCCTCACCGCCTACCTCCCCGTGGTCGGTGAGCACCGGGGCATCGCGCCGTCGGTGATCGGTGTCCTGCTCAGCCTGCGCGCGGCGGCCACCATCGCCTGCCGGCTGGTCCTCACGCCCCTGCTGCGGCTGCTCGGCCGGACCCTGCTGCTCACCGTGACCTGCCTGCTGGCGGCCCTGCTGTGCGCGGGCATCGCCCTGCCGGTGCCGGTGTGGGCGCTCGGGCTGCTGCTGGTGCTCCTCGGCTTCTGCCTCGGCGTCGGGCAGCCGCTGTCCATGACGACGGTCGTCCAGGCCTCGCCGGAGGACGCGCGCTCCACGGCCCTCGCGCTGCGCCTGACGGGCAACCGGCTCGGCCAGGTCGCCGCGCCCGCCTCGGCCGGTCTGATCGCCGGGGTCGCGGGAGTGGCGGCGCCGTTCGTGATGCTGGGGGCGCTGCTGCTGGTCTCCGCCGGGGTGGCGCTGCGGTCGCGGGGCGGCGGACCGCCCGAGCCGGACCGAGCGGGGGCGAAGCCGGGCGGTGAGGAAGCGAAGCCGGACGGTGAGGGGGCGAAGCCGGGCCGACGGCGGGTGTCACTGCGCCGTAAGAGCGATATCTGACGCGTCGCAGGGCGGTGCTGCACGCCTTTCGGCGGTGAGGTGACACAGAGTCAGATGACGAGGAGTTTGTATGAAAATCGTCTGACTTGGAGGCATCTTCATGCCCGTCGTACCCCTCGCGCGCCGTGTCGGCACCCGTACCGCCGTCCTCGCCGCCCTCACCCTCGCAGGGACCACCCTGAGCGGTGTGCCCGCCGTCGCCGCTCCCATCCCGGGGGACAACGGAGACGTCAAGATCCACGCCACCACGACCCGGGCCGACGACCAGCGCAACGACCCGAAGGTCTGCGACTTCTACCTCGCCGCGTTCAACTTCGGCGCGGGGGAGAAGGTCAACTGGACCATCCAGACGCAGCCCGAGGTTCCGGGCGGAGCCACCCGCACCGGAACGTTCACGGCCGACGCGAGCGGCGCCGGCCGCACCAAGGCCGTGGACCTGCCCAACGGCCAGTACAAGCTCACCTGGCTGACCGACCAGGCCCACGGAGCGGGCAAGTTCAAGGTCTTCAAGGTCGACTGCCCGACGTCCAAGCCGACGACACCGGTCGGCGGCCCGCCCGCGGGCGGTGGCGGCATCGCCCGCGGCGAGGCGTTCACGCCGGTCGCGGGAGCCGCCGCCGTCGGCCTCGCGGCCGTCGCGGGAACGGTCTGGTTCCGGCTCCGCCGCCGCCCTGATGGCGCCGCGTAGGACGCGTTCCGCGGATCGCCCCGCCCCGACGACAGGGCGGGGCGGGGGCGGGGCGGGCACGGGTGACTCCGTCGGTTTCCCGGCCGGGGTGAGCGCCCGGCGTGCGACCGGGACCCGCGGGATCCCGGCGGAGCGGCGCGCGACCGGGGCCGAGGGCGCGGCCACCCCGGCCCGGGGCGCATCCGGCTCCGACGGCGTGGCCGCGGGGCCGGCTCGGTCTGCGCCGGGGGCCTGGGGCGATGTCACCGGGCCCGCTCGGCGCGTGTCCGGAGCCGGGCCCGGCGGTGGTTCGACGGCTCGCCGTGAGACCGGGGGCGGTGTCGGGACGACGGGCGGGCGTCATGCCGGTGGCCGGGTCGGGGTGACGCCCGGGCGTGGTGCCGGGACCGGTGCCGGTGTCGGTGCGGGATCTACGGCTCGGCGTGCCGACAGGGCCGGGGCCACCGCTGCGCCGGGCAACCGGCGGGGGGCCGGAAACGGGCCCCTTGCCCAGGAGGGCTCCGGGCGTGGAGCCGGAACCGGGCCCGTCGCCGGGTCGGGGGCCTGGCGCGACGGCGGGGTCGCTTCCGTCACCCGGGCGGGGGCCCGACGGGGGGACGGCGTCGGGTACCAGTCGGGGTCCCGGCGTGGGGACGGCGTCGGGTACGAGTCGGGGTCCCGGCGTGGAGCCGGAACCGAGCCCGTTGCCGGGTCGCAGGCCTGGCGCGACGGCGGGGCCGCTTCCGTCACCCGGGCGGGGTCCCGGCGTGGGGACGGCGTCGGGTACGAGTCGGGGTCCCGGCGCGGGGACGGCGGCGGGTACGAGTCCGGGGCCCGGCGTGGCGCGGGGGCCGGGGCCGTCGGCGTCTCCGGTGTCCGGCGCGAGGGCCTACTCGGCGGCGAGCCGGTGGTTCGGCCGGGCGGCTGGGCCCCTCCTGGCCGGGAGCCGGTTCCGTGGAGCCGGAGTGGTTCGGCTGGGCGGCATGGCCGTGGGCCCGGCGGTCGTGGGCCCGGCGGCGGTGGTGGCCCCGGCGGCGGTCGTGGGGCGGGCGGCGGTGGTGGGGCGTGGACTCCCCGCGTGCGCAGGCCCTGGCGCCGCAGGCGGGCCTACCGGCTGGCGCGGACGATCGTGCTGGCCGTCTCGCTGCTGGTCGGCTGCCTCTGCTGGGACCGGGGCGAAGCCCCGAGCGACACCGTCACGGCCCTGCCCCAGGGCGCCGCAGGAGCCGCGGCGACCTCCCCGAGCGGCACGCCCGCCGAGCCCGCGGCGGACCAAGACGGTGGGACGACATCGAGCACGGGCACCGGCTCACGCACCGGCCCACGCACCGGCACGGGCACCGGCCTCAACACCCCCACCAGCACGGGCACCGGCACCGGCACCGGTCTCAGCGCCCTCACCCCCACCCGCCCCGCCTCACCCCCGAAACCCGCGCCACGCACGCCCCCGCCCCCGCCCCCGAAGCCGGCACCTCCCAAGTCCGCGCCCGTCCGCCCGGCTTCCCGTCCCCCCGGCCCCTCCCCCCGACGGCCCGGCGCCGCGCCGGTCGGCGGTGAACGCACGGCACGGGCCGAGCCGGGCACCAGGCCCGCGCCGCGCAAGCCGCCCGTACGGCCGGTCGCCGAGCCGCCCCCGAGACGTCACCCCGCCCTGCGCCCCCTGCCCCCCTCCCGCGCCACACGCCTCCTCATCCCCTACCTCCGCCTCGACGCGCCCGTGATGCAACTGGGCCTCGACCGCGAGCACCGGCTCACCGCGCCCCCGGAGGACGACCCGAAACTGGTCGGCTGGTACCAGCAGGGCGCCTCGCCCGGGGAGCAGGGCACCGCCGTGGCCGTCGGGCATCTGGACACGGACAGCGGCCCGGCCGTGTTCGCGGGGCTCACCGAGCTGAAGCGCGGACGGATCGTCAAGGCCCGCCGGGCCGACGGGCGGACCGCCGTCTACACCGTGTACCGGATCAGGTCGTACGAGAAGTCGGACTTCCCGAGCCAGGAGGTGTACGGCGCCCGGGGCCGCCCCGAGCTGCGCCTGATCACCTGCGGCGGCACCTACGACCGCCGCAAGGGCTACTCGGGCAACGTCGTGGTCTTCGCCCGGCTCACCGGCATCCGCTGACGCCAGGACACCGGCACCGCCGCCGCCCGAATCCGGGGTTCCGTCTTCTCACCGGTCGGAACGCGGACCCGGATCCCGTCCGGTGTCTTCCCCCGGCCGGGCACATTCCGTTAACTTCCGTGACCCACAGCCCCGTACGGCCCGCACGGGGCTTCCGACCGCGGAGCACCAGCGCCCTGAAGACCCCTCGGGGGCACCTCATGACACGCGCCATCTCCCTGCACGACGTGAGCAAGGCCTACACGCGAGGCACCCGCGTGGTGGACCGGCTCTCGCTGGACATCGCACCCGGCGAGTTCCTCGTCCTGCTCGGCCCGTCCGGCTGCGGCAAGTCGACCGTGCTCAGGATGATCGCCGGCCTGGAGGAGATCGACGAGGGCGAGCTGCTGCTCGACGGCGAGTACGCCAACGACCTGCCGCCGTCCGGCCGGGACATGGCGATGGTGTTCCAGAACTTCGCCCTCTACCCGAACATGACCAGCCGGAACAACATCGGTTTCCCGCTGCGGATCGAGTCCCCGGGCACCGACCCCGCCCCCCGCGTGGACGCCACCGCCCGCATGCTGGGCATCGAGGACCTCCTCGACCGCCTGCCCGGCCAGCTCTCCGGCGGTGAACGCCAGCGGGTCGCCATGGGCCGGGCCATCGCCCGCCACCCCTCCGCGTTCCTCATGGACGAGCCGCTGTCCAACCTGGACGCCAAGCTCCGCACCCATCTGCGTGCCGAGATCTCCCGGCTGACCAGGGAACTGGGCGTCACCACCCTCTACGTCACCCACGACCAGGCCGAGGCCATGTCGCTCGGCGACCGGGTCGCGGTACTGCGCGGCGGTGTGCTCCAGCAGGTCGGCACCCCCCGGGCCGTCTACGCGCTGCCCGGCAACGTCTTCGTCGCCGCCTTCATCGGCACCCCGCGCATCAACCTGCTGCGCGGCCTGGTCCGCGCCCCGCTGGACGGGGCGATGACCATCAGCCTGGGCAAGCAGTTCCTGCGCCTGCCCGAGCCGCTCTCCCTCGACCACCAGCTGCTGCGGGTCCAGCAGGGCCGCGAGGTCATCGTGGGCCTGCGTTCGGAGGCCGTGCGCATCGCCAAGCACAGCGCGGCCCGCCCCGGCGAGGTGCCGCTCACCGGCCTGGTCGAGCACGTGGAGTTCCAGGGGCACGAGATCCTCGTCCACTTCGACACCGGCTCCAGCCCCGCCGTCGTGCCCGAGCTGGAGGCCCCTCGCCCGCGCCCCGGCCGGCCCGTGCGGCGCCGCCGCCGGGAGGGCTCGGTCCTCACCCGGCTGCGGGAGCGGACCGGAGCCGGCCGGGCCGGGCCCGTGGTGGCCCTGGAGCACCCCGCCGACGCCGAGCCGCGCCCCACGCCCGCCGAACCCCGGCTGCCCGGCGACCTCATCGTCCGCACCACCCCGGACCTGGCCCTGCGGCACGGTATGCAGGTGCCGCTCCTGGTCGACCTCGCCCACCTGTTCGTCTTCGACCAGCACGGCGACCGCATCTGCCCGAGCCCGGCGCACCTGCCCGACCTGGAGGAGTGAGCGGCGGCGAGTGAGCAGCCGCACACCCGGGGCCGGTCCCGGCCGTGCTGAGATGGCCGGGACCGGGTGCGCCCGGCACCCCGGGACGTCTGGCGCCGGAAAACTATCGCCGCTAGTTTATGTGCCGGACGACGACGCCCCCGCCCCGGAGGAAGCGCGATGAAGGCACACGACGGCATGTACATCCAGGGCGCCTGGCGCCCCGCCGCCGGCCAGGACGTGATCGAGGTCGTGAACCCGGTCGACGAACAGGTCATCGGCACGGTCCCGGCCGGCACCGCCGAGGACGTGGACGCCGCCGTACGGGCCGCCCGCGCGGCCCTGCCCGGCTGGGCCGCGACCCCGCCGGCCGAGCGGGCCGCCCGCCTCGCCGCCCTGCGGGACGTCCTCGCGGCCCGCGCCGACGAGATCGCCGAGACCGTGACGGCCGAACTCGGCTCGCCCCTGAAGTTCTCGCAGGCCGTCCACGCGGCCGTGCCCCTCGCGGTCGCCGGCTCCTACGCCGAGCTGGCGGCGACGTACGCCTTCGAGGAGAAGATCGGCAACTCCGTCGTGCACCACGAGCCGATCGGGGTCGTGGCCGCGATCACGCCGTGGAACTACCCCCTGCACCAGATCGTCGCCAAGGTCGCCCCCGCCCTCGCGGCGGGCTGCACGGTCGTGGTGAAGCCCGCCGAGGACACCCCGCTGGTGGCCCGGCTGTTCGCCGAGGCGGTGCACGAGGCCGGGGTCCCCGCGGGCGTCTTCAACCTGGTCACCGGCCTCGGCCCGGTCGCCGGGCAGGCGCTCGCCGAACACCCCGGTGTCGACCTGGTCTCCTTCACCGGCTCCACCGCCGTCGGGCGCGGGATCGCCGCGATCGCCGCCGGGCAGGTCAAGAAGGTCGCCCTGGAACTCGGCGGCAAGTCCGCCAACGTCATCCTGCCGAGCGCCGACCTGGCCAGGGCCGTCCACGTCGGCGTCGCCAACGTCATGTCCAACTCCGGGCAGACGTGCAGCGCCTGGACCCGGATGCTGGTCCACCGCGAGCAGTACGACGAGGCGGTGGAGCTCGCCGCCGCGGCCGCCGCCAAGTACGGCGACCGCATCGGCCCGGTCGTCAACGCCAAGCAGCGGGACCGGGTGCGCGGCTACATCGAGAAGGGCCTCGCCGAGGGCGCCCGCCTGGTCGCCGGCGGCCCCGAATCCCCGCGCGAGAGGGGCTACTTCGTCAGCCCGACCGTCTTCGCCGACGTCACCGAGGACATGACCGTCGCGCAGGAGGAGATCTTCGGCCCGGTCCTGTCGATCCTCCGCTACGAGGACGAGGAGGACGCCCTGCGGATCGCCAACGGCACGGTCTACGGCCTGGCCGGCGCCGTCTGGGCCGGGGACGAGGCCGAGGCGGTGGCCTTCGCCCGCCGGATGGAGACCGGCCAGGTCGACATCAACGGCGGCCGCTTCAATCCGCTCGCCCCCTTCGGCGGCTACAAGCAGTCCGGCGTCGGCCGCGAACTCGGCGTGCACGGCCTGGCCGAGTACCTCCAGACCAAGTCCCTCCAGTTCTAGTCAGGGGAGTCCCTTCCGTCATGGCTGTCCGCGCCGCCGTCCTGCCCGCCGTCGGCTCCCCGCTGGAGATCACCGGCATCGAGCTGCCCGACCCCGGACCCGGCCAGGTCCGCGTCCGGCTCGCCGCCGCCGGGGTCTGCCACTCCGACCTGTCCCTGTCCAACGGCACCATGCGCCTGCCCGTCCCGGCCGTCCTCGGCCACGAGGGCGCCGGCACGGTCGTCGCCGTCGGCGAGGGCGTCACCCACGTCGCGCCCGGCGACGGGGCCGTCCTCAACTGGGCCCCGTCCTGCGGCGTCTGCCACGCCTGCTCGCTCGGGGAGGTCTGGCTGTGCGCCGACGCCCTGAGCGGCGCCGGGCGCGTCCACGCCCGTACCGCCGAGGGCACCGAGCTCCATCCCGGATTGAACGTCGCCGCGTTCGCCGAGGAGACGGTCGTCCCGGCGTCCTGCGTGCTGCCCGCCCCGGACGGCGTCCCGCTGACCGACGCGGCCCTGCTGGGCTGCGCGGTCCTCACCGGCTACGGCGCCGTGCACCACTCCGCCCGCGTCCGGCGGGGCGAGACGGTCGCCGTCTTCGGCGTCGGGGGAGTGGGCCTCGCCGCCCTCCAGGCCGCCCGGATCGCCGGTGCCTCGAAGATCGTCGCGGTGGACGTCTCCCCGGCCAAGGAGGAACTGGCCCGCACGGCCGGCGCCACCGACTACCTCGTCGCCTCGGACACCACCGCCCGCGAGATCCGCGGCCTGACCGGCAAGCAGGGCGTGGACGTGGCCGTCGAGTGCGCCGGGCGGGCCGTCACCATCCGCGCGGCCTGGGACTCCACCCGGCGCGGCGGCCGCACCACGGTCGTCGGCATCGGCGGCAAGGACCAGCAGGTCACCTTCAACGCCCTGGAGATCTTCCACTGGGGCCGCACCCTCACCGGCTGCGTCTACGGCAACTCCGACCCGGCCCGGGACCTGCCGGTCCTGGCCGAACACGTCCGGGCGGGCCGCCTCGACCTCGGCGCCCTGGTGACCGAACGCATCTCCCTGGACGGCATCCCGGCGGCCTTCGAGAACATGCTCGCGGGCAAGGGCGGCCGCGCCCTGGTCGTCTTCTAGTCCCTCCTCTTCCGCGCCCCGGCCTCCCACGAGGCCGGGGCCTCAGCCGTGTCCGCACTCGGTCGGAATGCCACGTACAGGCAAAAAGTCCTGGTGCACGACCCGTTGACGTCCATACCGTCCGGTCAGTACGTTCCCCGGAACCCCGCGCCACCCCCCGTTCCGTCCCCGCACCCCCGGAGCGCGCACCGCATGGACACGGCACCTTCCGCTCAGCCCGCCCCCACCCCGCCCGCCGCCGGCAGCCGCCGCCGGGTCGCCACCGCGGCCGCCCTCGCCTCGGCCGTCGAGTGGTACGACTACTTCGTCTTCGGCATCGCCGCCGCCCTCGTCCTGGGCGACCTGTACTTCCCCGCGGGCAGCCCCACCGCGGGCGTCCTCGCCTCGTTCGCCACCTTCGCCGTCGGGTTCCTCGCCCGGCCCCTCGGCGGCATCGTCGCCGGACACCTCGGCGACCGGCGCGGCCGCAAGCCGATGCTGGTCCTCGCCCTCACGCTCATGGGCGTGGCCACCACCGGCATCGGCCTGCTCCCGACGTACGACACCATCGGCGTCGCCGCCCCGATCCTGCTCGTGCTGCTCCGCGTCGCCCAGGGCGTCGCCGTCGGCGCCCAGTGGGGCGGCGCGATGCTCCTGGCCACCGAGTACGCCCCCGAGGGCAAGCGCGGCGTCTACGGCAGCGTCGTCCAGCTCGGCGTCCCCATCGGCGTGGTCACCGCCAACACCGTCTTCCTGGTCGCCGGGGCGTTCACCACCGACGCGGCGTTCACCGCCTGGGGCTGGCGCGTGCCGTTCCTGGCCGGCCTGCTGGTGCTCGGCCTCGCCTGGTACATCCACACCCGCGTCGAGGAGACCCCGGCGTTCCGCGAGGCCGAGCGGGCGCTCGCGCAGCGGGAGAAGTCCGAGCAGGGCTCACCGCTGCGCACCATCCTGCGCGGCCACCTCGGCACGGTGCTCCTGGCCGGCGGCTCCTTCGCCGTGAACACCGCGACCTTCTACATCCTCATCACGGGCGTCCTCGACTACACGACCCGCGAACTGGACATGGCCAAGGGCCCGGTCCTGCTGGTCTCGCTCTGCGTCAGCCTGACCCAGCTCGTGCTGATCCCGGCCGCCGCCGCGCTCTCCGACCGGCTCGGCCGCATCCGGATCTACGCCCTCGGCGCGGCCGGCATCGCCCTGTGGGCCGTCCCACTGTTCCTGCTGATCGACACCGGCTCGCTGCTGTGGCTCGCCGTCGGCACGTTCGTCGCCAGCTGCTTTTTGAGCATCATGTACGGGCCGCAGGCGGCGCTGTTCGCCGAGCTGTTCACGCCTGAGATGCGCTACACCGGCGCCTCCCTCGGCTACCAGATCGCGGCCGTCGCGGGCGGCGGGCTCGCCCCCTTCGTGATGGTGCTGCTGCTGGAGGCGACCGGCACCTCGATGGCGGTCTCCGGCTACATCATCGCCCTGTCGGTGATCGCGCTGGTGTCCATCAAGGTGCTCGCGGACCGGGCCCGGGCGGCGCGGCCAAAGGACGCGTCCCAGGCGCGCGCGCAGGCCGGGTCAGCGAGCTGAGTCGGGCGCCCGTCCGGGCCGGGACTCCACAACCGCTGCCGGAGTCCCGGCCCGGGCCGCCCGCGACCGGGACACCGCCACGCCCGCCAGGCACAGCGCGCCGCCGAGCAGGGTGAGCAGCCCCGGCACCTCGCCGAGGAACAGCCAGGACATCAGGACGACCAGCGCGGGCGCCGCGTACGTGGTCGCGCCCATCCGGCTCGCGGTCGTCCGGGACAGGGCGTAGGCCCACGTGGTGAAGGCGAGGGCGGTCGGGAAGACGCCCAGGTAGACCATGTTGAGCGTGGCGGAGGCCGGCGCCCGCGCCGCCTCCTGCACCAGCTGCCCCGCGAACGGCAGGCACACCACCGCGCCGACCAGGCAGCCGAACGTCGTCACCTGCAGCGGACCGGCCGAGCCCAGCGCCGGCTTCTGCGCCACCACACCACCGGCGTACGCGACCGCCGCCAGCAGGCACAGCACCACCCCGAGCACCGAGGAACCGCCCTCGCCGGACATCGACAGACCCACGGTCACCGCACCGGCGAACGACACCGCCATCCCCGCCAGCAGCTGCGGCGGCATCGGGTCGCCGAGCAGCCGGGACCCGAGCAGTGCGATCAGGATCGGCCCGGTGTTCACCACCAGTGCGGCCGTGCCCGCGTCCACCTGCTGCTCGCCCCAGTTGAGGGCGACCATGTAGAAGCCGAACCACAGCACGCCCGACAGCGCGATCCCGCGCCAGGCCGAGCGCGGTGGCCAGGCCTCCCGCCGCACCAGGCAGATCACCCCCAGCGTCAGCGCGCCCGCCAGCAGCCGCCCGAGCGCCAGCGCGCCCGGCGAGTAGGCGTCGCCCGCGCTGCGGATCGAGACGAAGGCGGACGCCCACAGCACGACGGTGACCGCGGCCGCGGCGGCGGCCGGCAGCTCGGCGCGACGGGCGGACGCGGGAGGAGGGGTGCTCATCATGCTCCTGAGGCCAGGCGGAGGCGGGGCGGGAGGCTCGCGGATTGCGGACGGGGCACCGGCGGCAGGCGCAGGGCGTCGGGCTCGACGCCCAGCAGGTCGCGGAGGGCACGTTCACCGGCCGCTGTCACCTTCACCGCCCGCTCGGAGCCGATGCGCACGCACCAGCCCGCCTCCAGGGCGTGCCGGCACAGGGCCGCGCCCGCCGCGCCCGCCAGATGCGGCCGGCGCTCGGTCCAGTCCAGACAGGCCCGGGCCAGCGGCCGCCGCCCCCGCCGGTCGAGGCCGATCCCGGCCGCCTCGAACCAGGCGAGCCCGGCGTCGGTGAGCGCGAACCCGGTCTCCTGCACCAGCAGGCCGCGGGCCGTCAGCGCGTCGGTGACCACGATGCCGAGCCGTCCGGCGAGATGGTCGTAGCAGGTGCGGCCCCGGGCCATCGCCGCACCGGCGCTGGACTCCCGCAGGGTGCGCGGCCGTGCCGGCCGGTCCGGCGCGACCTGGGCGGCCAGGTCCTCGACCAGCTGCGCCACCCGCGCGTCGGCCAGCCGGACGTACCGGTGCCGGCCCTGCCGCTCCTCGGTGAGCAGGCCGCCGGCGACGAGCCTGCCGAGGTGCTCGCTCAGCGTGGAGGCGGCGACCCCGGCGTGCCGCGCCAGCTCGCCCGCCGTCCAGGCCCGCCCGTCGAGCAGCGCGAGCAGGCAGATGGCCCGCGTCTCGTCGGCGATCAGCCCGGCGAGCCGGGCCAGGGCCGTGGCCTGTGGGTCCCTCGTCGTCATGCCCCCAGCATGGAACACGGATTCTTCGGCCGGTGCCGAAGTGTCCGGCCGGGCGGGCCTACGCGGTCCGCCGCACCTGCTCGTACTGGCGGGTCAGTCCGTCCAGCAGTGCCGTCAGGCCGGTCTCGAAGGCCCGCTCGTCGATCTTCTCCTGCTGCTCGGCGAGCAGGTGCGCCTGCTGGAGGTGCGGGTAGTCGGCGGGGTCGTAGGCGCTCGCGTCGTCCACGAAGCCGCCGGCGAAGGAGCCGAGCGCGGAGCCCATCACGAAGTAGCGCATCAGCGCGCCGATGGAGGTGGCCTGCGCCGGGGGCCAGCCCGCGTCGACCATCGCGCCGTAGACCGCGTCCGCGAGGCGCAGCCCGGCCGGGCGCCGGCCGGGGCCGCGGGCCAGCACCGGGACGATGTTGGGGTGGTCGCGCAGCGCGGCCCGGTAGGAAACGGCCCAGTCGTGCAGCGCGGTCCGCCAGTCCCGGCCGTCCTGGAACATCGACAGGTCGACCTGGCCGCTCACCGAGTCGGCGACCGCCTCCAGGATCTCGTCCTTGGTGCGGAAGTGGTTGTAGAGCGAGGGCCCGCTGACGCCCAGTTCGGCGGCGAGCCGGCGGGTGGAGACGGCCGCGAGGCCCTCCGCGTCCACGAGCGCGCGGGCCGCCTCGACGATCCGGTCGGTGCTGAGCAAGGGCTTGCGCGGTCGGGCCATGGCGCACATAGTAGGGCTGCCGCCATAAACTAGCAGTGCTAATTAAAAGGTGCGGCATCCGCGTCGTGCACGGTTTTCGAGGGGTGGCTTGTGGTGAACCTGGAGCTCAGCGAGGAGCAGACCGCCGTACGGCAGCTCGCCCGGGACTTCGTGGCGCGCGAGGTCGCCCCGCACGCCGTCGCCTGGGACCGCGCCGAGGAGGTCGACCGGTCGATCGTGAAGAAGCTCGGCGAGGTCGGCTTCCTGGGACTGACCATCGACGAGGAGTACGGCGGCTCCGGCGGTGACCACCTCGCCTACTGCCTGGTCACGGAGGAACTCGGCCGGGGCGACTCCTCCGTGCGCGGCATCGTCTCCGTCTCCCTCGGGCTCGTCGCCAAGACCGTCGCCGCCTGGGGGAGCGAGGAGCACAAGCGGCGGTGGCTGCCCGCGCTGACCTCCGGCGCGGCGGTGGGCTGCTTCGGGCTGACCGAGCCGGGCACGGGCTCGGACGCGGGCAACCTCACGACCCGCGCGGTGCGCGACGGCGACGAGTACGTCATCGACGGCATCAAGATGTTCATCACCAACGGCACCTGGGCCGATGTCGTCCTGCTCTTCGCCCGCTCCACGGACGCCCCCGGCCACCGGGGCGTCTCCGCCTTCCTGGTCCCCACCGACACACCCGGCCTGACCCGCCGCACGATCCACGGCAAGCTCGGGCTGCGCGGCCAGGCCACGGCGGAACTCGTCCTGGAGGGCGTGCGCGTTCCCGCCTCGTCGCTGCTCGGGCCGGAGGGCAAGGGTTTCTCCGTCGCCATGTCGGCCTTGGCCAAGGGGCGGATGTCGGTGGCCGCGGGCTGTGTCGGCATAGCCCAGGCCGCCCTGGACGCGGCGGTGCGCTACGCGGGGGAGCGCGAGCAGTTCGGCAGGACCATCGCCCACCACCAGCTGGTCCAGGAACTGCTCAGCGACATCGCCGTGGACGTCGACGCCGCCCGGCTGCTGACCTGGCGGGTCGCCGATCTGATCGACCGGGGGCAGCCGTTCGCCGTCGAGTCCTCCAAGGCCAAGCTGTTCGCCTCGGAGGCCGCCGTCCGCGCCGCGAACAACGCGCTGCAGGTCTTCGGCGGTTACGGCTACATCGACGAGTACCCCGCCGGCAAGCTGCTGCGGGACGCCCGCGTGATGACCCTGTACGAGGGCACGAGCCAGATCCAGAAGCTGGTCATCGGGCGCGCCCTGACGGGGGTCTCCGCGTTCTGAGTAGCGCCTGAGTACTTCGGCGGATGTGGCGCGGGCCACCCCGGCCGACACTGTCGCCATGAGTGAGACACCGGGCAAGCAGCAGAACACGGCCGCCTTCTACGGCCAGGCCGTCGCCTCCTTCGCCGTCGCCATGGCGGCCACCGCGATCGGCATCTACCGGCTGAGCGCCGACGCCTGGGTGCGGGGCTTCCTCGCCGTCGCCGTGCTGTACCTCGTCACCTCGTCCTTCACCCTGGCCAAGGTCGTCCGCGACCGGCAGGAGGGAGCCGGGGCACCCGCCTACCCGCCCTTCGAGAAGCGCTGAGGCCGCCGCCGGGCGGCCGCGCTAAGCGCTCGCTCACCTTCGGCGGTATGGTGGTGGCCCTGTCAGTGGAGAGGGGCGTGTGATGAGTACGGCGGAGGAGACGGCCGACGGCGAGGCGCAGGCGTGGGGCGAGGTCACGCCCGACGCGGCGCGGCGGTTGCTGGTCGCCGCGGTGGAGGCCTTCGCCGAGCGCGGCTACCACGCCACGACGACCCGTGACATCGCGAGCCGGGCCGGGATGAGCCCGGCCGCGCTCTACATCCACTACAAGACCAAGGAAGAGCTGCTGCACCGCATCAGCAGGATCGGGCACGAGAAGGCCCTGGAGATCCTGCGCACGGCGTCCCGCCGCGAGGGCAGCGCGACCGAGCGGCTCGCCGACGCGGTCAGCTCCTTCGTGCGCTGGCACGCGGGCGGGCGGACCACCGCGCGGGTGGTGCAGTACGAACTCGACTCGCTCGGCCCCGGCGCCCGCGCCGAGATCCTCGCGCTGCGGCGTCAGGTCGACGCGGAGGTGCGCGGGATCATCGAGGAGGGCGTGCGCTCGGGCGAGTTCGACGTCATCGACGTGCACGGGACGACGCTGGCCGTGCTGTCGCTGTGCATCGACGTCGCGCGGTGGTTCAACGTGGGCGGCCCGCGGACGCCGGAGGAGGTCGGCGCGCTCTACGCCGACCTCGTGCTGCGGATGGTGGGCGCGTCTCAGACGTAGTAGCGCGAGACGGACTCGGCGACGCAGACGGGCTTGTCGCCGCCCTCGCGTTCCACGGTGAAGGCGACCGAGACCTGGACGCCGCCGGGGACGTCCTCGACGCCGGTGATCTTCGCGGTGGCGCGCAGCCGGGAGTTCACCGGGACGGGGGCGGGGAAACGGACCTTGTTCGTGCCGTAGTTGACGCCCATCTTCACCCCCTCGACGGAGATCAGCTGGGGGCCGAAGAGGGGGAGCAGCGACAGGGTCAGATAGCCGTGCGCGATGGTCGTCCCGAAGGGGCCCGCGGCGGCCTTCTCCGGGTCGACGTGGATCCACTGGTGGTCGCCGGTGGCCTCCGCGAAGAGGTCGATGCGCTTCTGGTCGATGTCGAGCCAGTCGGTGTACCCCAGCTGCTCGCCGACCGCCGACTTCAGGTCGTCGACGGACGTGAAGATCCTCGGCTGTGCCATGTCTTCCAGACCTCTCGTGCGGGAGCTTCTCTAAGCGACTGCTTAGCATGGTCGGCCGCGCGGGTTGTGTCAACGGACTGGGTAGGGTTCGGGGAGTGCCTCAGATTCCAGAGAAGATCCATGAACTCACGGTCGGGCAGCTGTCGGCGCGCAGCGGGGCGGCGGTGTCCGCGTTGCACTTCTACGAGTCCAAGGGCCTGATCAGCAGTCGGCGCACGGCGGGCAACCAGCGTCGGTACTCCCGGGACACGCTGCGGCGGGTGGCGTTCATCAGGGCCGCGCAGCGGGTCGGGATCCCGCTGGCGACGATCCGCGAGGCCCTGGCGGAGCTGCCGGAGGAGCGGACGCCGACCAGGGAGGACTGGGCGCGGCTGTCGGAGGCGTGGCGCTCGGAGCTGGACGAGCGTATCAAGCAGCTGAACCGCCTGCGGGACCACCTCACCGACTGCATCGGCTGCGGCTGCCTCTCCCTCGACACGTGCGTCCTGTCCAACCCGGGCGACGTGTTCGGTGAACGCCGGGCGGGTTCCCGTCTGATGGTGGAGCGCAACGGGGGCGGGGGCGGGCGGGGAGCCTAGGCGGCGGGGTGTGGGGGTGCGCGTTCTTCGCCGCTCGCCGGTGGTGGGGCGGGGGGGGGGGGGGGGGGGGGGGGGGGGGGGGGGGGGGGGGGGGGGGGGGGGGGGGGGGCCCCCCCGGGGGGGGGGGGGGGGGGGGGGCGCGTTCTTCGCCGCGCGCGGGGGGGGGGGGGGGGCCGCGCCGGGGGGTGTCCGTCCTCGGAACGGCGCGATCGACTTGCGTGCCGACTCACTCCTCGTTGACGCGCCAACCGCTGCGGGCGGACACCCCCCGGCACGGCCCCTCGCGTGCGCCGGCGGGTGCGGGTGCGGGTGCGTTGCGCTTTCGCAGAAGGCGCGCGTCGCGGGCGCGGGAGGGCCTCTGCTCGGCAGTACGGGGGACCCGGTTTCCGCCGGGCTGTGTGCGCCCGGGCCCTCAGCGCCCGCATTCCACCAACCCCGCCGCCACCAACTCCGCGTTGGAACCGGCCCGTCGTCCGTCCGGCAGGAGCAGGACGTCCTCCAGTCCCACCCGTGTGGCCAGCCCCAGCCGGCCCGCCAGGCGCAGCACCGGCCACGCGCCCCCGTCCTCCCCGTGCAGCAGGACGGGTCGGCCGTGCGCGGATCCCAGCTCCGACAGCAGCCCCCGGGCCGAGGCCACCGCTGTGGACGGGTCCGTGTCCGTCACCTCGGCCAGGACCCGCAGCACCCGGGGGGCGAGCGGTGAGGACGCGAAGCGTCGTGCCCCGTCCGTGCCGGACCAGATGCCCGCCTCCACGCCCACCCCGAGGTCGAGCAGCGCGGCGGCGACCTCCTCCGCGCCCGGCTCGTGCCAGTTGACCGAGGCGTGGTCGGGCAGGACCGTCCAGCCGCGGATCCGGTCCAGCCGCGCGGCGGGATCCGGTTCGGCCCACGCGCCGGTGGTCACGCCCACCGGCACCGGCACGCGCGAGCGCATCAGGGTCAGCGTCTCCGCCAGCACCCGCGGCGACAGCGTGTCGCGCCCGCACGGCGTCTTGGGATGGACATGGACGTCGGTCGCCCCGGCCGCGACGGCGTCCGCGGCGGACGCGGCCATCGCCTCGGGCGTCAGCGGCACCGCCGCGGAGTCAGCGGCCGTCCGCGGGCCGTTCAGACACACCTGCACCATGCCGTCGATCGTGCCAGGTCCCACCGGCAGTGGGGGTGCGGCATCCCCGGCGCACCCCCCGCGCACCCGCATCCGTCAAGCCGACACCAGCAACCTCGCCCGCCGGGCGTCCGCCAGGGCCTCGGGCGTCAGCACGGGACGCGGCACCAGGATTCCGCAGTCCGTGCAGACCGGACCCGCCGAGGGTTCGTGATCCAGGTCGTACCTCCACGTGAGTCGGTCCCCGGCGCACACCGGGCAGTTCGCGCCCGGCTCGCGCTCCAGCGCGGCGATCAGCCGGCGCAGTACCTCGGCCAGCGGTTCACGGGGATGGACCGCCGGATCGTCGCACCACGCCACGCCGAAACCGCCCCAGGTCAGCCGGTGCCAGTCGTCCACGCTGCCCGGCCGGCGCAGCCCGTCGTGCTTCTCCTTCTTGCGGCGCTCGGCGAACTCGACCTCGTAGGCCAGCCAGACCGCCCGCGCCTCCTCCAGTTCGTCCAGTGCGGCCACGAGCCGCGCCGGATCGGGGGAGCGGTCCTCGGGACCGAACCCCGCCCGGGAGCACAAGTGGTCCCAGGTCGCCCTGTGCCCGTACGGCGCGAACCTCTCAAGGCACTTGCGCAGCGAATAACGCCGCAAGGCCAGATCGCACCGCGGATCGCGGACCTGTCTCGCCAGACTCCGGAAACCGGCCATCGTCCTGCACCTCCGTCACACCTGCACCTGTACATCCGGTCACTTCGGCGTCGTCGTACGGACGTCGCCGAATAGACGTATCGACAAGCGAATCGGCTCCATCCGATTTCAAATGCCCCCCATAAGCCGTCCGATGAGGCTCACTTGTCGACTGCCGTGATCCCTGTGCCTGTTGTGCTGACTTCCAAAAGTGACGCTTGTTCACCTTCAAAGGCGGGGATACCGGCGGTAACATCCCGCCCACCCCACGTCGGGAGGAGTCCCCATGCCACGGCGTCACCCACGCACCGTGCTCGACAGACTGAGAACTCCCCGCGGAATCCCCGGGTTCCTGAAGACCGCAACCGTATGCGCCCTGATCGCGGGTCTTTTGTCGCCTCTCGCCCCCGCGGCGGCCGCGGACACGGCGGATCCGCAGGCCGCGGCGGCCGCCAACGACCATTGTGGGAACCGGTGTTCGGACATCCTCCCGCCCGGTCAGAACGGCAACGCCACCCTGGCCCAGATCCTGCTCAACCAGGCCTTCGGCACCCAGCCCGAACACGCCGGGGACCAGCTCGGGCCCTACAACGACCTCGCCAAGGGCTATCCCGGCCTCACCAACGACAAGATCAACACCTTCTTCAACGACGCCTCCTTCGGCGTGCCGGCGGACCAGGTCGCCTCCACCGTCAAGCCCGCCGGGCGCGGTGACGTGACGATCGTCCGGGACAAGAAGACCGGCGTGCCGCACATCACCGGCACCACGCGCTACGGCACCGAGTTCGGCGCCGGCTGGGCGGCGGCCCAGGACAGGCTGTGGCTGATGGACGTCTTCCGGCACGTCGGGCGGGGACAGCTGACCTCCTTCGCGGGTGGCGCGCCCTCCAACCAGGGGCTGGAGCAGCAGTTCTGGCGGCACGCCCCGTACACCGAGGCGGATCTGCAGGCGCAGATCGACAACGCCGTGGCCACGAACGGCGAACGCGGCGCACAGGCCCTCGCCGACGCCGAGGCCTACCTCGACGGCATCAACGCCTACATCGACGCCTCCGACAGCGGCCGCTACTTCCCCGGTGAATACGTGCTCACCGGGCACAAGGACTCAATCACCAACGCCGGGAAGATAGAACACTTCAAGATCACCGACCTGGTGGCGCTCGCCTCGGTCATCGGCGCGCTGTTCGGCTCCGGCGGGGGCGGCGAGGTCAACAACGCGATCTCCCTGCTGGCCGCCCAGGAGAAGTACGGCGTCGCCGAGGGCACCAGGGTCTGGGAGTCCTTCCGGATGCGCAACGACCCGGAGGCCGTCCTCACCCAGCACACCGGCAGCTTCCCGTACGCGACCAAGCCCGACGACCCCCAGGGCGCCGCCCTGCCCGACGCCGGCTCGGTGCGCGCGGAGCCCCTGGTGTACGACCGCACCGGCAGCGCCACGACGTCCGCCGCCACCGGCGCGTCCGGCCAGGCGGCCAAGGCGGCCGTGTCGTCCGCGAAGCGCGGCATGTCCAACGCCCTCGTGGTCAGCGGCAAGCACACCGCGAGCGGCCGTCCCGTCGCCGTGTTCGGGCCCCAGACCGGCTACTTCGCCCCGCAGTTGCTGCTGCTCCAGGAGATCCAGGGCCCGGGCATCAGCGCCCGCGGCGCCTCCTTCGCCGGGCTGAGCTTCTACGTCGAGCTCGGCCGCGGCCAGGACTACGCGTGGAGCGCCACCACCTCGGGCCAGGACATCATCGACACCTACGCCGTCGAGCTGTGCCGGGACGACCACCACTACCTCTACCGCGGCACCTGCACGCCGATGGAGAAGGTCGAGCAGAAGAACGCCTGGAAGCCCACGGTCGCCGACGGCACCGCGGCCGGTTCCTACACGATGCGCGTGTGGCGCACGAAGTACGGGCCGGTGGAGTACCGCGCCACGGTCGGCGGCAAGAAGGTCGCCTACACCACCCTGCGCTCGTCGTTCCTGCACGAGGCCGACTCCATCATCGGCTTCCAGATGCTGAACGACCCCGGATACGTGAAGGGCCCGGAGGACTTCCAGAAGGCCGTGCAGCACATCAACTACACCTTCAACTGGTTCTACGCCGACTCCGAGCACACCGCCTACTACAACAGCGGCGACAACCCGGTCCGCGCGGCCGGTGTCGACGCCGAGTTCCCGGTGTGGGCACGGCCCGCGCACGAGTGGCGCGGCTGGGACCCGGCGACCAACACCGCCGACTACACCCCGCCCTCCGCGCACCCCCACTCCGTCGACCAGGACTACTACGTCTCCTGGAACAACAAGCAGGCCCGGGACTACACGACCGCGCCGTGGGGCAACGGCTCCGTGCACCGCGGCAACCTCCTGGAGGACCGGGTGAAGAAGCTGGTCCGGCAGGGCGGGGTGACCCGGGCCTCCCTGGTGCAGGCCATGGCCGACGCCGGGCTGGCCGACCTGCGTGCCGAAAACGTCCTGCCCGAGCTGCTGAAGGTCGTCACCTCCGCGCCGGTCACCGACCCCGCCGCGGCGGCCGCCGTGAGCAAGCTGCAGGCCTGGGCGGCCGCGGGAGGCAAGCGCACCGAGACCTCGGCCGGCTCCCGGAAGTACGCCGACGCCGACGCGATCCGCATCCTGGACGCCTGGTGGCCGCTGCTGGTCAGGGCCGAGTTCGAACCGGGCCTCGGCAGCGAGCTGTACCGGGCCATGACCGCCAACCTGCCCGTCGACGAGTCCCCGTCCGCCGCGCACGGGCCGACCGGCTCGCACGCCGGGAGTTCCTTCCAGTACGGCTGGTGGAGCTATGTCGACAAGGACGTCCGGGCCGTCCTCGGCGAACAGGTCGAGGGCCCGCTGGCCCGGACGTACTGCGGCGACGGCAGCCTCGGCGCGTGCCGCGACACCCTCGTGCGCACCCTGAAGGAGGCGGCCGGGAAGACCGCCGCCCAGGTCTACCCGGGCGACGACCTGTGCGCGGCGGGCGACCAGTGGTGTGCCGACTCCATCAACCACCGCACCCTCGGCGGCATCAAGCACGGCCCGGTCAGCTGGCAGAACCGGCCCACCTACCAGCAGGTCGTGGAGTTCACCTCGCACCGGTAGGCACCCGGGGCGACGCGCACTCCGGCGGCGGTCCGCGGACGCGACCCGCCGCCGGAACCGGGCCACAGGCAGGGGCCGGTGCGCCGGCTCAGCGGTAGAGGAGGTACTTCCTGCGGGTCCGGCGGAACGCCGCCAGCTCCTCCTGCCACCCGGCCACGACCTCGTCGGTGTCCGCGCCCGCGTCGATCATCGTGCGCACGCGCGTGCTGCCGGTGAGTCTGTCGATCCAGTGGTCCGGGCGCCAGGCGAAGCCGCTCCAGGCCCGCTTGGCGGTGACCAGCAGGCCGATCCCGGTGCGGACGGGGTCGAAGGCCACCCGGTCGTGCACATGGAGCTGCACCCCGCCGATGGTCTTCCCCTGGAACTTGGAGAAAGTGGGCGCGAAGTAGGCCTCCCGGAACCGGACCCCCGGCAGGGCGAGCTCGTTCGCCGCGGCCGCCCAGCTCCGGCCGATCCCCTCCGCGCCGAGCAGTTCGAACGGCCGGGTGGTGCCCCGCCCCTCCGACAGGTTGGTGCCCTCGAACAGACACGTCCCGGAGTACACCAGCGCCGTCTCAGGGGTGGGCATGTTGGGGCTCGGCGGCACCCAGGGCAGCCCGGAGGCGTCGTAGAAGTCCGAGCGCCGCCAGCCCGACATCGGCACGGTCTCCAGCGGCACGGGCTCGGTCAGGAACTCCCCGTTGAACAGCCGCGCCAGCTCCGCGACGGTCATGCCGTGCGCCTGGGAGATCGGCTGCCGTCCGACGAACGTCGCGAACTCCCGGTGCAGGACGGGCCCGAGGGCCGCCCGGCCGGTCACCGGGTTGGGCCGGTCCAGCACCACGAACCGCTTCCCCGCGAGCTGCGCCGCCTCCATGCAGTCGTACAGGGTCCAGATGTAGGTGTAGAAGCGCGCGCCGACGTCCTGGATGTCGAAGACGACCGTGTCGACGCCGGACGCGGTGAAGACGTCCGCGAGCGGGCGGCCGCTCTTGAGGTACGTGTCGTAGACGGGCAGTCCGGTCGCCGGGTCGTCGTACCGGCCCTCGGAGCCGCCGGCCTGGGCGGTGCCGCGGAAGCCGTGCTCCGGGCCGAAGACGGCGGTGAGTTCGACGCGGTCGTCCGCGTGCATGACGTCGACGATGTGCCGGGCCTCGCGGGTGATGCCGGTGGGGTTGGTGACGACGCCGGTCTTCTGGCCCGCCAGCAGGGCGTAGCCGTCCCGGGCGAGTCGTTCGAAGCCGGTGCTCAGCCGGTGGTGGGGCGGGGCCGCTGCGGCGGCGGTGGGCGCTGTCGCGACGGCGGCCGAGGCGGCTGCCGTGAGGACGGCTCGTCTGGAAGGGCGCATGAAGTGGCCTCCGTGATCCGTTTTCTGCCGGTTCGTCGTGCCTGGTCGCGCGGTTCCTCGCGCCCGTAGGGTGCTGCGCCGCCCCCTTCCTTCAAACATACCGACCGGTTAGTCTGGGCCTGTTGCTGAGCCGCGTCATAAGGAGACCGATGGTGGGAGCCTTCCAGGGGTCCGGGGTCGTTGTCACGGGGGCCGGGGGCGGGATCGGAGCCGCGCTCGCCCGGCGGTTCGCCGCCGAGGGAGCCCGGGTCGTCGTCAACGACCTGGACGCCGAGCGGGCCAAGCGCGTCGCGGAGGAGATCGGCGGGACGGCCGTGGCCGGCGACGCCTCGGCGATCGTCGACGCCGCCCGGGACGCGCTCGACGGAACCGTCGACGTCTACTGCGCCAACGCCGGAGTCGCTTTCGGGGGCGGCGACGCGGACGGGCCGCTGGACGAGACGGGCTGGGCCGCTTCCTGGGACGTGAACGTGATGGCGCACGTCCGGGCCGCCCACGCCCTGCTGCCCCACTGGCTGGAGCGCGGCAGCGGACGGTTCGTCTCCACCGTCTCCGCCGCCGGGCTGCTCACCATGATCGGCGCCGCCCCCTACGCCGTCACCAAGCACGGCGCCCTCGCCTTCGCCGAGTGGCTGTCGCTGACCTACCGCCACCGGGGCGTCAAGGTGCACGCGATCTGCCCGCAGGGCGTGCGCACCGACATGCTGGCCGCGACCGGCAGCGCGGGCGACCTGGTGCTCCAGCCGACCGCGATCGAGCCGGAGGAGGTGGCGGACGCCCTGTTCCAGGGCATCGAGGAGGACCGCTTCCTGATCCTGCCGCACCCCGAGGTCGCCGGGTACTACCAGGCCCGGGCCGGTGACCCCGACCGGTGGCTGTCCGGCATGAACCGCATCCAGCAGCAGTGGGAGGCCACCCGGTGACCGCCTCCCGTTACGCGGCCAAACCCTGGCTCGCCCTGCTCAGCGACGCCCAGAAGGCCGCGATCGACCCCGCGGACTCCCTGGTGCACGCCCTGCGCCGGGTCGTGGCCGAGACGCCGGACGCCGACTTCCTGGCCTACTTCGACGGCCGGCTGACCTACCGGGAGGTCGACGCGCTCAGCGACTCCGTCGCCGGGCACCTCGCCGCACGCGGGCTGGAGCGCGGCGACCGGGTCGCGGTGCTGCTGCAGAACTCCCCGCACTTCGTGCTCGCCGTGCTCGGCGCCTGGAAGGCGGGCGCGGTCGTCGTGCCGGTCAACCCGATGTACAAGTCGGGCGAGGTGGCCCACGTCCTGCGCGACGGCGAGGTGGCCGCGCTGATCTGCTCGGACCGGGCCTGGGCGTCGTACCTGCGCGAGACGGCGGCCGGCTCGCCGGTGCGGATCGTGCTCACCGGGTGCGAGCTGGACCTCCAGACGCGGGGCGACGCGCGCGTGCTGACCTTCGAGCGGCTGCCGCAGGCGCCCGACGCGGACGACCTGGTGGCCGTGGCACGGGCCGGGCACCGGGCCCCCGAGGGCCGTGACCCCGACCCCGCCGCCGTCGCCCTGATCAGCTACACCTCGGGCACCAGCGGCACCCCCAAGGGCGCCACCAACACGCACCGCAACATCATGTACAACGCCGAGCGGCAGCGGACCGGCCTCGGCCTGCCCGAGCGGCCCGTGTACTTCGCGCTGGCACCGCTGTTCCACATCACCGGCATGGTCTGCCAGTTCGGCGCCTGCCTGAACAGCGGGGGCACGCTCGTGCTGGCCTACCGCTTCGAGGCGGGCGTCGTCCTCGACGCGTTCGCCGAGCACCGGCCGCACTACACGGTCGGCCCGTCCACGGCCTTCATGGCCCTGGCCGCGCACCCCGGCGTCACCCGGGACCACTTCTCCTCCTTCCGGGTGATCTCCTCCGGCGGTGCCCCGCTGCCCCCGGCGCTGGTGGAGAAGTTCCGCGCGGGCTTCGGCCCGTACATCCGCAACGGCTACGGACTGACCGAGTGCACGGCCCCCTGCGCCTCGGTGCCGCCCGGCCTGGAGGCGCCCGTCGACCCGGTCTCCGGCACCCTCGCCGTGGGCCTGCCCGGCCCCGACACGATCGTGCGGATCGTCGACGACCACGGCGACGAGGTGCCCTTCGGCGAGCACGGCGAGATCGTCGTCGGCGGGCCCCAGGTCGTGCCCGGCTACTGGCGCCGCCCCGACGCCACCGCCGAGACCTTCCCCGGCGGCGAGCTGCGCACCGGCGACATCGGCTTCATGGACGAGCAGGGCTGGCTGTACGTCGTCGACCGCAAGAAGGACATGATCAACGCGTCCGGTTTCAAGGTCTGGCCGCGCGAGGTCGAGGACGTCCTCTACACGCACCCTGCGGTGCGGGAGGCCGCCGTGGTGGGCGTGCCCGACGGGTACCGCGGGGAGACCGTCAAGGCGTACATCAGCCTGCGCCCGGGCGCCGAGACGGACCCGGATGCGCTGGCCGCCCACTGCAAGGAGAGACTGGCCGCCTACAAGTACCCGCGCCAGGTGGAGATCCTGCCGGACTTGCCGAAGACGGCCAGTGGGAAGATCCTCCGTCGGGAACTGCGTTCCCGCACACAAGGCAACTGACAGCAGTACGGAAAGGCAGGTGGCGGCAGTGCCCAGGACCACGGACCCGGACGGCACTCCCGTCCCTCAGCGGCTCCTGGCCGCCGCCACCCGGCTCTTCGCCGAGCAGGGCTACGACCGCACCTCGGTGCAGGAGATCGTCGAGGCGGCCGGTGTCACCAAAGGGGCGCTGTACCACTACTTCGGCTCGAAGGACGACCTGCTGCACGAGGTGTACGCGCGCGTGCTGCGCATCCAGCAGGAGCGGCTGGACGCGGTGGCGGGCGCGGACGAGCCGGTGGAGAAGCGGCTGCGGGCCGCGGCGGCGGACGTCGTCGTGACGACGATCGACAACCTCGACGACGCGTCGATCTTCTGGCGGTCGATGCACCATCTGAGCCCCGAGAAGAACAAGCAGGTGCGGGCGGAGCGGCGGCGCTACCACGAGCGCTTCCGCGCGCTGGTCGAGGAGGGCCAGGAGGCGGGCGTCTTCTCCCGGGCGACCCCGGCCGACCTGGTCGTGGACTATCACTTCGGCTCGGTCCACCACCTGTCGACCTGGTACCGCCCGGACGGCCCGCTCAGCCCCCAGGAGGTCGCCGACCACCTGGCCGACCTGCTGCTGCGCGCCCTGCGCCCGTGACACGCCGACCGGGGTTCAGGGGCCCGGCCCCTGAACCCCCCGGCCTCACACGTACCGCTTCAGCTCCCGCCGGGCCAGCGACCGCTGGTGCACCTCGTCCGGCCCGTCCGCGATCATCAGCGTCCGCGCCCCCGCGTACAGCTCCGCCAGCGGGAAGTCCTGGCTGACCCCGCCCGCGCCGTGCAGCTGGATCGCCTTGTCGAGGATCTCCACCACCGCACGCGGCGTCGCGATCTTGATGGCCTGGATCTCGGTGTGCGCCCCGCGGTTGCCCACCGTGTCCATCAGCCACGCCGTCTTCAGCACCAGCAGGCGCAGCTGCTCCACCGTCACGCGCGCGTCGGCGATCCAGTTGTGCACCACGCCCTGCTGCGCCAGCGTCTTGCCGAAGGCGTTGCGGGACACCGCCCGCCGGCACATCAGCTCGATCGCCCGCTCGGCCATGCCGATCAGCCGCATGCAGTGGTGGATGCGCCCGGGCCCCAGCCGCGCCTGCGCGATGGCGAAGCCGCCGCCCTCCTCGCCGACCAGGTTCGACACCGGCACGCGCGCGTGATCGAAGACGATCTCCGCGTGACCGCCGTGGTAGTGGTCCTCGTACCCGAACACCTGCATCGCGCGCTTGATCGTGACGCCCGGGGTGTCGCGCGGCACCAGCACCATGGACTGCTGGCGCCGGATGTCCTCCCCGCCCGGGTCGGTCTTGCCCATCACGATGAAGATCTTGCAGTCGGGGTGCATCGCCCCGGAGATGTACCACTTGCGGCCGGTGATGACGTACTCGTCGCCGTCCCGCTCGATGTGGGTGGTGATGTTCGTGGCGTCGGAGGAGGCCACGTCCGGCTCGGTCATCGCGAACGCCGAGCGGATCTCACCGGCCAGCAGCGGCTCCAGCCACTGCTTGCGCTGCTGCTCGTCGCCGAACTGGGTGAGCACCTCCATGTTGCCGGTGTCGGGCGCCGCGCAGTTCGTCACCGTCGGGGCCAGCTGCGGCGAGCGGCCCATGATCTCGGCGAGGGGCGCGTACTGCAGGTTGGTGAGCCCCGCGCCGTACTCGGAGTCCGGAAGGAACAGGTTCCACAGGCCCTGCCTGCGGGCCTCGGCCTTCAGCTCCTCCACCACGGGCGGGTTCTCCCACGGGGACGCGAGCCGCTCGCGCTGCTCGTGCGCGATGGCCTCGGCCGGGTGGACGTGCTCGTCCATGAAGGCGAGGAGCCTGGCGCGCAGCTCCTCGGTGCGCGCGTCGAAAGCGAAGTCCATGTGGATCAGCCCTCCTGGAGGCCTTCGTGGAGCGTGGTCAGTCCGTGCCGGACGAAGACGGGCACGAGGTCGCCGATGCGGTCGAAGCCGCGCCCGACCGTCTGGCCGAGCGTGTAGCGGTAGTGGATGCCCTCCAGGATCACGGCGAGCTTGAACCAGGCGAAGGCCGTGTACCAGGAGACCGCGGAGACGTCGCGCCCCGAGCGCGCGGCGTACCGCTCGATGAGTTCGGACGGTGCCGGATGCCCGGGCGCCTCGGCGGTGGTGGAGACGGGGGACTCGGGCATGCCGAGCGGCATGCTGTACATGACCAGCAGGCCGAGGTCGGTGAGCGGGTCGCCCAGCGTCGACATCTCCCAGTCGAGGATCGCCCGGATCGAGTCGTCCTCGCCGATCAGCACGTTGTCGAGCCGGTAGTCGCCGTGCACCACGGCCGGGGCGGGGGAGGCGGGCAGCTCGCGCCCGAGCGCGGCGTGCAGCTCGTCGATGCCGTCCAGGTCGCGGTTGCGGGAGGCGTCGAGCTGCTTGCCCCAGCGGCGCAGCTGCCGGTCCAGGAAGCCCTCGGGCCGGCCGAAGCCGGCCAGACCCACCTCGGCCGGGTCCACCGCGTGCAGCTCCACCAGCGTGTCGACCAGGTTCAGCACCGCGCCCCGGGTGCGCTCCGCCCCGAGCGGGAGGAGCTGGTCGGCGGTGCGGTAGGGCGTGCCCTCGACGAACTCCATGACGTAGAAGGGCGCCCCGAGCACCTCCTCGTCCTCGCACAGCAGCACCGGGCGCGGCACCGGCACCGCGGTCGGGTGCAGCGCGCTGATCACCCGGTGCTCGCGCTTCATGTCGTGCGCGGTGGCCAGGACGTGGCCCAGCGGCGGTCGCCGTACGACCCAGCGCTCGGTGCCGTCGGAGACCGCGTAGGTGAGGTTCGACCGTCCGCCCTCGATCAGCCGGCCGGACAGCGGTCCGCCGACCAGTCCGGGCCGCTCCCGGTCGAGCAGGCCGCGCAGCCGGTCGAGATCGAGTCCGGGCGGGTGGTCGGGGCTCATGCGTCGCTCCTACGGGCAGGTGAACAGTTCCCGACTCATGATGCCGACCGGTCGGTATGTCGTCCAGAGCGGGGCCGAAACGTGATCGGAGCCACGATAGGCCGCCGCCCCCGGCCCGCGGCACCCGCCGGCTGGTTCGTTCAGGCCGTCCGGCTTGCGCGCCGCCCCCCGAGCCGTGAGGGTCGGACCCATGAAGGCGATCAGCTACTCCCGGTACGGCGGGCCCGAGGTGCTGGCGTTCGGGGAGGTGCGCGACCCCGTGGTCGGCCCGGACGCGGTGCTGGTGAAGGTACGGGCGGCGGCCGTGAACCCCGTCGACTGGAAGGCCCGCGAGGGCCATCTGGCCGGCATCCTCGCCCCCGTCTTCCCGGTGGTGCCCGGCTGGGACCTCGCGGGCGTCGTCGTCCGGCCCGGCGTGGCCGTCTCGGAGTTCGGCGCCGGGGACGAGGTCATCGGCTACGTGCGGGAGGACTTCCTCTCCCGCGGCACCTTCGCCGAGTACGTGGCCGCCCCGCTGCGCACCCTCGCCCGCAAGCCGCGCAACCTCACCTGGGAGGAGGCGGCCGGGCTGCCCCTGGTGGGGCTCACGGCGTACCAGGTGCTGCGCAAGGTGCTGGAGGTCAAGCGCGGCGAGACCGTCCTGGTGCACGCGGCGGCCGGCGGCGTGGGCTCGATCGCCGTGCAGCTCGGCATCCACCTCGGGGCGCGCGTGATCGGTACCGCGAGCCAGGCGAACCACGACTTCGTACGGGGCCTGGGCGGGGAGCCGGTGACGTACGGGGAGGGCCTGGGGGAGCGGGTGCGGGGGCTGGCGCCCGAGGGCGTGGACGCGGTCTTCGACACGGTCGGCGGGGACGCGCTGAAGGTCTCCGCGAACCTGCTCGCCCCCGAGGGCCGGCTGGTGTCCGTCGCCGACACCGAGGTGGTGAACTACGGCGGCCGCTACTACTTCGTCCGCCCCGACGCCGAGGACCTGCGCCGGCTGTCCGAACTGGCCGAGCAGGGTGTGCTGGGCGTGCACGTCGACGAGACGTTCCCGCTGGAGCGGGCGGCGGACGCGCACCGCCGGAACCAGGAGGGCCGCACCCGGGGCAAGATCGTCGTCACGGTGGACCGGGGCGGCGACGGCACGTGAGCGTGGTGCGGCCTGCGGGGCGGCCCTACAGGACGAGGGCCGCCCCGCACACCGCCATCGCGACCGTGCACAGCACCGCCGCCGCCGCGTGCCGGGGTGCGAGCGCCGCGGGACGCGGCCCCGCCGCGAGCGCGCGGATCCGGCGGTGGGCGACGCCGAGGACCCCCAGCCAGAGCGCACAGCACAGCGCGCACGCCAGGATCCCGGCCGCCGACGCCCCGCCGTGCAGCGTGGTCTTCACGGCGAGCACGGCGACGACCGTGCCCGACAGCGTCGTACGCCGCCAGGCGAGCCGGGTCCGTTCCGGCTGCAGTCCGGGATCGCGGCCGGGAGCCCGCCGGAGAGCCGCCGGGCTCATCCCTCCCACCCGACGAGCACGACGACGACCATCGCGACGGCCACGACCGACACGACGAGGCTCAGCAGCGCGGGGAACCGGGACACCGGCAGGTCCTCGCCCCGGCGCATGGCCCGCTCGCAGCGCACCCAGTGGTCGACCGCCCGCAGCGAGCAGAGCACGCCCGCGGCCAGCAGGGCGAGCGCCAGCCCGACCCGCCAGCCCCAGCGCAGGTCCGGCAGGAACTGGTCCACGGCGAAGCCGCCGCCGATCAGCGCGAGCGCGGTGCGCAGCCAGGCGAGGAAGGTGCGTTCGTTCGCCAGCGAGAACCGGTAGTCGGGCGTCTCGCCCTCCCGCCGCACCTCGGCGGGCGCGAACCACAACCGGACGTTCCGTACGAACTCGATCACGTGCGCGACCCTACCCGGGGCGGGACCGCCCGCCGCGTCAGCCCGCCCGCCCGCCGCGTCAGCCCGCCCGCCCGCCGCCTCAGCCCGTCGCCCGGAACGCCCTGAGCCGTTCGTACGCCGCGAGCCCGTCCGGCACCCACTCCCAGTCGGCCAGGCGCCGCTCCACCTCGTCCTCGGGCAGGAAGGCGTGCCAGGCGACCTCCTCGGCCTGCGGCCGTACGGGCAGCTCGCAGCGCACCTCGTACACCGCCGACCACCAGCTGCGCCCGGCGCCGTCGTCGTAGAGGAACTTGAAGAGGAAGCGCGGGCTGGGCAGGCCGGTGACGCCGAGTTCCTCCTCGGCCTCGCGCAGGGCGGCCGTGTCGTAGGCCTCGCCCGCGCCGACGACTCCGCCGACGAACATGTCGTACAGGGAGGGGAAGACCAGTTTGGCCGCGGTCCGCCGGTGCACGAAGATCCGGTCCTCGGCGTCCCGGGCCAGGACGAAGACGCAGCGGTGCCGCAGTCCCCGGGCGTAGGCCTCGCCGCGGGCGGACCGCCCGACGACCCGGTCGTGCTCGTCGACGATGTCGAGGATCTCGTCAGCGCTCATGCCCTCATCCAAGCAGGGGTCCGGCGCAGCGGCGGGGCGGGTCCCGTCAGGGGGAGGCCGGGCTCACGGCGGGCGCGGCGGCCCGCGCGCGCTGTGCCGCGCCCGTCGGCATGGCCGGGTGCAGCCCGAGCAGCACGATGCCCACGACGACGGCCGCGAGACCGCCCGCCTCCCAGGTCAGCGCCACCGCGTCGGTGCGCAGCCGGTCGCCGAGGAATCCGACGCCGCAGACGATCCCGGCCAGCGGCTGGGCCGCGGTCAGCGCGGGCAGCGACGTGCGCAGGGACGCCGTCTCGAAGGCGCTCTGCACGAGGACCAGCCCGGTCACGCCGAGCGCCAGGACCGCGTAGGGCTGCCAGCCGGTGAGCAGCTCGGCCAGGCCGCCCTCGGCGGCCTTCTGCCCGCTCACCCGGGTCAGCGCGTCCTGCACCCCGTACAGCAGCCCGGCGGCCAGCGCGAGCAGCACCGGGCCGGAGCCCAGCCGGGAGCGCCGGCCGCGGGCCGTCAGCAGCAGCGCGAGCCCGATCATCACGCCGATGATCAGCCACTGCCGCGCCGGATCGGCCGTGGCCGTGCCGCCTTCGGGCTGCCCGGCGACGATGAACGCCGTGACGCCGCCCGCGAGCAGCAGCAGACCCGCCCAGCCCTGGCGGCCCAGCGGCTGCCGGGACTGCTTGCGGGAGAGCGCGAGCGCGAAGAGCAGGTTCGTGGCCAGCAGCGGCTCCACCAGCGACAGCTCGCCCTGCCCGAGCGCGGCGGCGCCCAGCGCCATGCCGGCCACCATCAGCCCGGTGCCGCCGAGCCAGCGGGGCACCTTGACCAGGTCGAGCAGGAGCCGGAAGGAGAGGAAGTCGCTCAGCGGGGCCCGCTGGGCCGCGTTCTGCTGCAGGACGAAGCCGAAGCCGAGACAGCAGGCGGCACTGAGGGCGAGGGCCAGGACAAGAACCGACACGCGGTGTACCTCGATGATCAGGTCGGGTCAGGTTGCGCAAGGGACCGACTGTACCGGCCGGCTCCGTCGGGCGCGCCCGCACGTCCTGCCATCGTGGGGGCCGCCGCCCGTCCGCGCTATGACGCACGCCACAACGGGCGAAAGGGGCATTTTCCCCGCGTGTCACTTGCCGCACAGGGGTCTCCCGCATCACAAATGCCTCACGCATGACGGCACTTGACGCGTGTAACGCGACGGCGGGCCTTGACGGCAACCGTTGGCGGGGGGTTGGCTGTCTGTGATCGGTTCATGGCGGTGCGCACACCCGCGCACCGGTGACCACCGTGAGCCGCACCACCAGAAGAGCGCGTGAGGAAGTCCCGCGGTGTCCCCACCCCCGCCTCCCCTCGGCCGCGGCCGCAAACGCGCGGCGCAGGCCTTCGACGAGGCCCTCGACGACGCCGACCTCGTGACCGCCCGCGCCGCACTGGGGCAGGGCCGCTGGCAGACCGCCCGTTCCCTGCTGGTCCACACCGGGGACGACTGGGACCGCCGCGGCCACCGCGTGGCCGTCCTGGCCCGCGAGTCCTACACGGCCGCCTGGGCCCGCGAGTGGCTGCTCGCCGAGCCCGAGTCCGCCGACGCCTGCGTCCTGCTCGCCGTGGCCGAGGTCCGGCGCGTCCTGCACGGCAAGGGCGGACCGGCCCGTGCCCGCGAGGCCTGCCGGGAAGCGGCCGGCCGCCACCCCGCCGACCCCACCCCCTGGCTCGGGCTGCTCATGCTGGAGTGCGCGGTCGGCGGCGACCAGGACGTCATCCGGACCTTCGAGCAGGTCCGCGCCCGGTACGCCGACCACCACCACGCCCACCACCTGGTGGTCGCCCACCTGGCCGGCCGGCGCACCGAGGCCGGCCCCGATCCCCTGCACGAGGTCTACGACTTCGCCAACTGGGCCGCCGAACAGGCACCCGCCGACTCCCCGCTCGCGATCCTGCCGGTCATCGCCCACGCCGAGCGCTACCGCGCGCTGGCCGCCGCCGGGCACGAGTCCGCCGACCCGGCCGCCTCCGGCCACTGGACCGGCCGCCGCGCCCGGCAGGTGATGAAGGCCGCCTTCGACTGGTGGCTGGAGTGGGAACTGGAGGGCCATCCGCGGCGGCTGATCGACCTGAACTTCCTCGCCCACGCCAAGTTCTGCGAGGGGCGGGGCGCCGAGGCCGCCGCCCTGTTCCACCGCATCGGCCGCCACGCCACCCCGGCGCCCTGGTCGTACCCGGACCGCGACCCGCACACCGCCTTCGCCGCCGCCCGCGCCGGAGCGCTCGGCACGGCCTGACCCCCCGTACCCCACCAGTGAGGACGCCCTCCCGATGACCACGGACAGTTCGCGCACGGACACCTCCGCCCCCGGCGGCGGCATCGCCACGTTCAAGGGGCAGGAGCGCGCCCTGCGCGCCGACCGGCTCGGCACCGGCGGCCTGCTGCTCTCCGTGCTCGCCGCGACCGCCCCCCTCATGGTGGTCGCGGGTGTCATGCCCACCACATTCGCGGTGATGGGCATCGTGGGCCAGCCGCTGCTCTTCGTCGTGCTGGGCGTCGTCCTGATCCTGTTCGGCATCGGCTACGCCGAGATGAGCCGCCACGTCCACAACGCCGGGGCCTTCTACGCCTACATCTCCCGCGGCCTCGGCGGCACCGCCGGAGCGGGCGCCGCCCTGGTCGCCCTGGTCGCCTACAACACGCTCCAGATCGGCATCTACGGCATCCTCGGCTTCGAGGTCTCCGGGCTGTTCGCCACCTACGCTCAGATCGAGGTCGCCTGGTGGATACCGGCCCTGGTGGCCGCGCTCGCCGTCGGACTGCTGGGCTGGCTGAAGATCGACGTCAACGCCCGTGTGCTCGGCGTCCTGCTGGTCATCGAGGTGCTCCTGGTGGTGATCTTCGATATCGCGGCCCTCGCCGACCCCGGCAAGGAGGGCCTGTCGCTGCACGCCTTCAACCCCGACACCCTCACCGGCGCGGGCGTCGGCACCGCGCTGTGCTTCTGCATCGCCGCGTTCCTCGGCTTCGAGCAGGCCCCCGTCTACGCCGAGGAGACCAGCCGCCCGCACGTGCTGGTGCCGCGCGTGATGTTCCTGGCCGTCGGCGGGGTCGCCGTCTTCTTCGCGGTGAGCAGCTGGGCCCTCACCGTCGCCACCGGCCCCGCCGCGATCGTCGGCACGGCGCGGGAGCAGAGCGCCGGACTGCTGTTCTTCCTCACCGAGTCCCGTCTCGGCGGCACCTTCACGGACGTGCTGCACGTCCTGTTCGTCACCGGCATGTTCGCGGCCCTGCTCAGCTTCCACAACGTCGTCGCCCGGTACGCCTTCGCCATGGGCCGCGAGGGCCTGCTGCCCGCCGCCTTCGGCCGCACCAGCGGCGGCAGCGGCGCCCCCGGGACCGGTTCGCTGCTGCAGACCGTGGTGGCCGTGGTCGTCGTGGCCGCCTTCGCGATCAGCGACGACAAGCCGGCCGGCGACCCCACCGCCCCCGTCCTGCGCCTGTTCACCTGGCTCGGCAACGTCGGCGCCCTCGGCGTGATCGTGCTGATGGCGGCGGCCTCCCTGTCCGTCGTCGTCTTCTTCGTCCGCCGCGGCGCCGCCGCCGCGCAGGCCTGGCGGCTGGTTACCTCCGCGCTGGCCGGGATCGCCCTGCTCGTCATCGCCGGCTACACGGTCAGGGACTTCGACGTCCTGGTCGGCGCCGGCCCCGGCTCCGCACTGAGCTGGGTGCTGCCCGGCATCATCGGCCTCGCCCTCGTCGCCGGCCTGGTCCTCGGCCTGGTCCTGCGCGCCCGCGCCCCCGAGAAGCACGCCCGGATCGGACTCGGCAACGAGGCCTTCCAGCTGGACAAGGCGGCGTCGTCCTGACCCCGCGCGCACGACAGTGGTGACGGAAGCCTGACGGTCACCCGCGATCCCTGTCCCGCGGGGGCCGCGGGTGGTCGAATGAGGGCGTGAATCCCGACGTACATCAGGGCGCGGACCCGGACCACCCCGAGGAGCGGGGCACCCCGGTCGGCCGCCGCGTCTTCCTCGGCACCCTCGCCCTGGGCGCCCTCGGCGTGGTCGCCGCACCCCCGCTGCAACGCGGCCTGGAGGGCTTCCTCGGCAGCGCCGCCGACCAGGACCCCACCGGCCTGACCGGGCTGCTCCCCAACGGCGGCGGCTTCCGCTACTACTCGGTCGCCTCCTCCGTCCCGCGCCGGAACGACGGCACCTACCGCCTCAGGGTCGACGGCCTGGTCGACCACCCCACGACCTACACGCTCGCCGGCCTCAGGGCCCTCCCGCAGACCCGCATGGTCCGCGACGTGCAGTGCGTCACCGGCTGGCGCGTCCCGGACACCCCCTTCGAGGGCGTCCGCCTGTCCCGCCTGCTGGACGCCGCCGGAGTCCGCCCCACGGCCAGGGCGGTCCGCTTCACCTGCTTCGACGGCACGTACACCGAGAGCCTCACCCTCGACCAGGCCCGCCGCGCCGACGTCCTGGTCGCCCTGCGCATGCGGGACGAGGACCTCGGCCACTCCCACGGCGGCCCGGTCCGCCTCTACGTGGCGCCCATGTACTTCTACAAGTCCGCCAAGTGGCTCTCCGGCATCACCGTCACCGACGAGGTCCGCCCGGGCTACTGGGAGGAGCGCGGCTACGACGTCGACGCCTGGGTGGGCCGTTCGAACGGACGGGACGATGAGCCCACGAGCTGACCCGCGCCCGGCGGCGGCGGCCGAGGTGCACCGCTTCACCCCGGCCCAGCGCTGGATCCACCGCACCACGGCCGCCCTGACGGGCGTCTGCGTGGCGACGGCGGCCTGCCTCTACGTCCCGCAGCTCGCCGAACTCGTCGGCCGCCGCGCCCTCGTCGTCACGCTGCACGTGTGGTGCGGACTCGCCCTGCCCGTCCCGGCGCTGGCGGGGCTGGCCTCCCGCGCCTTCCGGGCCGACCTGGGCCGCCTCAACCGCTTCGGTCCGCACGACCGCACCTGGCTGCGGGCCGTCCTGCGCCGCGACGCCCGGCACGGCTCCCGCCCCGCGGGCAAGTTCAACGCCGGCCAGAAGATCTACGCGGCCTGGACCGCCGGGGCGAGCGTGGTCATGCTCGCCACGGGCCTGATGATGTGGCTCACCCACCTCACCCCCCTCCTGTGGCGCACCAGCGCGACCTTCGTCCACGACTGGCTGGCCCTCACCCTCGGCATCGTCCTGGCGGGCCACATCGGCATGGCCCTGGCGGACCCGGAGGCGAGGCGCGGCATGCGCACGGGCAGGGTGAGCCGGGAGTGGGCGGACAGGGAGCACCCCCTGTGGCGGGAGCAGCTCCCCACCGGTCACGCCCCTAGATCACCAGGGACAGCAGCAGGACCAGCCCGCCGGCGACCACCGAGATGATCGTCTCCATCACGGACCAGGTCTTGATGTTCTGCCCGACGCTCAGCCCGAAGTACTCCTTCACCATCCAGAACCCGGCGTCGTTGACATGGCTGAAGAACAGCGAGCCGGCGCCGATGGCCAGGACGAGGAGGGCGGCGTGCGTGGTGGACATGTCCGCCGCGAGCGGGGCGACCAGACCGGCCGCCGAGACCGTGGCCACCGTCGCCGAACCGGTCGCGAGCCGGATCACCACGGCGATCAGCCAGGCCAGCAGCAGCGCCGGGATGGCCCAGTCCTCGGAGATGTCGAGGACCATCTGCCCCACGCCCGTGTCGATGAGCGTCTGCTTGAACCCGCCGCCCGCGCCGACGATCAGCAGGATGCCCGCGATCGGCATGAGGCTCTTCTCGACCAGCGGCGAGATCCGCTCCTTGGAGAACCCGGCGGGCCGCAGCAGCGTGAAGATGCCCACCAGCACCGAGGCGAGCAGGGCGATCATCGGGGCGCCGATGACGTCGAAGACGCGCTGCACGGGGTTGCCGGGGTCGTCCACGACGATGTCGACCAGCGCCTTGGCGAGCATGAGGATCACCGGGAGCAGCACGGTGAAGAGCGTGGCGCCGAAGCCGGGACGCTTCTCCAGCTCCTCGGAGGCGCGCTGCGGGATCATCTTCTCGGGGGCCGGGACGTCGACCCAGCGGGCCGCGTACCTGGAGAACACGGGACCGGCGATGATCACCGTCGGGACGGCGACGAGGACACCGAGCGCCAGCGTGACGCCGAGGTCGGCCCCGACGGCGTCGATCGCGACCAGCGGCCCGGGGTGCGGCGGCACCAGGCCGTGCATCACGGACAGGCCCGCGAGCGCCGGGATGCCGATGCGCATCAGCGAGTAGTTGCCGCGCTTGGCCACCATCAGCACCACCGGGATCAGCAGCACGATGCCGACCTCGAAGAACAGCGGCAGCCCGATCACCGAGGCGATCAGCACCATCGCCCACGGCATCGACCGCCCGCCCGCCTTGGCCAGGATCGTGTCGACGATCTGGTCGGCACCGCCGGAGTCGGCGAGCATCTTGCCGAGGACGGCGCCGAGGGCGATCAGCACACCGACCCCGGCGACCGTGGAGCCGAGGCCGGCGCTGAAGCTGGTGAGGACCTTGTCCAGCGGCGCCCCGGCGATCGCGCCGAGCGCCAGCGACCCGATGGTCAGCGCCAGGAAGGCGTGCAGCTTGAACTTGGTGATGAGCAGGACGATGACGGCGATGCCCGCCAGGACGGCGATGCCCAGCTGAGCGTGGCCGGCCGAGGTGATCGGCTCGGGTGCGTCCGCTGCCAGCATCTCGACGCTGAGTCTGGTCACGGGGTGTGTCCCTTGCGTTGGGGAGTCGGGGAGAAGAGGGGAGGGGGACCGGTGCGGGGCTAGTCGATCGGACCGGGGAGCGAGCCGAGGGCGTCCGCGGCCCGCTCGGTGATCTCCACCGGGCTGCCCGCGACGTCCACGGCGACCCCCGCCTCGTCCGCCTGGAGCGGCTGGAGCGTGGCGAACTGGGAGTCGAGCAGTGCGGTGGGCATGAAGTGCCCCTGCCGGTGCGACATCCGGTCCTCGATCAGCGCGCGGTCACCCGTGAGGTGCACGAAGACCACACCGGGCGCGGCGGCCCGCAGCCGGTCGCGGTACGACCGCTTCAGCGCCGAGCAGCTGATCACCCCGCCGAGCCCGGCCCGCCCCTGCGCCCAGTCGCCGATGGCGTCAAGCCAGGGCCTGCGGTCCTCGTCCGTCAGCGGCGTGCCGGCCGACATCTTGGCGATGTTGGCCGGCGGGTGGAAGTCGTCGCCCTCGGCGTACGGAACGCCGAGCCGGGCGGCGAGCAGGGGACCGATGGTGGTCTTGCCGGTGCCCGCGACGCCCATGACCACGACGACCTGGGGGGTGTTCATCGCTGCCTCACTGTCTGCTGTCCTCGTCGACACGTGATGTCGACGCAACTGAAACCCATTAGGTACGACGAATTCAAGACCCCGTGACCAATAAGTCTGACTTTTTGTCTCCGTGATCTACCCCGTACGCTGAGTGCATGAGCACACCGGGCCGGGGGCTGCACGGCCACGTTCTGGACACCCTCGGCCCCGAGATCACCGCGGGGGAGTACCCGCCGGGCAGCGTCCTGCGCACGGACGAGCTCGCCCAGCGCTTCGACGTGTCACGCTCCGTGATGCGCGAGGCGGTCCGCGTCCTGGAGTCCATGCACCTGGTCGAGTCCCGCCGCCGCGTCGGCGTCACGGTCCGCCCCGAGTCCGAGTGGAACGTCTACGACCCGCAGGTCATCCGCTGGCGGCTGGCCGGCGCCGACCGGGCCCGGCAACTGCGCTCCCTGACCGTGCTGCGCTCGGCGATCGAACCGGTCGCGGCCGGTCTGGCCGCCCGGCACGCCACGTCCGAGCAGTGCGCCCGGCTCACCGAGTGCGCCCTCGGCATGGTCGCCCACTCCCGCGGTCACAAGCTGGAGGGGTACCTCGTCCACGACATCGCCTTCCACCGGGTCATCCTGGCCGCCTCGGGCAACGAGATGTTCGCCCGCCTGGGCGACGTCGTCGCCGAGGTCCTGACCGGCCGCACCCAGCACGACGTGATGTTCGAGGACCCGGACCCGGCCGCCGTCACGCTGCACGTCCGGGTCGCCGAGGCGGTCCGCGCGGGCGACGCGGCCCGCGCCGAGGAACTGACCCGCGAGATCACGGTCGGCGCCCTCCAGGAACTCGACATCCTGGCCCCGTAGCGAAGGCGGCGGCCAGGGGCCGCGGCTAAGGCCCGCGGCTAGGGCAGGAACTCCCCGTCGACGTACACCCACGCCCCGTCGACCCGCGCGAACCGGCTCCGCTCGTGCAGCGATCCGCCCCGGTACGACGCCCGGAACTCCACGGTCCCGGCGGAATGGAACGCCGATCCGTCGGTCGTGCCCAGGATCTCCAGCCCGGTCCACCGCGTCCCCGAGTCCGGCTCCAGCGTCCCGGGCCGCGTGCGCGGGTGCCAGGTCCGCAGCAGATAGCCGGCGTCGCCCTTGACGAAGGCGCAGTACCGCGACCGCATCAGCGCCTCGGCGGTCGACGCGGCGGCGGAGCCGGAGTGGTAACGGCCACAGCAGGCCTCGTAGGGCCCGGGAAGCCCGCACGGACAGGAACGCCTGGTCATGGTCACCTCTTCGCGGAAACGACCGAGGGCCGCGACCTCGCGGTCGCGGCCCTCAGCCTCAGGTGTCCGAGGGGGGACTTGAACCCCCACGCCCGATAAAGGGCACTAGCACCTCAAGCTAGCGCGTCTGCCATTCCGCCACCCGGACAAGGTGTCTGTCGCGTGGGTTCTCCCCGCGGCGACGACGTAAACATTACCAGGCTTTCCAGGGTGACCGATCACCCCCCGTCGCCGCCCCCGGCCGGGCGTGAACGACGTGTGACGAGCCGGGAGGGCTCTTGGGGAGCGGGCCGGACAGAGGGAGGATGAAGGGGACCCACCAGCAGTGACACCGGGAGGAAGCACGTGAGCGAGACGGACACGGCCAGGAGCGTCACCGGCGAGGACGAGGTCGTGGACCTCTGCCGCGAGCTGATCCAGATCGACACCAGCAACTACGGCGACCACTCGGGACCGGGCGAGCGCAAGGCGGCCGAGTACGTCGCCGAGAAGCTCGCCGAGGTCGGACTCGAACCGCGGATCTTCGAATCCCACCCGGGCCGCGCCTCCACGGTCGCCCGCATCGAGGGCGAGGACCCCTCCCGGCCCGCGCTCCTCATCCACGGCCACACCGACGTCGTTCCGGCCAACGCCGACGACTGGACCCACCACCCCTTCTCCGGCGAGGTCGCCGACGGCTGCGTCTGGGGCCGCGGGGCGGTCGACATGAAGGACATGGACGCCATGACGCTGGCGGTCGTGCGCGACCGGCTGCGCAGCGGGCGCAAGCCCCCGCGCGACATCGTCCTCGCGTTCCTCGCGGACGAGGAGGCAGGCGGCACCTACGGGGCGCGCTACCTCGTCGACCACCACCGCGACCTCTTCGAGGGCGTCACCGAGGCGATCAGCGAGGTGGGCGGCTTCTCGTTCACGGTGAGCGAGGAGCGGCGGCTGTACCTGATCCAGACGGCCGAGAAGGGCATGCACTGGATGAAGCTCACCGTGGCCGGCACGGCGGGCCACGGGTCGATGATCCACCGGGACAACGCGATCACCGAGCTGTCGGAGGCCGTCGCCCGGCTGGGCCGGCACAAGTTCCCGGTGCGCGTGACCAAGACCACCCGCGCCTTCCTCGACGAGCTGGGAGACGCCCTCGGCACCGAGCTCGACCCGGAGGACATGGAGTCGACCCTCGCGAAGCTCGGCGGCATCGCCAAGCTCATCGGCGCGACTCTGAGCAACACGGCCAACCCCACGCAGCTCGGCGCCGGCTACAAGGTCAACGTCATCCCCGGCGAGGCCACCGCCCACGTCGACGGCCGCTTCCTGCCCGGGTACGAGGACGAGTTCCTCGCCGACCTCGACCGCATCCTCGGTCCGAAGGTGCGGCGTGAGGACGTGCACGCCGACAAGGCCGTCGAGACCACCTTCGACGGGGCGCTCGTGGAGGCCATGCAGTCCTCGCTGCTCGCCGAGGACCCGACCGCCAAGGCGATCCCCTACATGCTGTCCGGCGGGACGGACGCCAAGTCCTTCGACGACCTGGGCATCCGGGGCTTCGGCTTCGCGCCGCTGAAGCTGCCGCCCGAGCTGGACTTCGCCGGCATGTTCCACGGCGTGGACGAGCGGGTGCCGGTCGACGGCCTGAAGTTCGGGGTGCGGGTGCTCGACCGGTTCATCGACGCGTCCTGAAAAAGCGCCGCCCGCGGGCAGGTATTCGGGCACGCGTGCGAGATCGACTGGGAAGAGTGAATGCACTCATAAGCTCGTAGCCTCATTACTCCAGCCTCGTTACAGGTAATGCGATCGCACGATGGGTCGCTTTGCCAACTAGGAGGAATAATGATCAAGAAGGTCGTCGCTGCTGCGGCTGCCACCGGTGGGCTGGTTCTCGCGGGCGCGGGCCTCGCCGTCGCCGACTCCGGTGCCCAGGGTGCCGCGGTGCACTCCCCGGGTGTCGTGTCCGGCAACGTCATCCAGGTGCCCGTTCACGTCCCGGTGAACGTCTGCGGCAACACGGTCTCCGTGATCGGGCTGCTGAACCCCGCCTTCGGCAACACCTGCATCAACAAGTGATGCTTCCCCCTCTCTGAGGGGAGTTCAAAGCCACCGGTCCCGGAGCGCGAGCCATGCGCTCCGGGACCGAACGCTTCTTCACGGGAATTCGAGAAGAATTCGATAAAGGGTCGAAGGCAGGTATTCAGCAATGCGACAGGCTACCCGCAAGGGTCTGATGACCGTGGCGGCCGCGACCGGCGTGATCGCCGCCGCGGGCGGCTCCGCTCACGCCGCCTCGGGTGCGCAGGGTTCCACGTCGGGCTCGCCCGGCGTGCTGTCCGGGAACACGGTGCAGGCGCCCGTGCACGCGCCGGTGAACGTCTGCGGCAACACGGTCAACGTCGTCGGCGTGCTCAACCCGTCGGTCGGCAACGGGTGCGGGAACCAGGGCGGTGGATCGTCGTCGGGGGGATACGGCGATCACGGTGACCAGGGCGGTCATG
>NZ_JBITSK010000008.1:139789-173257 GCF_044540565.1 Streptomyces sp. NPDC085931
TGGCGGTCACGGCGGCTCGCACGCGGGTGGTCACGCGACCGATTCGCCCGGCGTCGGCTCGGGCAACCACGTCCAGGTGCCGGTGTACGCGCCGGTCGACGTCTGCGGCAACACCGTCGACGTCGTCGGCGTGCTCAACCCGTCGGTCGGCAACGGGTGCGCGAACCAGGGAGGTGGATCGTCGTCGGGGGGATACGGCGATCACGGTGACCAGGGCGGTCAGGGCGGTCACGGCGGCTCGCACGCGGGTGGTCACGCGACCGATTCGCCCGGCGTCGGCTCGGGCAACCACGTCCAGGTGCCGGTGTACGCGCCGGTCAACGTCTGCGGCAACACCGTCGACGTCGTCGGCATCGGCAACCCCAGCACGGGCAACGACTGCGCGAACGGCCACGGTCACCCCCACGGCAACCCGCCCGGCGGCGGCCACGAGACCCCGGGACAGCCGGGCGGCCCCGGACACCCCGGGAACCCTGGCGACCCCGGCGGTCCGGGCGACCCCGGGAATCCCGGCCACCCCGGAACTCCGGGCACCCCCGGTGATCCCGGCCACCCGCGCGACCCGAGTGTCCCCGGGAACCCCGGCGGTCCGGGCGCGCCCGCTGAGCCCGGCCACCCCGGAACCCCGGCCGCACCGCCCACCACCGGCGTCGAGACGCCGGGCGGCTCCTCGCACGGCAACGAACCGGGCGGCCAGTTCGTCACCCAGCCCCGCGGCGACGCCCAGCTCGCCGCCACCGGCAGTGAACTGCCGCTCGGGCTGGCCCTCCCCGCCGGAGCCGGCGCCCTGCTGGCGGGCGCGATCCTCTACCGCAAGGCACGCGCCTCCGCCTGAGGCATCCGGCCGGACGACCCCCGCCGACGGAGCGGGCCCCGCCGGGGGCGGGGCCCGCTCCGTCATGTGCCTTCTCCCGGCACCGTCTCAGCTCACCAGGTGGCCCGCACCTGGCGGATGATGCGACGGCGCAACCGCACCTTGCGGCTGCCGTCCCGCAGCAGGCTCAGACGGTGCAACTCCCAGTGTCCGTACTCCGCATGGTCCGTCAGCAGACGTGCCGTCTCCTTGCGGGAGACCCCGCGCGGTACGTACACGTCGACAAATTCGTATTCCGGCATCGCATCTATTGTGCGGGCTGGGGCCTCGTACGGATAGCGTCTGCACTATGTCTGATGCTGCGCAGCCCACCGCTGCCGAGGTACGCGCCGCCGCCGAGGCGGTCAAGACCGCGCTCGACCGCCACCTGGCCGCGGTCGAACGCAGGTCGGGGGAGGACGACCCGGCCGTCTACGAGGCGTTCAACCAGCTGGCCGCGGCCGCAGAGGTGTACGACGAACTGCTCTACGACCGTTATGACGAGGTCACACCCTTCGAGATCCCCGGCGCGGAGGACGCGCTGCCCCCGTACACCGGCCCCGAGGAGCCGAACGCGCTGAGCGTGCTGATCCGCCGCGACTACGCCGTCGCCGAACCGCAGCGGCTGCTCGCGCAGGCGCAGCGGATCGAGGCGGCCGACGGCGACGAGGGCTCCCCGGCCTCCGGGACGGTCCACGGCGCGCTGGGCCTGCTGTTCGGCGAGTTCGAGCCCGACGAGATCGCCTCCCGGCACAAGGAGTTCGGGCTGGAGGAGGGCGACTCCACGCTCTGGGTGACGGCGGCGGACGAACCGGCCGAGCCAGGGGAGTGGCTGGAGGCGCCGTTCGAGCAGGTCGACGCGCAGCAGGTGGTGTGCCGCTTCGACGTCAGCGCCGTCTTCGACGACGAGATCGATGCCCTCGACGACGAGGACGACGAGGACGCCGACGACGCCGAGGACCTGGAGGATCTCGACACCGACCTGGACGAGGACGAGGATCTGGAGCCGCTGGACGCGGACCGCCGCTGAGCGCGCCGGGGCCACCCGACGGCGGTGGGCACGGGCCGAGACCCGTGACCACCGCCGTCGCGCGTCAGCGGCCGACCTGCGGAGCGAGCAGCACGGGAAGCCGGGTCGTCCGGGGCTTCGCCCCCACCTCGGCCACCGCCCTGGGCAGCGCCTGCTCCACGCCGTGCACCACGGACAGATGCCGGTCGGCCCGCCCGAACGCGGTGTACACCCACGGCCGGCTCAGCGCCTGCGCCGCGTCGCCGGGCAGCACCACGACGACGGCCGGCCAGCGGCTCCCGACGGCCTGGTGCGCGGTCATCGCCCACCCGTGCCGCACGCACTGCTCCACCCGCTCCTTCGGCACGACGACGGGCTCGCCCGCGCACACCAGGTGCAGCCCCTCGGCGTCCGCCTTCACCACCCGGCCCGGCACCGCCCGCCCCGGCACGGGGGAGTGGACGATCCGGTCGCCGGGGTCGAAGCCGCCGAACCGGCCGGGGCCCGGATTGAGCCGTTCCTTCAGGGCCGCGTTGAGCGCGCGCGTGCCGACCGCGCCGCCGTGCCCCGGCGTGATCACCTGGGTCTCCTCGGCCGGGACGCCGATGGCCCGCGGCACCGAGTCCGCGACGAGCTGCACCGTGCGGTGCACGGCCTCGCCCGCGTCCCGCACCGGCACGATCACGACCTCCTTGCCGGGCGCCTCGACCTGGTTCAGCTCGCCGATGCCGATGCCGGAGACCAGCTCGCCCAGCGGCCCCGGGTCCGGCAGCCGTGAGGCGACCTGCGGGCAGATCCGCGCCGCGAGGAGGTCCGCGAACACCCGCCCGGGACCCACGGACCACAGCACCGCCGGATCCCCGGCGAGCACCAGCCGCGCCCCGTCCGGCAGCGACTCGGTCAGCAGCGCCGCCGTCTCGACGTCGAGCTGCGGCGCGTCGAGCACCACGAGCAGATCCAGGTCCAGGGCTCCGTCCGCGTCCCGCCCGGGCCCTTCCCGCCCGGAGAGCAGCCCGGGGACGGTCGCGACGGGCGAGCCGGCGCCGTCGTCCTCCCCGGCCCGGCGCAGCAGGGCGGCGAAGCGGTCACGGCCGAGGGGGCCGTGGGCGGCGGCCCAGGCGCGCAGGCCGAGGGAGTGGGCCGTGCGCAGCAGCGCTGCGGGCTCGGCCAGGGAGGCCTCCCCGCCGGTGTGCAGTACCAGGCCGTGCCCTGCGGCCGCGCGGATCAGCTCACCCGTGGACCCTCCGGCCGCGGCGGCGAGCCGCTCCCACTCCTCGGCCGAACCGTCCTGCTTGGGAGCGGAGTTGACCAGCCGGGCCAGACCGTCGGCCAGGCTCTCCTCCGCCAGCGCGTACCGCTCCAGACCGACCAGGACACGGACCGGGCGCTCCGGCTCCTCCGCCGAGCCCGCCGAGCCCTCCGTGCCTTCCGGTCCCGCAGCCGAGGCCGGGGCCGGGGCACCGGGCTCCTCCAGGGCGTCCTGGAAGACCAGCGCCTCGCCCTCGGCGATGCTGTCCTGCACGGCGCTCTCCGGCTCCGGCACGCCCCGCTGGGCCAGGGCTGCGAGGAGCGCCGGCATCTCCAGGGCCGTGTGCCCCGCCAGCGCCGCCTGCTCCAGGAGCCAGACCGTGACGGCCCGGCCGCGCCGCTCGTCGTCCGGGGCGCACTCCGCGCCCAGCAGCGCCCGCGCGAACCCGTCGGCCTGCTCGGGCCGCACGCCCGCGACCCGCAGCAACTGCCACGGGTCGGCCCGCAGCAGCTCGTCCGCGCCCTCGCCGAGCACCGCGGCCACCTGCGGTGCGAGCGTCTCCGGGGCGCCGCCCTCGTCGAGCACCCGCCGCACGCCCTGCACCGTCTCGGGGCCGGGAGCGGCCGGCGCCGCGGCGGTCTCGGCCGCCACCGGCTGCGGCCGGAGCGCCGGCTCGGGCGCGGAGCGGCGGGGGGCGGGCGCGGGCTCCTCGAACACCGTGGCCACCGGCTTCTCGCCGCTCTCCACGGCCCGGACGGCCGCGAGCAGATCGGCGGCCCTGCCGCTCAGCTTGGCCCCGGCCTCGATGGGCGCCTTCTTCTCGGCCTTGCGCTGCTCGATGCGCTCCCGCTCGGCACGCTGGGCCAGCAGCTCGGCCTCGGCCTCGGAGAGCTGCCCGGCCCGGCCTTCCTCCGCCGCGTCCCCGGGGGGCCGGACGCCGGCGTCTTCCCCGGCCGCCGCGTCGCCCTCCGCCGGGGTGGCCCCCGCCGTGTCCGTCGTGCCCGGCGTCCCCGGCTCGGCGTCCTCCGTGGTCTCGGGCTCCGTGCTCACAGCGTGCTCCAGTCGTGATCGGGATAGCGGTGCACGGGCGCCGACACATCGTCGAGCGCCCGGCAGATCTCGTCAGGAAGACTAAGGGTCTCCACTGACAACGCCGCCGTGAGCTGCTGCGCGTTGCGCGCGCCGACGATGGGAGCGGTCACCCCGGGCCGGTCCCGGATCCACGCCAGGGCCACCTGGAGCGGCGTCACCGCGAGCCCGTCGGCCGCGGTCGCCACGGCGTCGACGATGCGGCTCGCGGTGTCGTCGAGGTACGGCGCGACGAAGGGCGCGAGATGGTCCGAGGCCCCGCGGGAGTCCGGCGGTGTGCTGTCGCCGCGGTACTTGCCCGTCAGCACGCCGCGCCCGAGCGGCGAGGACGGGAGCAGCCCTATGCCGAGGTCCAGGGCGGCCGGCAGCACCTCGCGTTCGACGCCGCGCTGCAGGAGCGAGTACTCCAGCTGCGTGGCCGCCAGGCGGGTGCGGGTGCCCGGGGCCGCCAGCTGCCAGGTGGCGGCCTTGGCCAGTTGCCAGCCGCAGAAGTTGGAGACACCGGCGTAGCGGGCACGGCCGCTGGCGACCGCGAGATCGAGGGCCTGGAGGGTCTCCTCCAGCGGGGTGTACGGGTCGTAGGCGTGCACGTGCCAGACGTCGACGTGGTCGGTGCCGAGCCGGGCGAGCGAGGCGTCCAGGGCGGCGAGCAGGTGGCCGCGGGAGCCGTCGACCCGGCGGTCCGGGTCGGGCACGCTGCCCGCCTTGGTCGAGATGACCAGGTCCCGCCGCGGCACGAGGCCGTCCATCAGCCTGCCGAGCAGGTACTCGGCCTCTCCGTCGCCGTAGACGTCGGCGGTGTCGACGAGGGTCCCGCCGGCTTCCCAGAACGTCTTCACCAGGTCCGCCGCGTCGTGTTCGTCGGTGTCCCGGCCCCAGGTCAGGGTGCCGAGCCCGATCCGTGACACGCGCAGGCCGGTGCGGCCGAGATGCCTCTGCTCCATGAACGCCGAGATTACTGGCCAGAACCTGTCGTGTGGGTGGCTGTGGACGACCGATTTCCGGGGGCGGACGGTGTGTTCCCCCGCGGCCGCCACAGCCCTGCGCCCGAGGTCAGCAGCTGCCGTCCGACACCTGCAGTCCCTTGCCGGCCCCCGCCGTCCGGCTCACGACCGCCGGGACGCAGCCGGCCGCGTCGAGACGGAAGGAGTAGGGGACGGAGACCGTGGTGTTCGACGTCGGGTCGGGACCTGCCGGATGGTTCTCGCTGCCCGGCTGAGACCACGTGACGTTGTCGAAGACGTTGCCGGAGACCTGCCAGTAGCCGGCCTCGTCGGTGTAGAAGGTGCCGAGGACGTCCTTGGAGTCCTCGAAGTAGTTGTTGTCCACCTTCGCGCGGGCGCCGGCCCGGGAGTTGATGCCGGACTCGTTGAGGCGCACGTAGTGGTTGTTGTACATGTGCGCGATGCCGCCGCGCAGCAGCGGGGCGCGGGAGTCGATGTTCTCGTAGCGGTTGTGGTGATACGTGATGAACCCGTTCGACCGGTCGCTCTCGCTGCTGCCGACCAGGCCGCCGCGGCCGGAGTTGCGCAGGACGCTGTAGGACAGCGTCACGTACTGGGTGTTGTTCTTCATGTCGAACAGGCCGTCGTAGCCCTCCGACTCGCCGCCCGAGGCCTCCAGGGTGGTGTGGTCGACCCAGACGTTGCGGACGTTGCTCTCCATGCCGATGGCGTCGCCGCCGTTGGACGTGGGGGAGCCGGACTTCTTGACGTTCCGCACGGTCACGTTCTGGATGATGATGTTCTTCGACTCGCGGATGTGGATGCCCACTTGGTCGAAGACGGCACCACTGCCGACCCCCACCAGGGTCACGTTGCTGATCTTCTTGAGCTCGATCACGCCGTCGGCGGTGTCGCAGCTGCTGCCGGAGACCTTCTTGGTGTTGGCGTGGGTGATGGTCCCCGTGACCTCGATGACGAGGGGAGTGCTGCTGCTCGCCCGGCCGCAGAGGGCGGCGTGGATCGCGGTCCCGGTCGTCGCGCGGACCGTCTGCCCGCCGGTGCCGCCGGTGGTCCCGCCGTTCTGGGTCGCGTACCCGGTCGCGGGACCGGTCGCGGCCGACGCCGCGGGTGTCGAGACCAGCGTTCCGGTGGTGGCCAGGGCCAGGGTGGCCACGGTCGCGCCGAGTCGCACTGAGGCTGCTCGCTTCATCCGTACCTCTCCGTTCCGTGTGCGGAGTGCGGGTGGGTTAGAAAGCGCTTTCCCGTGACGGTATGAGCGTGCTGTGCACACGTCAATGGTCGTGTACTTGATTCTTGTTCACGCATCTGAAAGGTCGCGGTCGCACCGCTGTCCCGGGCCGGGGTCGCGCGCTAAGGTCGGCGCACAAGGCACGTTACTGATCAGTAAGGGGATGCGGCATGCAGCTCGGTATCAACCTCGGCTACTGGGGTGCCGGAATGGACGGGGACAACCTGGCCGTCGCCCAGGAGGCCGACCGGCTCGGCTACGCCGTCTGCTGGGCCGCCGAGGCCTACGGCTCCGACGCGGCCACCGTCCTGACCTGGGTCGCCGCCCAGACCGAGCGCATCGACGTCGGCTCCGCCATCTTCCAGATCCCGGCCCGCCAGCCCGCGATGACCGCCATGACCGCCGCCACCCTCGACTCCCTCTCCGGCGGCCGCTTCCGCCTCGGCCTCGGCGTCTCCGGCCCGCAGGTCTCCGAGGGCTGGTACGGCGTGAAGTTCGACAAGCCGCTGGCCCGCACCCGCGAGTACGTGGAGATCATCCGCAAGGCCATGACCCGCGAGCGCCTGTCCTACGAGGGGCAGCACTGGACGCTGCCGCTGCCCGGCGGCCCCGGCAAGCCCATCAAGCTGACCGTGCACCCCCAGCGCGAGCACATCCCGCTGTACATCGCCGCCATCGGCCCGAAGAACCTCGAGCAGACCGGCGAGATCGCCGACGGCGCCCTGCTGATCTTCCCCTCCGCCGACCACCTGGAGGACACGGCGATCAAGCACCTGCGCGCGGGCCGCGAGAAGGCGGGCAAGACCCTCGACGGGTTCGACGTCTGCCCGACGCTGCCGCTCGCCGTGGGTGACGACAAGGACGTCACCACCCTGGCCGACACCTTCCGCCCCTACACCGCGCTGTACGTCGGCGGCATGGGCAGCCGCAAGCAGAACTTCTACAACCAGCTCGCCCAGCGCATGGGGTACGAGAAGGAGGCCGCCGAGATCCAGGACAAGTATCTCTCCGGCGACAAGGAGGGCGCCGCGGCCGCCGTACCGCACGAGCTGATCGACAAGACGACCCTGCTGGGCTCCGTGGACCGCATCGCCGAGCGGATGAAGGCCTACGCGGAGGCCGGCGTCACCACCCTCACCCTCGCCCCGGCGGGCTTCACGCTCGACGAGCGGCTCGCCTCGCTGCGGGCGGGCACCGAAGCCCTGGAGCGCGCCGGCCTCGCCTGATCCCGAAGTTCCGCGGCCGTGGTGGGGGCTCGGGGGTCTTCCCCGCCACGGCCGTCACGCGGAACAACGCGGCGGACCGCCGCCGGTTACGCCACCGCCCGGGCCGGGCGGTCCGGGACGTCTCCCCGCACGTCCCCCGTTCGGCGGACAAGTCCGGCACACCTGTTGCAGCGCCCCGCACCCCGCACTTGACTCGTGCTTCGCGGAAACCTGCGGATCCTGCAGCACGCGCACGCGCGCGGGAAGAGGTGCCCACGATGCTTTCGGCCAAGAGTCTGTTCCAGGAGATCCTCGACGACGACGAGTCCTTCGCCCTGTTCTGCTCCATCGCCGCCAGCGGCGAGTCCCAGGGCGGCTGGGAGAACGCCCGCATCGCCGCCCTCGTCCCCGACAGCGAACGCGAACTCGCGCCCAAGATCTCCCGGCACGGAGCCGACGAGGACAAACACGGCCGGATCTTCAACGCCCTGATGAAGAAGCGCGGCCTCGACCCCGTCCCGGTCCCGCCGGAGACCGACTACACGATGCTCCTGGAGAGGAACGGCATCGGCCTCGCGCACGAGCAGCTCAAGCGCGACGAGCGGCTCACCGTCCAGGACATCGTCACCTACCTCTCCCACAGCAGGGTCACCGAGCAACGCGCCTCCGAGCAGATGGACCTGCTGCGCAAGCACTTCGCCGGCCACCCCGACATCGGCCGCGCGGTCCGGCAGATCTCCCACGACGAGGACAACCACCTCGCCTACTGCCACGAGGAGCTGCTGCGCTTCGCCCGCGCGGGCCACGGCAGGTTCATCCAGCGGACCCTGCGCGCGTGTGCGCACGCCGAGATCCGGATCTACCGGGACGTCAGCCTCGCCGTCATGGCGCACATGGGCCGCATCCTCGGCTGGTCCCGGGCCAAGGCGGCCGTGCTGCGGGCCGGCATCCACGCCGTCTACGCCTACGAACGGCTCGGCGGCTGGCGCCGCATGGTGTCGCTCACCCCGCCGCAGCGCCGCAACGCCCTCGGCGGCCCGGCCTCACCGGAGCCCGAGTTCGCCTGAACCGGCCCGCGGGCCCTACAGCCAGCCCCGGCGCTTGAACAGCCGGAACACCAGGACCTCCAGCACGGCCATCACGGCGATCAGCGCCGGATAGGACCAGACCCAGCGCAGCTCGGGCATGTGCTCGAAGTTCATGCCGTAGATCCCCGCGATCATCGTGGGGATCGCGGCCATGGCCGCCCACGCGGAGATCTTGCGCATGTCGTCGTTCTGCCGGACGCTCATCTGCGCCAGATGGGCCGAGAGGATGTCCGACACCAGCCGGTCGAGGTTCTCCACCGACTCGTTCACCCGCGTGAGGTGGTCGCTGACGTCCCGGAAGAACGGCCGGGCCCGGTCGTCCACGAACGGCACCGCCACGCCGTAGGGCGCCGTGCCGGCCAGCCGGCTCATCGGCAGCGACAGCGGTCCGGTGGCCCGGCGGAACTCCAGGACCTGGCGCTTGAAGTCGTAGATCCGGGACGCGGTGTTCCGCGAGCCGCCGCCGTCGGGGGAGAAGACCTCCGCCTCCAGGCCCTCCAGGTCGGCCTGCAGCTCCATCGCGACCTCCAGATAGTGGTCGACCGCGGCGTCGGCGACCGCGTACAGCACCGCCGTGGGGCCGTTGCCGAGCAGCTCCGGCTCGTGCTCCAGCCGGTGCCGGACCGCCTTGAGCGGGGCGCCCTCGCCGTGCCGGACGGTCACCACGAAACCGTCGCCCAGGAAGATCATGATCTCGCCCGCCGAGACCTTGTCGCTCCGGGGCTCGTAGACCACCGGCTTGAGGACCACGAAGAGGGAGTCGTCGTAGATCTCCAGCTTGGGCCGCTGGTGGGCCTTGAGAGCGTCCTCCACGGCCAGCGGATGCAGGCCGAACTCCTCGGTGACGTGCTCGAACTCGCGCTCCGTCGGCTCGTGCAGCCCGATCCACACGAAACCGCCCGCCGCACGCGCCTCCCCGAGGGCGTCGGAGAAGTCCTCCGGCCCGTCCGTCCGATGTCCGTCGCGGTAGATGGCACAGTCGACGATCACGAAGCGAGTCTCCCGTCACTCGAACGACACCGCACGCGCGCGTGCGCCTACGCTGGAGCGCATGCCCACGCTGATCCTGGTCAGGCACGGACGCTCCACCGCCAACACCGAGGGACTCCTCGCCGGCTGGACGCCCGGCGTCGCCCTCGACGAGCGCGGGGCCGCACAGGCCGCCGCGCTCCCCGGACGTCTGGCCGAGCTGCCCCTCGCCGAAGTCGTCACCAGTCCCCTCCAGCGCTGCCAGGAGACGATCCGTCCCCTGCTCCGGGCGCGGCCCGGCCTGAGCCCGCACACCGACGAGCGCATCGGCGAGTGCCACTACGGCGACTGGTCCGGACGCAAGCTCGCCGAGCTCAAGGACGAGCCGCTGATGGAGGTCGTGCAGGCGCACCCGTCCGCGGCGGCGTTCCCCGGCGGGGAGTCGATGCGGGCCATGCAGACGCGCGCCGCCGAGGCCGTGCGCGAGTGGAACGCGCGCGTGGAGCGCGACCACGGCGCCGACGCCGTCTACCTGATGTGCTCGCACGGCGACATCATCAAGTCGCTCGTCGCGGACGCACTCGGACTTCACCTGGACCTCTTCCAGCGGATCTCCGTCGAACCCTGTTCCATCACCGCGATCCGCTACACACGACTGCGGCCGTTCCTCCTCCGCCTCGGCGACACCGGCGACTTCACGTCCCTGGTGCCGCGCGAGGAACCGCAGGGCGGCGAAGCCCCCGTCGGGGGTGGTGCGGGCGCACCGTGATCGTCGGCCGCAGTAGGGTGAAGCGGTCGCAGCAGTGCCGTGCTCCCACGGTTCCCACGATTCCAATGGAGACAGGACGTGTCCCGTCAGGTGTTCCTCTACGACCATCCGGAGCGTTTCGTGGCCGGTACGGTCGGGCTGCCCGGGCGCCGTTCGTTCTTCCTCCAGGCCGTCGCCGGCTCCCGGGTGACCAGCGTGGCCCTGGAGAAGACCCAGGTCGCCGCGCTCGCCGAGCGCATGGACGAACTGCTCGACGAGGTCGTACGCCGTAGCGGCGGCAGCGCCTCCGTCCCCGCCGTCGCCCCCTCCGAGATCACCGACACCGCCCCGCTGGACACCCCCATCGAGGAGGAGTTCCGGGTCGGCACCATGGCACTCGCCTGGGACGGCGAGGAGCAGCTCATGATCGTCGAGGCGCAGGCGCTCGTCGAACTCGACGCCGAGTCCGAGGAGGACCTCGCCGAGGCCGAGGAACGGCTGCTCCAGGACGAGGAGAACGGGCCCCCGATGCTGCGGGTCCGGCTCACCGGCGCGCAGGCCAGGGCCTTCGCCAAGCGCGCCCTCGACGTCGTCAACGCCGGGCGGCCGCCGTGCCCGCTGTGCAGCCTCCCGCTCGACCCGGAAGGACACGTATGTCCGCGCCAGAACGGATACCGCCGCGGAGCGTGACGCCTCCCGAGGACGCCGCCGAGCTGCTCGCCCGGGGTGAGCTGACCGTCCGCGGACGCATCCGTGAGGCCTCCAACGCGGCCCTGTACTGCACGGTGGCCTACGACGGCCGGGAGGCGGCCTGCGTCTACAAGCCCGTCGCCGGGGAGCGGCCGCTGTGGGACTTCCCCGACGGCACGCTCGCCCAGCGCGAGGTCGCGGCCTGGGAGGTCTCCGAGGCGACCGGCTGGGGCCTGGTGCCGCCCACGGTGCTGCGCGACGGCCCCTACGGCGAGGGCATGTGCCAGCTGTGGATCGAGGCGACGGCCGACGCGGAGCTGCTCGCGCTGGTCGACGCGGAGGAGCCCGAGCCGGGCTGGAAGGCGATCGGTCTCGCCGAGGTCGGCGAGGGACGCACCGCGCTGCTCGTGCACGCCGACGACGAACGGCTGCGGCGCCTGGCGGTCCTGGACGCCGTCCTCAACAACGCCGACCGCAAGGGCGGCCACCTGCTGCCCACCGGCGAGGGACGGCTGTACGGCATCGACCACGGGGTGACCTTCAACGTCGAGAACAAGCTGCGCACGCTGCTGTGGGGCTGGGCGGGGGAGCCCCTCACGCAGGAGGCCGTCGACGTCCTGGAACGGCTCCGCGAGGACCTGGCGGACGGCGGGGCGCTCGCCGCCCGGCTCGCGCCCCTGATCACCGGCGCCGAGCTCGACGCCACCCGCGCGCGGGTCGGCGCGCTGCTCACCTCCCGCACCCACCCCGAGCCGAGCGGGGAATGGCCCGCGATTCCCTGGCCACCCGTGTAGCAGCACAGCGGGCCCCTTCACCGCAAGAGCGCCTTCTCGGCCGTCCGGTCCGCTCCCATTCGTATCTGGAACTGCAGTCCGGTTAGGCTCAAGGCATGCATGCCTGGCCCGCTTCCGAGGTCCCCGCCCTGCCTGGTCAGGGCCGCGACCTGAGGATCCACGACACCGCGACCGGCGGCCTCGTCACCCTCGACCCCGGTCCCGTCGCCCGTATCTACGTCTGCGGCATCACCCCGTACGACGCCACACACATGGGACACGCGGCGACCTACAACGCGTTCGACCTCGTGCAGCGCGTGTGGCTCGACACCAAGCGGCAGGTTCACTACGTCCAGAACGTCACCGACGTCGACGATCCGCTCCTGGAGCGGGCCCAGCGCGACGGCCTCGACTGGGCCGCGCTCGCCGAGCGGGAGACGGCCCTCTTCCGTGAGGACATGACGGCCCTGCGGATGCTGCCGCCGCGGCAGTACATAGGCGCCGTCGAGGCCATACCCGGGATCGTCCCGCTCGTCGAGCGGCTGCGGGACATGGGCGCGGCCTACGAGCTCGACGGGGACGTGTACTTCTCCGTCGAGTCCGACCCGCACTTCGGACGCGTCTCCCGCCTGGACGCCGCAGCGATGCGGCTGCTGTCGGCCGAGCGCGGCGGGGACCCGGACCGGCCGGGCAAGAAGAACCCGCTCGACCCCATGCTGTGGATGGCCGCCCGCGAGGGCGAGCCCAGCTGGGACGGCGGATCGCTCGGGCGCGGACGGCCCGGCTGGCACATCGAGTGCGTGGCCATCGCCCTGGACCACCTCGGCATGGGCTTCGACATCCAGGGCGGCGGCTCCGACCTGGCCTTCCCGCACCACGAGATGGGCGCCTCGCACGCCCAGACCCTCACCGGCGAGTTCCCCATGGCCAAGGCGTACGTGCACGCCGGCATGGTCGCCCTGGACGGCGAGAAGATGTCCAAGTCCAAGGGCAACCTGGTCTTCGTCTCCACGCTCCGGCGCGACGGCGTCGACCCGGCCGCCATCCGGCTGGCGCTGCTCGCCCACCACTACCGCGCCGACTGGGAGTGGACCGACCAGGTCCTGGCGGACGCCGTGGCCCGGCTCGGCCGCTGGCGGGCCGCGGTGTCCCGGCCGGACGGCCCGCCGGCACAGGCGCTGGTGGACGAGATGCGCGAGGCCCTCGCCGAGGACCTGGACGCCCCGGCCGCGCTCGCCGCGGTCGACCGCTGGGTCGCGGCCCAGGAGCGGCACGGCGGCACGGACATCGGCGCGCCGGGTGGGGGCCCCCGGGGGGGGGCCGCGGGGGGGGGGGGGGCGCTCCCGCCGCCCGCCACCCGTGGGGGGGGGTCCCCCCGCCCGGCACCCCCCCCCCTCACGTGTTCGGCCCTAGTCCTCGGACGACTCCTCGTCGTCCGGGCCCGGCTTGGGCGGCTTCGGCGGACGCGTGCGGCCGCCGGGGTTGTCCCGCAGGTACGGCGTCGTGTCGCTGCCGTCCGCCGTCGCGTGCCCGCCGGCGGCGGGCGGTCCGCCGCCGTCCCGGCGCCGCAGATAGCGCTCGAACTCGCGGGCGATCGCCTCGCCCGACGCCTCCGGCAGCTCCGCGGTGTCCCGGGCCTCCTCCAGCGACTGGACGTACTCGGCGACCTCGCTGTCCTCGGCGGCCAGCTGGTCCACGCCGACCTGCCAGGCGCGCGCGTCCTCGGGCAGCTCGCCCAGCGGGATGCGCACGTCGATCAGGTCCTCCAGCCGGTTCAGCAGGGCCAGCGTGGCCTTCGGGTTGGGCGGCTGCGACACGTAGTGCGGCACCGCCGCCCACAGCGAGACCGCCGGCACGCCCGCGTGCGTGCACGCCTCCTGCAGGACGCCGACGATGCCCGTGGGGCCCTCGTACTTGGTCTCCTCCAGGTCCATGCGCCGGGCCAGGTCCGGGTCGGACGTCGTCCCGCTGATCGGCACCGGACGGGTGTGCGGGGTGTCGCCGAGCAGGGCGCCCAGGACGACCACCAGCTCCACGCCGAGTTCGTGTGCGAAGCCGAGCAGCTCGTTGCAGAACGAACGCCATCGCATGGACGGCTCGATCCCCCGGACCAGCACCAGATCGCGTGGCTTGTCACCGCCGACCCGGACCACCGACAGCCTCGTCGTCGGCCAGGTGATCTTGCGGACGCCCGCCTCCATGAAGACCGTGGGGCGGTTGACCTGGAAGTCGTAGTAGTCCTCGGCGTCCAGCGCCGCGAAGACCTCGCCCTTCCACTCCCGGTCCAGATGCGCGACCGCGGTGGAGGCGGCGTCGCCGGCATCGTTCCAGCCCTCGAACGCGGCCACCATGACCGGGTCGATCAGCTCGGGAACCCCCTCGAGCTCGATCACCCAGTGCCTCCTTCCGACGTGCCCTCGCTTGACCCCCCAACTTTACGGCGTGCCAAGGGGGCGCCCGCAGCCCCCCGGCAGGGGGGAGTGCCCCCATCACTGCCCCGTGATCCACGCCGGGACACACCCGGATTCATCCGAGCAGTCGGTGCGGCCCCGGTCACAGCGTGGTGCGCAGCCACTGCTCCACGCTCGCGATGTGCACGGTCGCCCACGAGCGCGCCGCCTCGGCGTCCCGGTCGCGCAGGGCGGGCTGTCGCCGAGCCGGTCCAGCCGCGCCGACAGCGCGTCCAGCTGCTGCTCGCCGATCCGCGCGGCCGCCATCGCCGTCGCGGCCGGCTCCAGGATGCGGCGGACGGCCAGGAACTCCAGGACCGAGTCGTCACGGTGGAAGTCCACGACGAAGCCGATCGCCTCCAGCAGCTGCGGGTCGAGGCTGGTGACGTACGTGCCGTCGCCCTGGCGGACGTCGAGGACGCGGATGAGGGACAGGGCGCGGACGGCCTCGCGCAGGGAGACCTCCGACGTATCGGGTCATTGTGCGGGCCCGGGCACGGGGAAGGGGCGGCTCCGTCGGCGTGGAGCCGCCCCTGGCGGGAACGCGTTCTTCCCGGGTGGTGCCTACTTCTTGTCGAGCACGTCCTGCACCTTGGCGCGGATCTCGTCGGTGGCCAGGCCGCGGATGGTCAGCGTGGTCCGGCGGCGCAGCACGTCGTCCTGCGTCTCGGCCCACTCGTGGTCCCGGGCCCAGACGACCTGCGCCCAGATCTCCGGGGCGTCGGGGTGGACGCGCTCGGCGAGCTGAGGGTTCTCGTTGGCCAGCCGGGCGATGTCGAAGGCCAGCGAGCCGTAGTGCGTGGCCAGGTGCCGGGCGGTGTCGGCCGCCATGCGCGGGCCGGGCGCCGGGCGGTCGGTCAGCAGCCGGTGGGCGACCGCGCGCGGGTTGGCGATGCCGGGCAGCGGGAGCTTCTTCGGCAGTGCGCTGATCGGCTCGAAGTCGTCGCCCAGCGGGTGGCCCGGCAGCGACTCCAGCTTCTTCATGATCGTCCGGCCGATGTGGCGGAAGGTGGTCCACTTGCCGCCCGCGACGGACAGCATGCCGCCCCGGCCCTCGGTGACGACCGTCTCGCGCTTGGCCTTGGCGGTGTCACCGGGGCCGCCGGGCAGCACGCGCAGGCCGGCGAAGGAGTACGTGATGAGGTCGCGGCTGAGCTGCTGGTCGCGGACCGAGAAGGCGGCCTCGTCGAGGATCTGGGTTATGTCCTGCTCGGTGACCGAGACGTCCGCCGGGTCGCCCTCGAAGACCTCGTCGGTGGTGCCGAGCAGCAGCATGTCCTCCCAGGGGAGGGCGAAGGTGATGCGGTACTTGTCGATCGGGGTGGCGAGCGCGGCCTTCCACGGGGAGGTGCGCTTCAGGACCAGGTGCGCGCCCTTCGACAGCCGGATGGACGGCGCCGCGTTCGGGTTCTCCATCTTGCGCAGGTGGTCGACCCACGGACCGGTCGCGTTCAGCACGAGCCGGGCGTTGACGCCGAACTCGTCGCCGGACAGGCGGTCCTTCAGCTCGGCGCCCGTGACCCGGCCCTGGGTGAAGCGCAGGCCGGTCACCTCGGCGTGGTTGAGGACGACCGCCCCGGCCTCCACAGCCGCGCGAACCGTCATCAGGGCCATGCGGGCGTCGTTCATCTGGTCGTCGCCGTAGACGGCCACGGCCTTGAGGTTCTCGGTGCGCAGCTCGGGCACGTCCTGCGCGGCCTTGGCCGGCGAGAGCAGGTGCCCGACGCCGTCGCCGAAGGCGGAGAGCGCGGAGTAGGCGAAGACGCCCGCGCCCAGCTTCGCCGCGCCGTGCGGCCCGCCCTTGTACACGGGGAGGTAGAACGTGAGCGGGTTCGCGAGGTGGGGGGCCACCTGGCGGGAGACCGCACGGCGCTCGAAGTGGTTCTCCGCCACCAGCTTCACCGCGCCGGTCTGCAGGTAGCGCAGGCCGCCGTGGAGCAGCTTGGAGGAGGCGGAGGACGTGGCGCCGGCGAAGTCGCCGGCGTCCACCAGAGCCACCCTGAGGCCGGACTGCGCGGCGTGCCAGGCGGTGGAGATGCCCAGGATGCCGCCGCCGATCACGAGAAGGTCGTACGACGCCTTGGCGAGCTGCTCCCTGGTCTCGGCCCGGCTCGGGTTGGAGCCGGAGGCCGGGTGCGTCCCCAGGGCAGGCACGGACTGCAGGGTGGACTGAGTGGTCATGCTGTTTCTTACTCCTCGTCCTCGAGCCAGCCCATGGTCCGCTCGACGGCCTTGAGCCAGTTCTTGTACTCACGGGCGCGGGTCTCCGCGTCCATGCGGGGGGTCCACTCGGCGGCCCGCCGCCAGTTGGCGCGCAGGTCGTCGGTGCTGTTCCAGAAGCCGACGGCGAGGCCGGCGGCGTAGGCGGCGCCGAGGCAGGTGGTCTCGGCGACCATCGGGCGCACCACGGGGGCGTCCACGAAGTCGGCCAGGGTCTGCATCAGCAGGTTGTTGGAGGTCATGCCGCCGTCGACCTTCAGGGCGGTCAGCTCGACGCCGGAGTCCTTCGTCATGGCGTCGGCGATCTCCCGCGTCTGCCAGGCGGTGGCCTCCAGGACGGCACGCGCGAGGTGCGCCTTGGTGACGTACCGGGTCAGGCCGGCGATCACACCGCGGGCGTCGGAGCGCCAGTAGGGGGCGAACAGGCCGGAGAAGGCCGGCACGAAGTAGGCGCCGCCGTTGTCCTCGACCGACAGGGCGAGGGTCTCGATCTCGGCGGCGGTGGAGATCAGGCCCATCTGGTCGCGCATCCACTGCACCAGCGAACCGGTGACGGCGATCGAGCCCTCCAGGGCGTAGACCGTGTCCTGGTCGCCGATCTTGTAGCCGACGGTGGTGAGCAGGCCGCTGTACGAGTTGATGATCTTGTCGCCGGTGTTCATCACCATGAAGGTGCCGGTGCCGTACGTCGACTTGGTCTCGCCCTCGGCGAAACAGGTCTGGCCGAACAGGGCGGCCTGCTGGTCGCCCAGCGCGGAGGCGACCGGGATGCCGCCGAGCAGGTCGCCCAGCTTGCCGCCGGTGATCTCGCCGTAGACCTCGGCGGAGGAGCGGATCTCGGGCAGGATCTGCTTCGGGACGCCGATCGACTCGCAGATCCGGTCGTCCCACTGCATGGTGTGCAGGTTCATCAGCATCGTGCGCGAGGCGTTGGTGACGTCGGTGACGTGCTTTCCGCCGTCGACACCACCGGTCAGGTTCCAGATGACCCAAGTGTCCATCGTGCCGAAGAGGATGTCGCCCGCTGCGGCGCGCTCCTTCAGGCCGTCTACGTTGTCGAGCAGCCAGCGGGCCTTGGGGCCGGCGAAGTAGGAGGCGAGAGGCAGGCCCGTCTCGCGGCGGAAGCGGTCCTGGCCGACGTTGCGGCCGAGCTCGCGGCAGAGGGCGTCGGTGCGGGTGTCCTGCCAGACGATGGCGTTGTGGACGGGCTCACCGGTGTTCTTGTCCCACAGCACGGTCGTCTCGCGCTGGTTGGTGATGCCGATGGCCTTGATGTCGTCGCGGGTGATGCCAGCCTTCTCGATGGCCCCGGCGACGACCTCCTGGACGTTGGTCCAGATCTCCGTGGCGTTGTGCTCGACCCAGCCCGGCTTCGGGAAGATCTGCTCGTGCTCCTTCTGGTCGACGGAGACGATCCGGCCGTCGCGGTCGAAGACGATGCAGCGGGACGAGGTGGTGCCCTGGTCGATGGCGGCGATGAAGGGGCCGGCGGTGTGCGCGTCGGTCACTGTGTGCTCCTGATGATTCCGGGTTCGAGGGGCTTTACGTACGGCGCCTGCTGGAAGTTTCGCGTCGGGCGCGACGTCGGACTCCTAGGCGAACGCGACGTTGTAGATGCCTGCCGCGATGGCGCCGCCGATCAGCGGACCCACCACGGGGACCCAGGCGTAGCCCCAGTCGGAGCCGCCCTTGTTGGGCAGCGGCAGCAGGGCGTGCACGATGCGCGGACCGAGGTCACGGGCCGGGTTGATCGCGTATCCCGTCGGGCCGCCGAGGGAGAGGCCGATGGAGACCACCACGAGCGCGGTGATCAGGGCCCCCAGGGTGCCCAGGCCGTTGCCCTTGTCGTTCAGGCCCTGGGTGAGGACGGCGAGCACCAGCACGACCGTGCCGATGATCTCGGTGGCGACGTTCTGCCAGGCGACCCGGACCTCGGGGCCGGTGGAGAAGACGCCCAGCACCGGGCCGGCGCCCCGCTCCCGGGCCTCGACGGCCTTGGCCGCCGCCGTGTCCTGCGCGCCCGGACCGCCGACGATCTCGCGGTCGGTGAGGTGCGCGTGGAACTGACCGTAGTAGGCGATCCAGACCAGAGCCGCGCCGATCATGGCGCCGAGGAGCTGTCCGGCCCAGTAGACCGGGACGTTGCCCCAGTCGCCGTCCTTGATCGCGAGGGCGAGGGTGACGGCCGGGTTCAGGTGGGCGCCGGAGAGCGGCGCCGTGGTGTAGACCGCCGTGAGCACCGCGAAGCCCCACCCGAAGGTGATGGCGAGCCAGCCGGCGTTACGAGCCTTGGAAGCCTTCAGCGTGACGGCGGCGCAGACGCCACCGCCGAGGAGGATGAGTATGGCGGTACCGATGGTCTCGCCGATGAAGATGTCGGAGCTGGACACCCGCGACTCCTTTGTCCTACGTCCAGGGAAGTTCGATACCGGCCTGGCGTTGTCACACTCTAGCGCGTATTGCCGGTAGCTGTTCGACAATGTCGACCGATGGACGGGAGTCTTGCTTCGGCGTTACGAGCACGTCAAGAGCTGTGTAGTCCAAAACACGATCGTTACTGATCGCCCCGTGTCCGTGGATCTTCGTGCAGGTGAGCACGGGGGTGGACCGGGACATGCCGAGGACCGGGACGCCGTCGGGCGCCCCGGTCTCGTCGTGTGGCGTCAGAAGCGCCCGGCGCCCAGGTCCCGGGAGACCGCGCGGGCGCAGTCCCGCACGGCCGCGATGAGCTCGGGGCGCAGCGCCCGCTCCTCGCCGGGCCGGCACAGCCGCTCCACGGCGCCGGTGATGCCGACCGCGCCGACCGGCATCCGCCGCCGGTCGTGGATGGGCGCCGCGAGCGAGGCGACACCCTCCCAGGTCTCCTCCACGTCCGCCGCGTAACCCCGCGCGCGCGTGACGTCGAGGAGCTGCTCGAACTCCTCCGGCTCGCACACCGTCCGGTCCGTGAACGCCTTGCGGTCGGCCTCCAGGGCCTCGCTGTGCGCCACCGGGTCGTAGGCGGACAGCACCTTGCCCAGGGCCGTGGAGTGCAGCGGCTGCATGGCCCCTATCTCCAGCACCTGCCGGCTGTCGTCGGGCCGGAACACGTGGTGCACGATCAGCACGCCCTGCTGGTGCAGCACGCCCAGGTAGACGCTCTCGCCGCTGGAACGGGCCAGGTCGTCGGTCCACACCAGGGCGCGCGCCCGCAGCTCGTGCACGTCCAGGTAGGTGGTGCCCAGGCGCAGCAGCTCCGCGCCCAGCTGGTAGCGCCCGGAGGCGTCGTCCTGCTCGACGAAGCCCTCCTGCTGGAGGGTGCGCAGGATGCCGTGGGCGGTGCCCTTGGCCAGGCCCAGCGACGAGGCGATGTCCGACAGGCCGAGCCGCCGCTCGCCGCCCGCCAGCAGCCGCAGCATCGCGGCCGCTCGCTCGAGCGACTGGATGTTCCGTGCCATCGCCGTACTGCCTCCGTCCCCTTCGACCGCCGACATGCGGGGCCCGCAGCCCTCGTTCGGCAATGTCGAACACTACCGGTCGTTGCCGACCTCTCGCTAATGCCCGGTCACCATTTGTTGCGCGTCTCCGGCCGAACCGTCCTCCCCGCCTCGCCGGACCGCCGGGACGGCACCGGCGCGTCCGTCCCGTGGACGCGCTGCCCATCCAAGCCGACTCCCGGTTACGCTGGCGCCGTGCGCCCGTCCCCGGATGCCCTGCCGGACGTCCGGGAAGCCGCATAGCCGACAGCCGTCGCACCCGAGGGAGCCCTTTTCATGGCCTCGTTGCCGCCGACCCCTTCCGCAGACAGCCGGACCCGTGTGTCCGCCCTCCGAGAGGCACTGGCCACCCGTGTGGTCGTGGCCGACGGTGCCATGGGCACCATGCTCCAGGCGCAGGACCCCACGCTGGAGGACTTCGAGAATCTCGAGGGCTGCAACGAGATCCTCAACCTCACCCGCCCGGACATCGTCCGCTCCGTCCACGACGCGTACTTCGCCGTCGGTGTCGACTGCGTCGAGACCAACACCTTCGGCGCCAACCACTCGGCCATGGCCGAGTACGAGATCTCCGAGCGGATCCACGAACTGTCCGAGGCCGGCGCCCGCATCGCCCGCGAGTCGGCCGACGCGTTCGCCGCCCGGGACGGGCGCACCCGGTGGGTCCTGGGCTCCATCGGCCCCGGCACCAAGCTGCCCACGCTCGGCCACATCACCTACGGCACCATCCGCGACGGCTACCAGGCCAACGCCGAGGGCCTGCTCGCCGGCGGCGCGGACGCGCTGATCGTGGAGACCACGCAGGACCTGCTGCAGACCAAGGCGTCCGTCCTGGGCGCCCGCCGGGCCATGGAGGCCACCGGCGTCGAGGTGCCCCTGCTGTGCTCGATGGCCTTCGAGACCACCGGCACCATGCTGCTCGGCTCCGAGATCGGCGCGGCCCTGACCGCGCTGGAGCCCCTCGGCATCGACATGATCGGCCTGAACTGCTCCACCGGCCCCGCCGAGATGAGCGAGCACCTGCGCTACCTCACGCGCCACTCGCGCATCCCGCTGCTGTGCATGCCCAACGCCGGCCTGCCGATCCTCACCAAGGACGGCGCCCACTTCCCGCTCGACCCCGAGGGCCTGGCCGACGCCCAGCAGAACTTCGTCCGGGACTACGGCCTCTCCCTCGTCGGCGGCTGCTGCGGCACCACCCCCGAGCACCTGCGCCAACTGGTCGAGCGGGTCCGTGACGTCACCCCGCCCGAGCGCGACCCGCGGCCCGAGCCCGGCGCCGCGTCCCTCTACCAGTCGGTGCCGTTCCGCCAGGACACCTCCTACCTGGCCATCGGCGAGCGCACCAACGCCAACGGCTCGAAGAAGTTCCGCGAGGCCATGCTGGAGGGCCGCTGGGACGACTGCGTGGAGATGGCCCGCGAGCAGATCCGCGAGGGCGCGCACATGCTCGACCTGTGCGTGGACTACGTCGGCCGCGACGGCGTCGCCGACATGGAGGAACTGGCCGGCCGCTTCGCCACCGCCTCCACCCTGCCGATCGTGCTGGACTCCACCGAGGTCGACGTCATCCGGGCCGGCCTGGAGAAGCTCGGCGGCCGCGCGGTGATCAACTCGGTGAACTACGAGGACGGCGACGGCCCCGAGTCCCGCTTCGCCAAGGTCACCCAGCTCGCCAAGGAGCACGGCGCCGCCCTGATCGCCCTGACCATCGACGAGGAGGGCCAGGCCCGCACCGCCGAGAAGAAGGTCGAGATCGCCGAGCGGCTCATCGACGACCTCACCGGCAACTGGGGCATCCACGAGGAGGACATCCTCGTCGACTGCCTGACCTTCACCATCTGCACCGGCCAGGAGGAGTCCCGCAAGGACGGCATCGCCACCATCGAGGGCATCCGCGAGCTGAAGCGGCGCCACCCGAAGGTGCAGACCACCCTCGGCCTGTCCAACATCTCCTTCGGCCTCAACCCGGCCGCCCGCATCCTGCTGAACTCCGTCTTCCTCGACGAGTGCGTCAAGGCGGGCCTGGACTCGGCGATCGTCCACGCCTCGAAGATCCTGCCGATCGCCCGCTTCAGCGAGGAGGAGGTCCGCACGGCCCTGGACCTCATCTACGACCGCCGCGCCGAGGGCTACGACCCGCTGCAGAAGCTCATGCAGCTCTTCGAGGGCGCCACCGCCAAGTCCCTCAAGGCCGGCAAGGCCGAGGAACTGGCCGCCCTGCCGCTGGACGAGCGCCTGCAGCGCCGCATCATCGACGGCGAGCGCAACGGCCTCGAAGCCGACCTCGACGAGGCCCTGCGGGAGCGGCCCGCGCTCGACATCGTCAACCAGACCCTGCTGGAGGGCATGAAGGTCGTCGGCGAACTGTTCGGCTCCGGCCAGATGCAGCTGCCGTTCGTCCTGCAGTCCGCCGAGGTGATGAAGGCCGCCGTCGCCCACCTCGAACCGCACATGGAGAAGACCGACGAGGCCGGCAAGGGCACCATCGTCCTGGCCACCGTCCGCGGCGACGTGCACGACATCGGCAAGAACCTCGTCGACATCATCCTGACCAACAACGGCTACAACGTCGTCAACCTCGGCATCAAGCAGCCCGTCTCGGCGATCCTGGACGCCGCCGAGGAGCACAGGGCCGACGTCATCGGCATGTCCGGCCTCCTGGTCAAGTCCACCGTGATCATGAAGGAGAACCTGGAGGAGCTGAACGCCCGCGGCCTGGCCGCCCGCTTCCCGGTGATCCTCGGCGGCGCCGCCCTCACCCGTGCCTACGTCGAGCAGGACCTGCACGAGCTGTACGAGGGCGAGGTCCGCTACGCCCGCGACGCCTTCGAGGGCCTGCGCCTGATGGACGCCCTCATCGGCGTCAAGCGGGGCGTGCCCGGGGCCAGGCTGCCCGAGCTGAAGCAGCGCCGGGTGCGGGCCGCCGCCCCGGCCGCCGTCGACGAGCGCCCCGAGGAGGGGCACGTCCGCTCCGACGTCGCCACCGACAACCCCGTCCCGAAGCCGCCCTTCACCGGCACCCGGGTCGTCAAGGGCATCCAGCTCAAGGAGTACGCGAGCTGGCTGGACGAGGGCGCCCTGTTCAAGGGCCAGTGGGGCCTGAAGCAGGCCCGCACCGGCGAGGGCCCCACCTACGAGGAACTCGTCGAGAGCGAGGGCCGCCCCCGGCTGCGCGGCCTGCTCGACCGGCTCCAGACGGAGAACCTGCTGGAGGCGGCCGTGGTCTACGGCTACTTCCCCTGTGTCTCCAAGGACGACGACCTGATCATCCTGGACGAGCAGGGCAACGAGCGCACCCGCTTCACCTTCCCGCGCCAGCGCCGGGGCCGGCGCCTGTGCCTGGCCGACTTCTTCCGCCCCGAGGAGTCCGGCGAGATCGACGTCGTCGGCCTCCAGGTCGTCACCGTCGGCTCGCGCATCGGCGAGGAGACCGCGCGGCTCTTCGAGGCCAACGCCTACCGCGACTACCTGGAACTGCACGGCCTGTCCGTGCAGCTGGCCGAGGCCCTCGCCGAGTACTGGCACGCGCGCGTGCGCTCCGAACTCGGCTTCGCCGGGGAGGACCCGGACGAGATGCAGGGCATGTTCGAGCTCAAGTACCGGGGCGCCCGCTTCTCCCTCGGCTACGGCGCCTGCCCCGACCTGGAGGACCGCGCCAAGATCGCCGACCTGCTCCAGCCGGAGCGCATCGGCGTCCACCTGTCCGAGGAGTTCCAGCTGCACCCGGAGCAGTCCACGGACGCCATCGTGATCCACCACCCCGAGGCGAAGTACTTCAACGCCCGCTGACCCCGGCCCCGCCGGGCACCCGGTACCGCCGCCGCCCCCGCGTGCACACCGTGTGCCCGGGGGCTCAGCGGCCGAACGAGGCACTTCCGCCCGACACGACGTAGACTGGTCGGTCCACTGCAGGCCGGTTCCCCTCGTGGGAGCCGGCCTGATCGTCCCTCAAGGAGGTAGGTGGATGACCAGTACGGTCCCCGCGCTCGGTACCCGGACGGCCGAAGGGTCGGCCCTTCAGGCCGTGCTCCTCGACATGGACGGCACCCTGGTGGACACGGAGGGCTTCTGGTGGGACGTCGAGGTCGAGGTCTTCGCCTCCCTCGGCCACACGCTCGACGAGTCCTGGCGCCATGTCGTGGTCGGCGGTCCCATGACCCGCAGCGCGGGCTTCCTGATCGAGGCCACCGGCGCCGACATCACCCTCGACGAACTCACGGTCCTGCTCAACGACGGCTTCGAGAAGCGCATCGGCCGCGCCCTGCCGCTGATGCCGGGCGCCGGCCGGCTGCTCGCCGAGCTGTACGAGTACGAGATCCCCACGGCCCTCGTCTCCGCCTCGCACCGGCGCATCATCGACCGCGTGCTCACCTCGCTCGGCGCGCACCACTTCCGGCTGACGGTCGCCGGAGACGAGGTCCCGCGCACCAAGCCGCACCCCGACCCGTATCTGGCCGCCGCCGCCGGGCTCGGTGCGGACCCCGCCCGCTGCGTCGTCATCGAGGACACCTCCACCGGCGTCGCCGCGGCGGAGGCCGCCGGCTGCCGGGTCGTGGCCGTGCCCTCCGTCGCCCCGATCCAGCCGGCCCACCGGCGCACGGTCGTCAGCTCGCTCGAAGAGATCGACCTGACATTTCTGCACGGTCTGATGACGGAAATGCGCTAGCCGTTCACCCAGCGTGCAGCGGGGATAGGGTGGTAATTCCGCAGGTGAATTCGAACCCCTCCGGATGACCGAATTCCCGTACCCTCGAACCGGTTTACGTGTGTGACGTTCCCCACGCGGTCCGGGGTCGACAGCGGATCCGGCGTGTGCTGTGCACCCCCTCCGGGGGGCCGTCGGCGTGCCCTTGTGTCCCGATTGGTGGAAGGCTGCACCAAAGCTTCCACTGTCGGGTTTTCGGTGCGTCCGCGCCCGGTTCCGCAGCGTGATGGGTGTCCAACTCCGGTGGCTGCCAAGGTTCCTGCCGGGCCGGACTAATCTCGTCGCGAGAACATCGCCCCACCCCCGTGATCCGCTGCGACACCCCTGCATGCCGGGTACACGGAGTCGACAGCTCTGGAGAAACTCGAGCATGAACCGCAAGACTTTGGTGCTGCCGGCCGTGGTCGGCCTGCTCGCGCCGGTGCTCGCCGCCTGTGGCGGTTCCGGAGGCGGCAGCGGTGACAGCGACGCGATCGTCGTCGGCACCACGGACCGGTTCACCGCCTCGAAGGAGGCGCCCGCACCCCTCGACCCGGCCTACGCCTACGACGTCGGCACCTGGAACGTCCTGCGCCAGACGGTGCAGACCCTGATGATCCAGCCGCGCGGTGAGGGCGAGCCGGTACCCGAGGCGGCCGAGCGCTGCGGCTTCACCGACACGGGCAACGAGCGCTACGCCTGCACCCTGCGCGACGGTCTGAAGTTCGCCGACGGCGCCCCCGTCACCGCGGCCGACGTGAAGTACTCCATCGACCGCGCCCTCTCCCTCAAGGCCGACAGCGGCGTCTTCGCCCTGCTGTCCACCATCGACACCGTCGAGACGCAGGGCGACCGCGAGGTCATCTTCCACCTCAAGACGGCCGACGCGACCTTCCCGTACAAGCTGTCGACCCCGGTCGCCGGCATCGTCAACCCCGACGACTACCCGAAGAACAAGCTGCGCGACGGCTTCGACCTCGAGGGATCGGGCCCGTACACCCTCAAGGCCGTCGTCGAGAACGACGAGATGGTCCGGGCCGAGTTCACCAAGAACCCCGAGTACAAGGGGACCCTCAAGGTGAACAACGACAAGGTCGAGATGGTCTCCTTCAAGGACGCCGACGCCATGGGCGAGGCGCTGGAGAAGGGCGACATCGACCTGATGACCCGCGCCATGTCGCCGGACCAGATCCGCAAGCTCTCCGGCGACGCGGACACCGCCGTCGACCTCGTCGAGATGCCCGGCCTGGAGATCCGCTACCTGGGCTTCAACACCGACGCCCCCAGCGTGAAGTCCAAGGCCGTGCGCCGGGCGATGGCCCAGGTCGTCAACCGCAGCGCCCTGATCTCCAAGGTCTACGGCTCCCAGGCCGAGCCGCTGTACTCGCTGGTCCCGGCCAGCGTCACCGGCCACTCCAACTCGTTCTTCAACAAGTACGGCGAACCGAGCGTCGACAAGGCCCGCGCGCTGCTGAACCAGGCGAACATCACCACCCCGGTGAAGCTCACGCTGCACTACACCACCGACCACTACGGCCCCGGCACCAAGAAGGAGTTCGAGGTCCTGCGCGACCAGCTGAACTCCAGCGGCCTGTTCGAGGTGGACATCAAGGGCACCCCGTGGAACACGTTCCGCCCGGCCGAGAGGAAGGGCGAGTACGACGTCTACGGCATGGGCTGGTTCCCGGACTTCCCGGACGCCGACAACTTCCTCGCGCCGTTCCTCGACAAGGACAACACCCTCGGCTCGCCCTACGCCAACAGCCGCATCCGCAACACCCTGATCCCCGAGTCCCGCCGGGAGGCGGACCGGCTGTCCGCCTCCACCAGCCTGACGGACATTCAGGACATCGTCGCCAGTGACGTACCGGTGCTGCCGCTGTGGCAGGGCAAGCAGTACGTCGCCGCGCGCGACGACATCACGGGTACCGCCTACGCCCTCAACTCCTCCTCGACGCTCCAGCTGTGGGAGCTCGGGCGGGGTGTGAGCGGCTGACGGACCCGATGGAACCCCGGGGAGCCTCTGACCGCGGCTCCCCGGGGAACCGTGCCCCGGAGCCGGGGACAGGCTCCGGGCGTTCTCGAGAACCGACGACAAGGCACACACACGTGAACATACGCAACCAGTGGCCGGTCCTGCCCATCGTGGCCGGACTCGCCTCCGGACTGCTGACCGGCTGTGGCACGGAGAGCGGAGACTCCGCGGGGGACGGCTCCAACGTGGTGGTGGGGATGTCGGACGACGTCCTGGCCACCGACCCGGCCTCCGGCTACGACCCGGGCTCCTGGCTGTTGTTCAACAACGTCTTCCAGTCGCTGCTCAGCTTCCCCAAGGGCGCCACCGAACCCCGGCCCGAGGCGGCCGAGAGCTGCGCCTTCAGCAACGCGCAGACCACGGTCTACACGTGCACCCTCAAGGACGGGCTGAAGTTCAGCAACGGTGACTCGCTCACCTCGAAGGACGTCAAGTTCTCCTTCGACCGCATGCTGAAGATCAACGACCCCGACGGTCCCGCGATCATGTTCCCCACGCTGGAGAAGGTCGAGACGCCGGACGAGAAGACGGTCGTCTTCCGGCTCAACACGGCCGACGCCACCTTCCCCAGCAAGATCGCCTCCGGTGCCGGATCCATCGTCGACCACCGCGCGTACGACGCGGACGGGCTGCGCGAGGACGGCCAGGCCGTCGGCTCCGGCCCCTACAAGCTCGACTCCATCGACAAGAACCAGGCCGTGTTCTCCGTCAACGAGAACTACAAGGGCACCGCCGAGGTGAAGAACACCGGCGTGACGCTCAAGTTCTTCGACGGCGACCAGACCGCCCTGAAGCAGGCCATCCAAAACGAGGAAGTCGACATCGCCTACCGCGGTCTGACCGCGGGCGACATCGCCGACATGGAGAAGGCCGACGACGGCACCGGCATCGAGGTCGTCGAGGGCAGCAGCGCCGAGGTCCAGCACCTGGTGTTCAACATGGACCACCCGGTCGCCGGAAAGCTCGGCGTCCGCAAGGCCATCGCCCACCTGCTCGACCGCGAGGCCCTCATCCGGGACGTCTACCAGGGCACCGCGACCCCGCTGTACTCGATCATCCCGGCCGGCATCGCGGGCCACAACACCGCCTTCTTCGACACCTACGGCGCCCGGCCCTCCAAGGCCAAGGCGGCGGACGCGCTGCGCGAGGACGGCATCACCGGCAAGGTGAAGCTGACCCTCTGGTCGACCCCCTCGCGTTACGGCCCCGCCACCGACCAGGAGCTGACCGCCATCGCCGGCCAGCTCAACGCCAGCGGCCTGTTCGACGCCGACGTGAAGTCCGTGCCCTTCGGCCAGTACGAGAAGGACATCGCCGCCGGCAAGTACGGCGTCTACGTCAAGGGCTGGGTCCCCGACTACCCGGACGCCGACAACTTCACGGCCCCCTTCTTCGGCAAGGGCAACGTGCTGAACAACAACTACGACAACAGCACCCTCACCGGCTCGCTCATCCCGCGCACCGCCTCGCTCACCGACCGGGCGGCCACGGACAAGGAGTTCGGGGAGTTGCAGGACATCGTCGCCGACGAACTGCCCGTCCTGCCGGTGTGGCAGGCCAAGCAGTACGCGGTCGTCCGCGACGGCGTCTACGGCCTGGAGTACTGCCTCGACGCGTCGACCGTGTTCCGCTTCTGGGAGCTGAGCAAGGACGTCTGACGCACGGGTGTGAGGAAGGGCGCCCCCTGCTCGGCAGGGGGCGCCCTCGTCCGTGGCAGGGGCGGGTCGCGGTGCCGGTGGCTACTGCGCCCCGGGGCGCACCAGCCCGCTCTCGTAGGCGTAGACCGCCGCCTGCACGCGGTCCCGCAGGCCCAGCTTCGTCAGCACGTGCCCCACGTGCGTCTTGACCGTCGTCTCGCTGACGAACAGGTCGGCGGCGATCTCCGCGTTGGACAGCCCGCGCGCCACCAGCTTGAGCACCTCGACCTCACGGTCGGTGAGCGTGTGCAGCGTGTCCGGCACCGGCTCGTCGCCCGACGGCAGATGCGTGGCGTACTTGTCGAGCAGCCGGCGCGTGATGCTCGGCGCGAGCATCGCCTCGCCCGCGGCCACGACCCGGATCGCCTGCACCAGCTCGTTGGCGGGCGCGTCCTTGAGCAGGAAGCCGCTCGCCCCGGCCCGCAGCGCCTCCACCACGTACTCGTCCAGGTCGAAGGTGGTCAGCACCAGGACCTTCGCCGGGCCGTCCCGCCCGGGGCCGGTGATCTGCCGGGTCGCCTCCACACCGTCCATCCGCGGCATGCGGATGTCCATCAGGACCACGTCGGGCTGCAGGGCCCGCACCTGGTCGAGCGCCTGGAGGCCGTCTCCGGCCTCGCCGACGACCGCGAGGTCCTGCTCGGCCTCCAGGATCATCCGGAAGCCCGTGCGGAGCAGGGGCTGGTCGTCGACCAGTAGGACGCGGATGGCCACGTAAGTCTCCTTCGCTAGTCCGGCCCCATTCTGCCCTGCGCGGGCCCCGCGGACTCAGCCGCCCTCCACCGCCGACGGCTGCGCCGGCACACCCGCCGTGCGCACCGGCAGCGGATACGGCGGGGGAGTGCCGCCGAACTCCGGGCAGTGCGCCTGGTGGTCGCACCAACCGCACAGCTTCGTCGGACGCGGCCGCCAGTCACCCGTCTCGGTCGCCAGCCGGATCGCCTCCCACAGCGCCAGCAGCTTGCGCTCGACCCGCTCCAGATCCGCGAGGACCGGGTCGTACGTCAGCACCTCGCCGCTGCCGAGATAGACCAGCTGGAGCCGCCGCGGCACCACGTTCTTCAGCCGCCACACGACCAGGGCGTAGAACTTCATCTGGAACAGGGCGCCCTCGGAGTACTCGGGCCGGGGCGCCTTGCCCGTCTTGTAGTCGACGATGCGGACCTCGCCCGTGGGCGCCACGTCGACCCGGTCGATGATCCCGCGCAGCCGCAGCCCGGACTCCAGCTCGGCCTCGACGAACAGCTCCCGCTCGGCCGGTTCGAGGCGGCTGGGGTCCTCCAGGGTGAACCAGCGCTCGACGAGCTGCTCCGCCTCGCTCAGCCAGCGCGCCAGCCGCTCACCCTCGGGGTCGTCGGCGAACAACTCCCCGACCTCCGGCCGCGTCTCGCGCAGCCGGTCCCACTGGCCGGGGATCAGCGACTTCGCCCGGGGCGCCGTACGCTCCGCTGCCGGGGCGTCGAACAGGCGCTCCAGGACCGCGTGCACCAGCGTGCCCCGGGTCGCCGCCTCGCTGGGCTTCTCCGGGAGCCGGTCGATGACCCGGAAGCGGTACAGCAGCGGGCACTGCATGAAGTCACTCGCCCGCGAGGGGGACAGGGAGGCGGGCGGTATGGCGGTGGGCCCCGTCACGAGGTCGCTGACGGCGGCCGTCTCCGCCGCCGCCTCCGCCACGGCCCGGACGGCCGTCTCCTCCGCGTCCACCGCCGGGACGGGGCCGCTCGCGCGCTCCGCCGTGCCCTCACTGCTCGTCTCCATGCCACAGACCTTACGGCCCGCCACTGACAGTGACCCGGGCGCGTGGCGTGGGGGAAGCCGGGAGGGACCGTCGACGTACGGGAAACACAGGGGTGCCGGGGCGGAACGCGCCTCGGCGGACGCATACCATCGACTCGAGACCCTCCCGTCCGGCGGGCGGGGGACGCTTCGAACGAGGGGACACCGGTGGAGGAGAGCGGCGGGCGCGGGCAGCCGCGGTCCGGCAACGACGAGTCGGCCGAGCACCACTCCGGTCCCCCGACCCGTCCCACCGGCCCGGCCACCCCCGACGGACACCCCGTCCCCGAACAGGAGGCCGTACCCGGCCCCGAGACGGCGGAAGCCCCGTCGAAGGGTTCCGAGACAGCCGAGTCCCCGTCGAACGGCCCTGAGGCGCCCGCCGTCCCGTCGGACACCGGGACGCTGCCCGGGCCTGCCACGGCGGAGACGGTGCCGGAGGACCGTGCCGAGCCCGGGCCGTCCACGGCGGCGGCGTCGCCGGGCGCCGGACCGACGTCCGGGCCCGTGGCGGACACCCCGGCGGCCGGCACCCCGGCGGCCGACCTTCCTCCTGCTTCCCGGCCCGGTGGGCACCCCGACGGCGACATCCACCCCGACCGCGCCTACGCGGGCGACCCCCGCACCGGCACCCCGGCCGGCGGGCCCGAGGCAGACCGCCACGACCCCGCACCCGGCACCCACCGGCCGGAGACGGAGAAGCCGCACCCCGCACCCGGCACCACGGCAGGCGGGCCCGAGGGAGACCACAACCCCCCCGCACCCGGCGCGCACCGGCCCGAGGCGGATCAGCCGAATCCGGCACCCGGCGCCCCGGACCGCCGCCTCCCCGAACCCCCGGCCGCCGCGGGCACCCGCACCGGCAGCCCCACCGCCCGTCCCCTCGCGCACTCCGCCGACGGCAAGGGCCCCGCGCCCCAGCGGCCGGAGCCCCGGGGCGGGCTGCTCATGGGGCGGCCCTTCGGCGTGCCCGTGTACGTCGCGCCCAGCTGGTTCCTCGTCGCCGCCCTGATCACCTGGGTGTTCGGCGGCCAGCTGGAGCGCGTGCTGCCCGAGCTCGGCGCCGCCCGCTACCTGGTCTCGCTCTTCTTCGCCGTGGCCTTCTACGCCTCCGTGCTCGTCCACGAACTGGCCCACACGGTCGCCGCCCTCCGCTTCAAACTCCCGGTCCGCCGCATCCAGCTCCAGTTCTTCGGCGGCGTCTCCGAGATCGAGAAGGAGGCCGAGACCCCCGGCCGGGAGTTCGTGCTGGCCTTCGTCGGCCCGCTGCTCTCCCTGGTCCTGGCCGGCCTCTTCTACGCCGCCCTGCAGACTGTGGACCCCGGCACCGTCCCGGGCGTGCTGCTGGCCGGCCTGATGATCTCCAACCTGATCGTGGCCGCCTTCAACCTGCTGCCCGGCCTGCCCCTCGACGGCGGCCGCATGCTCCGCGCGGTCGTCTGGAAGCTCACCGGCAAGCCGATGACCGGCACCATCGCCGCCGCCTGGGTCGGCCGGGCCCTCGCCGTCGCCGTCCTCATCGGCCTGCCGCTGCTCACCCAGTCCGGCGCCCTCGGCTCCGACGCCGTGGACAACGTCGGCATGGACACCGTGCTCGACGCCCTGCTGGCCGCCATCCTCGCCGCGATCATCTGGACGGGCGCCGGCAACAGCCTGCGCATGGCCCGCCTGCGCGAGCACCTCCCGGAACTGCGCGCCCGCACCCTCACCCGCCGCGCGGTCCCCGTCGAGTCCGACACCCCGCTCTCCGAGGCGCTGCGCCGCGCCAACGCCGCCGGAGCCCGCGCCCTGGTCGTGGTCGACGCCGACGGCCGGCCCCTCTCCCTGGTCCGCGAGGCCGCCATCGTCGGCGTACCGGAACACCGCCGCCCCTGGGTCGCCGTCAGCGGCCTCGCCCAGGAGCTCACGGAGGGCATGCGCGTCTCGGCGGAGCTGTCCGGCGAGGAACTCCTCGACGCGCTGCGCGCCACCCCCGCGACCGAGTACCTGGTGGTGGAGGACACCGGCGAGATCTACGGCGTGCTGTCTGCGGCGGACGTGGAGCGCGCCTTCGTCAAGGCGATGGCCCGGCCGTCCTAGCGGCCGGCCGCCGGGGGTCCGCGTCGCGGTCCGGCCTGCGGCCGCGAGGGCCGTCCCGGTCGCCGTCCCGATCGCTCTCCCGGTGGCCGTCCTGGTGGTCGGAGGCCCTCCGCGGGGCCGGTAGGCTGGTCACATGTCCGAACCGACCGGTGCCGCCCGCAGGCGCGGGCCCTTCAAGGTCGGGGACCAGGTTCAGCTGACCGACCCCAAGGGCCGCCACTACACGTTCACGCTCGAGGCCGGGAAGAACTTCCACACCCACAAGGGTTCCTTCCCGCACGACGAACTGATCGGTGCTCCCGAGGGCAGCGTTGTCCGCACCACCGGAAACGTCGCCTACCTCGCGCTGCGCCCCCTGCTCCCCGACTACGTCCTGTCCATGCCCCGCGGGGCAGCCGTCGTGTACCCGAAGGACGCGGGGCAGATCCTCGCCTTCGCCGACATCTTCCCCGGCGCGCGCGTCGTGGAGGCCGGCGTCGGCTCCGGCTCGCTCAGCAGCTTCCTGCTGCGCGCCATCGGCGACCAGGGCATGCTGCACAGCTACGAGCGCCGCGCCGACTTCGCCGAGATCGCCCAGGCGAACGTCGAGCGCTACTTCGGCGGCCCGCACCCCGCCTGGCAGCTCACGGTCGGCGACCTCCAGGACAACCTGTCCGACACCGACGTCGACCGCGTCATCCTCGACATGCTCGCCCCCTGGGAGTGCCTGGAGGCCGTCTCCAAGGCGCTCGTCCCCGGCGGCATCCTGTGCTGCTACGTCGCGACCACCACCCAGCTCGCCCGGACCGTGGAGTCCATCCGGGAGATCGGCAGCTTCAACGAGCCGACCTCCTGGGAGACCATGATCCGCAACTGGCACATCGAGGGCTTGGCCGTCCGCCCGGACCACCGGATGATCGGCCACACCGGCTTCCTGCTCACCGCCCGCCGCCTCGCGGACGGCGTCGAGCCGCCCATGCGCCGCCGCCGCCCCGCCAAGGGCGCCTACGGCGAGGACTACGCCGGGCCCAACGCCGACGGCGGCACCGCCCGCTGAGACGGCCCGTCACCCACCCAACGCACAGGCGCCGGGGGGGGGGGGGGGCCCCCCCCACCCCCCCCCCCCCCCCCCCCCCCCCCGCTGTACGGCCGGGGCCGGAGACTGAGCCCCCACAAATAAGACCCCCCCCCCCACCAACCCCC
>NZ_JBITSK010000008.1:173267-348335 GCF_044540565.1 Streptomyces sp. NPDC085931
CCGCCGGGCGCCCGCCGGCGCCCCCCTCCCAGCCCCCCCCCCCCCCCCCCCCCCCGGGGGCCCCCCGCCCCGGGGGGGGGCGGGCCGGGCCGCCCCCCCCCCCCCCCCCCCCCCCCCCCCCCCCCCCCCCCCCCCCCGCCGCTCCGTTGCCGGCCGGGGTGAACGTGCGCGCACCGCCGTTGACCTGCCCCGCGCCACCAGGCCGCCGTCCCGGGCCCCGGCAGCGGCCCGGGCGGGCACCGGCCCACCGGCACGGCGGCGGGAACCGCAACCCTTCTGACTTCCCCGGCACGGCCCGCGCACACCCCGCCGTTCCCTCGCGGTGTGACGTGTGGCACCATCTTGGCCACCCCACCGGCACAGCCCTCAGGAGACACTCCTAGTGCAGCCTTCCGCCGTTCCGGAGCTCGCCCACACCCACACCCGGCCCATCCACTGGCTCGCCACCGCCACGGCGCTCGCCGGCGTGGTGGCCCTCTCCTCGGTCCTGCAGCCGGGCGCCGCGACGGCCGCCCAGCCGGCCGCCCCCGAGACCAGAAGCGCCCCCGCGCCCCTGGCCGCGCCCGACCCGGCCGCGGTGGAGTTCCCCCTGGAGTGCGGCCCCGTGAAGGCCGTGGTGCAGAAGAAGGCGTCCGGGGACCTCGACGGCGACGGCCACCCCGAGACAGTGGCCGTGGTCCACTGCGACTCCCCGATGGGCACCCCGCCGGACGGCGTGTACGTCCTCACCCGCGGTGGCGCCGACGGCGAGCCGCGTGTGGTGGCCACCCTGCTCGACCCCGAGGACGGCACCACCGTCGGCGACTTCGCCGTCCGCGCGGGCGCGGTGACGGCCACGCTCCTCGGCTACTCGTCCCCGGACGTGCCGCGTTGCTGCCCCGACGAGAAGAGCGACGTGAAATGGCGTTGGCAGGACGGCGCGTTCGTCCGCTCCGCGCAGTCCGGCGCCCGCAGCGTGTGAAGCCCGTGTGGCCGAGGTGTGTGAGATATCAGACAGTCGTGACGCACGGTGGAGAACTGGTCACTCCGCGTCGGGGCCGTAGACCTCGGCCTTGTCCGAAACTCGCCGTACGTGGATGCACTCGCCCGGACACTCCTTCGCCGAGTCGATCACATCCGTGAGGAGCGGCAGCGGAACGGGCGTTGTCGCGCCCTTGTCCTGGAGCAACTCGTCGTCGGCGCTCTTCACATAGGCCAGACCGTCGATGTCCAGCTCGAACACCTCGGGCGCGTACTGGGCGCAGATGCCGTCACCGGTACACAGGTCCTGGTCGATCCAGACCTCCAGCGCCTCGCCCGCGACCCCGGCCTCCTGCTGCACGCTCATGTCTCCTGCCGTTTCATGCGTCGAGCCGCACCGGGAATCCGGCCAGCTCCGACGGGTGTTGAACGCTTCGACCGTACCTGAGGCTGGGTTCCAATCATGTTCGCTGGGTATCCCCCTGGCGTGAGGGAGAGCGCAAGGGTGAAGATCGGACACACCCCGACCGTCTTTGTGATCTAGGGGTTTCAATCGACACCCGCCCAGGTAGGGTCTGGAAGCGTCCAGCTCCCCTTGGAGGAGGTGAGGACCGTGGCAGCCCACGACGACGACATGAACCGCGGCATCCGCCCGGGACGCGGGTCCGACGACCCGGCCGGGCAGATCGCCTACCTTGAGCAGGAGATCGCCGTCCTGCGACGCAAGCTCGCCGACTCTCCGCGACACACGAGGATTCTCGAAGAGCGGATCGTCGAGCTGCAGACCAATCTGGCCGGCGTGTCCGCGCAGAACGAGCGACTCGCGAACACGCTCCGTGAGGCACGGGACCAGATCGTCGCCCTCAAGGAGGAAGTCGACCGGCTCGCACAGCCGCCGGCCGGCTTCGGAGTCTTCCTGACGGCGAACGAGGACGGCACCGCCGACATCTTCACCGGCGGCCGCAAGCTCAGGGTGAACGTCAGCCCCAGCGTCGAGCTCGAGGAGCTCCGGCGCGGCCAGGAAGTAATGCTCAACGAAGCGCTCAACGTGGTCGAGGCCATGGAATTCGAGCGCGTCGGTGACATCGTCACCCTCAAGGAGATCCTCGAGGACGGCGAGCGGGCCCTGGTGCTCGGGCACACCGACGAGGAGCGGGTGGTGCGGCTCGCCGAGCCGCTGCTGGACGTCACCATCCGCCCCGGCGACGCCCTGCTCCTGGAGCCCCGCTCCGGATACGTCTACGAGGTCGTCCCCAAGAGCGAGGTCGAGGAGCTCGTCCTCGAAGAGGTCCCCGACATCGGCTACGAGCAGATCGGCGGTCTCGGCGGCCAGATCGAGGCCATCCGGGACGCCGTCGAGCTCCCCTACCTCTACCCGGACCTGTTCAAGGAGCACGAACTGCGGCCGCCCAAGGGCGTGCTGCTGTACGGACCCCCTGGATGCGGTAAGACACTGATCGCCAAGGCCGTGGCCAACTCGCTGGCCAAGAAGGTCGCCGAGGTGACCGGCCAGGCCGCCGGCAAGAGCTTCTTCCTCAACATCAAGGGCCCCGAGCTGCTCAACAAGTACGTCGGTGAGACGGAGCGGCAGATCCGCCTCGTCTTCCAGCGGGCCCGTGAGAAGGCCAGCGAGGGCACCCCCGTCATCGTCTTCTTCGACGAGATGGAGTCCCTCTTCCGCACCCGTGGCTCCGGTGTCAGCTCGGACGTGGAGAACACCATCGTCCCGCAGCTGCTCGCCGAGATCGACGGTGTGGAGGGCCTGCAGAACGTGGTCGTGATCGGTGCCTCCAACCGCGAGGACATGATCGACCCGGCCATCCTGCGCCCCGGCCGGCTGGACGTGAAGATCAAGATCGAGCGTCCGGACGCCGAGGCGGCCAAGGACATCTTCGGCAAGTACCTCACCGAGCGCCTCCCGCTGCACGCCGACGACCTCGGCGAGCACGGCGGCGACAAGGGTGCCACGGTCCAGAACATGATCCAGACGGCCGTCGAGCACATGTACGCCGAATCCGAGGAGAACCGCTTCCTCGAGGTCACCTACGCCAATGGTGACAAGGAAGTCCTGTACTTCAAGGACTTCAATTCCGGCGCCATGATCGAGAACATCGTCGGCCGTGCCAAGAAGATGGCGATCAAGGACTTCCTCGAGAAGAACCAGAAGGGCCTTCGCGTCTCCCACCTCCTCCAGGCCTGCGTGGACGAGTTCAAGGAGAACGAGGACCTGCCCAACACCACCAACCCCGACGACTGGGCCCGGATCTCCGGAAAGAAGGGCGAGCGGATCGTGTACATCCGTACGCTCATCACCGGAAAGCAGGGCGCGGACACCGGACGCTCCATCGACACGGTGGCGAACACCGGTCAGTACCTGTAAAAGGCAGGGCGGCTGCGGGTGCCCGTCGCGGGTACCCGCAGCCGACTGTTTTTCAGGCCACGGCTGGAGCAACGCAATGACGCAAATGATCTCCCCACCAGCGCAAAGGCGTTCTAGGCTCTTGCGTACCGCCGAGTCGCGCAGTGCGGGGACGGGTACCGCACACGCAACCGAGCGCCAGCGGTATCTGAGTGGCGCCCACGACCGAGGGTGCCGCCGGGCAAGGAGGGCCGCATGACCGTACGGCGAGTAATGGGCATCGAGACGGAGTACGGGATCTCCGTCCCCGGCCACCCCAACGCCAATGCCATGCTCACCTCGTCCCAGATCGTGAACGCCTACGCGGCGGCGATGCACCGGGCCCGCCGGGCCCGCTGGGACTTCGAGGAGGAGAATCCGCTGCGGGACGCGCGAGGCTTCGACCTCGCCCGTGAGGCCGCCGACTCCAGCCAGCTCACCGACGAGGACATCGGCCTGGCCAACGTGATCCTCACCAACGGTGCACGGCTCTACGTCGACCACGCCCACCCCGAGTACAGCTCTCCCGAGGTGACCAACCCGCGGGACGCGGTCCTCTGGGACAAGGCCGGCGAGCGGATCATGGCCGAGGCCGCGGAGCGGGCCGCGCAGCTCCCCGGTGCCCAGCCGATCCACCTGTACAAGAACAACACCGACAACAAGGGCGCGTCCTACGGCACGCACGAGAACTACCTGATGAAGCGGGAGACCCCCTTCTCGGACATCGTGCGCCATCTGACGCCCTTCTTCGTCTCCCGCCAGGTCTTCGCCGGAGCGGGCCGCGTCGGCATCGGCCAGGACGGGCACGAGCACGGCTTCCAGCTCAGCCAGCGGGCCGACTACTTCGAGGTCGAGGTCGGGCTGGAGACGACGCTCAAGCGCCCGATCATCAACACCCGCGACGAGCCGCACGCGGACGCCGAGAAGTACCGGCGCCTGCACGTGATCATCGGTGACGCGAACCTGTCGGAGATCTCGACCTATCTGAAGCTGGGCACGACGTCGCTGGTGCTGTCGATGATCGAGGACGGCTTCATCGCCGTCGACCTGGCCGTCGACCAGCCCGTGCGCACCCTCCACCAGGTCTCGCACGACCCGTCCCTGAAGCGCCTGGTCACGCTGCGCAGCGGCCGTACGCTCACGGCGGTCCAGCTGCAGATGGAGTACTACGAGCTCGCGCGCAAGTACGTGGAGGAGCGCTTCGGCGCGGACGCCGACGAGCAGACCAAGGACGTCCTGTCCCGCTGGGAGGACACCCTCACCCGTCTGGAGCACGACCCGATGAGTCTGGCCGGGGAGCTGGACTGGGTCGCGAAGCGGGAGCTGATGGAGGGCTACCGCCGCCGGGACGACCTCGACTGGGACGCGGCCCGGCTGCACCTGGTGGACCTCCAGTACGCCGACGTACGGCCCGACAAGGGCCTGTACAACCGTCTGGTGGCGCGGGGGCGCATGAAGCGGCTGCTGACCGAGGAGGACGTCGAGCGGGCCCGTACGGTGCCGCCGGAGGACACCCGGGCGTACTTCCGCGGGCGCTGCCTGGAGCAGTACGCGGACGACGTCGCGGCCGCCTCCTGGGACTCGGTGATCTTCGATCTGCCGGGGCGGGACTCGCTGCAGCGCGTCCCAACCCTGGAACCGCTTCGCGGAACGCGTAATCACGTCAAGGAGCTCCTGGACCGCTGCCGTACCGCGGAAGACCTGGTCAGGGTGCTTTCGGGAGGATGAACGCGAGCAGTGGGTACTCGGGTCGGGCCCGCCGGACAGGGTGGAAAATCCCTGGTCCGGGAATCATCGAGGTGGTCCCCGTACGTTGGAGCAACTGCGGGGCCATGGTCGGACCCGGCGAGTAGGGTCTGATCTTGACCGAGCAACTGTGTCGGGCGAACCGAGCGGGGTGAGGGATATGGCGACCAAGGACACCGGCGGCGGACAGCAGAAGGCCACCCGGTCCACCGAGGAGGTCGAGGAGCAGGCGGCAGAGGCGCAGGCTTCCGAGGACCTCAAGGAGCGTCAGGAGAAGCTGAGCGACGACGTGGACTCGGTCCTTGACGAGATCGACGACGTCCTCGAGGAGAACGCCGAGGACTTCGTGCGGTCCTTCGTGCAAAAGGGTGGCCAGTAAGGCGCCTGTGCCTTCATTCCGAAGGTGAATGGGGTGCGCGGGTGACGGGCGGAGCGCGGAGCGCTGCGCGCGGGACAGGGCGTGACGCGTTGTCCTCGTGTGCGGCGCTCCGGGCGTCCGGCGGAGCCCGGTGGCCCGCCGCCGAGCGCGGCGGGCAAGTGCGGCGTCGCTCCGGCGGAGTTGGGGGCGCCGGGCATGTGGATCACCGCCGCAGGACGGGTAGGGTCCGTGGCATACCGTGCCCCCGGTCGCAACCGGACCGGGGTTGTTCCAAGCATCGGCCCGACGTCACAGGGCGGGCTGTCGCATACGTGGAAGGAATCGCGTGGAAGCCAACACTCGTAGCACCGGGCGTCTACCAGCTGCCTTCCTGACGCCAGGCTCTTCCTCCTTCATGGACTTCCTGTCCGAGCACCAGCCGGAGATGCTGCCGGGCAACCGGCAACTGCCCCCCACGCAGGGCGTGATCGAGGCACCGCACGGGACCACGATCGTCGCCGTGACGTTCCCCGGCGGCGTCGTCCTGGCCGGTGACCGGCGGGCCACCATGGGCAATGTCATCGCGCAGCGGGACATCGAGAAGGTCTTCCCCGCCGACGAGTACTCGGCGGTGGGCATCGCCGGCACGGCGGGTCTGGCCGTGGAGATGGTGAAGCTCTTCCAGCTGGAGCTGGAGCACTTCGAGAAGGTCGAGGGCGCACAGCTGTCCCTGGAGGGCAAGGCGAACCGGCTGTCGACGATGATCCGCTCCAACCTGGGCATGGCCATGCAGGGACTGGCCGTCGTCCCGCTGTTCGCCGGGTACGACGTCGACCGGGAGAAGGGCCGGATCTTCTCCTACGACGTCACGGGCGGGCGCTCCGAGGAGCACGGATACGCGGCCACCGGCTCCGGCTCGATCTTCGCGCGCGGCGCGATGAAGAAGCTCTACCGGGACGACCTGAGCGAGGACGAGGCCACGACGCTCGTGGTGCAGGCGCTCTACGACGCGGCTGACGACGACTCGGCGACCGGTGGTCCCGACGTCGCCCGCCGGATCTATCCCATCGTCACCGTGATCACCGAGGACGGCTTCCGCCGGCTCTCCGAGGACGAGGCGTCGCAGATCGCGCGCTCGATCCTGGAGCGGCGGCTGGAGCAGCCGGACGGTCCGCGGGCCGCGCTGCTGTGAGCGGCGGGCTGTCGTGACGAGGTGGTCCAGTGAATCGACGGAATCCTGAAGAGAGGGACGGATAACCGGTGTCGACGCCGTTCTATGTCTCACCCCAGCAGGCCATGGCCGACCGGGCGGAATACGCCCGGAAGGGCATCGCCCGCGGTCGCAGCCTGGTCGTGCTGCAGTACGCCGACGGCATCGTGTTCGTCGGCGAGAACCCGTCCCGTGCGCTGCACAAGTTCAGCGAGATCTACGACCGGATCGGCTTCGCGGCCGCCGGCAAGTACAACGAGTACGAGAACCTGCGGATCGGCGGCGTGCGCTACGCCGACCTGCGCGGTTACACCTACGACCGGGACGATGTGACGGCCCGGGGCCTGGCCAACGTGTACGCGCAGACGCTGGGCACGATCTTCTCCAGCGCGGCCGAGAAGCCGTACGAGGTGGAGCTGGTGGTGGCCGAGGTCGGGGAGACGCCCGACGGCGACCAGATCTACCGGCTGCCGCACGACGGGTCCATCGTGGACGAGCACGGCTCGGTCGCGGTCGGCGGCAACGCGGAGCAGATCAGCAGCTACCTGGACCAGCGGCACCGGGACGGCATGACGCTGGCGGAGGCGCTGAAGCTGGCGGTGCAGTCGCTGTCGCGCGACACCAACGGCAGCGAGCGGGAGATCCCCGCGGAGCGGCTGGAGGTGGCGGTGCTGGACCGGACGCGGCCGCAGAAGCGCAAGTTCAAGCGCATCAGCGGGCGCCAGCTGTCCCGGCTGCTGGAGGAGGCGGCCGCGGCGGGTGGTTCGGACACGGCGTCGAAGGACGCCGAGTAGTCGTGCCTGACAGCTGCGCACGGCATCGACGCCCCGGTCACGTTGTGGCCGGGGCGCGGTCGTGTGGGGGCGCGCGTGCCTGCGCGTGGCGCCGGGTGTGGGTCGGGGCCGCGCCGGGGGCCGCGGGAGCGTGGTGGCCCGCCCAGCGGGTCGCGGACCCGGCCAGCCTCCGTCGCACCGCCGCGTACGGCTAACGCGGCGGGGCCGTGGAGCCCCGGGTGACCAGCCGTACCGGGATGTCCCCGCTCTCGGGCTCGCGGTCCTCCAGGACGGCCAGCAGGGCCCGCATGCCCCGTTCCCCGAACAGCTCCGCGTCCAGGCGGACCGTCGTCAGCTCCGGGTCGATCGCCGTGGCCAGGGCCAGGTCGTCCAGGCCGGTGACCGACAGGTCGTCCGGGACGCGCAGGCCGAGGCGGCGGGCGGCCTTGTAGACGCCCGCGGCCAGGAGGTCGTCGTCGCAGACCACGGCCGTGGGATGCGGCCCTGGGGCTGACAGGGCGGCTTCCGCCACGGGTACCGCGCGCTCGATGGAGATGGGGGAGCGGGCCGTGGAGACCGAGGTGCCCGGCACTCCGGCCAGGCGGGCGGCGAGTTCCCGGGACCGCACCTCGAACGTCCAGGACGGTACGTCCGCCGCGAGGTGGAGGAAGCGGCGGTGGCCCAGGGCCAGCAGGTGCTCGGCGACCTGGCGGACACCGTCGGCGATGTCCAGGTTGACCGTCGCCGCGCCGAGGCTGCCCGCAGGGTCGCTGTCCAGCATGACCAGGGGGAGCGCCTCACCGCGGATCGCGGTCAGCGCGTCCGCCGCCATGGACGAGGCGATGACGCCGTCCAGGGCCGCCTGTGCGGAGGCGAACGGGTTACGGGCGGGGCCGATGCCCTCGGGGGAGGGGTAGAGGACCACGCCGAAGCCGTGTTCGGCGGCGACCCGGGACGCGCCCGTGTAGACACCCGCGAAGAACTCCGTGGTGAGGGCCGGGACCACCAGCAGGACCGTGCGCGTGCGGCCCAGCCGCAGGTGGCGGGCGGCCAGGTTCGGGCGGTAGCCCAGGTCGCGGGCGGCCTCGCGGACGCGTGCCGCGGTCGTCTCCGAGACGCGGCCGCGCCACTTGTCGCCCAGGACCAGCGAGACGGCCGCCTGGGAGACGCCGGCGGCCTGGGCGACGTCCCGGCTCGTGGGGCGGGTGCTGCCTCGTGCCACCGTGGGCCTGCTCTTTCGTATGGACGCGTGAACAGCGGACATGGTACGTATGGAACTCGACGTTATACGTAAAACCTAGGGCGGGGACATGGCCACGGGATACCTGGAGATCCTTCGGGCGCGACACGCCGCCCGGCTGCTCGTCGGCACGCTGGTCGGGCGGCTGCCCAACGCCACGGCCGCCATCGCGATCGTGCTCTTCGTGCGCGCGGAGGGCGGCACGTACAGCCTGGCCGGCGCGCTGGCGGCGGTGTACGGCGTGGCCAACGCCGTCGGTCAGCCGGTGCTGGGACGGCTCGTGGACCTGCGCGGGCAGCCGCGGGTGCAGCTGCCCGCCGCCGTGCTGTCGGCGCTGGCGATGGCGGCCTTCGCCTTCTCCGGCCCGGGTTCCCTCCCGCTCGCGTACCTCGCCGTGGCGGCCGCCGGTCTGTTCACGCCGCCCCTGGAGGGCGGGCTGCGGGCGCTGTGGCCCTCCGTGCTGCGCCGGGAGGACCAGGTGCACACGGCGTACGCCATGGACGCCGTGGCCCAGGAGGTGATGTTCACCGTCGGGCCGCTGCTGGTGACGCTGTGCGTGTCCCTGTGGTCCGCGCAGGCCGCCCTGCTCGTGCTGAACGTCATCGGGGTGCTGGGGGCGCTGTCCGTGGTCGTGTCGCCGCCCTCGCGGGCCTGGCGGTCGGCGCCGCGCGAGGCCCACTGGCTCGGCGCCCTGCGCTCGGCGGGGCTGCTGGCGCTGCTCGCGGCGTTCCTGTTCATCGGGATGGCGCTGGGGTCCATCACGGTCGCCTCCGTGCCCTACGCGGACGACCACGGCGGCGACGCCGTGTACGGGTGGCTGATGGCGGCGCTGGGCTTCGGCGCGCTGGTGGGCGGTGCCGTGTACGGGGCCCGGCAGTGGGCCGGTGAGCCCGCGCGGCGCCTGCGGGTGCTGGTGGCCCTCCTGGTGGTGTGCTACCTGCCCCTGATGCTCATGCCGGACGCGGTGCCCATGGTGGCGCTGACCGCGCTCGCCGGTGTCTTCCTCGCGCCCGCCATCGCCTGCGCGTTCGTCCTGGTCGACCGGCACGCCCCGCGCGGCACGGTCACCGAGGCGTTCTCCTGGCTGGTGACCACGTTCACCGTGGGCCACTCGGTCGGAACGGGCGTCGCGGGGCCCGTCGTGGAGGCGGGCGGGGCGCAGTGGGGCTTCGCCGTGCCGGCCGTCGCGGGTGGCGTGTCCCTGCTGGTTTTGGCCGCCACAGGACGGGTAGTCGCAGCTCCCGGCCAGGGAGCGGTCGTTGTGGCCGGTTCGGAAAATGATCCGAACCGTGCCGTCGAACCCCGTTTCAGTTCAGGGGATCGGGCGTAATGTTCCCTCATGGACCGCCGCATTTTCGGGCTGGAGAACGAGTACGGCGTCACGTGCACGTTCAGGGGACAGCGCCGCCTGTCTCCTGACGAGGTGGCGCGGTACCTCTTCCGCCGTGTCGTGTCATGGGGCCGCAGCAGCAATGTCTTTCTGCGAAACGGCGCCCGCCTCTATCTCGACGTGGGATCGCATCCGGAATACGCCACACCCGAATGTGACAACCTGATCGAACTGGTCACCCACGACAAAGCCGGCGAGCGCATTCTCGAAGGACTCCTGGTGGACGCCGAACGACGCCTGCACGAGGAGGGAATCGCGGGCGACGTCTACCTCTTCAAGAACAACACCGACTCGGCGGGCAACTCCTACGGGTGCCATGAGAACTATCTCGTGGCGCGGCACGGGGAGTTCTCGCGTCTCGCGGACATTCTGATCCCGTTCCTGGTCACGCGGCAGTTGCTGTGCGGCGCCGGCAAGGTGCTGCAGACACCGCGCGGGGCCGTGTACTGCGTCAGCCAGCGGGCCGAGCACATCTGGGAGGGCGTCTCCTCGGCGACGACCCGCTCCCGGCCGATCATCAACACCCGCGACGAGCCGCATGCGGACGCCGAGCGCTACCGCCGGCTGCACGTCATCGTGGGCGACTCCAACATGTCCGAGACGACCATGCTGCTCAAGGTCGGCGCCACCGACCTGGTGCTGCGCATGATCGAGGCGGGCACGGTGATGCGGGACCTGACCCTGGAGAACCCCATCCGGGCCATCCGGGAGGTCAGCCACGACATCACCGGCCGCCGCAAGGTCCGCCTGGCCAGCGGCCGCGAGGCCTCCGCCCTGGAGGTGCAGCGCGAGTACTACGAGAAGGCCCTGGACTTCTGCGAGCGCCGCGGCATCCGCACCGGCACCGTGGAGCGGGTCCTGGAGCTGTGGGGCCGCACGCTCGACGCGATCGAGTCCGAGGACCTCGACCGCATCGGCACCGAGATCGACTGGGTCATGAAGTACAAGCTCATCGAGCGCTACCGGGCCAAGAACAACATGACCATGTCGCACCCCCGGGTCGCGCAGATAGACCTCGCCTACCACGACATCCACCGCCGTCGTGGCCTGTACTACCTGCTCGAGAAGAAGGGGCAGGCGGCCCGCGTCTGCAACGACTTGAAGATCTTCGAGGGCAAGTCCGTCCCGCCGCAGACCACTCGGGCCCGGCTGCGCGGCGACTTCATCCGGCGCGCCCAGGAGCAGCGCCGCGACTTCACGGTCGACTGGGTGCACCTCAAGCTCAACGACCAGGCGCAGCGCACCGTGTTGTGCAAGGACCCGTTCCGGTCGGTGGACGACCGGGTGGAGAAGCTGATCGCCGGAATGTGAGCCGGCCGACCGGCCGGGAAAACCGCCGGAACGCCACACGGGCGCCGTACGTTACCAGTACGGCGCCCTGCTCACGCCGTAGAGTTGCGCGCACTTCCATCCAAGAGATCAACCGATTACGAGGCCCCCACAGTGCGCCGACGCTCACTTCTTCTCACCGTGCCCGCAGGTCTGGCCACGCTCGCCGCGTGCGGCGACGACAAGTCCGACTCGAGCAAGGCCAGCGACAGCCCGTCGCCCTCGGCGTCCGGCCCGTCCGCCGCTCCGTCGCCGAAGATCGTCGACGGCCCGCTGCCCCAGGTCACGGCCGGCACCAAGTTCGACGAGAAGCCCACGGTCGCGAAGGGCGGCGGCGAGCCGTCCAAGGACCTCGCGGTGAAGACCCTCATCGCGGGCAGCGGCAGGACCGTCGCGGAGAACGACTTCGTCGTCGCGAACTACCTGGGCCAGGTGTGGAACACCGCCAAGGTCTTCGACAACTCCTACGACCGCAAGGCCCGTCTGGCCATCCAGCTCACCCAGGGCCAGATCATCGACGGCTGGCGGTACGCGCTGGCCGGCAAGAAGGCCGGCAGCCGCGTCCAGATGGCCGTCCCGCCCACCTGGGGCTACGGCACGCAGGGCAACGCACAGGCGGGCATCAAGGGCACCGACACGCTGGTCTTCGTCGTCGACATCCAGGACGCGTTCAACGCCACCAGCTCGGCCAAGGGCAAGGAGGTCCCGCAGCAGAACGCGGATCTGCCCAAGGTCGGCACCAACACCGACGGCAAGGCCCCCTCCATCGAGGTGCCCAAGACGGCCGCCCCGAAGAAGCTCGTCGCGGAGTACGTCCTGGAGGGCGACGGCGAGGAGGTCGCCGCCGAGAACAGCGTCCTCGTGCAGTACAAGGGCGTGCTGTGGGACGGCGGCAAGGAGTTCGACTCCTCGTACGCCAACAAGCAGCTCGTGTCGTTCTCGCTGCAGCAGGTCGTCAAGGGCTGGGCGCAGGGCCTGACCGGCAAGAAGGTCGGCAGCCGGGTCCTGATCGTCATCCCGCCGGCGCTGGGCTACGGCGACAACCCGCCGCAGGGCAGCGGCATCAAGAAGGACTCCACGCTGGTCTTCTCGGTGGACATCCTCGCGAAGCTGTGAGGCGTGCGGGATGTAAGACTGTGCGTGTTCGCCTTTTCGCAGACAAGCAGGAGCAGCAGACGTGAGCATCGACAAGCCCGAGATCGACTTCCCGGGCGGCGAGCCCCCGGCGGACCTCGAGATCAAGGACATCTGGGAAGGCGACGGCCCGGTCGCGCAGGCCGGCCAGACCGTCACCGTGCACTACGTGGGTGTCGCCTTCAGCACGGGTGAGGAGTTCGACGCCAGCTGGAACCGCGGCACTCCGTTCCGCTTCCCGCTGGGCGGCGGCCGGGTCATCAAGGGCTGGGACCAGGGCGTGCAGGGCATGAAGGTCGGCGGCCGCCGCCAGCTGACCATCCCCGCCCACCTCGCCTACGGCAACCAGAGCCCGACCCCGGCGATCAAGCCCGGCGAGACGCTGATCTTCGTGGTCGACCTGCTCGGGGTCTGAGCAAGGACCGACAGACTCGATCACCTGGGGCCCATGCCTGCTCGGCATGGGCCCTCGGCTTTTGCCGTACCACCCTGTGGCGGTACGGTCATCGCTCGTAAGCACCATAGGGAGGCGAAGCGCGTCGATGGCCATTGCCAAGGCCGAGCGGCTGATGAACCTGGCACTGTGTCTGCTCGGGACCCGCCGGCCGCTCAGCAAGCGCGAGCTGCGTGACTCCATCGAGGCCTATGTCGAGGCCTTCGGGCCGGGCAACGGCCCGTCCGGTTCCGACGACTCGTTCAACCGCATGTTCGAGCGGGACAAGGACGACCTGCGGGAACTCGGCCTGGTGATCGAGACGGTCGAGAGTCTGGAGGGCGAGGTGGGCTACATGGCCCGCCGCGACAGCAACCGCCTCCCGCCGATCACCCTGGACGCCGAGGAGGCCGCCGCGCTCGGGCTGGCCGCCAAGGTGTGGCAGCAGGCCCGGCTCGCTGGCGCGGCCAGCGGCGCCCTGCAGAAGCTGCGCGCGGCCGGACTGCCCGAGGACGTCGACCCGTACGGCTCGCACGGCGCGCTGGAGCCGCGGATCCCCGTGCACGAGGCGGCGTTCGAGCCGCTGATGCTGGCCTGCCGGGACCGGCGGCCCGTCGTCTTCGACTACCGCAAGGCGACGGCCGCCCACCCCGAGCAGCGGCACGTGGAGCCGTGGGCGCTGGAGTGCTGGCGGGGCCACTGGTACCTGGCGGGCTGGGACCGCGACCGGGGCGCCGAGCGGGTGTTCCGGCTGTCCCGGATCACCGGCAAGGTCCGCTCCCGCGGCGGCCGCTACACCGCCCCCGTGCCGGACGTCGTCACGGTCCGGGAGACCGTCGCCGGCTGGGCCGGGGAGATCGCCGACCGCTCGGCCCGGATCCGGCTGCGCTCCGACGCCGGGTACCCCCTTCGGGCGAAGGCCACCTCCGTCCGGGAACTCGGCGACGGCTGGGACGAGTTGGAGATTCCGTACGGCCACGGGCTGGACGCCTGGCTGGTGGAGTTCGGGCCGGACGTGGTCGTCCTGGAGCCCGCCGAGCTGCGGGCCGACGTGGTGGACCGGCTGCGGGCCGTGGCCAAGGGCTGAGGGGGAGCGGAGCGACAGTGGCAGGCAAACCGGTCAGGGCCGTGAACGCCATCGACCAGACCCGGCGGATGCTCTCCCTGGTGACGTATCTCAGGGAGCGCCCCGGGGCGAGGATCGAGGACGTCGCGCGCGCCTTCGGCATCACCGAGGACGAGCTGGTCTCGGACCTCGACGTGCTGCCCATGTGCGGCACGAGCTTCCGCGGCGGCGATCTGCTCGACATCGACACCGACGGCGAGCGCATCTGGTGGCACAACCCGGCCGCGCTCGCGGCGGAGGCCGCCGAGCCGCTGCGCCTCGCCGCCGACGAGGCCACCGCGCTGCTCGTCGCCGCCCGGGCCGTGGCCACCCTGCCCGGACTGCGCGAGAGCGACCGGCAGGCGCTGCTGCGGGCGACGGCCAAGGTGGAGACCGCGGCAGGCGAGGCCGCGGGCGCCAGTTCGCGGCTGTCGGTGACCTTCGAGTCCGAGGGCGGTGTCTTCGCGGACGTCGACCGGGCGATCGCCGAGCGCCGCCGGCTGTGGATCCGCTACTACTCGCCCGCCCGCGACGAGGTCACCGAGCGGGAGATCGACCCGATCCGCCTGGTCAGCGTCGGGCACACTTATGTCGAGGCCTGGTGCCGCCGTTCCGAGGCGCGCCGCACGTTCCGGCTGGACCGTGTCGCCGAGATCAAGATCCTGGACGAGCCGTCCGCACCGCCCGAGATAGAGCTGCGCGACCTGTCCGAGGCGCTGGTGCAGCCCGCGGCCGAGGACCCCGAGGTCGTGATCGAGGTCGGGCCCGGCGGCCGCTGGGTCGCCGAGTACTACCCGCACGACAGTGCGGATGAGCTGGCGGACGGCGGGCTGCGTATCACTCTGCGGACGCCCGAGCCGGCGTCGCTGCGCCGCCTGGCGCTGCGGCTCGGACGGGACGGCCGGATCGTCTCCCCGCCGGAGCTGGCCGACAGCGCCCGGCAGGCGGCCCGTGAGGCACTGGCGGCGTACGACGGCGTCGAGGCCGCCGGTGCCGCCGCCGCGAGTGAGCCGGCGGGAACGGCCGTCGCGACCGAGGCGCCCGCCGCGGCCGTCGCGACCGAGGTGCCCGTGGTACCGGAGGCGCCCGTCGCACCCGGGGCGCCCGAGGTGCGTGACGGTCCCGGGGCACAGGCCGTCGCGGCGGCGCAGGCGGTTCCGGACGGACCGGGCGGCGGACGCGGGTGAGTCCGGGCGCTCACCGCACGGGCGGTCCGCGGAGGCCGCCGCGTGCGGCCCCGGAGGCGAACGACCCCAGAAAGAGGAGCGAGGGCTGTGACCGAGTCGGCGACGTCCGGTGCGCGGGGCATGACGGTGGAGTCCGCGTTCGCCGGGATGAGAAGCGTGTCCCCCGTGGTGTTCCGGGCGGGCTGCCCGGACTGCCGGGAGCGCTTCGAGCTCACCGCGAGCGCCCTGCGCCTGGCCATCGGCGCCACGAGCCGTACGACCTTCTACTCCTTCACCTGCCCGCAGTGCGGCGCGTCCGTCCGCAAACCCGCGGGGGAGCGGATCGTGGAACTGCTCACCGGTGGCGGTGTGCGGACCCTGCGGCTGCACTCCACCGTCTAGAGGGTCGCGGCGTCCGGCCCGGCGGGACGGTCTAGGCTCGGCGTCATGTTCTGGCCGATGTTCGCGATCGCTGTGGGTTTCGTGGGTCTCGCCGTGCTCGGGGTGCTCGCCGTACGGGTGTTCGTGGAGGCCCAGCGCCTGGGCAGGCAGGTCACTGACTCGGCGCGCCGGATCAACCGGGCCGCCGAGGACCTGGAGCGGGCCGCGGAGAGCGCCGCCCGGTCCGTGGACGCCCTGTGAGCCGTCGGGCAGGCGGCCGTGCGGCGCGCTTTGCGCCACTTCGCCCTGTCATCCCGCCGGTTCGGGCAGGTACCCTGCTGGTCGCGGTCCGGTTAACGAGGCACGGGTCGCGGACGGGAGTACGCACAGGGATTGCAGAGGGATTGCCTCACGTTCACCCCCGGGCGTTACGATCGCTGTCGAGACGATCGTTCGGACATGTGTCCGACCAATCGGACAGCACCCCACCACAGCCGCCTCGGTGAGAAGGTAAAGACTTATGTTCGGAAGGCTCGGAGCCCCCGAGATCATTCTCATCCTCGTCGTCATCATCCTGCTGTTCGGCGCGAAGAAGCTTCCGGACATGGCTCGGTCGCTCGGCAAGTCGGCCCGCATCCTCAAGAGCGAGGCCAAGGCCATGAAGGACGAGAACAAGTCGTCCACGACCCCGGCCGGCCCGCCCAACACCGACGAGCCCGCGCAGCGCACCATCCAGGCCGCCCCCGGTGACGTGACCAGCTCGCGCCCGGTCAACGAGCCGACGGACACGACCAAGCGCTGACGCAGGGCCGGTGACCTCCGGCCCGCCGCACGAGATGGGAACGTGGGTTGCTGAAGTCTGCCCGCAAGAAGGAGAAGGACCCCGAGGGGCGGATGCCCCTCGCGGAGCACCTTCGCGAGCTCCGCAACCGGCTCGCCAAGGCGATCCTGGCGATCGTCGTCGTCACCGTCTTCGCCGCGTTCTTCTACAACGACATCATCAACTTGATCACCGAGCCGATTCTCGACTCGGTCGGCTGCGACAAGACCTTCGCGGAACTGGCCAAGTCGCAGGTGGGCACCGAGCCGTGTGCCCAGATCACCATCAACGGCCTGCTCACGCCCTTCACGCTGGCGCTGAAGGTGTCCCTCATGGCCGGTGTCGTGCTGGCCTCGCCGGTCTGGCTCTACCAGCTGTGGGCCTTCGTCGCGCCCGGACTGCACCGGCACGAGAAGAAGTACGCCTACGCCTTCGTGGCCACGGGCGCCCCGCTGTTCATCATCGGCGCCTACTTCGCGTACACGGTCCTTCCCACCACCGCCAAGGTCCTGCTCGAATTCACGCCGGGCGGCACGTCCAACCTCCTCCCGCTGGACGACCTGCTCGACCTGGTCATGCGGATGGTGCTCGTCTTCGGCCTCTCGTTCGAGCTGCCGCTGCTGCTGGTCATGCTCAACCTCACCGGCGTGATCAGCGGCAAGCGCATGCTCGGCTGGTGGCGCGGCATGATCATGGGCATCACGGTCTTCGCGGCCGTCGCCACGCCCAGCACGGACCCGCTGACCATGCTGGCGCTCGCGGCGCCGATCTGGATCCTGTACTTCGCGGCCGTCGCCTTCTCCCTCGTGAACGACCACCGCCGCAGCCGGCGCGAGGCCCTCGGCCCGGCCGACGACGAGGCCTCCGAACTGGACCTCACCCCCGAGGACATCGGCGAGATCGAGCCCGTGACGACCAGCCGGGCCGCCCTGCCCGAGCAGGCGAGCGCGGACCGGACGGAACGCGTCAACGGTTATGACGACGTGACCTGAGGACCGGCGGGCAGCTCATAAGGTCACTCTCGTGACCAGCGAGATCACCCTCTTCGTCAACCCCACCGCGGGCCGCGGCCGGGGCGCCCGCGCGGCGCAGCCGGCCGCTTCCGCGTTGCGGGCGGCCGGTTTCTCCGTCCGCACCGTGCTCGGCGAGGACGCCGACGACGCCCTCGTCCGCGCGCGTGCCGCCGTCGAGGGCGGCACCGGGGCGCTGATCGCCGTCGGCGGCGACGGCATGGCCGGGCTCGCGCTGCGGGCGGTCGCGGGCACGCGCACCCCGCTCGGCCTGGTCGCCGTCGGCACCGGCAACGACTTCGCCCGCGCCCTCGGACTGCCCGTGCGCCGGCCGGACGCAGCGGGCCGCATGATCGCCGATGCCCTGAAGTGCGGCCGGATCCGGGAGGTCGACCTCGGCCGGGTCGGTGACCGCTGGTTCGGCACGGTCCTCGCCTCCGGCTTCGACTCCCGCGTCAACGACCGCGGCAACCGGATGCGCCGGCCCGCCGGGCGCCTCAAGTACGACCTGGCGATGGTGGCCGAGCTGGCGGCGTTCCGGCCCCTGCCGTACCGCATCCGGCTCGACGACGGCGAGGTGCGCGAGATCGAGGCCACGCTGGTGGCCGTCGGCAACGGCTCCTCCTACGGCGGTGGCATGCGGATCTGTCCCGGTGCCGACCTGACCGACGGGCTGTTCGACATCACGGTGGTCGGTGACTGCAGCCGCACGACGCTGCTGCGGGTGTTCCCGAGGGTGTACCGGGGGACGCACGTCGACCACCCCGCGGTGACGGTGCTGCGGGCGGCCCGGGTCGAGATCGCCGCCGAGGACGTCACCGGCTACGCCGACGGCGAGCCGCTCGGTCCGCTGCCGCTGACCGCGCGCTGCGTACGCGGGGGCGTCCGGATCATCGGCCCCTGAGCCGCCGCCGCGCGGTCCATGGGGTGCGTCGCCCCGGCGGGCTCCTGGGATTCGTCGCCGCGGCAGGTTCCTGGGATTCGTCGCTGCGGTGGGCTCCTGGGGACTCGTCGCCGTGGCGGGCCCCTGGACTCGTTGCGCGTGGTCTTTCGAGGGCGTCGCCCCGGGCCCTGGGGCTCATTGCCGGGGGGCCCTGGGACGTGCCGTCCCGCGCGTGCCTGGGGCGCGCCACCGCGGCGGGGTCCCCGGAGCCGTCGCCCCGCCGTTCCCTGGGACCTGTCACCGCGCCGCTCCCTCGGTTCGTCGCCCCGCGGGTCGCCGGGGCTCGTCGGCCAGCGGTCCTCGGGGCGCGTGGCCCCGGGGGGTCCCGGAACGCGTTGCCGCGTGGTCCCTCGCACTCGTCGCCCCGGCGGACCCCTGGCCCCCCACGCCGTGCGGTCCCCGGGAAGCGGCGGCTCCGTTCGTGGGAGCTGCCGTTCCGGCCGGCCGCGAGTCGGTCGTTCCCGGCCCCGGTCCCGTCGCCCCGCCGAGGGCCCCGGAGATCGGCGCATCGCGGGTCCGGTGTCCCTGAGCTGCGTCGATCGCCGGGCTCCCGGGAACGGATCCGGATAATGATCGTCCTGTTGTCAGTGCGGCCCGGTACGCTCGAAAGCACGATGACAGAGGATCTCTCACCGGCCGAGCGGTACGCGGCAGCCCGTAAGCGCGCTGCCGAGCAGGCCACCGCGCTCGCCTCCTTCCGCGAGATGTACGACTTCGGCCTCGACCCCTTCCAGATCGAGGCCTGCCAGGCGCTCGAAGCGGGGAAGGGCGTCCTGGTGGCCGCGCCCACCGGCTCCGGCAAGACGATCGTCGGCGAGTTCGCCGTCCACCTCGCCCTCCGGCAGGGCAAGAAGTGCTTCTACACGACACCCATCAAGGCGCTGTCGAACCAGAAGTACGCCGACCTGTGCCGCCGCTACGGCACGGACAAGGTGGGCCTGCTCACCGGCGACAACAGCGTCAACTCCGACGCCCCGGTGGTCGTGATGACCACCGAGGTGCTGCGGAACATGCTGTACGCCGGTTCCCAGACCCTCCTGGGCCTCGGCTACGTGGTCATGGACGAGGTGCACTACCTCTCCGACCGGTTCCGGGGCGCCGTCTGGGAAGAGGTGATCATCCACCTGCCCGAGTCGGTCACACTGGTCTCGCTCTCGGCGACCGTGTCGAACGCCGAGGAGTTCGGCGACTGGCTCGACACGGTCCGCGGCGACACCGAGGTGATCGTCTCCGAGCACCGGCCCGTGCCGCTGTTCCAGCACGTGCTGGCCGGGCGGCGGATGTACGACCTGTTCGAGGAGGGCGAGGGCCACAAGAAGGCCGTCAACCCCGACCTCACGCGCATGGCGCGCATGGAGGCGAGCCGGCCGTCGTACCAGGACCGCCGGCGCGGCCGTCTGCGGGAGGCCGACCGCGAGCGCGAGCGCCGACAGCGCTCCCGGGTGTGGACGCCGAGCCGGCCCGAGGTCATCGAGCGGCTCGACGCCGAGGGGCTGCTGCCCGCCATCACCTTCATCTTCAGCCGCGCCGCCTGCGAGGCCGCCGTCCAGCAGTGCCTGTACGCGGGCCTGCGGCTCAACGACGACGAGGCGCGGCACCGGGTGCGCTCCCTGGTGGAGGAGCGCACGGCGTCCATCCCGCGCGAGGACCTGCACGTCCTGGGCTACTACGAGTGGCTGGAGGGCCTGGAGCGCGGTATCGCCGCCCACCACGCGGGCATGCTGCCGACCTTCAAGGAGGTCGTCGAGGAGCTGTTCGTGCGCGGCCTGGTCAAGGCCGTGTTCGCGACCGAGACGCTCGCCCTCGGCATCAACATGCCCGCCCGCTCGGTGGTCCTGGAAAAGCTCGTCAAGTGGAACGGCGAGCAGCACGCCGACATCACCCCGGGCGAGTTCACCCAGCTGACGGGCCGGGCCGGGCGGCGCGGCATCGATGTCGAGGGCCACGCGGTGGTGCTGTGGCAGCGCGGCATGAACCCCGAGCACCTGGCCGGTCTCGCGGGCACGCGCACGTACCCGCTGCGCTCGAGCTTCAAGCCGTCGTACAACATGGCGGTCAACCTGGTCGAGCAGTTCGGGCGGCACCGCTCGCGCGAGCTGCTGGAGACGTCGTTCGCGCAGTTCCAGGCGGACAAGTCGGTCGTCGGGATCTCGCGTCAGGTGCAGCGCAACGAGGAGGGCCTGGAGGGTTACAAGGCCTCGATGACCTGCCACCTCGGCGACTTCGAGGAGTACGCGCGGCTGCGCCGCGAGCTGAAGGACCGGGAGAACGAGCTGGCCCGGCAGGGCGCGGCGCAGCGGCGCGCGGAGGCCGCCGTCGCGCTGGAGAAGCTGAAGCCCGGTGACGTCATCCACGTGCCCACGGGCAAGTTCGCGGGCCTGGCGCTGGTGCTGGACCCGGGCCTGCCCGCGGGCCGTTCCAACGGCCATCGCGGCTTCGACCACCACGACGGGCCGCGCCCGCTGGTGCTGACCGCCGAGCGGCAGGTGAAGCGGCTGGCGGCCATCGACTTCCCGGTGCCGGTGGAGCCGCTGGAGCGGATGCGGATCCCGAAGACCTTCAACCCGCGCTCCCCGCAGTCCCGTCGGGATCTCGCCTCGGCGCTGCGCACCAAGGCCGGGCACATCCCCGCCGACCGGCACCGCAAGCGGCGCTCCCAGGCGGCGGACGACCGCGAGATCGCCCGGCTGCGGACCGCGCTGCGCGCCCACCCGTGCCACGGGTGCAGCGACCGGGAGGACCACGCCCGCTGGGCCGAGCGGTACCACCGGCTGCTGCGGGACACCTCGCAGCTGGAGCGGCGGATCGAGGGCCGGACGAACACGATCGCCCGGACGTTCGACCGTATCGTCGCGCTGCTGACCGAGCTGGACTACCTGCGCGCGGACGAGGTCACCGAGCACGGCAAGCGGCTGGCGCGCCTGTACGGCGAACTCGACCTGCTGGCCAGCGAGTGCCTGCGCGAGGGCGTCTGGGAAGGGCTCGGCCCGGCCGAACTCGCCGGATGCGTCTCGGCGCTGGTCTACGAGTCGCGCGTCGGGGACGACGCGATGGCGCCGAAGCTGCCGACGGGCAAGGCCAAGGCCGCGCTGGGCGAGATGGTGCGGATCTGGGGGCGGCTGGACGCGCTGGAGGAGGAGTTCCGGATCACCCAGACCGAAGGGGTCGGGCAGCGCGAGCCCGACCTCGGCTTCGCCTGGGCCGCGTACGAGTGGGCCTCAGGGAAGGGGCTCGACGAGGTGCTGCGCGAGGCGGAGATGCCGGCGGGGGACTTCGTGCGGTGGTGCAAGCAGGTCATCGACGTGCTGGGGCAGATCGCGGCGGCGGCGCCGCAGGGGTCCTCCGTGGTGAAGAACGCGCGCAAGGCCGTCGATCTGCTGCTGCGGGGAGTCGTCGCCTACTCCTCGGTGGGGTGACCGCGCCCACCTCGTACTGAAGCCCGTACTGAAGCCCGTACCGAAGCCCATTCACCCGTCACGGTGAGTGGGCTTTCGTACGCGAGTTCGTGATCGCGCTGCGTATTCGAACGGTGTCGCAGCGTACAACCGAGTGAGCCTACTATCCCTCCGCGTCCGGTTTCCGGCACTTGCTGAATATGACACGGCGATGATCCGGTCGGACTAAGCTCGCCCGCAGCGCACCGGCTTGAGGTGAATTCGTGCGCTTGTTCCCCCATGTGTGGAAAGTCCAACGGTTTCATGACATACCCATCTGCACCTTCCCCTGAACCCCAGCCGACTCCTGTCAGAAGGCCTACATGGTGAGTGTTCAATCCCCCCCGGTTCGCGGTGAACTCCCTTCCGCGCGGCTGCTGTTGCTGCCCGCCATAGCGATGGCCGCGGCGACCGGAGCCGCTGTCGCCCTGGTGTCGGCGCCGGCCCGGCCCGCCGTCGGCTGGCTGGGTGGCCTGGCCACCGTGCTGGTCATCGCCATGGCGGTCGTAGCGGTGCGTCGCGGCCGTGCGCTGCGCAGGCAGCAGGATGAGCACGCCCGTCACAGCGCGTATCTGGAACAGCGGATCGCCGCCCACGAGAAGGAGTTCTTCCGCTTCGCCCGGGAGATCTTCCCCGCCGCGCTCCAGCTGCTGCACACCGGAGAATCCCCCAGAGAGGTGATTCGCAAGCTCGGCCTGCGCAACCCCGAGTACCGCGACCTCCCGAAGCCCCTGCACGAGACCCTGCTGACGGTCCTGAAGATCGTCGACCACGAAGTGGTCATGCGGGACGCCGCCGCGCGGTCCTTCGTCAGTGTCGCCCGGCGCGTCCAGGCGATCATCCACCAGCAGGCCCAGGAACTGCGGGAGATGGAGGAGGACCACGGCCGCAACCCCGAGGTCTTCGACGACCTGCTGCGCATCGACCACGGCAACGCCCTGATCGGCCGCCTCGCCGACTCCGTCTCCGTCCTCGGCGGCGGCCGCCCCGGCCGCCAGTGGCCCGAGCCGGTGTCCCTGTACAGCACGCTGCGCGGCGCCATGTCCCGCATCCTGGAGTACCGGCGCATCCAGCTCGCCTCCATCGCGAAGGTCAGCGTCAAGGGCATCTACGTCGAGCCGGTCATCCACGCCGCCGCCGAACTCCTCGACAACGCCACGCGCTACTCGCCGCCCCAGACCAAGGTCCACGTCACCGCTACCGAGGTGCAGACCGGCGTCTGCATCGAGATCGAGGACGGCGGCGTCAACCTCAACGAGGAGGCCCGGACCCGGATCGAGGGCATGCTGGAGGCCGCCAAGGCCGGCGTCGACCTCCAGGACATCGGTGAGCACCCGCGCCTCGGCCTGGCGGTCGTCGGCCGGCTGTGCACGGCGTACAACATGGAGGTCTCGCTGCGCGCCTCCGCCTACGGCGGCGTCCGGGCCATCCTGATCGTCCCGAGCGAGATGATCACGCACGCGCCCGGTGTGGGACTCGCCCACGGCATCGGCGCCACCGGCATCCCCATGACGGTCGGCATCCCCGAGGGACCGAAGCGCACGCCGAAGAAGCGCCGCCCCACCATGCCCAAGCTCCCCGCCACCGTCTCCTTGGAGGACGACGACGTCCCCGAGGTCACCGAGTGGACGGCGAACGGCCTGCCGCAGCGCCGCAGCCGCGTGAAGATGCCGCTCGCCGAACGGCTCGCCCAGCAGGCCGCCTACGAGAAGGAGGACCGGGAGGCCGAGGAGCGCGGCGAGTACAACCCGTGGGCCGCGGCCAAGGAGCCCGAGGTGCCGCCGCTGCGCGACATGAGCGCCCCCGACGCCCCCGGCAAGGGCCTGGAGGCCTTCTGGGAGGGGCTCAAGCAGGGCATCGAACCCGGCACCCACCCGACCGACTTCATCCGCAACCCCACCAAGTACCTGCACCTGCTCAACGATCCGGCGCCCACCGAGGCCGATGACGAGGGGGATCTCAAGTGATCCAGCAGCGAGGCAACTTCGACTGGATGCTCAAGCAACTCGCCGACGGCGTACCGGGCATCGAGATGATCGTGGTGCTCTCGGCCGACGGCCTGCGCATCGCCCGCTACGGCGGTGAGCCGGACGCGGCCGACCGGGTCGCCGCGGCCTGCGCCGGCCTGCAGTCGCTGGCGAGCAGCGTCTGCCAGGAACTCACCGTCGGCGACGGCGAGATGAAGCTCGTCATGATCGAGATCGACCGCGGCTACTTCTACCTGATGAACGCGGGCGCCAACGCCTTCCTCGCGGTGCTGTCCGACGTGCGGTGCGAGCCCGGCCGGATGAGCGCGATGATGCGCGACCTCGTCGTCCGGATCGGCGGCCACCTGACCAGTCCGCCCCGGCGGAACGGGCAGATCGTATGACCCCTCCGCAACGCCAGAGGCGCAGCCCCGCACCCGAACCGCCCCCGCAGCCCGCCCAGGAGGGCGAGGGCAAGGTCAAGAACCCCGAGCGGATGTACGTGGTGGCCGGCCCGGACGGCGAACGGGCCGAGCTGGACCTGGTGACGCTGATCGTGGCGCGTGCCACGGACCCGCCGCCCTCCGCCTCCCCCGAGCAGGCGGCGCTGCTCCGGCTCTGCGCCGCCCCCCTGTCCGTGGCCGAGCTGTCGGCCTACCTCCACCTGCCGTTCAGCGCGATGGGCGTGCTGCTCACCGAGATGCTGACGGCGGAACTGGTACAGGCGCGCGCCCCGATCGTCCGCAAGGCGCGTTCCGACCGGTCCCTTCTCGAAGCGGTGATGAATGGACTTCAAAGGCTCTGACACCATCCCGGGCCCCCGGGCCGAGGACCAGCTGCCCCACACGGCACAGGCCGCGGCCAAGATCGTGATCGTGGGTGGCTTCGGCGTCGGCAAGACGACCATGGTCGGCTCGGTCAGCGAGATCACACCGCTGACCACCGAGGAGACCATGACGCAGGCCGGCATCGGTGTCGACGACAACTTCGGCTCCGCGTCCAAGACGGCCACCACCGTCGCCATGGACTTCGGCCGCATCAGCATCACCGAGCAGCTCGTGCTGTACCTGTTCGGCACGCCCGGACAGCAGCGCTTCTGGTTCCTGTGGAACGGCCTGTTCGAGGGCGCGCTCGGCGCGGTGGTCCTGGTCGACACCCGCCGGCTGGAGGTCAGCTTCGACGTCATGGGGCGCCTGGAGGAGCGCGGGGTGCCCTTCGTGGTCGCCATCAACACCTTCCCCGACGCGCCCCGTTACGACATCGAGGAGCTGCGCACGGCGCTCGACCTCACCCCGGACATCCCGATCATGGAGTGCGACGCACGCCGCCGCGCCTCCAGCCGGGACGTCCTGATGACGCTGATGCGCTTCCTGCACTCGCTCGCCATGCAGGGCGCGGCCACCTGATCCCGTCCCGCCCCTCACCCCCACCTCCCCCCAGACACCCTGGAAAGCCTCGGAGCGACCACTGTGACGCCTGAATCCCACGCCCGGACCGGTACGGATGGACCCCGGCTCGATCCGCCCCCCGGCTGCCCCGCGCACGGCCTCGGGCCCGGAGGGCTGCACCGGCTGCACGAGTCGGAGGACCTGGGAGCGCTGTACGAGAAACTGCGGGAGGAACACGGCCCCGTCGCGCCCGTGCTGCTCCACGACGACGTGCCGATCTGGATCGTCCTCGGCCACACCGAGAACCTGCACATGGTGCGCTCACCCTCGCAGTTCTGCCGGGACAGCCGTATCTGGACGCCGTTGCGGGAAGGGCTGGTCAAGCCCGACCACCCGCTGATGCCGCACATCGCCTGGCAGCCCATCGCCTCGCACGCCGAGGGCGACGAGCACAAGCGGCTGCGCGGCGCGGTGATGGGCGCGATCTCGACCATCGACTTCCGCAGCCTGCGCCGCTACATCAACCGCAGCACGCAGGCCATCGTCAACCGCTTCTGCGAGCACGGCGAGGCCGACCTCGTCGGCCAGTTCACCGAGCACCTGCCGATGGCCGTGATGTGCGAGATCCTCGGCATGCCCGACGAGTACAACGACCGGCTGGTGGAGTCCGCCCGCGACGCGCTCAAGGGCACCGAGACCGCCATCGCCAGCCACACCTACGTCATGGAGGCGCTCAGCCGCCTCACCGCCCGGCGCCGTGCCCAGCCGGAGGAGGACCTCGCCAGTTACCTGATCACGCACCCGGCCCGGCTGACCGACGACGAGGTCAGGGAGCACCTGCGCCTGGTCCTCTTCGCGGCCTACGAGGCCACCACGAACCTGCTGTCCAACGTGCTGCTGACGGTGCTGATCGACCCCCGCTTCCGGGCCCAGCTCAACGGCGGCCAGATGACGGTGCCGGAGGCGGTGGAGCAGTCGCTGTGGAACGAGCCGCCGTTCAGCACGGTCTTCGCGTACTTCGCCAAGCAGGAGACGGAACTCGGCGGGCAGCGCATCCGCCGGGGTGACGGACTGCTGTTCGCCCCGCTCCCGGCCAACGTCGACCCCCGGGTGCGGCCCGACCTGAAGGCCAGCATGCAGGGCAACCGGTCCCACCTGGCGTTCGGCGGCGGACCGCACGAGTGCCCGGGCCAGGACATCGGCCGCTCCATCGCCGACGTCGGCGTCGACGCGCTGCTGCTGCGGCTGCCGGACGTCGAACTCGACTGCGACCAGGACGAGTTGCGCTGGACGGCGTCCATCGCCTCGCGGCACCTGGTGGAACTGCCCGTGCAGTTCTCGCCCAAGCCGCCGCAGGACGTGTCGGAGACGCCGCACCACAAGGCGGTGCCCACCCAGCGTGCCGACTGGCAGATCAGCATCACGCAGCCGGATCCGCAGCCCGCCCCGGCGGCCGCCCAGCCCCCGTCGCAGCCCCAGCCCCCGTCCCACTCCCCGTCGCAGCCCCAGCCCGAGCCGGCTCCGGTGCAGCCGCAGCCCGTCCCGGTGCCCCCGCAGCCCGCGGCCGCGGAACCGGTGCGCCGCACGGGCGTGTGGCAGCGCTTCCTGCTCTGGTGGCGCGGCTACTGACCGTCCGGCGGGCCGTCGTACGTCCCGGCGGCCCACCGGGCGTACGACGCCCAGGCGGCGAGCGTCCGGCCGCTGCGGAACCGGCGCTCCTCACCGGTGACCGGATCGGTGAACCGCAGTGTCCGGGCCAGCAGTTGCAGCGGGCGCCGGAAGTCGCCGGCCGGTACGGGACCGGTCACCACCGGGTAGAGCGGGTCGCCGAGGATCGGCACGCCCAGTGCGGTCATGTGCACCCGCAACTGATGGGTCTGCCCGGTGGCGGGGACCAGCCGGTAGCGGGCGAGTCCGCCCGGGCCCTCCGCGGCGCCGTCCGGCGGGCGGTGGCCGAGGAGTTCGACGCGGCTCTCGGCGTTGGGCTCGCCCGGCACCTCCCGGGCGGTGAGCACTCCGCGCTCCTTCACGATCCGGCTGCGCACGGTGCGCGGGAGAGAGAGGGAGGGCTCGTAAGGGGCGACGGCCTCGTACTCCTTGTGGACCCTCCGGTCGCGGAACAGCGTCTGGTACGCGCCGCGCTCCTCGGGGCGCACGGTGAACAGCACGAGCCCCGCGGTGAGCCGGTCCAGCCGGTGTGCGGCGGTGAGTGCGGGAAGGTCCAGCATCCGGCGGAGCCGGGCCAGCGCCGTCTCGGCGACATGGCCGCCGCGCGGGGTGGTGGCGAGGAAGTGCGGCTTGTCGGCGACGACGATGTGCTCGTCCCGGTGCACGATCTCCAGCGGGAACGGCACGGGCACCTCGTCGGGCAGGTCCCGGTGGAACCACACGAACATCCCGGGCACGTAGGGCGCGTCAGCCGGGACCGGCCGGCCGTCCGCCCCGACGATCCGGCCCGCCTCGAACAGGCCGTCGACGGTTCCGTCCCCCGCCCCGGTGAGCCGTTCCACCAGATGCTCGCGCACGGTGGACCACGGACCGGTGGCGGGCAGGCGCACCCGTACCGGGTCCACGCCGTGGCGCTGCGGCAGGGGAGAGGGGGGAGTGCGAGTGGGGCGTCTCATCGCGGCCCAGCGTACGGGGGCGCGGCAGGCGGCGTGGGCGGCGACGTCGGCCCGGTCGCGCGGGATCGCGGCGGCCGGGTGCCGGCCCGGGCCGCTCACGCGGCGGGCGCGCTCTCCTGCTCCGCCTCGATGCGGGCGTTCCACTCGCGCTTCGACGCCTGCCAGCCGTCCTCGTTGTGGCCGAGGCGCCAGTAGCCGGAGATCGACAGGTCCTCGCGCGGGATGCCGCGCTCGACCCGCAGCAGACGGCGCAGCTCCTTCACGAAGTGCGCCTCGCCGTGGACGAAGGCGTGCACCCGGCCCGCGGGGAACTCCAGGTCCCGCACGGCCTCGACCAGCGCCTCGCCGCGGGGCCGGGCCCCGCGGTGCAGCCAGACGACATCCACGTCCGAGTCGATCTTCTGCTCCTCCTCGGGGCCGGAGATCTCCACGAAGGCGTACGCCCTGGCCCCGTGCGGCAGGGACTCCAGGGCGCGGGCGATCGCGGGCAGCGCGCTCTCGTCGCCCACCAGCAGATGCCAGTCGGCCTCCGGGTCGGGCGCGTAGGCCCCGCCGGGTCCCAGGAAGCGCACCGTCTCACCCGGCTGGACCCGCATGGCCCACGGACCCGCCAGGCCCTCGTCGCCGTGGATCACGAAGTCCAGCGTCAGCTCGCGGTGCTCGGCGTCCCACTGGCGCACCGTGTACGTCCGGGTCACCGGCCACTGTTCGCGCGGCAGCTCGTCGCGGACGCGCTGCAGGTCGAAAGGCTCCGGGTAGGTCACGCCCGCCGGGGGGAACAGCAGCTTCACATAGTGGTCGGTGCACGTGTCCGCCGCGAAGTCGGCGAGGCCCTCGCCGCCGAGCACCACACGCTGCATGTGCGGGGTCAGCCGCTCGGTGCGGACGACCTGAGCGGAATGCGGCTTGCGCGGCTGGCGTCCCGGTCGCTCTGCCATGAGGGCCTCCCTGTGTCGCATAGTTAGGGTTACCTAAGTTAGCACCCCGCCCCCGTTTCCCACCTCTCGAACACGAAGGTCGCGTCGCTCTGTCCCCGGCAGTCACACCGCCAGCGTCGTCAGCAGGCGCTCCAGGGACCCGCCCAGTCCCCAGCGGGCCGCCAGCGCCTCCAGCGCCGCCGGGTCGCGCGGGGTCCGCGGCAGCGCCGTCGACACCTCGGGCAGGGGTACGTCGTCCGCGACCCGGACCACCTTCGGCGCGACCGCGAGGTACGGGCGCGACTCGTCCAGCCGCCTGCGCTGCGCCGGCGTCAGCTTCGAGCGCCGGTCCTCCACCGCCGCCAGGATCCCGGGCAGGTCCCCGAACTCCGCCAGCAGCTTCGCCGCCGTCTTCTCGCCGATGCCCGGCACCCCCGGCAGTCCGTCGCTGGGGTCGCCGCGCAGCAGGGCCAGATCCGCGTACCCGCTCCCGCCGACCCCATACTTCGCACGCAGCACCGCCTCATCGGTGAGCTGCAGCGAGCCCACGCCCTTCAGCGGGTACAGCACACGCACCCCGCGCGCGTCGTCCACCAGCTGGTACAGGTCGCGGTCGCCCGTGACGATGTCGACCGGGCCCTTCGCCCGCGCCGTGAACGTGCCGATCACGTCGTCCGCCTCGTACCCCGCGACCCCCACGCGCGCGATGCCCACCGCGTCCAGCACCGCCTCGATGACCGGCACCTGCGGTGAGAGCGTGTCGGGCACCTCCTCCTCGTCCGGGCCGGCCGCGCGCTCCTCTGCGACGCGGTGGGCCTTGTAGGAGGGGATCAGCTCCACCCGCCACTGCGGCCGCCAGTCGGCGTCCATGCAGGCCACCAGGGCGTCCGGCCGGTGGTCCCTGACCAGGCGGTCGATGAAGTCGAGCAGTCCGCGCACGGCGTTCACCGGTGTGCCGTCCGGTGCCTTGACCGACTCGGGCACGCCGAAGTAGGCGCGGAAGTACAGGGAGGCGGTGTCGAGGAGCATCAGTCGTCCGGTCACGCCACGCATCATGCCGTACGCCACCGACAGCCGGTCGCGTCGCGCAACGCGTTGCGCAGAGCGCGTCCCGTGTGAAGCGGCCCACTCCTGCGTTTGCTTCCGGGCAATGGGGGGAGGCGCGGCCACGGAGCGAGGCTGGTTGCGCATTTCAACTGTTGCGTCCTGTCCTCGCTCCGTTCTGTCCCCGAGGAAACAGAGGTGCACGTGTCAGCGACCCTTGAGGCAGAGAGCCTGTACAAGGTGTTCGGCAGGAGACCGGACCGGGCGGTCGAACGGCTCCGGGCCGGCGCCGACCGGGAGGACCTGCGCGCCGAGGGCGCGACCGCCGCGGTGATCGACGCGACCTTCACCGTCGAGCCCGGGCAGATCTTCGTCGTCATGGGGCTGTCCGGCTCCGGCAAGTCGACCCTGCTGCGCATGCTGAACGGCCTGCTCGAACCGACCGCCGGGCAGGTGCGCTTCGACGGCCAGGACCTGACCGCGCTGAGCGACCGCGAGCTGCGCGAGGTCCGCTCGAAGAAGATCAGCATGGTCTTCCAGCACTTCGCGCTCTTCCCCCATCGCAGTGTCCGCGAGAACGCCGCCTACGGTCTGGAAGTGCAGGGCGTGCCCCGCGCCGAGCGCGAACGCCGCGCCGACGAGGCGCTCGCCCTGTGCGGCCTGGCCGGCTGGGAGAAGTCCTGGCCCGACGAACTGTCCGGCGGCATGCAGCAGCGCGTCGGCCTCGCCCGGGCGCTGGCCACGGACGCCGACCTGCTGCTGATGGACGAGTCGTTCAGCGCCCTGGACCCGCTGATCCGCCGCGACATGCAGGACCAGCTCCTGGAACTCCAGCAGAAGCTCGAGAAGACGATCGTCTTCATCACCCACGACCTGAACGAGGCCATGCGCCTGGGCGACCGCATCGCCGTCATGCGCGACGGCCGCATCGTCCAGAACGGCACCGCCCAGGACATCCTGCTGCGGCCGGCCGACGACTACGTCGCCTCCTTCACCCAGGACGTCGACCGCTCCCGGGTCCTGACCGCCGGCGAGCTCATGGACCCCACCGTCACCGCCGACGGCCCCGGCTGCCACTGCCAGACCGCCACGCCCGACACCCCCTTCACCGAACTGTGCGCGATCAGCGCCCGGCTCACCCACCCGGTCTCGGTCGTGGACCGGGACAACCGGCAGGTCGGCGTCGTCCCGCGGCAGCGCCTGGTCGGCTTCCTCGGCGACGAGGAGGACACCGTCCCGCAGCCCTGCGACTCCCCGAGCGGCCGGGGCGGAGAGAAGGTGATCGCCCGTGCCTAGGATCCAGCTCGGCACCTGGGTCAACGACGCGGTCGACTGGCTCACCACCCACATGGCGTGGCTGTTCGACTTCTGCAAGACCGTCTTCCTCGGCCTCTACGACGGCATCAACGCCGTCCTCCAGGCACCCGAACCGCTGCTCCTCGCGGGCATCTTCGCCGTGATCGCCTTCTGGCTGCGCGGCACCCTCGCCGGTGTCCTCGCCTTCGCCGGGTTCGCGTTCATCGACTCCCTCGAACTGTGGGAGAACGCGATGATCACCCTGGCGCTCGTCCTCGTGGCGACCGTCATCGCCCTGGTGATCGCCCTGCCCGTGGGCATCTGGGCGGCCCGCTCGGACCGCGTCAGCGGTCTGGTCCGGCCCGTGCTGGACTTCATGCAGACGCTGCCCGCGATGATCTACCTCATCCCGGCGATCCTGTTCTTCGGCACCGGCGCCCCCGCGGGCATCGTCGCCACCCTGATCTTCGCGCTCGCCCCGGGCGTGCGCATGACCGAGCTGGGCATCCGGCAGGTCGACAAGGAACTGGTCGAGGCGGCCGAGGCGTTCGGCACCACGCCCCGCAACACGCTGCTGCGCGTCCAGCTCCCGCTCGCCCTGCCCACCGTCATGGCCGGCGTCAACCAGGTCATCATGCTGGGCCTGTCCATGGCCGCGATCGCCGGCATGGTCGGCACCGGCGGCCTCGGCGGCGACGTCAACGAGGCCATCGGCCAGCTCAACGTCGGGCTCGGCTCCGAGGCGGGCGTCGCCATCGTGATCCTGGCGATCTACCTCGACCGCATGACCAGCGCGCTCGGCACCCAGGTCTCCCCGCTCGGCCGCCGCGCCGCCGCCCGGCTGCGGGCCGCGCAGGGGCTGAAGATCTGGTCGTACCGGCCCCGCCCGGTCGTCGCCATGGCCGGGGTGCTCGTCCTCGCGCTCACGGCGGGCGGCATGGGCGTCCTCGGCGGCGGCGACTCCGGCACCGGGGCCGCGGCCGGCGGCAAGGACATCGGCCAGGGCAAGAAGATCAGCATCGGCTACATCCCGTGGGACGAGGGCGTCGCCTCCACCTTCCTGTGGAAGGAGGTGCTGGAGCAGCGCGGCTACGAGGTCGAGGCCAAGCAGTTCGACGCGGGCCCCCTGTACACCTCGCTCGCCCGGGGCGACGTCGACTTCCAGACCGACGCCTGGCTGCCCACGACCCACGCCCGGTACTGGAAGAAGTACGGCAAGCAGCTCGACGACCTGGGCGCCTGGTACGACAAGACGTCCCTGGAGCTTGCCGTGCCCTCCTACGTGAAGGGCGTCGACTCCCTGGCGGACCTCAAGGGCAAGGCGGCGCTCTTCGGCGGCAGGATCACCGGCATCGAGTCCGGCGCCGGCGAGATGGCCCTGCTGAAGAGCAAGGTCGTCAAGGAGTACGGCCTGGACGAGGAGTACGAGGTCGTCGACAGCTCCACGCCCGCGATGCTGGCCGAGCTCAAGCGCGCCTACGCCCGGAAGAAGCCGATCGTCGTCACGCTCTGGTCGCCGCACTGGGCGTACAACGACTACGACCTCAAGAAGCTGAAGGACCCCGAGGGCGCCTGGGGCGAGGGCGACGCGGTGCACACCCTGGCCCGCAAGGGCTTCGCCGCCGACGACCCGACGGTCGCCGGGTGGCTGAAGAAGTTCCGGATGAGCGAGAAGCAGCTCACCAGCCTCGAAGCCGAGATCAACAAGGCGGGCAAGGGCCATCAGCAGGACGCCGTGCGCGCCTGGCTCGGACAGAACCCCGGCTTCGCCGACCGGATGGCCCCGGTGGAGGACGCCGCGGGCACCCCCGCCGAGGCCGAGCGGCCCCTGGACGTGGCCTGGTTCCCCTGGGACGAGGACATCGCCGTCACCTACCTGTGGAAGAACGTCCTGGAGCGGCGCGGCTACCGGATGAACCTGAAGCAGATGGACGTCGGCCCGGTCTACACCGGCCTCGCCTCGGGCGACATCGACCTCAACTTCGACGCCTGGCTGCCCCACGCCCAGAAGAACTACTGGGACAAGAACAAGGACCGGCTCGAGGACCTCGGCACCTGGTACGAACCGACCTCCCTGGAGATCGCGGTGCCGTCCTACGTGAAGGGCGTCGACTCCCTGGAGGATCTCAAGGGCAAGTCGGACACCTTCAAGGGCAAGATCATCGGCATCGAGCCGGGCACCGGCGAGATGGACCTGGCGAAGAACAAGGTCCTGCCCGCCTACGGCCTGGACGAGGAGTACGAGGTCGTCGACGGCTCCACCCCGGCCATGCTGGCCGAGCTGAAGCGCGCCTACGCCAAGAAGGAGCCGATCGCCGTCACGCTCTGGTCGCCGCACTGGGCCTACAGCGACTACGAGCTCACCAAGCTGAAGGACCCGAAGAAGGCCTTCGGCGAGGGCAACACGATCCGCACCATCTCCAACGAGGAGTTCCCCGAGCGGTACCCGCAGCTCACGAAGTGGATCAAGAACTTCAGGATGAGCGAGGAGGAGCTCGGCAGCCTGGAGAGCGAGATCAAGGACCGCGGCCAGGGCCATGAGGAGGAGGCCGTCGCCGCGTGGCTGAAGCGGCACCCGGACATGGTGAACCGGATGACACCGCAGTAGGGTTCCGGGGTGGGACGTGCGACACGCCCGCGTCCCGCCCCGCAACCCCCGGATCCACGATCAGGATCCGGACAACCACAGAGCGCCACGGCACCCCCCGCACACCCCTCTCCCTCCGTGTTCCTCCCGGAGGAGGAAACCCGCCCCGGCCCCTCCGGACCGCGGATCCCCTGGCGCGATCCGAGAGGTCGCGCCCCGCCCCGGACGACGTCGATGCGACGGGCGTATGCAACGGTTCGCCGAACCTGCGTAGGGTGCAGACAACTCGACAGAAGCCGTGCGCCGGACCGTCGGCGCACGGGACGCGGAACGACGGGCGAAGGAGGGAGCCGGAGCGATGGGCGACCACAAAGAACAGCCCCTGCGGGTGGGCGCGGCCGTGCGCCGGCGGCGCCGCGCGCTGGATCTCACCCTCGCCGTCGTGGCCGAGCGCAGCGGCCTGTCGGTGCCGTTCCTGAGCCAGATCGAGAACGACCGGGCGCGGCCCAGCACCAGTTCCCTGGAGAAGGTCGCCGACGCCCTGCGCACCACCGCCGTCGAACTGCTCGCCGCGGCCGATCCGGCGTGCAGCGTCGACGTCGTCCGCGCCGACGCCACCGAGCCGCCGTCCGCCCTGCCGCGGACCCGCTCCCTGGTGCGCGGCCACCACCAGATGCACGCCTCGGAGTTCACCGGCGACCATGACGCGGGCCGTGAATTCCAGTACCGCAACGACCAGTTGATGTACGTCGCCGACGGTGCCGTGGAGATCGAGGCGGAGGGCCGCGCCTACCGGCTGGGCCGCGGTGACACGCTGTACCTGACCGGTGGTGTACGGCACCGCTGGCGGGCGACGGAGTCCGACACGCGCCTGATCGTCGTCGCCGTGGCGGAGCACATCGAGGCGGTCCGGGACCGGCCCCGCCGGTGAGGGTGGTCTCGCTCGTCCCCTCGCTGACCGAGGCGGTGGCCCGGTCGGCGCCCGGCGTCCTGGCCGGCGCCACCGACTGGTGCACGCATCCGCCGGACCTGGACGTCGTCCGCGTCGGCGGCACCAAGAACCCGAAGACCGACCGGATCGTCTCCCTCGCGCCCGACCTCGTCATCGCCAACGAGGAGGAGAACCGCGAACCCGACCTGGCCGCGCTGCGGGCGGCGGGCCTGCAGGTCCTGGTCACGGAGGTCCGCGGCGTTCCGCAGGCCTTCCGGGCACTGGACCGGGTCCTGAGCGCCTGCGGGGTCACGGCCCGGCCGCGCTGGCTGGACGAGGCGGAGGAGACCTGGTCGGCCCTGCCGCCACCGGAGGCCCGCCGCACGGCGGTCGTGCCGGTCTGGCGCCGCCCCTGGATGGTCCTGGGCCGCGACACGTTCGCCGGCGACGTGCTGGCCCGCCTCGGTGTGGACCATGTGCACGCGGCGCACCCCGAGCGCTACCCCCGCATCCCGCTGGAGGAGCTGCGCGCGGCGGCGCCGGACGTGGTGGTGCTGCCGGACGAGCCGTACCGCTTCACGGCGGACGACGGCCCCGAGGCCTTCCCCGGCCTGGCGTGCGCGCTGGTCAGCGGACGGCACCTGACGTGGTACGGGCCGTCGCTGGCCGAGGCGCCACGGGTGCTGGGCCGGGCCCTGCGAGCAGCTCGCCCCTGACCAGCCCGCGCACGGTGCCCACGACGGCCGTGCCCCAGGCGGCGACCAGCACCCCGAACAGGACGACCGCCGGCCCCGCGTAGGCCACCAGCCCGGTGTGCCGCCCCAGCGCCTCGGCGCCCGTGACGCAGGTGCCGACCGGGAAGGTGAACGACCACCAGGTCATCGCGAACCGCATCCCGCGCCGCCGGGCGCGCCACACATGGACGCCGGCCAGGCAGGACCACAGCAGCGCGAACCCCATGACGGGCACGCCGTAGAGCACGGCCAGGGCGTCGAAGCCGTGGCCGTACGGCTCCGGTACGACCCCGGGGGCGACGTCCGCGAAGGCGCCGACGGCGGTCGTGGACTGGCCGAGCGGGCCCAGCACCAGGAACAGCGTCGGGGTGAGGGCGAGCGGCAGCGGACCGCCGGTGAGCAGCCGGGCGAAGACCAGGGGCAGCATGAGCAGGGTCGCGAGCAGGCTGAGCCCGAACAGGGCGAGGCAGACCAGCAGCAGCGTCCGGCGGGCCTGACCGGGAGGCAGATACGGCACCAGCCGCGGCCCCACGGCGGCCGACACCATGGGCGCGACCAGCGGCAGCAGCCACACCGGCGTGGCCTGCCCCGGCTCCACCCGGCGGCCTACGGCCATCAGGTACGGAACGGCCACGGCGGCGGCCAGCCCGACAGCGGTGCCGGCGGTGAACAGCACGGCGTCGAGCGCCACCGCGGCCCGTGGGCCGATCACGTCCCGGCCGACGGCGAGGGCACCGCCGCCGACGGCGAGCAGGGCCATGGCGAGGCAGCCGTAGAAGGGCGCCGTCGCCGGGTCGAGCAGGTCGGCGCGGGCCTGGTCGCGGTGGCGGGCCCAGTGTGCCGACCGGGCGAGGAGCAGGACCAGGAGCAGCACGAGCGACAGGCCCCAGACACCGGCGAGGACGCCGCGCAGCCCGGGGAGGCGCTCCAGCGGGAGAGCGGCTCCGGCGGTGGCCACGACGGCCGTGCCCATGACGGTGGCGTACCAGTTGGGTCCGAGGTGCCGGACGGACAGCGGGGACGCGACGGGCGGAGCTGCGGTGACCATGACTCCACGGTCGGGCCGCGGGAGGCGCACCACCAGGGAGTGCGTCTCTATGGCGACATAAGCTGGCTTTATGAGCAACACGGAGGAGCAGGCCGGCCCGTCGGCCGCCGGGTCCCTGGCGCACCGGGTGCCGGACCTCGGCGCCCTGGAGCTGCTGCTGGCGGTGGCACGGGTCGGCAGTCTCGGCGGGGCGGCGCGGGAGATCGGCATCACCCAGCCCGCGGCCAGCAGCCGGATCCGGTCGATGGAGCGGCAGCTGGGCGTGGCGCTGGTCGACCGCTCGCCCCGCGGGTCCCGGCTCACGGACGCCGGCGCGCTGGTCACGGACTGGGCGCGGCGGATCGTGGAGGCGGCGGAGGCGTTCGACGCGGGGGCGCAGGCGCTGCGCGACCGCCGTGACTCGCGGCTGCGGGTGGCGGCGAGCATGACGATCGCGGAGTACCTGCTGCCGGGGTGGCTGCTCGCGCTGCGGGCCCAGCGGCCGGACACGGCGGTGTCCCTGCACGCGGGCAACTCCACGGTGGTCGCGGAGCGACTGCTGTCGGACGAGGCGGACCTGGGGTTCGTGGAGGGGCTGACGGTGCCGACCGGGCTGGACTCGGTCGTCATCGCCCATGACCGGCTCATCGTGGTCACGGCGCCCGGGCATCCCTGGGGCCGTCGCGGGCGGCCGGTGGCGGCCGGGGAACTGGCCTCGACGCCGCTGATCCTGCGGGAGAAGGGCTCCGGGACCCGCCAGGTGCTGGACGCCGCGCTGGGCGGACTGGCCCGGCCGCTCATCGAGCTGTCCTCGACGACCGCGGTGAAGGCCGCGGCGGTCAGCGGGGCCGGACCGGCCGTGCTGAGCGAGCTGGCGGTGGGGGAGGAGCTGGCGATGCGGCGGCTGGTGCGGGTGCCGGTGGCCGGGGTCGCCCTGGCGCGTGACCTGCGCGCGGTGTGGCCGACGGGCCACCGCCCGACCGGCCCGGCCCGCGACCTGCTGTCCCTGACCCGGGACTAGGAAGTCCCGCGGGGGGCGCCCGTCCACCGGCCCCGGCTCACCTCGACGCCGCCGCCTCCACCAGGGCCCGCATCACCCGAACGTCGTCCCCCATCTCCGGGTGCCACTGCACTCCGAGGACCCAGTGGGGGGCGGGGAGTTCCACCGCCTCCACCGTGCCGTCCGCCGCGTACGCCGACGGCACCAGGCCCGCGCCGAGCCGGTCCACGGCCTGGTGGTGGTAGGTCGGCACCGACGTCTCCTCCGGCACGATCCCGCCGTACAGCGTGCCCGGCACCGGCTTGACGGGGTGCCCGCCGAACACGCCGACGACCTCCGCGTGCCCGTCGAGGTGCTGCACGAGCGAGCCGCCCAGGGCGACGTTCAGCAGCTGCATGCCCCGGCAGATCCCCAGCAGCGGCACACCCCCCGCCAGGGCCGCGTCGATCAGGGCCAGTTCCCACGCGTCCCGCTCCGGCGCCGGCGGCCCCGTCCGCGGGTCGCGCTCGGCGCCGTAGCGCACCGGCTCCACATCGGGACCGCCCGCGATGACCAGCCCGTCCAGCCGGGCCACGGTCTCCGCGGCCCGCGCCGGGTCGTCCGGCGGCAGCATCGCGGCCAGGCCCCCGGCCCGCTGCACCAGCCGGGGGTAGCCGACCGGCAGCAACGCCGCCTCCAGCTCCCACACCCCCCAGCGCGCGGCGGACTCCAGATAGGTGCTGACCCCGATCAACGGCCTGGCCACAGCGACTCCTCCCGTCCGACGCCTCAGTCCCGTGCCAACTCTGCCTCGGCCGCGGCCAGCGCCGCGAACTCCTCCTCCGGCGCCTTCGCCACCAGCCGCTTACGGCTGTACAGGCCGAAGTACGCCACGGCCACGGCGTACACCACGAGCGCGATGAACGCGGCCGTCACATCCACCAGGAACGTCGCCACCAGCGCCGCGCAGGCCAGCACCAGCGCGACCGAGGAGGTCAGCACACCGCCCGGCGTGCGGTACGGCCGGGGCAGCTCCGGCTCACGGCGGCGCAGCACGATGTGCGACAGGGACATCAGCGCGTAGGAGATGGTCGCGCCGAAGACGGCGATGTTCAGCATGCGGGCGCCGTTGCCGGACACCGCGGCCAGCAGGAAGCCGATCGTGCCGGGCACCAGCAGGCCCAGGTAGGGCGCCTTGCGGCGGCTGGTCAGGGACAGGAAGCGGGGCAGGTAGCCCGCGCGGGAGAGGGCGAACAGCTGGCGCGAGCCCGCGTAGATCAGCGAGAAGAACGACGCCACCAGGCCCGCCAGGCCCGCGTAGTTGACGATCCGGCTCAGGGTCGTCGCCTCGCCGTCCGGCTGGAGCGCCTCGACCAGCGGGTTCCCCGCCTCCTGGACGGCCGCCGACCCGCGTGCCCCGGCCGCCGCGACGAACGTGACCACCGCGAGCACCACCAGGATGCCCATCGACCAGCGGATCGCCTTCGGCAGCGTACGGGCGGGGTCCCGGGTCTCCTCGGCCGCCAGCGGCACACCCTCCACGCCCAGGAAGAACCACATGCCGAACGGGAACGCCGCCCAGATGCCGAGCAGCCCGAACGGCAGCCAGGAGTTCGACCCGGCGGCCGAGGCGTCGACCGGGATGTCGTCCAGCGCCGAGAAGGAGAAGTCCGGCAGCGCGGCCAGCGCGAACACGACCAGGGCGGCCACCGCGATGCCGGTGACGACGAAACTGAACCGCAGCGCCTCGCCCACGCCCCACAGATGGATGCCGAGGAAGATCGCGAAGCAGACCAGGTACAGCGGCCAGCCCGACTCCAGGCCGAACAGGCCCAGCGACTCGACGTAGTCGCCGATGAAGATGACGATCGCGGCCGGTGCGAGGACGTACTCGATGAGGATCGCCGTGCCGGTCAGGAAGCCGCCCCAGGGGCCCAGCGCGCGGCGGGCGAAGCCGTAGCCGCCGCCCGCCGTGGGCAGGATCGAGGACAGCTCGGCGAGGGCGAAGACCATGCAGGCGTACATGGCGCCCATCAGCACCATGGCGATGGCCAGGCCCCCGAAGCCGCCCTCGGCCAGGCCGAAGTTCCAGCCCGAGTAGTCGCCGGAGACGACGTAGGCGACGCCGAGGCCGGTCAGCAGCACCCAGCCGGCGCTGCCGCGGCGGAGCGCTCTGCGCTCCAGGTAGTCGTCGCCCTCCGGGGCGACGGGTGGGGTGGTGGGTTCCTCGGACATGGGCAGACTCCCGACGGGGCGGCGATCACGGGGCCGAGCGCGCTACGACTCAATGGAATGAGGCCATACCTTTGCGGTGCCGACCGAGAGAAGGCAAGACCCGTGCGTTAATCGCCCGTAAATCCTCACCGCGCCCCGGCCGCCGCGCGGTTCAGCCGAGGAACCCGCGCAGGAGCGCCGCGGTTCCCCCGCAGTGCTCGCGCATGATCTCCCGCGCCTGGTCGGCGTCGCCCTCGATCACGGCCTCCACCAGGGCCGTGTGCTGCCGCTGGGAGTGCTCCAGGTTGCGCACCAGCAGCGGGATGCAGTCGAGCAGGTCGTTCACGCTCGCGCGCACCGCCGCGTACTGGGCGGTCAGCGTGGGGGAGCCGGACAGTTCGGCGAGCGTGAGGTGCAGCAGCGTGTCCCGGCGCCGGTAGTCGCTCAGCGGGGCGTCGTGCGTGCCCGCCAGCGCCGCGCGCAGCCGTGCCTCCTGCTCCCCGGTCAGCCCGTGCGCCGCGCACAGCCCGGCCGCGCCGACCTCCAGCACCTCCCGGAACCGCAGCACGTCCTCTATGTCGGTCTCGGCGATCCGGCGCCGCAGTTCGTCCTCGCCGCCCGCGTCGGAGCGCGGCAGCACGAACGTGCCCCCGTAGCGCCCGCGCCGCGACTCGACCAGACCCTGGTCCTGGAGCACCTTCAGCACCTCGCGCAGCGTCACCCGGCTGATCCCGAGCCGCTCCGCCAGCTCCCGCTCGGCGGGCAGCCGCTCGCCCCCCGCCACCAGGCCCAGCCGCACGACCTGGAGGATCTGCTCCAGCGCCTCCTCGAAACCGTTGCCAGCGCGTACCGGCCGCAGCACCGGCGCCAGCCGGTCCCGCACCCCGCCGACCGCTTCCTCCGGCATGTGGCCGTACCCCCTTCCCAAGCAATGGTCTCCCGCAATACCTTATGGCTCCCGGCTCGCCGAAAGAAGCCGAAGGAGGCTCTCCCGTGGCAGACCGCACACCCCCGCTGAGCGTCGAGGAGCTGCACGCCCTCGTCGCCGGCGGTGAGATCGACACTGTCGTCCTGGCCTTCCCCGACATGCAAGGGCGGCTCCAGGGCAAGCGGTTCGCCGCACGCTTCTTCCTCGACGAGGTCCTGGAGCACGGCACCGAGGGCTGCAACTACCTGCTCGCCGTCGACACCGAGATGAACACCGTCGACGGCTACGCGATGTCCTCCTGGGACCGCGGCTACGGCGACTTCGCCATGCACCCGGACCTGGCCACCCTGCGCCGGGTGCCCTGGAACGCGGGCACGGCGATGGTGCTGGCCGACCTCGCCTGGGAGGACGGCTCCCCGGTCGTCGCCGCCCCCCGCCAGATCCTGCGCCGCCAGCTGGAGCGCCTGGCCGAACTCGGCTACACCGCGCAGGTGGGCACCGAGCTGGAGTTCATCGTCTTCAAGGACACCTACGAACAGGCCTGGGACGCGGGCTACCGCGGCCTGACCCCGGCCAACCAGTACAACATCGACTACTCCGTCCTCGGCACCGGCCGCATCGAGCCCCTGCTGCGCCGCATCCGCAACGAGATGGCCGCCGCCGGGCTGACCGTCGAGTCCGCCAAGGGCGAGTGCAACCCCGGCCAGCACGAGATCGCCTTCCGCTACGACGAGGCCCTGGTCACCTGCGACCAGCACGCCGTGTACAAGACCGGCGCCAAGGAGATCGCCGCCCAGGACGGCATGTCGCTCACCTTCATGGCCAAGTACAACGAGCGCGAGGGCAACTCCTGCCACATCCACCTCTCGCTCGCCGACGCCGACGGCACCAACGCCATGGCCGGGGACGGCCCGGGCGGCATGTCCGACGTCATGCGGCACTTCCTCGCCGGCCAGCTCGCCGCCCTGCGCGAGTTCTCCCTGCTCTACGCCCCCAACATCAACTCCTACAAGCGGTTCCAGCCCGGCTCCTTCGCCCCGACCGCCGTCGCCTGGGGCCGCGACAACCGCACCTGCGCGCTGCGCGTGGTCGGCCACGGCCGCTCGATGCGCTTCGAGAACCGCCTGCCCGGCGGCGACGTCAATCCCTACCTCGCCGTCGCCGGACTGATCGCGGCCGGGCTGCACGGCATCGAGCAGAAACTGGACCTGCCCGAGCCGTGCGCCGGCAACGCCTACACCGCCGGCTTCGCCCACGTCCCCACCACCCTGCGCGAGGCCGCCGAGCTCTGGGAGCACAGCGCCATCGCCCGGGCGGCCTTCGGGGACGAGGTCGTCGCGCACTACCGCAACATGGCGCGCGTCGAACTGGACGCGTTCGACGCCGCGGTGACCGACTGGGAGCTGCGCCGCTCCTTCGAACGTCTGTGAGGCCCCGTTGTCTTCAGAGTCCGCAAAGTCCTCAGAGTCCTCGGTGGTGTCTTCCGAGCACCTGCTGGACGTGCTGAACCCCGCGACCGAGGAGGTCGTCGCCGTCGTCGCCGGGGCGAGCCCGGCCGACGTCGACACGGCCGTCGCCCGCGCCGCCCGGGCACAGCGCACCTGGGCCGCCCTCGCGCCCGGCGACCGCGCCCGGCTGCTGCGCCGCTTCGCCACCACCGTCGACGAGCACCTGGAGGAACTGGCCCGTCTGGAGGTCCGCGAGGCCGGCCACCTGATCGGCAACGCCCGCTGGGAGGCAGGCAACGTCCGCGACCTGCTGGACTACGCGGCCGGGGGAGTGGAGCGGCTCACCGGCCGGCAGATCCCGGTGCCCGGCGGCCTGGACGTCACGATCCTCGAACCGCTCGGTGTGGTCGGCGTGATCGCCCCCTGGAACTTCCCCATGCCGATCGCCGCCTGGGGCAGCGCCCCCGCCCTCGCGGCCGGCAACGCCGTCGTGCTCAAGCCCGCCGAGACCACCCCGCTCACCGCCCTGCGCCTGGCCGAACTCGCCCTGGAGGCCGGCCTGCCCGAGCACCTCTTCCAGGTCCTGCCCGGACGCGGCGCCATCACGGGCGACGCTCTCGTGCGCCACCCCGGCGTCGCCAAGATCGTCTTCACTGGCTCCACCCGCACCGGCACACGCGTCGCCGCCCTCGGCGCCGAGCAGGTCAAGCCGGTCACCCTCGAACTCGGCGGCAAGAGCCCCAACGTCGTCTTCGCCGACGCCGACCTGAAGACCGCCGTCGACCCCTTCTCCTTCCTCGACAACTCCGGCCAGGACTGCTGCGCCCGCACCCGCGTGCTGGTCCAGGAGTCCGTGTACGACGAGGTCCGCGACCTGCTCGCCGACGCCCTGTCCGCCGTGGTGGTGGGCGACCCGGCCGACGACAAGACGCAGATGGGCCCGCTCATCTCCCGGCAGCAGCTCGACCGCGTCCGCGGCTTCGTGCCCGACGACGCCCCGGCCCTGCGCGGCAGCGCCCCCGACGGACCCGGCTTCTGGTTCCCGCCGACCGTCCTCACCGGCGAGCGGCCCGACTCGCGCGCCGCCCGCGAGGAGATCTTCGGCCCCGTCGCCGTCCTGCTGCCCTTCACCGACGAGGAGGACGCGATCCGCCTCGCCAACGACACCCCCTACGGCCTCTCCGGCTCCATCTGGACCCGGGACATCGGCCGAGCCCTGCGCGTCTCCCGGGCCGTCCGCGCCGGCAACCTGTCCGTCAACTCCCACTCCAGCGTCCGCTACTGGACCCCGTTCGGCGGCTACAAGCAGTCCGGCGTCGGCCGCGAACTCGGCCCCGACGCCCTGGCCGCCTTCACCGAAACCAAGAACGTCTTCATCAGCACGGAGGGCCCCGCACAGTGACTGCCCAGGACATCATCTGCCGCCGCCTGGCCGGCCGTACCGCCGTCGTCACCGGAGCCGGCAGCGGCATCGGACTGGCCGCCGCCCGCCGTCTCGCCTCCGAGGGCGCGCACGTCGTCTGCGGCGACGTCGACGAGACCCGCGGCAAGGCCGCCGCCGAGGAGACCGGCGGCACCTTCGTCAAGGTCGACGTCACCGACCCCGAGGAGGTCGAGGCCCTGTTCAGGACCGCCTACGACACCTACGGCAGCGTCGACATCGCCTTCAACAACGCCGGCATCTCCCCGCCCGACGACGACTCCATCCTGGAGACCGGCCTGGAGGCCTGGAAGCGCGTCCAGGAGGTCAACCTCACCTCCGTCTACCTGTGCTGCAAGGCCGCCATCCCCTACATGCGGCGCCAGGGCAAGGGCTCCATCATCAACACGGCCTCCTTCGTGGCCAGGATGGGCGCGGCCACCTCCCAGATCTCCTACACCGCCTCCAAGGGCGGCGTCCTCGCCATGTCCCGGGAACTGGGCGTGCAGTTCGCCCGCGAGGGCATCCGGGTCAACGCCCTGTGCCCGGGGCCGGTCAACACCCCGCTGCTGCAGGAGCTGTTCGCCAAGGACCCGGAGCGGGCCGCCCGCCGCCTGGTCCACATCCCACTGGGCCGCTTCGCCGAAGCCGACGAGATCGCCGCCGCCGTGGCCTTCCTCGCCAGCGACGACTCCTCCTTCGTGAACGCCACCGACTTCCTCGTCGACGGCGGCATCTCGGGGGCGTACGTCACACCCCTGTAGGTCGCGTCCGCGCGGCCCGGGGCGCGGCCTACAGTGCCGGGATGAGCATGACGCCCCCGCCCGGCTGGTATCCGGACCCGCACGCACCGCACCTGCAGCGCTGGTGGGACGGCACGGCCTGGACCGAGCACCGCCGCACCCCCGAGGCCCCCACCGTCCCGGTGCCCACGCCCACGGGCGGCGGCACCGGGCGGGGCAGGACCGTCGCCCTGGTCACGGCGGGGACCGTCCTGGTCGCGGCGATCGCCGTGGGGGCGGCGGTCCTCGGCAGCGGCGACGACGGCGGGGCGGAGACCAGGACGGCCCCGACGTCCACCACCTCCGTCGCGCCCGAGTCGCCGGAACCGACCCCCGAGGAGTCCGCCTCCGAGCCGTCCCCGGACGACCCCTCGGTCGTCGAGGACCAGCTCAACGGCGTCACCTTCCCGCTCCTCGACGGCTGGGTCCGCCCCCGGTACGTCGCCCAGGACGACGTCGTCATGACCACGGACGGCACGTACGACTGCCCCGGCGACGGCGCCGTCTGCCGCCACGGCCTGGTCATCTCGCGCACCGTGACCGCGAACGACGAGACCTCACCCGAGGCCCTCGCCAAGGCGGACATCTCCGACGCGGCCGAGGACGCCTTCGACCGCGACGCGATCGGCCGGAAGCCCTACGGGGGCATGACGTCCCACACGCCGGTCGAGTCCGGGCCGGTCGCGGTGGCGGGCCGCGCCGGGTACTTCGTGCGCTGGCGCGTGCACACCGCCGAGGGCCCGGGCGGCTACGTCCAGTCGCTGGTCTTCCCCTCCAGCGTCGGCACCGAGTCCCCGGTGCTGGTCCGGTTCGTCTTCGACGCGGGCGAGGACGGGCCGCCGCTCGCCGACATGGACCGCATCACCAAGGGCATCCGCCCGGTGGGCGACGCGGCCACCGGCGGCGGCGTGGGCAGCAGCATCGGCCCGACGGACTGACCGGATGGCCGGCTACAGGAACGTGTGGCCCTCGCCGCGGTAGGTCGGCACGGTCGCCGTCACCGCCTCGCCCTCGACCAGGTGCAGCGCCTCGAACCGCTCGCACAGCTCACCGGCCTTCGCGTGCCGGAACCACACCTTGTCGCCGATCAGCAGGTCGTCGGCGGGCGAGCCGAGCAGCGGTGTCTGCACCTCACCGGCGCCCTCCTGCGGGTCGTAGCGCAGTCCCTCGGGCAGGTACGGCACGGGCGACCGGTCCGGCCCGGCCGCACCGGAAGCCGGATAGCCGCCGCCGAGCACCGTCACGACCCCGACCCCCGGCCGCCGCACCACGGGCTGCGCGAACAGGGCGGCCGGCCTGCCGCGGAACGAGGTGTAGTTGTCGAACAGCCGCGGCACGTACAGCCCCGAACCGGCCGCGATCTCGGTGACCGCGTCCTCGGCCGCCGTGTGCTGCACCGAGCCGGTGCCCCCGCCGTTGACGAACTCCAGCCCCGGCACCACGGCCCGCACCGCGCGCACCACCTCCGCGCGGCGCTCGGCCAGTTCGCGCCGGGCGGCGGCCTGCATCAGCCGGACGGCACGCGAGCGCAGCGGCCGCCCCGCCACGGCGTCCCCGACCCCGGCGACATGACCCTCGTACGCCATGATGCCCACGACCTCGAAGCCGGGCCGCCGGGTCACCGCGCGGGCCATCTCGGCGACCTCGGCGGGGGAGTGCAGCGGCGAGCGCCGGGCGCCGATCCGCACCCGCCCGCCCAGCAGCCTCAGGGACGTGTCCAACTCCAGGCACACCCGCACGACTTCGCGTCCGCCGCCCCGGGCGGCGTCGATCAGGTCCAGTTGCGCCACGTCGTCGACCATGACGGTCACGGCGGCGGCGAGCTTGGGATCACCGGCCAGCTCGGCGTACGCGGCGCGATCGGCGGACGGGTAGGCGAGCAGCACGTCCTCGAACCCCGACCGGGCCAGCCACAGGGACTCGGCGAGCGTGAACGACATGATCCCCGCGAAGCCGTCCCGGGCCAGGACGCGTTCGAGCAGCGCCCGGCACCGCACGGACTTGCTGGCGACCCGGATCGGCTTGCCCCCGGCCCGGCGGACCAGGTCGTCGGCGTTGGCGTCGAAGGCGTCCAGGTCCACGATCGCGAGAGGGGCGTCGAGATGGGCGGTGGCCCGGTCGTAACGGGCCCGGTCGGCGGCGCGCGCAGTCATGGACGCAGCCTGCCAGACCCGATTACCGCAGGGTAGGGGGACGTTCCGGGCAGATGCCCCGGGCTCGCGGACTGGTTCCCGCTCGCCCCGGGACACGCCGTAGAGTGACGCGCACGTACGGCGGACGCCGCCGGCCGCGCAGCCGTGCCGGGATGACGCTCCGTCCGTACGGGTATGTGTGCCCGGACGAGTCGGTGCCGGGCCCCGGGCGGAACGACACCGGCCGGCGCGCGAAGCGGCCCGGGCCGAGGAAACGGGGGGTGCATGAGCACGGAAGCGCCACGCGCCTCCTTCCCCCCACGCCCCGCGCATCCACCGGCCCCCACCCAGCCCCCGGCCACCGCGCCCGGCCCCCGGGACCCCGGCTCCCGCACCCCCGGCGACACCCCGCCCCCGGACGACACCGGCCCCGCAGCCGCCGACACCTCGGCCGACCGCCGCCGCACGGGTTCGGTGGGCACGACGGGCCCGGCCGCCGCGGGCACCGCGAACGACCACCGTCGCACCGCTCCCGCCCCGGCGAGCCCGACCGCCGGCGGCACTGCTCCCGCCCCGGCGAGCCCGACGGCTGCCGGCACCGGTTCGGCCCGGGTCGGCCCGGCGGGCCAGGCCGCGGCGGGCACCGCGAACGACCACCGTCGCACCGCTTCCACCCCGGCGGGCCCGACCGCCGGCGGCACTGCTTCCGCCCCGGCGAGCCCGACGGCTGCCGGCACCGGTTCGGCCCGGGTCGGCCCGGCGGGCCAGGCCGCGGCCGGCACCGCGAACGACCACCGTCGCACCGCTCCTGCCCCGGCGAGCCCGACCGCTGCGGGCGGGTCGGACGACCGCCGCCGCACGGGTTCGGTGGGCACGACGGCCCCGGCCGCAGCCGACACCGCGAACGACCACCGTCGCACCGCTTCCACCCCGGCGGGCCCGACCGCCGGCGGCACCGCTTCCGCCCCGGCGAGCCCGACGGCTGCCGGCACCGGTTCTGCCCCGGTCGGCCCGGCGGGCCCGGCCGCTGCCCGCACCCCGGACGACCGTCGCCCCCACAACCCCCGCTTCCCGAGCTTCGGCGCGGCGGCGGCGCGGCGTGACGAACCGGCTTCTCCTCCGCCGCCCGACCCGTCGTCCCACTTCCCGGACCCGCCGCCCGACCCGTCGTCCCGCCTCCCGGACGCGCCGCCCGACCCGTCGTCCCGCTTCCCGGACGCGCCGCCCCACCCCTCGTCCCGCCTCCCGGACGCGCCGCCCCGCGCGTCGTCGCGCCTGACGGACACGGCGCCCCGCCCGGAGGGCGACCGCGAAGTCGCGCCCCAGGCACCCACCCGCCCCTTTCGCCTGACCCCGCGGGGCGGCACGCGACCGCACGGAACCGGCAGCGCGCAGCGCCCGGCCGGGGGCGGCGGTACGAGGGCGACCGGGGAGTCGCAGCGGCCGGTCCCGCCCCTCCCCGCCGAGCCGCCGCGCGGCGCCGTGCCCCCTCAGCGGTCGCTCCAGCGGCCCGTTCCGCCCGTTCCGGCCCACCGTCCCGGTCCCGACGCCCGGCCGGGCACGGACACCGCCCCCGTCTCACCCGACCCCGCGCTCTCCTGGAGCGCACCGCTCAGCCCCGGCGGCGCTCCGGGCGCCACGCGCCCCCACGTGTCGTTCGGGGAGCCCGAGGGATACGACGGCGACGCCCGGCCCCGGCCGCTCGGGCGGCGCGGGGCGTCGCAGGCCGCCGCAGCCGCCGTCTGCCTGGTGCTCGGGCTCGGGCTGATGTCGGGCGCGGTCACCGGCGGCTGGCTCGTCGGCGACCCCGGCGAGAAGGGCGCGCGCAGCGCGTTCAGCGCCGCCGGCAGCCTCTGGCACAGCGTCCCGGTCGACCAGTTGTTCCCCCGCACCGTCCAGGGCCGCGGTGCCGGCCCCGGCGGCGCCGACCGCACCTGGACCCGCATAGCCGTCGCCCCGGACAGCGGCTGCAAGGACGCCTTCGACCCCTTGCTCCGCAAGGCCCTCGCCCCGGTCGGCTGCGCACGCCTCCTGCGCGCCACCTACACCGACGCCACCGAGAGCCATGTCACCACCGTGGGCCTGCTGTTCACCAAGGCCGACGCCCCGGCCATGACCTCCCTCGCCGACCGCTTCCGCACGGAACGCCTGGACCGCCGCAGCGACCTGATGCCCCTGCCGTACGCCGCGAAGGACACCCCCGCCGCGGACTTCGGGGCGAGGCAGCGCGCCTCCTGGACCGTCTCCGTGCTCACCGAGGCCCCGGTCGTCGTCTACGCCGTCTCCGGCTGGGCCGACGGCCGCACGGTCGACGACCCCCAGCCCGCCGGGGACGCCATGGAATCGGGCGCCACCACCGCCCCCGCCCAGGCCGGCCTCGGCCACGAGGCCCAGGGCCTCGCCGACCGCGTCGAACGCGACCTCCGCAAGAACGTCCGCTCGGCCACGGAGCAGCCGTCGTGAAAACGGAGCAGCCGTCGTGAAAGCCCTCACCTCCCGCGCGGGCGGGCTCCTGAGCGTCCTCCTCGCCGCGGGCCTCGCCCTGGTCCCGGCCGCCACCGCCCAGGCCGACGGCATCCGCGCCCAGCAGTGGGCCCTGGAGGCCATGCACACCGCCGAGGCCTGGCAGACCACGAAGGGCACCGGCGTCACCGTCGCCGTCCTGGACACCGGTGTCGAGGCCGACCACCCCGACCTGGCCGGCAACGTCCTGCCCGGCAAGGACCTGGTCGGCTTCGGAGCCGAGCCCGGCGACCGCGCCTGGGCCCGCCACGGCACCGCCATGGCCGGCATCATCGCCGGGCACGGACACGGCCCGGGCAACGCCGACGGCGTCCTCGGCATCGCCCCCGAGGCGAAGATCCTCCCCGTGCGCGTGATCCTGGAGGACGGCGATCCCTCCCGCGCCAAGGCCCGCAGCACCCGGGGCAACGCCCTCGCCGAGGGCATCCGCTGGGCCGCCGACCACGGCGCCGACGTCATCAACCTCTCCCTCGGCGACGACTCCGCCTCCGCCCACCCGGAACCCACCGAGGACCAGGCGATCCAGTACGCCCTGAAGAAGGGCGTGGTCGTCGTCGCCTCCGCCGGGAACGGCGGCGAGAAGGGCGACCGCATCTCCTACCCGGCGGCCTACCCGGGCGTCATCGCCGCCACCGCCGTCGACCGCGCGGGCACCCGCGCCTCCTTCTCCACCCGCCGCTGGTACGCCACCGTCAGCGCGCCCGGCGTCGACGTCGTCATCGCCGACCCGGACCACAAGTACTACGAGGGCTGGGGCACCAGCGCCGCCGCCGCCTTCGTCTCCGGCGCCGCCGCCCTGGTCAAGGCCGCCCACCCGGGCCTGACCCCGGCCCAGATCAAGACGCTCCTGGAGGACACCGCCCGCAACGCCCCCGTCGGCGGCCGCGACGACTCGCGCGGCTTCGGCTTCGTCGACCCGGCCGCCGCCATCAGGGCCGCGGCCCGGCTGAAGCCCCAGGACCTGCAGTCGGCGTCCTACGGTGAGCGGTACTTCGGCAGCGGCCCGGACGCCGCCACCTCCGGCGACGGCACCGCCGGCTGGGCCGCCCCCCTCGCGGGCGGCGCCGGCGGTGTGCTGCTGGTCGCGGCGGTGGTCCTGTGGCGCGGCCGGCGCACGGGCCACCAGGACCACTGAGCCGCCGCCGGGCCGGCGCCGCCCGGCCGATAGGGTCGACGACCGTGGCGAACAAGAACATCCCCGACCCCGGCTTCTCCGACGACGACGGCTCCGCCGACCCCCGGCTGAGCGCGGCCCTCGCCGCCTGGTCCGCGGACCGCACCGCCGTCGGTCCCGTGCTGGAGGCGCTCAGGGGCGCCCGGCTGCTGGTGCCCGTCGTGGCCGTGCTCGGCGAGGTCGAGGAGGACGAGCGGGGACTGCGCCGCGAGAAGACCAGCGACATGGCCGTACCGACCCTCAAGGCCGGGAACCGCACCGCCCTGCCGGCCTTCACCTCCACCGACTCCCTCGCGCGCTGGGATCCCGGGGCCCGCCCCGTCGCCGTACCGCTGCACCAGGCGCTGCAGGCCGCAGCGCACGAGAAGGCCGACACGATCGTGCTGGACCTGGCCGGACCCGTGCCGTTCGAACTCACCGGCCCCGCCCTGCTCGCCCTGGCGGAGGGCCGCGCCAGCACCGACCCGCTGGCCGACCCGGCCGTCGTCGCAGCCGTACGCGAGGCCGTGGCCGCCGAGCCCGCCGTGCTGCGCGCCCACCTCGGCCCCGGGCAGGCCGACGGCACCCTGGCCCTGGTCCTGGATCCGTCCGCGGCCCCGGCCGAGGCCGCGCGGGCCGTCGCCGAGCGTCTGGCCGCCGACGAAACACTGCGGGCCCGCCTGGTGCGCGGCCTCGACCTGGCACTGCTGCCGGCCGAGGCCACACCCCCGGGCGAGCCCCTCTTCGTACGCTGAACGAGCTGCGCTGGACGACCTGCGCTGGACGACCTGCGCAGAACGCCGGCGCGGTACTGCAGCGCGCCGCGCGACCCGCTAGCCGTAGACCGGGCCCGTGTACTTCTCGCCCGGGCCCTGGCCGGGCTCGTCCGGGACGAGCGAGGCCTCGCGGAAGGCCAGCTGCAGCGACTTCAGGCCGTCGCGCAGGGGGGCCGCGTGGAACGAGCTGATCTCGGTCGTGGACGCGTCCAGCAGACCGGCCAGCGCGTGCACCAGCTTGCGGGCCTCGTCCAGGTCCTTGTGCTTGTCGCCCTCCTCGGTCAGACCGAGCTTCACGGCGGCCGCGCTCATCAGGTTGACGGCGACCGTCACGATCACCTCGACCGCCGGGACCTCGGCGATGTCGCGGGCCATGGCGTCGAAGTCGGGGGACTCAGGAGGGGTCTCACTCATGCCCCACACGATAGGCGCAGGACGCGGCGGCGCCGCACCAGGCCCCGACGCGCCCGGTTAGCCCTTCCTGGCCATTGCTGGTAACCTCGTGTAACGACCGGTCGGACACGTATGCCTCACGGCCCGCGAGCCCGACCCACAAGTGGAGGCTTTCGAACTCCCACCTGACCGCCCTCAGGGCGTCGGGTCACCGGTCAGACGGTCCCGTCCCAGCGGCGGCGATCCGTCCGAAAGCGCGCCCCGCGGTTCCCCCGCGACGGTGCTCCGGTAGTTCGAGGAGCCCCGCCTGGGAATCGTCCGGGGCATTTTTCTTGCTTCGGCGCGGTTAGGTCTGTCGAAAAGAGACGTTACGCGGCCGTCCGCCAGACCGTCGCGTGGTGCTACCGAGGAGGATCCATCAGCGCCGAGCCCCGCATCAACGACCGGATTCGCGTTCCCGAGGTGCGACTTGTCGGTCCCAGTGGTGAGCAGGTGGGCATCGTCCCCCTGGCCAAGGCACTGGAGCTTGCGCAGGAGTACGACCTGGACCTGGTCGAGGTCGCGGCGAACGCCCGTCCGCCCGTGTGCAAGCTCATGGACTACGGGAAGTTCAAGTACGAGTCGGCCATGAAGGCCCGTGAGGCGCGCAAGAACCAGGCGCACACGGTCATCAAGGAGATGAAGCTCCGGCCGAAGATCGACCCGCACGACTATGACACCAAGAAGGGTCACGTCGTTCGGTTCCTCAAGCAGGGCGACAAGGTCAAGATCACGATCATGTTCCGTGGTCGCGAGCAGTCCCGGCCCGAGCTGGGCTACCGGCTGCTGCAGCGTCTCGCGGAGGACGTGGCCGACCTCGGGTTCGTGGAGTCGAACCCGAAGCAGGACGGCCGCAACATGATCATGGTCCTCGGTCCGCACAAGAAGAAGACCGAGGCGATGGCCGAGGCTCGCCAGGCGCAGGAAGCCCGCAAGGCGGACGCGAAGGCCAACCCCGGCAAGTCGCAGAACGCCGCGGAGACCGAGGCGCCGGTTGAGGAGCCCGCCGAGGCGTGACTCCCCGGGACGCCAGTCCCAGGAAGCAACCGAAACAAGACGACGCTCCACCGTGCCCGGTTTCACGACCGGGCACCGGAGCGCCACCGACGAGGAGAGAACGGCGCTATGCCGAAGAACAAGTCGCACAGCGGTGCCAGCAAGCGCTTCAAGATCACCGGCTCCGGCAAGGTGCTCCGCGAGCGCGCCGGCAAGCGCCACCTGCTCGAGCACAAGTCGTCCCGTGTGACGCGTCGCCTCACCGGCAACGCCGAGATGGCCCCGGGCGACGCCGCGAAGATCAAGAAGCTTCTCGGCAAGTGACGCCCGGCGCGTGAGCGCCGCACGTCAGGACCGGGACCCAATCGAATTCGGGCCGTGTGAGGATCACCGCGGCCCCGCTACAAGGAGTTAAGAAGTGGCACGCGTCAAGCGGGCAGTCAACGCCCACAAGAAGCGCCGGGCGATCCTCGAGCAGGCCTCCGGCTACCGCGGTCAGCGTTCGCGCCTGTACCGCAAGGCCAAGGAGCAGGTCACCCACTCGCTGGTCTACAACTACAACGACCGCAAGAAGCGCAAGGGTGACTTCCGCCAGCTGTGGATCCAGCGCATCAACGCCGCTGCCCGCGCCAACGGCATGACCTACAACCGCTTCATCCAGGGTCTGAAGGCGGCCAACGTCGAGGTCGACCGCAAGATCCTGGCCGAGCTGGCCGTCAACGACGCCGGTGCGTTCGCCGCGCTCGTCGAGGTCGCCCAGAAGGCGCTGCCGAGCGACGTCAACGCCCCCAAGGCGGCCTGACGCCGGCTTCTGGCCGATGTGACTGACAGGACCCGCAGGCCGGACGGCCTGCGGGTCCTGCTGTGCAGCTACGAGAAAGCGAACAGGATGTCCCCTGCCACCCCCGAGCTCATCTCCCCCCGCTCCGCCCGCGTCCTGGCGGCACGCCGGCTGGCCAAGCGGAACTTCCGGGGGAAGGAGCGGCTGTTCCTCGCGGAGGGACCGCAGGCCGTGCGCGAGGCGGCCGGGCACCGGGCCGGGGGCGAGGCCACGCTCGTGGAGCTGTTCGCGACGCCGGAGACCGCCGACCGGCACGCCGACATCGTCGGGGCCGCCCGGGACGCCGGAGCGCGGGTGCACCTGGCCGCCGAGCAGGTCATCGCCGACATCTCCACCACCGTCACCCCCCAGGGCCTCGTCGGGATCTGCCGGTTCCTCGACACGCCCTTCGAGGAGGTCCTCGCGGCCCGCCCGCGGCTCGTCGCCCTCCTCGCCAACGTCCGCGACCCCGGCAACGCGGGCACCGTGCTGCGCTGCGCCGACGCCGCCGGCGCCGAGGCGGTCGTACTGACCGACGCCTCCGTCGACGTCTACAACCCCAAGGCCGTCCGCGCCTCCGTCGGCTCGCTGTTCCACCTGCCCGTCGCCGTCGGCGTCCCCGTGGAGCGGGCCGTCGAGGCGCTGCGCGCCGCCGGTGTCCGCGTCCTCGCCGCCGACGGGGCGGGCGACCGCGACCTCGACGACGAACTCGACAAGGGCACCATGGGCGGGCCCACCGCCTGGGTCTTCGGCAACGAGGCCTGGGGTCTGCCGGAGGAGACCCGCGCCCTCACCGACGCCGTCGTACGCGTCCCGATCCACGGGAAGGCCGAGAGCCTGAACCTCGCCACCGCCGCCGCCGTATGTCTCTATGCGTCGGCGCGTGCACAGCGCGCCCCCGGAGGGTGCCGCTCCGTCACCGGGAACTAGTAGGGTGACCAGCTCAGGGACCCTCCGCGGAGCCTGAGAGGTGGGGTACGGGGATGAGCGTCGGCACGAGCAGCGCACCGGGGGCCCGGGACGCCGGGAGCCCGACCGCCGCGTCCCGGCCGTCCGGTGATCTCGCCGGGCTCGGCATCGACCCCGACCACCTGCCCGACGGGCTCGTCGTCGCCGACGAGCAGGGCCGCGTCCTCTGCTTCAACGCCGCCGCCGAGCGCATCACCGCCGTCCGCGCCCGCGACGCCCTCGGGCAGAGCCTGGAGAAGGCCCTGCCGTTAGAGGACCTCGAAGGGCGCCGCTGGTGGCAGCTGACCGACCCCTACGGCGGCCTCGCCATCCGGGTCGGACAGCCCGAGCGCAACCTCCTGCTGCCCGGCGGACGCGAGGTGCTGGTCTCCGCGCGCTACGTCCGCAGCCACCCCACCGGACCCGTGCGGCGCCTGATCGTCACCCTGCGCGACACCGAGGCACGCCGCCGCACCGAGCGCAGCCACGCCGAGCTGATCGCCACCGTCGCCCACGAGCTGCGCTCCCCGCTCACCTCCGTCAAGGGCTTCACCGCCACCCTGCTCGCCAAGTGGGAACGGTTCACCGACGACCAGAAGCGGCTGATGCTGGAGACCGTCGACGCCGACGCCGACCGCGTCACCCGGCTGATCGCCGAACTGCTCGACATCTCGCGCATCGACTCCGGCCGCCTGGAGGTGCGCCGCCAGCCCGTCGACATCGGCGCCGCCGTCGGACGCCACATCCAGGCCTACGTCGCCTCCGGGCAGCCCGCCGACCGCTTCCTGCTGCGCGTCCAGCAGCCGCTGCCCGACCTGTGGGCCGACCCCGACAAGATCGACCAGGTGCTCAGCAACCTGCTGGAAAATGCCGTGCGGCACGGCGAGGGAACTGTCACGATCGACATCACGGCCACGGCGTCCCCCCGGGAGGGTGAGGACACCGGCACGTCGGTCACGGTGAGCGACGAGGGGCCCGGCATCCCGGAGGAGTCCATGAACCGCGTCTTCACCCGCTTCTGGCGGGGCAGCAAGCGCGGCGGCACGGGCCTCGGGCTCTACATCGTCAAGGGCATCGTCGAGGCCCACGGCGGCACCATCACGGTCGGCCGCGCCCCCGGCGCCGGCGCCGAGTTCCGATTTACGTTGCCCGTGGCGGCCCCGGCGTATCTCGCCTGAGGACCACGGGCGCATTCGTATACCTCCACCCCGTTAGACTCGGCCATTGGCACCTTTGTGTCCCGTAGACGGCCGTCGGAGTCGGTGACGGGGACCTTCAGCCAGGGGGCACCTCCCAGCGGCAGCTGGGGGACAATCGGAAGCACGGGAAGAGATGTCGGCACCGAATAAGTCGTACGACCCGGTAGAGGTCGAGGCGTTGAAACCGGAAGAGATCGAGCGCATGCGGGACGAGGCGCTCGCCGCCTTCGCCGCCGCGGACTCCCTCGACGCGCTGCACGAGGCCAAGGTCGCCCACACCGGCCCCGCCTCGCCGCTGGCCCTCGCCAACCGCGAGATCGGCGCCCTGCCCCCGCACGCCAAGGCCGAGGCCGGCAAGCGCGTCGGCCAGGCCCGCGGCGCCGTCAACAAGGGCCTCGCCGCGCGCCAGACGGAGCTGGAGGCCGAGCGGGACGCCCGCGTGCTGGTCGAGGAGGCGGTGGACGTCACGCTGCCCTACGACCGCGTGCCGTCCGGCGCCCGCCACCCGCTCACCACCATGATGGAGCGGGTCGCCGACGTCTTCGTGGCCATGGGCTACGAGGTCGCCGAGGGGCCGGAGGCCGAGGCGGAGTGGTTCAACTTCGACGCGCTCAACTTCCTGCCCGACCACCCGGCCCGGCAGATGCAGGACACCTTCTTCGTGCAGGGCCCCAAGGGCACCGAGGAGTCCGGCTCCGGCGTCGTGCTGCGCACGCACACCTCCCCGGTGCAGGCGCGCGCCCTGCTCGACCGTGAGCTGCCGGTCTACATCGTCTGCCCCGGCCGGGTGTTCCGCACCGACGAGCTGGACGCGACGCACACGCCGGTCTTCCACCAGATCGAGCTGCTCGCGGTGGACGAGGGCCTGACGATGGCCGACCTCAAGGGCACCCTGGACCACATGGTCCGGTCCCTGTTCGGCGCGGACATGAAGACCCGGCTGCGGCCGAACTACTTCCCGTTCACCGAGCCCAGCGCCGAGATGGACATGCTCTGCTACGTCTGCAAGGGCGAGTCCGTCGGCAACCCCGACCGTGCCTGCCGCACCTGCTCCTCCGAGGGCTGGATCGAGCTCGGCGGCTGCGGCATGGTCAACCCCCGCGTGCTGCGGGCCTGCGGGGTCGACCCGGAGAAGTACAGCGGCTTCGCCTTCGGGTTCGGCATCGAGCGGATGCTGATGTTCCGCCACAACGTCGAGGACATGCGAGACATGGTCGAGGGTGACGTCCGGTTCACCCGGCCGTTCGGGATGGAGATCTGATGCGGGTCCCGCTTTCTTGGCTGCGGGAGTACGTCGACCTGCCGGCGACGGAGACCGGCCGGGACGTCCAGGCCAAGCTCATTTCGGCCGGTCTGGAGGTCGAGACCGTCGAGCGGCTCGGCGCCGACCTCAAGGGCCCGCTGGTCGTCGGCCAGGTGCTGACCATCGAGGAGCTGACGGAGTTCAAGAAGCCGATCCGCTTCTGCACCGTCGACGTCGGCCGGGCCAACGGCACCGGCGAGCCCCAGGAGATCGTCTGCGGCGCCCGCAACTTCGCCGTCGGCGACAAGGTTGTCGTGGCCCTGCCCGGCTCCGTCCTGCCCGGTGACTTCCAGATCGCCGAGCGCAAGACCTACGGCAGGATGTCGCGCGGCATGATCTGCTCCAGCGACGAGCTGAGCATGGGCGACGACGGCACCAAGGGCATCATCGTGCTGCCGCCGGAGACCGAGGTCGGCAAGGACGCCGTCGAGCTGCTGGAACTGGTCGACGAGGTCCTCGACATCGCCGTCACGCCCGACCGCGGCTACTGCCTGTCCATCCGCGGCGTCGCCCGCGAGACCGCCATCGCCTACGGCCTGCCGCTGCGCGACCCGGCCCTGATCGACGTGCCCGGCCCGAACGCGTACGGGTACCCGGTGCGGATCTCCGACCCGACCGGCTGCGACCGCTTCACGGCCCGCACGGTCACCGGCCTGAGCGCCGAGGCCCGCTCGCCGATCTGGCTCCAGCGCCGGCTGCAGAAGGTCGGCATGCGCCCGATCTCGCTCGCCGTCGACGTCACCAACTACGTGATGATGGAGCTGGGCCAGCCGCTGCACGCCTACGACCGGTCCCTGGTCCAGGGCACCATCGGTGTGCGCCGCGCGGAGCCGGGCGAGAAGCTCACCACCCTCGACGGCGTGGAGCGCACGCTGGACGCCGAGGACCTGGTGATCACCGACGACCGCGGCCCGATCGGTCTCGCCGGTGTCATGGGCGGCGCCAACACGGAGATCGCCGACCACGACGACACGGAGAACGCCACCGCGGACGTCGTCATCGAGGCCGCGCACTTCGACGCGGTGTCGATCGCGCGCACGGCCCGCCGGCACAAGCTGTCCTCCGAGGCGTCCCGGCGCTTCGAGCGCGGCGTCGACCCGCAGGCCGCCGCCGCTGCCGCGCAGCGCACGGTCGACCTGCTGGTCCTCCTCGCCGGCGGCACCGCCGAGGCCGGTGTCACCGAGGTCCTCGCGCCGAGCGCGCCGCGCACCATCACCATCCCGGCCGACCACCCGGACAAGGTCGCGGGCGTCGCCTACGGCCGCGAGACCGTCGTCCGGCGGCTGCAGGAGATCGGCTGCGACGTGTACGGGCAGGACGAGCTCCTGGTCACCGTGCCGTCCTGGCGGCCCGACCTGACCGACCCGAACGACCTGGCCGAAGAGGTCATCCGGCTGGAGGGCTACGAGAACCTGCCCTCCACGCTGCCCAAGCCGCCGGCCGGCCTCGGCCTGACGGACCGGCAGCGGCTGCACCGCCGCGTCGGCCGCGCCCTGGCCGGCGCCGGCTACGTCGAGGCGCTGAACTACCCCTTCATCGGCGAGCAGGTCTTCGACCAGCTCGGCCTGGACAAGGACGACCCGGCCCGCCGGGTCGTGAAGCTCAGCAACCCGCTGAGCGACGAGGAGCCCGCGCTGCGCACGACGCTGCTGCCGGGTCTGCTCGCCGCGCTCCGCCGCAACGACGGCCGGGGCTCGCACGACCTCGCGCTGTTCGAGTCGGGCCTGGTCTTCCGGCCGCGCGAGGAGCGGCGCGTCGCCGCCGTGCTGCCCGTCGACCGCCGTCCCACCGACGAGGAGCTCGCCGAGCTGAACGCGGCCCTGCCCGAGCAGCCGCGGCACGTCGCCGTCGTGCTCGCCGGTGCGCGCGAGCAGGCCGGCTGGTGGGGCAAGGGCCGTCCGGCGGACTGGGCCGACGCGGTCGAGGCGGCGCGGTCCGTCGCCCGTGAGGCCGGTGCCGACCTGATCGTGCGCAAGGGCCAGTACGGGCCGTGGCACCCGGGCCGGTGCGCGGAGCTGGCCGTGACCGTGGACGGTGCCGAGCGGGTCGTGGGCCACGCCGGTGAACTGCACCCGCGGGTCGTGAAGGCCCTGGGCCTGCCGGCGCGCACGTGTGCGATGGAGCTGGACCTGGACGCGGTGGAGTCGGCGGGCGACGCCACGGTGGGGGCCCCGCGGATCTCCACCTTCCCCGTCGCCACGCAGGACGTGGCCCTGGTCGTCGACGCCGTCGTGCCGGCCGCGGAGGTCGAGGAGGCCCTGCGCGACGGGGCCGGTGAGCTGCTGGAGTCGATCCGGCTGTTCGACGTGTACGAGAACGCCGAGCAGCTGGGCGACGGCCGCAAGTCGCTCGCCTACGCGCTGCGGTTCCGGGCGGCCGACCGGACCCTGACCGTGGACGAGGCGTCCGCCGCCCGGGACGCGGCCGTCGCCCTCGCCGGTGAGCGGGTGGGGGCCGAGCTGCGGAGCTAGGGTCACCTCACTCGTTCGAGTGGTAAAGGTGGGCGATCCCGCCTTTTCGGGTGGACTGTCCCACAGAATCGGACCGGCCTTCTCGGGCCGGTCCGATTCTGTGTGTCAGGGGCCTGATGGGGGGCCATCGGCATGATCCGCGTCAGAGGCCGGATGCGTTGCCTCGGACTGCCGGCGGTGTGGGGCGCGGCGGCCGTCGTGTACAAGCTGGCCTGTCCGCTCGCCCAGCAGAACGATCTTCCGTCGCGCATTCTCACCAGCGCCGTCTTCTTCGTGGTCGGCACCGGGCTGATCGTCCACGTGCGGCGGTCGCTGACGCGTGAGCTGCGGCAGCTGCGCCGGATCGCGGGCGCCGCTCAGCACGCGCTGCTGCGACCGCCGCCGTCCCACGTCGGCGGGCTGGACGTCGCCGCCGCCCAGGTGTCGGCGGAGCGCGGCGCCGCCATCGGCGGCGACCTGTACGAGGTCGTCGCCACCGACCACGGCGTCCGGGCCGTGATGGGCGACGTCCGCGGGCACGGGATCGGCGCGCTCGGCACCGCCGCCGCCATGCTCGGCTGCTTCCGCGAGGCGGCACACGACGAGAAGGACCTCGGCGGTGTGCTGCGCCGGCTGGAGCGCGCCCTGGACCGGCACCTGCGCCGGCAGCATCCCACCGGCGACATCGAGGAGTTCGTGACCCTGCTGCTGGTGGAGGTCCGGGCGGACGGCGAAATCCTCGCGCTGAACTGCGGTCACCCGTGGCCGTACCGGCTCAGCGGCTCCCAGGTGGCGCAGCTCGCCGCCGGTGACCCGTATCCGCCCCTGGGGCTGTTCCCGCTGCCGGACACCGACCTGCCCACCGTCCGGCTGGGGTGTCTGCGCCCCGGTGACGGCCTGTTCCTCCACACGGACGGGGCCCAGGACGCGCGGGACGGGCGCGGCCGGTTCTTCCCCCTGGCGGACGTCCTGGAGCGCGCCGTGCGGGACGGGCCCACCTCCTCGCGGGAGGTGCTCCACCGCGTCTCCACGGCGCTGCGGCACCACGTCCGCGGCGCACCGGCCGACGACATCGCCCTGCTGGTGCTGACCAACGGCCCGGGCGGGCCGCCCGGGGCGCGGGGAGCCGCGCAACCGGCCACGTGCCCACGGCCGGCGAAGCACCTCTGATGCCGCGGCGGCGTACGCCCGGTGGGCCGGCGATGCCGTCCGCCCCGCCACGGAGTGTCGGGCAGGCGGCCGGGCGGACGGCGGTGACGGGCCGCCGCACTGTACGAGGGGGAGCCGGCGGCCCGGCCGGCCTCTTGCGAGGCATTTCAGTCAACCGGCCGGCGACTGTGAGCGACAGCGCGCACACAGCGCGGATTCGAGCACTCCGTTCACACCCCGTGTGAACCCGGAACCACTAATCTGTCCGCACCGAGCCACCCGGGGGGCCCACATGCAGCCCAACACTCTGCTCGACGCGATCCTGGACGAGGCGGGGATCTCGCACGCGGGGCTTGCCGCACACGTCAATCAGGCGGGACGGGCACGCGGTCTGTCCCTGCGCTACGAACACACCGCCGTCGCCCGGTGGCTGAAGGGGCAGCGGCCCCGGGGCCAGGTGCCCGACCTGATCTGCGAGGTGCTCGCCGCCCGGCTGCAACGACAGGTCACGCTCGACGACATCGGCCTCGGCGTGCCCGGCGAGCCGTCCGCCCCGCACACCGGCTCGCTCTCCGGGTTCGTCGAACGGGCCACCGCCCTGTGGCGCTCCGACCAGCAGCAGCGCCCGCACATCCTGGGCGCGCCCGCTCTCACCGGCACGCCCGCCGTGATGCCCGTGTGGGAGTGGGAGAACCCGCCCGAGGACGTCGACGTCTCCCGGGGCGGCAGACACCGGGTCACCCCGGGCGACCTGGAGATGCTGCGGGCGGCCCGCACCCACTACGAGCAGATGTACCGCAAGGCCGGAGGCATCGCGACGCGCGCCCGGATCGTCGGTTTCCTCAACGCCGAGGCCGCTCCGCTGCTGCGCGGCAGCTACACCGACGAGACCGGCCGCCAGCTGCACCGCGCCACCGGCGGACTGGTCGCCGTCGCCGGCATCTGCGCCTACGACTCCGACGCGCACGGCCTCGCCCAGCGCTACTTCCACCAGGCGCTGCGCCTGGCCAAGGCCAGCGGGGACCGGGGACTCGGGGCGTACGTCATCGCCCTGCTGGTCAACCAGTCGCTGTTCATGCGCGAGTACCGGCAGGCCGTCGCCTTCGCGGAGGCCGCGCTGCGGGCGGCCGGCAAGCACATCACCCCGGCGCTCGCCTCCGACCTCTACGCGATGCAGGCCAAGGCGTACGCGCATCTCGGCGACGGCGGCAGTGCCCTGTCCTGCATCCGGCGCGCCGAGCAGGCCGCCGAGCGCATCCGGCGCGGCTACGAGCCCGACGAGACCGGTTATGTCCAGCCGGGCCTGGTCAACGTCCAGGTGGCGGAGGCGCTGCTCAGCCTCGGGGAGATCGCGGCCGCCGGGGAGCACGCAGCGGCCGCCGTCGACAACCCGGCGCACGACCGGGGGCGTGTGCACCGGCTCGCGATGCTCAGCACCATCGAGCTGCGGCAAGGCAACGCCGACAAGGCCGTCGCCATCGCCGTGCAGATGGCCGAGCAGGCCCGTGGCATGGAGTCCCAGCGGTTGCGCGACCGGCTGCGCGCGGTGCGCGAGCACCTGGTGCGCAGTGGGTGCGCCGGTACGTCCGAGGCCGCCGAACTCATCGACGGGGCCCTGCGCGTACCGCTGTAGACCCCGTGGGCGGGTCACCCGCCTGATCCCGCACCGCTTCCCGTGCGCCTGCTGTCCTCACGTCCCTGCTGCGATATTGCCCCTTACTCGACGGAAGGTGGCAGAACCGTGCAGTGGACGAAACACAACGAACAGACTGTGTACTCAAATCGCTGGTTCAGCGTCAACCTGGCGGATGTCGAACTGCCGGACGGCCGGCACCTGGACCACTTCCTCATCCGGCTGCGCCCGGTCGCCGTCGCCACGGTGGTCAACGAGGCCAACGAGGTGCTGCTGCTGTGGCGGCACCGCTTCATCACGGACAGCTGGGGGTGGGAACTCGCGGCGGGGGTCGTGGAGGACGGCGAGGACGTCGCCCGCGCGGCCGCCAGGGAACTGGAGGAGGAGACCGGCTGGCGGCCGGGACCCCTGCACCACCTGATGAGCGTGGAGCCGTCCAACGGGCTCACCGACGCCCGGCACCACGTGTACTGGGCCGACGAGGGCGAGTACGTCGGGCACCCCGTGGACGACTTCGAGTCGGACCGCCGGGAATGGGTGCCCCTCAAACTCGTCCCCGACATGGTCGCCCGCGGCGAGGTCCCGGCCGCCAACATGGCGGCCGCGTTACTTCTGCTGCACCATCTCAGGCTCGGACAGGACACGTTGCCCTGACCCGGTGTGGCCTACCGTCCGAACGCCTGCCAGATCGCCACGACGAGGGCACCCACGGCGGTGAGGGCGGCTACCGCGGGCAGCGGCCAGCGCGCGTGTTCCAGTGTGTGGATCCGGGTGTTGAGTTCCTCGATCTCCTTGGCGGTCTCCTGGGTGCGGTGACTGAGCAGGGCCAGGCCGCCCTCGACGCGGGCGTACGCCACATCGAGGCGGCGTCGTAACTCTGCGAGTTCTCCATGGACGACGGGATGTTCGGGATCGACGGTCACGAGTCCGCTCCTTTCCGTAGTCATGACACATCCCTGGTCTGCGCACAGGAGTCAACTCCCCTGGTGGGCGCCTGGGGAGAGTGTGCGAGGGGCATATGCGAGCCCGGCGCGCACACGGTGTGTGAATGCCGCGGGCCCGGCACCAATTCCGGTGCCGGGCCCGCTGCTTGGCCGAAATCTGACCGTCCGTAATCGGCCTCGGAGGGTACTCGGGGGTCATGACGAAGTGGCAGAAGGACGTGGCGATCGCGCTGGCGCTCTACGCCCTCATGGCCGTGGTGATCCGGTACTCCTCCGGTGGCACGGGATGGGGCACGGCGCTGCTGGTGGCCCTCGTGGCCACTCCGCTCGCCCTGTGGATGGGATGGCTGCGCCGCCGCCTCAACGAGCAGGCGGTGGAATGGGGACGCCGCCGCGTCCGTCCGTGGCCGGAGGAGCGGCGGCGCTGAGGTGGCGGCCGCGGCCGGGCGGTCAGCCGTAGGTGTAGAAGCCCGAGCCCGTCTTGCGGCCCAGGCGGCCCGCGTCGACCATGCGCTGCAGCAGCGGGGGAGCGGCGTACAGCGGCTCCTTGTACTCCTCGTACATCGACTGCGCGACCGAGGCGACCGTGTCCAGGCCGATCAGGTCGGAGAGCTTGAGCGGGCCCATGGGGTGGGCGCAGCCCATCTCCATGCCGTTGTCGATGTCCTCACGGCTGGCGATGCCTGTCTCGAACATACGGATCGCGGAGAGCAGGTACGGGATCAGCAGCGCGTTCACCACGAAGCCGGACCGGTCCTGGGCGCGGATCGCGTGCTTGCCGAGCAGCTTCTCGGTGAACAGCTGGGCCCGGCTGATCGTGCCCTCGGACGTGGTGAGCGCCGGGATCAGCTCGACGAGCTTCTGCACCGGGGCGGGGTTGAAGAAGTGGATGCCGATGACCTGGTCCGGCCGCGAGGTCGCCACCGCCAGCTTCACCAGCGGGATGGAGGAGGTGTTGGAGGCCAGGATGGCGTCCGGCCGGGTCACGACCTGGTCGAGCACCTGGAAGATCTCGGTCTTGACCTGCTCGTTCTCGACGACCGCCTCGATCACGAGGTCACGGTCGGCGAACTCGCCGAGGTCCGTGGTGAAGCTCAGGCGGGCCAGCGTGGCCTGCTGCTCCTCCTCGGTGATCTTGCCGCGCTCGGCTGCCTTGGCCAGGGAGGTGAACAGCCGGGTGCGGCCGATCTCCAGGGCCTCGCCGGTGGTCTCGGCGACCATGACGTCCAGGCCGGCCCGGGCGCACACCTCGGCGATTCCCGCGCCCATCTGACCGCAGCCCACGACTCCGACGCGTGCAATGTCTCCCGCTGGGGTGTCCGTCACATCGTCCCTTTCGCTGCTGATCCACGACCGGGCAGGCCGGCCGGGTCCCGGCGCCTGCTCCGTTCGTGCACGTTACCGCCAAGTATCGATGATCGATCGCAGGGGGCGGGCCCGGTTCGGGCATGCTGGGCGCGGAGCGATCCGCGACCGGGCGGATCCGCGGCATTTGGGGCATGCGCATGGGACGAGTCTCACGCAGGGCGTTCGCCGTGGCGGCGCTGTCGGCTTTCGCGATGACGCCCGCGGCATCGGCCGCCCCCGGGCGCAGGGGCGGCGCGCCGGTCTCCGAGATGCGGGGAGTGTGGCTGGCGACGGTGGCCAACCGTGACTGGCCGTCGAAGCCGGGCCTGTCCGCCTCGCAGCAGCGCTCCGAGCTCCTCACCCACCTGGACACGGCCGTCCGCAACCGCCTCAACACCGTCGTCTTCCAGGTTCGGCCCACGGCCGACGCCCTGTGGCCCTCGCCGTACGAGCCGTGGTCGCAGTACCTCACCGGCACCCAGGGCAAGGACCCCGGCTGGGACCCGCTGGGCACGGCGGTCGAGGAGGCGCACGCCCGGGGCCTGAAGCTGCACGCCTGGTTCAACCCCTACCGGGTCGCCGCCCACGCCGACCCGACCCGGCTCGCGGCCTCGCACCCCGCCCGCCGCAACCCGGACTGGGTGGTCGCCTACGGCGGGAAGCTGTTCTACAACCCGGGGCTGCCCCAGGTCAGGGCCTTCGTCGAGGACGCGATGCTGGACGCGGTGGCCCGCTACCCCGTCGACGGCGTGCACTTCGACGACTACTTCTACCCCTACCCGGTGGCGGGGGAGACGTTCGACGACGACGCCGCCTACGAGGAGCACGGCGGTGGCTTCCCGGACCGGGCCGCCTGGCGGCGGGACAACATCGACCGGCTGGTGCGCGAGACCGCCGACCGGGTGAAGGAGATCCGGCCGGGCGCCCGCTTCGGGATCAGTCCCTTCGGCGTGTGGCGCAACGCCTCGACGGATCCGGCGGGTTCGGACAGCCGGGCCGGGGTGGAGACGTACGACGATCTGTACGCGGACACCCGCAGGTGGGTGCGGGAGGGCTGGATCGACTACATCGTCCCGCAGCTGTACTGGAACATCGGCTTCGCCGCCGCCGACTACGCCAAGCTGCTGCCCTGGTGGGCGGAGGTGGCGCGCGGCAGCTCGACCCAGCTGTACGTGGGGGAGGCGCTGTACAAGGCCGGCGACCCCGCGCAGGCGGCGCCCTGGCAGGACCCGGCCGAACTTTCCCGCCACCTGGCGCTCGCCAAGGAGCACGCGCCGGTGCGCGGGCACGTGTTCTTCGGCGCCAGGGACGTGGCGGCCGACCGGATCGGGGCGATGGCGAGGGTGGTCGCCGACCACTACGGGCAGCCGGCGGAGCCTCCGCGCTGAGTCACGGACCGGTGGTGGTCTCCCGGTGGCGGATCTCGGTGTCGGGCCCCGGCGAGCACACGCCCTCGTGCCCGTCCTCGAACCGGACGCGGTAGGGCGGGTTGCCCTCCTGGCCGAGCACTTCGACGATCTCGCCGACCTTGTCGTGCTGACCGACCACCCTGCCGTGCTGGACAAGCTGGTCGCCCACGGTTGCGCGCATCTGGGGCCTCCTCACGGGCAGCGGAGCAGCGGTCCGTGGCGCTGCCGGGCCCACGGCCGCGGACGCGTGACGGCAGGGGCCGTGCGCCGCCCCGCTCAGCCGCGCGCCCGTTGGGTCACGGCGATGCAGACGAGCACCGCCGCCGCCGTCAGCGGGGCGGCCGCCGTCAGGTGCTCGCCCAGCAGCAGCACCGACCACACCAGTGTGAGCAGGGGCTGGGCGAGCTGCAACTGGCTGGCCTTCGGGATGCCGATGGCCGCCATGCCCCGGTACCAGACGACCAGCCCGACGAACTGGGAGCCCGCCGCGACCCACAGCAGCCCGGTGACGCTGTGCGCGGTCAGCTGCCACGGTTCGTGTGCCAGCGCGAGGGCGGCCACGGGCACGGTCAGCGGCAGGCAGAGCACCAGCGCCCAGCCGATCACCTGCCAGCCCGGCATGACCCGGGCCAGCCGGCCGCCCTCGGTGTAGCCGGCCGCGCACACCAGCAGTGCCGCGAAGAGGTACAGGTCGGCGGTGGTCAGGGCGCCGCCGCTCTGCTGCACGGTGAAGGCGGCCACGGCCGCCGCGCCGGCGAGCGCCGCGACCCAGAAGGTGCGCGAGGGCCGGGTGCCGACGCGCAGCGCGGAGCAGAGCGCGGTGGTCAGCGGGAGCAGGCCCACCACGACGGCGGCGTGCGCGGTGGTGGAGGTCCGCAGCGCCAGCGTCGTCAGCAGCGGGAAGCCGAGGACGACACCGGCCGCGACGACCGCCAGGCCCGGCCAGTGGCGGCGGGCGGGCAGCGGTACCCGCAGGGCGAGCAGGGCGCCGCCCGCGATCAGTGCGGCCAGGACGCTGCGCACGGCGACGAGCGACCAGGGCCCGAACCCCTCCAGGCCCCAGGCGGTGGCGGGGAAGGTCAGGGAGAAGGCGACGACGCCGAGGGCCGCCTGGAGGGTGCCGAAGCCGGGGCGCTCCCGCTCCGGGGCGGCGACTGCTATCCGGGGTGCGGCAGTAGCGCTACTCTGTGCTCTCATGCAAGAGCGTAGCAGCGTGGCTGAACTGGCGGAACAACTCAGGCGAGAGCTCGACCGCTACTCACCTGGTGGAAAGCTGCCGTCCAGCCGGGCGCTGGTCGAACGGTTCCGGGTCAGCCCGGTGACGGTGTCGCGGGCGCTGGCGCAGCTCGCCGCCGAAGGCCTCGTCGTCACCCGCCCCGGCGCGGGTGCCTTCCGCGCACAGCCCCGGACGGCACCGGCACCCACCGGTGACACCTCCTGGCAGGAGGTCGCGCTCAGCGCGGACGGGTCCGCCGACTCCGTACCGCGCTCGGTGGACGCCTCCGGGGTGCTGGTGTCGCTGGCCGCGCCGCCGCCCGGCGTGATCGAGTTCAACGGCGGTTATCTGCACCCCTCGCTCCAGCCCGAACGGGCGATGGCTGCCGCCCTGTCCCGGGCCGGGCGGCGCCCCGGTGCCTGGGGGCGGCCGCCCATGGAAGGGCTGCCGGAACTGCGCGAGTGGTTCGCTCGGGCCATCGGCGGCGCCGTCACCGCCGCCGAGGTGCTGGTGACCGCGGGCGGCCAGTCCGCGCTCACCACCGCCCTGCGCGCCCTCGCCCCGCCCGGCGCCCCCGTCCTGGTCGAGTCGCCGACCTACCCCGGCATGCTCGCCATCGCCCGGGCCGCCGGCCTGCGCCCGGTGCCCGTCCCGGTGGACGCCGACGGGGTCAGGCCGGAGCTGCTCGCCGACGCGTTCCGCGCCACCTCAGCCCCGGTCTTCGTCTGCCAGCCGCTCTTCCAGAACCCCACCGGCGCCGTGCTCGCACCCGGGCGGCGCGCCGAGGTGCTGCGCATCGCCCGGGGGGCGGGGGCGTTCGTCGTCGAGGACGACTTCGTGCGGCGGCTGGTGCACGAGGACGCCGGGCCGCTGCCGCGCCCGCTGGCCGCCGACGACCCCGACGGCGTCGTCGTGCACGTCTCCTCGCTGACCAAGGCGACCTCGCCGAGCTTCCGGGTGAGCGCGCTGGCCGCCCGCGGGCCGGTCCTGGAGCGGCTGCGCGCCATCCAGGTCGTCGACACCTTCTTCGTGCCCCGCCCTCTGCAGGAGGCCGCCCTCGAACTCGTCGGCTCGCCCGCCTGGCCCCGGCACCTGCGGGCCGTCTCGGCGGAGCTGAGGGCACGCCGGGAGACGCTGACCGGCGCGCTCGGGCTGCACCTGCCGGAACTGGAGCTCGCGCACGTCCCGTCGGGCGGCTACCACCTGTGGCCGCGCCTGCCCGACGGCACGGACGAGGCGGCCCTGACGGCGGCCGCCCTGCGCGCCGGCGTCGCCGTCACACCCGGCCGCCCCTACTTCAGCGCCGAGCCGCCCGCCCCGCACCTGCGGCTGAGCTTCGCCGCGGTCGCCGGGACCGGGGAGATCACGGAGGGCGTGCGGCGGCTGCGCACGGCGTGCCAGGAGGTGCTGGGATAACCCCTCGACCACGGGCGGTCCATTTGCGAGCATCCCGTCATGACCGACACACCGAGCCTGCCCGAGGGCTACGAGATATCCACCGACTCCTCCCGCGTCGACGCCGAGCGCGTGCACCGCTGGCTGTCCACCGACGCGTACTGGGCGCTGGGCCGCCCCCGCGAGAAGCAGGACCGTGCCATCGAGGGCTCGCTCAACTTCGGTGTGTACGACACCGCCTCCGGGGAGCAGGTGGCCTACGCCCGGGTCGTCACCGACCGGGCGACCTTCGCGTGGCTGTGCGACGTGTACGTGGACCCCTCGGTGCGCGGCAAGGGCGTCGGGACGGCGCTGGTGACGGCCGTACGGGAGGAGGTGCGGTCGTACGGGGTGCGGCGGGTGCTGCTGGCCACGCACGACGCGCACGGGGTGTACGAGAAGATCGGGTTCGCGCCGCTGGCCCGCCCCGACCACTGGATGGTGCTCCTCTTCGAGCAGTGAGGGGCGCCGCACCCTCGGTAACTCCCAGGTAACACCTCTTGACCTGCGCACTTGCGGCGCCCACGATCGCCGCATGTCACTTCGGGTCACGTTCGTCGCCGCGGCGCGCAGCTCCTCGGTGCTCCCCGAGCGTTTCGAGGACGACCGGCCGCTGGACCAGGTCGGCTGGGGCGAGGTGGAGCGCGCCGCCCAGGAGCTGCTGCCGCTCGCGGCGGCCGAGCTGCGCTACTGCTCGCCGGCTCCGCGCAGCCGGGCCACGGGGGACGGGCTCGGTTATGCGCCGCTGGTCCAACTGGGGCTGCGGGACTGTGACATGGGCCGGTGGCGCGGGCTGACCCTGGGGGAGGCGATGGCCCGGGAGCCCGAGGCTGTGGACGCCTGGCTGGCCGACCCGCGGGCCACGCCGCACGGGGGTGAGTCCCTGGTGGACTTCATCACCCGCGTCGGCGGCTGGCTCGACACCCGGCCGGTGGAGGACGGCTGCCGGGTGGTGGCGGTGGCCGAGCCGTCCGTCATCCGCGCCGCGCTGGTGTACGCCCTGAAGGCGCCGCCCACGACGTACTGGAACATCGACGTCCGCCCGCTGTCGACGGCCACGGTGACGGGCCGCTCGGGGCGCTGGCACCTGCGGTTCGACGCGACGACGGCCCAGCGTTCGCGCGCCTAGCGCGTCCAGGCCGTGTCCGCCCGCGGGCAGGGGGCCGGTGCCCCCGTCCGCGTTCACGCCTCGCGTGCGTACTCCGTGCGCAGCACCAGGTCCTTCGCCGGTCCGCGGACGCGCCACACCGTCCGCCAGTGGCCGGCGTCGTGGACCGTGAACTCGCCGCGGTAGAGGTCCGCCGCGCAGGGATGGTCGGCGACGTGCCGCCCGGACGTCAGATCCAGGTCGTGGAAGGGCCGGCCGTCCGCGAACCGCACGTCCGCCGTGCCGCCCGGCCCCGGCAGGAACCGCAGCGTCCGCTCGGCGGGCCGGGCCACGCCCTGCCAGACGAACGTGCCCGACTCCACGTGCAGCAGCCCACCGCTCTCCAGCGGCTCGAACCGGGTGCCGCCGGCGAACTCGCCCTCCGCGCCGCTCGCGAGATCCCGCACCGACCGCGTCACGCGCCAGCGGCCCGCCAGGTACGCCAGTGCGTCCGGCACTGGCCAGAACTCGCCCATCTTGCCCCGCTCTCCGTCCCGTCCGGTGCTGCGCGACCCATTGACGCGCACCTGCCCCCTCCCTATCTTGCCGTTCGAAGTGCTGACCAATGTCTGATATTTCGAACACTCCTCTAGCAGAGAGCCGCGGAGTATCCATGCCACGCACCGCCCGCACCCGAGGGAGAGCCGGCCTCACCGCCACCGCCCTCCTGACGGCAGCAGCCCTCGTACCGGCCCCCGCCCACGCCGAGGACGTCACCGACTACACGATCACCGTCGACCCGTCCGCCCGGGGCGCGGCGATCGACGACACGATGTACGGCGTCTTCTTCGAGGACATCAACCGGGCCGCCGACGGGGGTCTGTACGCCGAGCTCGTGCAGAACCGCTCCTTCGAGTACTCCACCGCCGACAACGGCGCGTACACGCCCCTGACCTCCTGGACGGCCGGCGGCGCGGCGGAAGTCGTCAGCGACTCGGGCCGGCTCAACGAGCGCAACCGCACCTACCTCTCGCTGGGCGCCGGTTCGTCGGTCACCAACGCCGGCTACAACACCGGCATCCGGGTCGAGCAGGGCAAGAGGTACGACTTCTCCGTGTGGGCCCGCGCCGCGAGCGGCAGCACCCTCACCGTCTCGCTGAAGGACGCCGCGGGCAGCCTGGCGTCCGTCCGCCAGGTCGCCGTGCGGGGCGGCTGGACCAAGTACAAGGCCACCTTCACCGCGACTCGCACCAGCAACCGAGGCCGGCTCGCCGTGGCCACCACGCACGCCGCCGCGCTCGACATGGTGTCGCTGTTCCCGCGCGAGACGTACAAGAACCAGCCCAACGGCCTGCGCAAGGACCTCGCCGAGAAGATCGCCGCCCTCAGGCCCGGCTTCGTGCGCTTCCCGGGCGGCTGCCTGGTCAACACCGGCTCCATGGAGGACTACAGCGAGGCGAGCGGCTGGCAGCGCCGGCGCAGCTACCAGTGGAAGGACACGGTCGGACCGGTCGAGGAGCGCGCCACCAACGCCAACTTCTGGGGCTACAACCAGAGTTACGGCCTCGGCTACTACGAGTACTTCCGCTTCTCCGAGGACATCGGCGCCATGCCGCTGCCCGTCGTCCCGGCCCTGGTGACCGGCTGCGGCCAGAACAAGGCCACCGACGACGAGGCGCTGCTGAAGCGGCACGTCCAGGACACCCTCGACCTCATCGAGTTCGCCAACGGCCCGGCGACCTCCACGTGGGGCAAGGTCCGCGCGAAGATGGGCCACCCCGAGCCGTTCCACCTGACCCACATCGGCGTCGGCAACGAGGAGAACCTCCCCCGCGAGTTCTTCGCCCGCTTCGAGAAGTTCCGGGCCGCCATCAAGGCGAAGTACCCGGACATCACCGTCATCTCCAACTCCGGCCCGGACGACGCCGGCACGACCTTCGACACGGCCTGGCAGCTCAACCGCGAGGGCGGGGTCGACATGGTCGACGAGCACTACTACGACAGCCCGGACTGGTTCCTGCAGAACAACGACCGCTACGACTCCTACGACCGCAACGGCCCCAAGGTCTTCCTCGGCGAGTACGCCTCCCAGGGCAACGCCTGGAAGAACGCCCTGGCCGAGGCGGCCTTCATGACCGGCCTGGAGCGCAACGCGGACGTCGTGAAGCTGGCCTCCTACGCCCCGCTGCTCGCCAACGAGGACTACGTGCAGTGGCGGCCGGACATGATCTGGTTCAACAACCGGGCCTCCTGGAACTCGGCGAACTACGAGGTGCAGAAGCTGTTCATGACCAACGCCGGCGACCGTGTGGTCCCGTCCACGGCCACGACCACCCCGGACGTCAGCGGGCCGATCACCGGCGCCGTCGGCCTGTCGACCTGGGCGACCAGCGCCGCGTACGACGACGTGAAGGTCACCTCGGCGGACGGTGCGACGCTGCTGAGCGACGACTTCTCCGGTGACGCCGCGCAGTGGCGGCACAGCGGTGCGGGCAGCTGGAGCATCCAGGACGGGCAGTACGTCCAGACCGACACGGCCGCCGAGAACACCCTGGTCACGGCGGGCGACCCGGCCTGGAGGGACTACGACCTGCATGTGAAGGCCACCAAGAAGTCCGGCAAGGAGGGCTTCCTGGTCGCCTTCGGGGTCAAGGACACCGGCACCTACTACTGGTGGAACCTGGGCGGCTGGAACAACACCCAGTCCGCGATCGAGCAGGCCGTGGGCGGCGGCAAGAGCACCCTGCTGACCAAGGCCGGGTCGATCGAGACGGGCCGCGCCTACGACATCGACATCAAGGTGCGCGGCCGCCAGGTCACCCTGTTCCTCGACGGCCAGGAGTGGGGCAGCTTCCGTGACGACAAGCCGGCCGAGCCGTTCCGCCAGGTCGTCACCGAGGACGCCAGGACCGGTGACCTGATCGTCAAGGTCGTCAACGCCCGGCCGGCCGAGGCCCGCACGGCCGTCGACCTCGGTGGCGCGAAGGTCGCCTCCACGGCCCGCGTGACCACGCTCGCCGCCGACCAGGACGCGGTGAACACCGAGACGGACACACCGGTGACGCCGGTGACGTCCACCTTCCGGGGGGTGGCCGGGAAGTTCACCTACACCTTCCCGGCGAACTCCGTGACGTTCCTGCGGATCAAGCGGGGGTAGGACCCGTCCGCCCTGGTGGGCCGCCGCCTCCGGGCGGCGGCCCACGCGCGTGACGACCACCGGAAAGGATTGCATAAACGTGCAACGAAACGTATAGTCATGCCCTCTGAGGAGGAGGATTTCATGGCGGTACGCGCGGCAGTGGCCGGAGCGAGTGGATACGCGGGCGGGGAACTGCTGCGTCTGCTCCTGGCCCACCCCGAGGTCGAGATCGGTGCCCTGACCGGCAACTCCAACGCCGGGCAGCGGCTCGGCACGCTCCAGCCGCACCTGCTGCCGCTGGCCGGCCGCGTGCTGCGGGAGACCACCCCGGAGGCCCTCGACGGCCACGACGTCGTCTTCCTGGCGCTGCCGCACGGGCAGTCCGCCGCCGTCGCCGAGCGGCTCGGCCCCGACGTGCTCGTCGTCGACATGGGCGCCGACTTCCGGCTCACCGACGCCGCCGCCTGGGAGAAGTTCTACGGCTCGCCCCACGCCGGGACCTGGCCCTACGGCCTTCCCGAACTGCCGGGTGCCCGCGCCGCGCTGGAGGGGTCCAGGCGCATCGCGGTACCCGGCTGCTACCCGACCGCCGTCTCCCTCGCCCTCGTCCCCGCGTACACGGCGGGCCTGGCCGAGCCCGAGGCGGTGATCGTCGCCGCGTCCGGCACGTCCGGCGCGGGCAAGGCGCCCAAGCCGCACCTGCTGGGCAGCGAGGTCATGGGCTCGATGTCCCCGTACGGCGTCGGCGGCGGGCACCGGCACACCCCCGAGATCACCCAGAACCTCAGCGCCGCCGCGGGCGCGACGGTCTCCGTGTCCTTCACCCCGACCCTCGCGCCGATGCCGCGCGGCATCCTCGCCACCTGCAGCGCGAAGGCCACCGTCGGCGTCACCGGCGAGTCCCTGCGGGCCGCCTACGAGAAGGCGTACGCCGACGAGCCCTTCGTGCACCTGCTGCCCGAGGGCCAGTGGCCCGCCACGGCGTCCGTTCACGGTTCGAACGCCGTTCAGCTGCAGGTCGCGTACGACGAGGCCGCCGGACGGATCATCGTGATCAGCGCCATCGACAACCTCACCAAGGGCACCGCGGGCGGTGCCGTCCAGAGCATGAACATCGCCCTGGGTCTCGACGAGACCACCGGACTGACGACGATCGGAGTTGCGCCGTGAGCGTGACGGCAGCGAAGGGATTCACGGCGGCGGGCATCGCCGCCGGGATCAAGGACAACGGCAACCCCGACCTGGCCCTCGTGGTCAACAACGGGCCGCGCCGCGCCGCCGCCGGCGTCTTCACCGCCAACCGCGTGAAGGCCGCCCCGGTGCTGTGGTCCGAGCAGGTCCTCAAGAGCGGCCAGGTCTCCGCCGTCGTCCTCAACTCCGGCGGCGCCAACGCCTGCACGGGCCCGAAGGGCTTCCAGGACACGCACGCCACCGCCGAGAAGGCCGCCGAGGTCCTCGGACGGGGCGCCGTCGAGATCGCCGTCTGCTCGACCGGCCTCATCGGGGTCCTGCTGCCCATGGACAAGCTGCTCCCCGGCGTCGAGCAGGCCGCCGCGGCCCTCAGCGAGCACGGCGGGGAGAAGGCCGCCATCGCCATCAAGACCACCGACACCGTCCACAAGACGTCGGTCGTGACCCGGGACGGCTGGACGGTCGGCGGCATGGCCAAGGGCGCGGGCATGCTCGCCCCCGGCCTCGCCACCATGCTCGTCGTCCTCACCACCGACGCCGACCTCGGCGACGAGACCCTGGACAAGGCGCTGCGCGCGGCGACCCGCACGACCTTCGACCGCGTCGACTCCGACGGCTGCATGTCCACCAACGACACCGTCCTCCTGCTCGCCTCGGGCTCCTCGGGCGTCGCCCCCGCCTACGAGGACTTCGCCGACGCCGTGCGGCAGGTCTGCGACGACCTCGGCCGGCAGCTCATCCGCGACGCCGAGGGCGCCAGCAAGGACATCAAGGTCGAGGTGATCAACGCCGCGACCGAGGACGACGCCGTCGAGGTGGGCCGCTCCATCGCCCGCAACAACCTCCTCAAGTGCGCCCTGCACGGCGAGGACCCCAACTGGGGCCGCGTGCTCTCCGCCATCGGCACGACCCGGGCCGCGTTCGAGCCGGACCGGCTCAACGTCGCCATCAACGGCGTCTGGGTCTGCAAGAACGGCTCCGTCGGCGAGGACCGCGAGAAGGTCGACATGCGCTACCGCGAGGTGCACATCGTCGCCGACCTCGCCGCCGGGTCCGAGACCGCCACCATCTGGACCAACGACCTCACCGCCGACTACGTCCACGAGAACAGCGCGTACTCGTCATGAGCAGTGGAGCGACACGCAAGCACACCGCGCTGCCCAAGGCCCAGATCCTCATCGAGGCCCTGCCCTGGCTGGTCCGGCACAACGGCAAGACGGTCGTCATCAAGTTCGGCGGCAACGCCATGGTCGACGAGGACCTCAAGGCCGCCTTCGCCCAGGACGTGGTCTTCCTGCACCACGCCGGCCTCAAGCCGGTCGTCGTGCACGGCGGCGGACCGCAGATCAGCGCCGCGCTCGACCAGCACGGCATCGTCAGCGAGTTCAAGGCGGGCCTGCGGGTCACCACCGAGGACGCCATGGACGTCGTCCGCATGGTGCTGGCCGGGCAGGTGCAGCGCGAACTGGTCGGCCTGCTCAACCGGCACGGCCCGCTCGCCGTCGGCCTGACCGGCGAGGACGCCCACACCATCACCGCCACCAAGCACCAGCCGGAGATCGACGGTGAGCTGGTCGACATCGGGCGGGTCGGCGAGATCACCGCGATCGACACGGGCGCCATCCAGGCCCTGCTCGCCGACGGCCGCATCCCGGTCGTCTCCTCGATCGCCCGCTCCCAGGACGACGGTGATTCGGGACATGTCTACAACGTCAATGCTGATACGGCGGCTGCGGCACTCGCTGCTGCACTGGGCGCCGAAACCCTCATGGTCCTCACGGACGTCGAGGGACTCTACGAGGACTGGCCGCACAGCGACGAGGTGATCAGCCGCCTCACCGCCTCCGAGCTGGAGCGGCTGCTGCCGGACCTGTCCTCCGGCATGGTGCCGAAGATGGAGGGCTGCCTGTACGCCGTGCGCAACGGCGTGACCAACGCCCGCGTCATCGACGGCCGGGTGCAGCACTCGATCCTGCTGGAGATCTTCACCGACGAGGGCATCGGCACGATGGTCGTGCCCGACGAGAAGGGGGACGCCGTATGACCGCCAACGAGGAACTCGCCGAACGGTGGCGGGGCGCGCTCATGAACAACTACGGCACCCCGCTGCTGCCCCTCGTGCGCGGCGCGGGCACCACGGTGTGGGACGCCGACGGCAGGTCCTACCTCGACTTCGTGGGCGGCATCGCGACCAACGCCCTCGGCCACGCCCACCCGGCGATCGTCGAGGCCGTGACCCGGCAGATCGGCTCCCTCGGCCACATCTCCAACTTCTTCATGGCCGACCCGACCGTCACCCTCGCCGAACGGCTGCTGAGGCTGTTCGGCCGGGACGGCAGGGTCTTCTTCTGCAACTCCGGCGCCGAGGCCAACGAGGCCGCCTTCAAGATCGGCCGGCTGACCGGGCGCACCCACGTCGTGGCCACCGAGGGCGCCTTCCACGGACGGACCATGGGCGCCCTGGCCCTCACCGGCCAGCAGGGCAAGCGGGAGCCGTTCCTGCCGCTGCCCGGCGAGGTCACCCACGTGCCGTTCGGCGACGCCCAGGCCCTGGCCGCCGCGGTCACCGAGGAGACCGCGCTCGTCGTCCTGGAGCCGATCCAGGGCGAACTCGGCGTCGTCGTCCCGCCCGCCGGGTACCTCAAGGCCGCCCGGGCCATCACCGCCGCGACCGGGGCGCTGCTCGTCCTGGACGAGGTGCAGACCGGCATCGGCCGCACCGGCCACTGGTTCGAGTACCAGGCCCACGAGGGCGTCCTGCCCGACGTCGTCACCCTGGCCAAGCAGCTCGGCGGGGGACTGCCGCTCGGCGCGACCGTCGCCTTCGGGCGCGCCGCGGAGCTGCTGCAGCCCGGCCACCACGGCACGACCTTCGGCGGCAACCCCGTCGCCTGCGCCGCCGGACTCGCCGTCCTCGACACCATCGAGAACGAGGGGTTGCTGGAGAACGTCAAGCGGCAGAGCGAGACGTTGCGGGACGGGATCGAGGGGCTCGGACACCGGTTGATCGACTCCGTCCGGGGCGCGGGGCTCCTCCTGGGTATCGTGCTCACCGAGCCGCTCGCGCCGCAGGTGCGCCAGGCGGCTCAGGAGGCCGGTTTCCTGGTGAACGCGCCCGCCCCCGACGTCGTCCGGCTGATGCCGCCGCTGAACCTCCGCGACGCCGACGTGGACGCCTTCCTGGGGGCACTTCCCGGCATCCTCCAGGCAGTGGACGGGGACGGACGATCCGGGGAATGAGACGACGATGAGCCAGGCGCAGGACCACGAGCAGCCGGGGGCGAACGGGCCCGCCGTGCCGCAGACCCGCACCGCACGCCACCGCCGGATCGTGGACATCCTCAACCGGCAGCCGGTCCGCTCGCAGAGCCAGCTGGCGAAGCTGCTCGCCGACGACGGGCTGAGCGTCACGCAGGCGACGCTCTCCCGGGACCTGGACGAGCTGAACGCGGTGAAGATCCGCAACACCGACGGAGACCTGATCTACGCGGTGCCGAGCGAGGGCGGGTTCCGCACGCCGCGGGCTCCGCTGGGCGGGTCGGCGAAGGAGGAGCGGATGCGGCGGCTCTCCCAGGAGCTGCTGATCTCCGCCGAGGCCTCGGCGAACCTCGTGGTCCTGCGCACCCCTCCGGGGGCGGCGCAGTTCCTGGCCTCGGCCATCGACCAGGCCGAGCTGCACGACATCCTGGGCACGATCGCCGGGGACGACACGCTGCTGCTGATCAGCAGGGAGCCGACGGGCGGGCAGGCCCTGGCCGACCATCTGCTGCGGCTGGCGCAGAACGGGCAGGGAGCGCCGTAGGGGTGACGGTCGTGGGCGGCTGCGGGTGCGCTGGGGGCGGCCGCGCGGTTCCCCCGCCCCCCGGGGCGTGGCCGCTCAGCCCAGCCTGGCTGCCAGGCCGTCCGTGCAGCGCACCTCGTCACCGGCCGTGATCAGCAGGGCCTCCACGTCCGGCAGCGACTCCAGCCAGGCCAGCCCTTCCCGCGAGCCCATCGCGAACGCCGCCGTCGCCCAGCAGTCCGCCCAGGTCAGCCGGGGCCCCACCACCGTCACGGCGACCAGGTCGGTCACGGCCGAACGGCCGGTGCGCGGGTCGACGATGTGCGCCCCCCGCTCCGCCGTACCGGACGTGGCCACGGACAGCTCCGCCGCACCGGCCGCCGAGACCACTGCCGCCAGCCCGCCCGGCCGCAACGGGTCCGACATCCCCACGCGCCACGGCCGGTGCGGCTCCGGCGCCCCCAGCAGCTGCACGTCCCCGCCGCCGTTGACGCTCACCCCGCACACCCCGGGCACCTCCGCCAGCCGCCGCGCCGCCCGCTCGACCGCCCAGCCCTTGACGATGCCGGTCGGGTCGAGGCGCCCCTGGTACGACGTGCTGAACCAGCCGTCGCTCACCCGCTCCGCCTCGGCCGCGAGCTCCAGCACCTCGGCGACCTCGGCGTCGCACTCCGGGACGCCCACCTCACCGCGCTGCAGCCGGGAGACCTGGCTGTCCTCGCGGTAGGTGCTGAACACCTCGTCGACCCGGTGCAGCCCGGCCACGACCTCGTCCAGGGCCGCGCGCACGGCGGCCGGTTCCCCGCCGCGGACGTCGAGCGAGAAGACGGTCCCCATCGTCTCCTCCACGTGACGCACCGCGGCGGGAGCCTGTGCCGAGCCGGCCACCGGGTCAGCCACCGGCCTGGTCCAGCGCCGACTGGAGGGACTTCTTATAGCCGGCGCTGGTGTAGGTGGCGCCGGAGACGGAGTCGATCTGCGCGGTGCCCGCGGCCACGGCGGCCTGGTTGAGACGGGGGACGGAGGCGGAGGTGATCTGGTCGCTGCGGCCGCCCTTGGGCGCCTGCACCGCCTCGGCCTTGGTGATCTTCCCGTCCGTCACGGTCACCCGCACCTGCACCGGCCCGTACTGCGTCTGCGCCACGCTGCCGGTGACCGTCCGGGTCCCGGCCTGCCCCCCGCCGCCGCCGCCCGCACCGGACGCCTGCGAGGAGCCGCCCCCGGCCGGGGCCTTGTCGAGGGCCGACTGGAGGGACTTCTTGTAGCCGGCGCTGGTGTAGGTGGCGCCGGAGACGGAGTCGATCTGTGCGGTGCCCGCGGCCACGGCGGCCTGGTTGAGGCGGGGGACGGAGGCGGAGGTGATCTGGTCGCTGCGGCCGCCCTTGGGCGCCTGCACCGCCTCGGCCTTGGTGATCTTCCCGCCGGCGACGGTGATCCTGACCTGGACCGGCCCGTACTGCGTCTGCGCGACATCGCCGGTCACGGTCCGGGCGGTGCCCGCGCCCGCGCCCCCGCCCTGCGCGGCGCCGGCCGCGGCCTTCGCCTTGTCCAGGGCGGACTGGAGGGACTTCTTGTAGCCGAGGCTGGTGTACGTCGCCCCGGACACGGCGTCGATGTCCGCGCTCTGCGCCGCCACCGCCGCCTGGTTGAGGCGCGGCACGGCACTGGCGGTGATCTGGTCGCTCCGGCCGCCCTGGGGGGTCCGGACCGCCTCGGCCTTGGTGATCTTGCCGTTGGCCATGGTCACGCGGACCTGCACCGGGCCGTACTGCGTCTGTGCCGCGTCACCGGTCACCGCGCCGTTCACACCGCCCTGGGGCGCCTGCCCGGCCGCCGCCGGCGGGAGCTGGCCCCCCGCGGCCTGGGCGGCGCCCGGGTCGGTGGCGGGCTTGAGCGACAGCAGCAGCACGATCCCGGAGACGGTGGCTGCGCCGGCGAGCACGGCACGCCGGACGGGGTGAGACTTCCTCATCGTTTCCCAAACTCCTGAAGGGCCGTTGATGTCCCGTCGCTCACATCTCGAACGACTCGTGATGGATACGGCGGGCGGGGACCCCCGCGCCGCGCAGTGCCTCGTAGACCGACTGCGCGAAGCCGGGCGGCCCGCACATGAAGACGTCGTGGTCGCCGATGTCCGGGATCTTCCGCTGGAGGGACTCGGCGGAGATGTCGGGGCGCTCCCCGTCCGGGCTGTTGACCGCGTACATCAACCGCGCGCCGCGCTCGTCGGCGATCTTGGCCAGTTCGCCCCACAGGGCCAGGTCCTGGGTGCTGTTCGCGCGGTAGAGCAGCGTGATGTCACCGGCGGCGCCGGGCAGCGTCTCGAAGAGCGCCCGCATCGGGGTGATCCCCACCCCGCCCGCCACCAGCAGCACCTTGCCGCGGCTGCGGCGCTGCGCGGTCAGCGCGCCGTACGGCCCCTCCGCCCACACCCGGGTCCCGGGCGTCAGCTCGCGCAGCCGCTCGGTGTGGTCGCCGATCGCCTTGACGGTGATCCGCAGCATGTCCGGGCGGGGCGCCGCCGACAGGGAGTACGGGTGGGAGCTGAAGCGCATGCCCGGCGCCAGGAACCGCCAGCGGAAGAAGTGCCCCGCCTCCGCGCCCATCCGGTGCAGCTTGCGCCCGCCGATCAGCACGGACACGATGCCCGGGGTCTCCTCGATGACCGCCTCGACGCGCATGCGGTGCCGCATGTTCAGCCGGATCGGGGTGAGGATCCGGTACCAGACCACCAGCGCGGTCACCACTCCGTACAGGCCGTACCAGAAGGTCTTCGCGGTGGGCTCGACGGCGAACTCGTTGCCCGTGGTGATCTGGTGCCAGAACGTCAGGTACACCGCCGCGTAGGTGAGCAGGTGCACGTGGTACCAGGTGTCGTACCCGATGAGCCGGCGCACGCCGCCGATCGACAGGATCCCGATGAGGAACAGCAGGCCGGTGCCGATGGCCGCCTTGCCCATGTCCGGCAGCTGGTTGACGGAGTCGACGGTCTGCTGGACGACGTCGCCGAGCCCCTTGCCCGCCTGCAGCGCGTAACCCCACATGATGAGGAAGACGTGGGCGAGGACCAGGCAGAGGGTGTAGCGGCCGGTCATGGCGTGCCAGCGCGCGACCCGGTCGGTGCCCACCCGCCGCTCCAGTGCCGGCACCCGCGCCATCTGGAGCACCACCAGCGCCATCAAATAGCCGGCGAGCAGGCCCGTGATCCGGCCGGCCGCCACGATCTTGCTCGTGGTGTCCGCGAGGGACGGTGTGTTGTCCCACCACAGCCACAGCACGGCCGCCGCACCGGCCCACAAGGCGATCAGCAGCGGGACGGCCGGGGAGCGGCGCGGGCGGATGCGGCGCATCGTCTGGCGGCGGGCGGCACGGCCGCCTGCGAGCGTGGTGGTCACGGTTCCTCCGTGGGGACTTGACCCTTGGCCCACAGATACGTGCCGGGACACAGGAGTGTTCAGCCGTGCACCGAGTCGGGTGCGAACAGCCGTGACCGGTGGTAACACCAGCTCGGCCGACGGCTCCTCACCACCGGGTGACGGCGGTGCTCCCGCTCTGCGTCCCCACCGCGATGTGCGGCCGCCGCGCGGGGTCCGCCCAGGCCAGGATCCGCCGCATCGCGGCCCGGGAGACGGACACGCAGCCGGCCGTCGGGCCCCGCCCGTGGACGTGGAGGAAGATGCCCGCGCCGCGCCCCCGCACGGGACGCGCGTAGTTGAAGCCGATGACCAGCGCGTGCGCGTACTGCGTCCGGTAGGTGATCAGGTGTTCGGACTCCGCGGCCCGGCAGTCGGCGGCACGGGGTTCGCTCCAGCGGTTGTAGGAGCGCGAGTCGTTGTCCTGGCACCACCAGGAGTCCGGCCCCACCCGGCGGTACGGGTACGCCGTCCCGCGTGGCGCCGCCTCGATGCCGAACGCGTAGGGCAGGTCGTACAGGCCGGCGGGTGTGGTCTCGGTGCCCTGGCGGCGAGCGCCGCTCGCGACGAGCCCGTTCGCCCCGAATCGCGCCGGTGCGGAGCCGGCCTTCACCCACCGGCCGCCCCGGGTGCGGTTCCACCAGGTGACCGTGCCCGTGGCCGAGGTTCTGGCCGGGGCCACCGCGGTGATCAGCTGGGAGCCGCCGCCCGTGTCCGCCATCCGCGCCGGCAGCGGCGGCGGCGCCGGCGGACCGGAGCCGAGCAGCAGGAGCGCGGAGACGGCGAGGGCGACGGGGCGCATGCCTCAGACCGTAGAGGGCGGCAGCGGCAGCGGCAGCCCGGGTAGTCCGTCCAGGCTGGTGGCGATGTGCTCCTTCTTGGCGAAGTACGCGCCGAGCGAGGCGTCGTCCTCCCGGGCGAACCGCTTGCCGTGCAGGTCCCGGTCCTCCTCGTACGTCATGAACGGCACGGCGTAGCCACAGGTGTCGCGGACCAGTTCGGCGGTGACGACGATGATCGCGCGCAGGCCGTGCGGGGCCGGGTCGATGTCCGGGAAGCGGGCGAGCAGCTCCCCGAACCGGGGGTCGTCGCGGAAGACCGGCTCGCCCCTGCCGTGCACGCGCACGATGTTGGGCGGGCCCTGGAAGGCGCACCACATCAGGGTGATCCGCCCGTTCTCGCGCAGATGGGCGATGGTCTCGGCGTTGGAGCCGGCGAAGTCCAGATAGGCCACGGTGCGTTCGTCGAGCACCGCGAAGGAGCCCTTGAGCCCCTTGGGGGAGAGGTTGATCGTGCCGTCGGCGGACAGGGGCGCGGTGGCGGTGAAGAAGACCGGCTGCGCCTCGATGAACGAGCGGAGCCGGCCGTCTATCCCCTCATAGGTCTTTCCCATGTCTAAGGATTATGGGCGCAGGTCCTTCGACTGTCTAAGGAATTGCGGGATCCGGTCACCTCTGCCGGATCCCGCACCCGTCCGTGGCCGCCCCGGCCGGCGCTCCCACGGGGCGGCCACGGCGCCTGTCACGTCACTTGGTGAGCGTGCAGGCGGCCAGGGAGTCCAGACCGGCCGGGCGCTCGGCCGTGCGGCCGATGGCGGTCGCGATGCGGTTGATCGCGGCGACGCGCTTGTCCTCCAGCGGGCCGAGGATGGCGTTCTGGACGAAGTTGGGCCCGCCCTGGCCGACGGTGTCGACGAGCCGCTTGTTGGCCTCCTGGATCTGGGTGTCCAACTGCCCCAGGTTGCGGTCGACCTCGGCCCGGGCGGAGGCCGGGACCGCGGGCAGCCGCGAGGCGACGTCCGGGCAGCTGATGGCACCGGCGCCACCACCCTCACCGGCCCCGCCTTCTCCGGCCCCGGCCCCGCCTTCTCCGGCCCCGGCCCCGCCTTCTCCGGCACCCGCGCCACCGTCTTCGGCTCCGGCCCCGCCCCCGCCCTCTTCGGCCCCGGCACCGCCTTCTTCAGCCCCGGCCCCGGCACCCGCGCCCGCCTCACCCGCCCCGCCGTCGGCGTTGAGCTGACAGGCCGCGAAGGCCTCCAGGCCCTCCGGCTTGGCGGCGGCCCGCCCGATGGCGGTCTCGATGCGGTTGAGGGCGGCGACCCGCTTGTCCTCCAGCGGGCCGAGGATGGCGTTCTGGACGAAGTTGGGCCCGCCCTGGCCGACGGTGTCGACGAGCCGCTTGTCGGCCTCCTGGATCTGCGTGGCCAGCTGGGCCAGGTTGCGGTCGACCTCGGCCCGGGCGGAGGCCGGGACCGCGGGCAGCCGGGAGGTGACGTCCGGGCACGTGATGGTGCCGGGGCCCGCCAGCGTCCGGGCGTTCGTCCCGCCGTTCCCGGAGGTCTCCCCGGCGAGCGCGAAACCGGCGATCGCGGTGCCGGACAGCGCCACCGCTGCCGCGCCGCCGATGAACGCGACGCGACGCTTGTTGTACTTCGGAAGAGCCCTGGACATGGGGGTGCCTCACTAGGGGTCGGTGGGTCCTGTGGGTACGAAACGCGGCGCCTGCGTTCGGCGAGAGGTACGGGTAAGCGGTTTCCCGCGTTCAACGAACCCGCGAATTCCTCCCACCTGACTCCCGCGTGACCGGAAACCGACGCCGGATCCTCCCGGGACACCCCGGAACCCCGATTGACGAATCATGCGGGAGTCTGCATAATCATGCAGAACACTGCCCGTGGCGGTGCCCATCCCACCAGTGAGGAGCGCAGCAGGTGAGCAGCAACAGCGGTGACGTCCGGCTCTGGGGCGGCCGTTTCGCCGACGGTCCCGCCGAGGCGCTGGCGAAGCTGTCCGCGTCCGTCCACTTCGACTGGCGGCTCGCGCCGTACGACATCGCCGGATCGCGTGCGCACGCGCGCGTGCTGCACAAGGCGGGCCTCCTCACGGACGACGAGCTGACCCGGATGATCGCCGGGCTCGACCGGCTGGAGGCGGACGTCGCCGACGGCTCCTTCACCGGCACGATCGCCGACGAGGACGTGCACACGGCCCTGGAGCGGGGCCTGCTGGAGCGTCTCGGCCCCGACCTCGGCGGCAAGCTCCGGGCCGGCCGCTCCCGCAACGACCAGGTCGCCACCCTCTTCCGCATGTACCTGCGCGACCACGCCCGGGTCATCGGCGGCCTGATCGCCGAGCTCCAGGACGCGCTGATCGGCCTCGCCGAGGCCCACCCGGACGTGGCCATGCCCGGCCGCACGCACCTCCAGCACGCCCAGCCGGTCCTCTTCGCGCACCACGTCCTCGCCCATGTGCAGTCCCTCTCCCGGGACGCGGAGCGGCTGCGCCAGTGGGACACGCGCACGGCCGTGTCGCCGTACGGCTCGGGCGCCCTGGCCGGCTCCTCCCTCGGCCTGGACCCGGAGGCGGTGGCGGCGGACCTCGGCTTCGAGCACGGCTCGGTGGCCAACTCCATCGACGGCACGGCCTCGCGCGACTTCGTCGCCGAGTTCGCCTTCATCACGGCGATGATCGGGGTCAACCTCTCCCGGATCGCCGAGGAGGTCATCCTCTGGAACACAAAGGAGTTCTCCTTCGTCACCCTGCACGACGCCTTCTCGACGGGCTCGTCGATCATGCCGCAGAAGAAGAACCCGGACATCGCGGAGCTGGCCCGCGGCAAGTCCGGCCGCCTGATCGGCAACCTGACGGGCCTGCTGGCCACTCTCAAGGCCCTCCCGCTCGCCTACAACCGCGACCTGCAGGAGGACAAGGAGCCGGTCTTCGACTCCATCGACCAGCTGGAGGTCCTGCTCCCCGCCTTCACCGGCATGATGGCCACCCTCACCGTCCATCGCGAGCGCATGGAGGAACTGGCCCCGGCCGGCTTCTCCCTCGCCACGGACATCGCCGAATGGCTGGTCAGGCAGGGCGTCCCGTTCCGGGTGGCGCACGAGGTCGCCGGCGAGTGCGTCAAGGCCGCCGAGGCCGAGGGCAAGGAGCTGGACGAGCTGACGGACGAGCAGTTCGCCAAAATCTCCTCCCATCTGACGCCGGAGGTCCGCTCGGTCCTCGACGTCCCCGGCGCGCTCGCCTCCCGCAACGGCAGGGGCGGTACGGCTCCGAGCGCGGTGGCGGTCCAGCTGGCGGAGGTGAAGCAGGACGTGGCGGCCCAGCACGAGTGGGCCCGGGCGAAGAAGCAGGGCTGAGGGCGACGCCCCCCTGGGGCGCGGGGGCCGCGCGAGCGAGCGAGGACGGCGGCCCCCGCGAACGAGCGAGGACGGCCCGCGCCCGTCCGGAACACGGCAGGCCCGGGCGCGGAGGCGGAGGTCATCGACGGGGTTACGTTGGTCGAAAGCCGCAGTCGACCGAACGGAGCCCTCGATGCCCTTCGCCCGCCTGGCCACAGCGACAACCCCGACCTGCCACATCGGCCTCGGCCTCGCCGCCGTCGGACGCCCCGGCTACATCAACCTGGGCCGTGACCAGGACCTCGGGGAAGACCGCAGCGTCGAAGCGCTACGCGCCCGCACCCACGAACTGCTCGACGCCGCCTACGCCCAGGGCGTCCGCTACTTCGACGCGGCCCGCTCCTACGGCCGCTCGGAGGAGTTCCTGGCCGGCTGGCTCGCGGAGCGGCCCGGCCTGGACGACATCGTCGTCGGCAGCAAGTGGGGCTACACCTACACCGCCGGCTGGTCCACCGACGCCGACACGCACGAGGTCAAGGACCACAGCCTCGCCACCTACGAACGGCAGCGCGCCGAGAGCGGCGCCCTGCTCGGTGACCGGCTCGACCTCTACCAGATCCACTCGGTGACCCCGGACAGCCCGGCCCTCACCGACAAGGAACTGCACGCCAGGCTCGCCGAGGCCGCCGCCGACGGCCTGACCGTCGGTTTCTCCACCAGCGGCCCCGCGCAGGCGGACGCGATCCGCGCCGCCCTCGCCGTGACGGTCGACGGCGAACCCCTCTTCCGTACCGTGCAGTCCACCTACAACGCGCTGGAGACCTCCGCCGGCCCCGCCCTCGCCGAGGCGCACGACGCCGGCCTCACGGTGATCGTCAAGGAGGGCATGGCCAACGGGCGCCTCGCCGGGCCGCACGCCCCGGCCGTCCTCCGGGAGATCGCCGAGCGGACCGGACTGGGCTGCGACGCCGTCGCCCTGGCCCTCGTGCTGCGCCGGCCCTGGGCCGGCGTCGTCCTGTCCGGCGCCGCCACCACCGCCCAGCTCGCCTCGAACCTGCACGCCGCCGTGGTCGACCTCGACGACGACCAGCTCGCCCGCCTGGCCACGCTGGCCGAGGACCCGCGCGCCTACTGGGAGCGGCGCGGACAGCTGCCCTGGCACTGATCTGCCCACCGCCCCCCGAGCGGCAGTGATGATTCACGCATGCCTGCAGTGAGACACTGATGTCTCATATGGGGTATCGTCGTCTCATGGCTGTCGATCGCGACCATGTGCTGCGCTCCGCCGCGGCCCTGCTGACCCGCAAATCCACCGCGACCATGGACGAGGTCGCCAGGGTCGCCGGCATCAGCCGGGCCACGCTGCACCGGCACTTCGCCGGGCGCGACGCCCTCGTCCGCGCGCTGGAGGCGCTCGGCATCGCCGAGTGCGAGGCCGCACTGGACGCGGCCCGGCTGGAGGAGGGCACGGCGAGCGAGGCCGTACGCCGGCTCGTCGGGGCCCTCGAACCGGCCGCCGGACTGCTCGCCTTCCTCTACACCGAGAACCAGCTGTTCGAGGGCGAGGAGCAGAACGCGGGCTGGGCCCTGATCGACGACCGGATCTCCGCCCTGTTCCGGCGCGGCCAGCACGACGGCGAGTTCCGCATCGACCTCACGCCGGCCTGGCTCACCGAGGCGCTGTACGGCCTGCTCGCCTCCGGCGCCTGGCTGGTGCAGAGCGGCAAGGGCGCCCCCAGGGACTTCCCGCACATGATCGTCGAGCTGCTGCTCGGCGGCGCACTCAGGAGAGAGGAATCATGACCAGCACCCTGCGGCCGACGACCACGACCGAGGCGGTGAAGCGCCCGGGCCGCTGGCTCGCGCTGAGCGTCCTCGTGCTCGCCGTGCTGCTGGTGGCCGTCGACGCGACCGTCCTCGGTCTGGCGACCCCCTACATCAGCGAGGACCTCGAACCGTCCGGCACCCAGTTGCTGTGGATCGGCGACGTCTACTCGTTCGTCATCGCCGGTCTGCTCGTCTCCATGGGCAGCCTCGGCGACCGCATCGGCCGCAAGCGGATCCTGCTCGTGGGCGCCACGGCGTTCGGCGCGATATCCGTCCTCAACGCCTACGCCGGCACGCCCGAGCTGCTGATCGTCGCCCGGGCGCTGCTCGGCGTCGCCGGCGCGACCCTGATGCCGGCCACCCTCGCCCTGATCCGCAACCTGTTCCACGACCCGCGCGAGCGCAGTCTCGCCGTCGGCATCTGGGGGGCGACGGCCTCCGCCGGTACGGCCGTCGGGCCGATCGTCGGCGGCTTCCTGCTGGAGCACTTCTGGTGGGGGTCGGTGTTCCTGATCAACCTGCCCGTGATGATCGTGCTGGTCCTCGTCGGCATCAGGCTGCTGCCCGAGTCGCGCACCGCGAACCCCGGCCCCTGGGACCTGGGCAGCGTGGTGCTGTCCCTGGTCGGCATGATCGGCGTCGTCTACGCGGTCAAGGAGGCGGCGACCCACGGCTTCGCCTGGAGCACGGTGGCGGCCGGCCTGCTGGGCGCGGCGGCCCTGTACGGGTTCGTCCGCCGTCAGCTGCGGCTCCCGGCGCCGCTGCTGGACATGCGGCTGTTTCGCCACCGCGGCTTCAGCGGGGCGGTGCTCGCCGACCTGCTGACCATTCTCGGCCTGTCCGGCCTGGTGTTCTTCCTCTCGCAGTACCTGCAACTCGTGCAGGGCAGGCGCCCCTTCGAGGCGGGTCTGGCCGAACTGCCCGCCGCCGTCGGCGCGGTGGTGGCCGGTCTGGTCGCCGGACGTGCGGCCCGCCGCTTCTCGGTGCGCGTCGTCGTCTCCGGCGGACTCGCGGCGATCGGGCTGGCGCTGGCCGCGCTCACGCTGATCGGCCGGTCCACCGGCTACCCGCTGCTCGGGGCGGCGCTGCTGGTCGTCGGCGTCGGGGCGGGTTTCTCCTTCACCGTGACCGCCGACGTCATCCTCTCCAGCGTGCCCAAGGAGCAGGCGGGCTCCGCGTCCGCCGTCTCCGAGACGGCGTACGAACTGGGCGCCGCGCTCGGTATCGCCGTGCTCGGCTCGATCGTGACGGGCGTCTACCGCGACTTCACCGGCCCGGCCGGCACGCCGGACGCGGCGCACGAGTCGCTGGGCGGTGCCGTCGAGGCCGCCGCGGGCATGCCCGCGCACAGCGGCGCCGTGATGCTGGACGCGGCCCGCACGGCCTTCGTCGACGGACTGACCCTCGCGGCGGGCGCCGGCGCGGCCGTCCTGCTGGCGGCGGCGGGGGCGGCGTGGTTCCTGCTGCGGGGCCAGAAGCTGGAAGGCGGCCCGGCCCACCACGCGTGACCATCGCTCAGTCGGCCAACGCCCCTGGGGTCATGCCTCAGGGGCGCGGGGAACCGCGCGGCAGGAACCGTGCGGCAAACCCACCACGACCCGCGGCCGCCGGCGCTCCACGGGCATCCGGGCCCGAAGGCGTCCCGGGAAACCTACGCCGCTTCCTTCGCCTTGCTCGCGTACATGTCCACGTACTCCTGCCCCGACAACCGCATGACCTCGGCCATCACCGAGTCGGTCACCGCCCGCAGCACGTACCGGTCCCGGTCCATGCCCTCGTAGCGGGAGAACTCCATCGCCTCGCCGAAGCGCACGGTGACCTTGCCCGGCCGGGGCAACCCCGCCCCGCCCGGCTGCAGCTTGTCCGTGCCGATCATCGCGAACGGCACCACGGGCGCCCCGGTCATCAGGGTCAGGCGGGCGATCCCCGTCCGTCCCCGGTACAGCCGGCCGTCGGGCGAGCGCGTGCCCTCGGGGTAGATGCCGAACACCCGCCCCTCCTCCAGCACCCGGCGCCCGGTCATCAGGGCGGCGACCCCGCCCCGGCCCCCGTCGCGGTCCACCGGGATCATGCCGACGCCGGTGAAGAACCAGGCCATCAGCCGGCCCTTGAGGCCCTTGCCGGTCACGTACTCGTCCTTGCCGATGAAGAAGACCTGACGGTCGCAGACCAGAGGAAGAATCATCGAGTCGATGAACGTCAGATGGTTTCCGGCCAGGATGACGGGACCGTCGCCGGGAATGCGCTCCGCGCCCTCCACCTGGGGGCGGAACATCAGGCGCATGATCGGGCCGAGCACTGCCTTGATGAGCGCGAAGCGGGACAACGGACCCTCCGGTGTCAAGGGATTCACTATGAGTCTGTGCAGGTGAGGACGATACTCGTGGGCCCCGGGGTCGCGCACATCGGGCGCGGCGACTTCACCGAGGCCTTACGCACTGTTGACGCGTGTTCACCTGCGGTGGCGTGTCGCCGACGGTCCGTAACGCGGTCGACATGGTGTGACGCACATCGCCCCCGGGCCTGAGGAACGCGTTCCCGCAACGGCCGCTCCGAATCGAGCCGAGGGCGACGAACCGTCAGTTCACCGGCCCCACCGGCCACGAGTGACATCCGGCGTCACCCGCGTGTTCCGCGCGCGGTCTCCCGCCGGTCATGTACGCGCCCCTACGATCGGCCCGCACTGACGAGCCGACGGCAGGAAGGGCGCTCATGGGAACGCAGGAGTCGAACGAGATCACGGGTGGGACCGGACGGCGGGCCCTGCTCGGCGCGGCGGTGCTCGGCGCCGGCGGAGCGGTCCTCGGCATGACCGGCACGGCCCGGGCCGACGGTGCCCGGCACGGCGGCGGGGGAGTGCGCAGCCTGCCCAAGCCGACGATCATCGGTCACCGCGGTGCCAGCGGCTACCGCCCGGAGCACACCTTCGGCTCCTACCAGCTGGCCCTGGACATGGGCGCCGACATCGTCGAGGCGGGCGACCTGGTGCCGACGAAGGACGGCCACCTGGTCTGCCGTCACGAACCGGAGATCGGCGGCACCACCGACGTCGCCGCCCACCCCGAGTTCGCCGACCGCAAGAAGACCAAGCTCCTCGACGGAGTCTCCACCACCGGCTGGTTCACCGAGGACTTCACGCTCGCCGAACTCAAGACCCTGCGCGCGACCGAGCGCATCCCGGCCAACCGCCCGCACAACACGCTCTACGACGGGCGCTGGGAGATCCCCACCTTCGAGGAGGTGCTGCGCTGGCAGGACGAGCAGACCCGCGCGCGCGGCAAGCAGGTGTGGATCTACCCCGAGCTGAAGCACCCCACCTACTTCCGCAAGCAGGGCCTGCCGCTGGAGGAGCGCGTCGCCAAGCTGCTGCGCAAGTACCGCAAGGACCGGCGCACCTCCCCGGTCATCCTGCAGTCGTTCGAGCCCACCAGCATCGAGCGCCTGAACAAGCTCGTCGACAACCCGCTGGTGGTCCTGCTGTCGTCGGCCGGCTCCCGCCCCTGGGACTTCGTCGAGACCGGCGACCCGCGCACGGTCGCCGACCTGGTCAAGCCGGCCGGCCTCCGGGAGATCGCCTCCTACGCGCAGGGCATCGGGCCGACCCTGGACCTGATCATCCCGCGCGACGCCCAGGGCAACCTCACCCGCCCGACCACGCTCGTCGCCGACGCCCACAAGGTCGGGCTGATCCTGCACCCGTACACCCTGCGCAACGAGAACCCCTTCCTGCCCGCGAACTTCCGCGAGGGCACGGACGCGGACGCCTACGGCGACGTCTTCGGCGCGTACCGGGCCTACTTCGCGACCGGCATCGACGGCGTCTTCACCGACCAGCCCGACACCGGCCTGCTGGCCCGGGAGGACTTCCGCAACGGCTGAGCGTCAAGCCGTGCGCGCACACCCACCGTTCGAGTGAGGTTCGGCCGCCCGGGCAACCCGCCGCCCGGGCGGCCGCGTCGCTCCGCATATGACGCACGACCTGGTCACCGCCCTGCGCCCGCTGCTCACCGCCGAGGCCTCCGCGGAGGCATATGCCGCCGGAACCGAGCCCGGCGATCTGGAGCAGGCGGTCTGGCTCCGCCTGCTGGAGCGCCTCGACGCCGACGGCCCGCCGGCCGACCCCGAGGAATGGCTGCGCCGGGCCGTCCGCTCCGAGGTGCGCCGCAGCCGCCGTACCAGCCGCCTCGAACGGCCGTACGCCCTCGAACCGGTCGACGACGCCGGCCGCGACCCCGAGGAGCTGGCCCTCGTCGCGGCGCGCGGCCGGGCCCTGCGCGAGGCCGTGCGCCGCCTGCCGGGCCGCTGCCCCCGCCTGATGGAGGCCCTGCTGTCGCCCAAGGACCTGACATACCGGGAAATCGCAGGGGAGTTGGGTATCTCACAGGGGAGTCTTGGCCCGGAACGTTCCAGATGCCTGGGATGTCTGCGCAGATTGCTCACACCGGAGGTTGCGGCCCGCTGAGGACGGGGATAGGAGTGAGGAACCACCGGTGATCAGATGAGCGGGAGGCGTGCGCACATGGGCATGAGCGTGACCATCTCTGCGGCGACCGAGCAGGACGCGGAGCAGATCTTCAGGCTGCAGTACCTGTGCTTCCAGACGGAGGCGGCGCTGTACGGGAACTACCGCATCGACCCGCTGGTCCAAACCCTCGACTCGGTCCGCGAGGAGGTCGCCCGGGACTGCGTCTTCGTCGCCCGGCTCGGTGAGGAGGTCGTCGGCTCGGTCCGCGGCTCGGTCACCGAGGACGGCGCCGCCGCGATCGGCAAGCTCTGCGTCCACCCCCGCCTCCAGGGGCACGGCATCGGCGCCCGTCTGCTCCGCGCCGCCGAGGCGGCCCTGGCCGACCGGCACGGCGCGACCCGCTTCCGCCTGCACACGGGCCACCGCAGCGAGGGCAACCTCCGCCTCTACCGCAAGGTCGGCTACGAGACGGTGGGCACGCTGCAGGGCGCGGACGGCGTACCGATGATCGTCCTGGAGAAGCCGGCGGGCGCGTACGCGGCGACGGCTTGAGCTACGCCCTGCAGGGACGGGGGGAACTGCGCGAGCAACCACACACGGGCCGCGGCCGCCTGACGAACCTCAGGCGGCATCCTCCCGGGGCGCACCCCTGCGCAGCCAGTAGATCGCCGACAGCGGCAGGAGCACGGGGATGAAGAGGTAGCCCATCCCGAAGTCGGACCAGACGGTCGCGTCCGGGAAGGCGGACGGCTCGATCAGCGTCCACGTCCCCACCGTCACCACGCCCAGCAACTCGGCGGCACAGCACGCCAGCGCCGCCTTCCGCGCCGTCTCCCCGCCCCGCACCAGCGAGTACGTGATGAAGCCGTACACGACACCGGCCACGGCCGACAGCGTGTACGCCAGCGGCGCCCGGTCGAACTCGGTCGCGATCTGGTACGCCGAGCGCGACACCGCGCCCACGACCATCACGCCGTAGAGCCACACCAGCAGCGTCCCCGGGCCGGACGTCAGCCGCCGCCGGCTCACCTCAGCCTCCCCAGATGTCATAGAGCCGCACCTCCAGCACCGCCAGCACCACGCCGCCCGCCGCGACCGTCACCGAACCCCACCGGGTCCGCTCGGCCAGCGACATGAACCCCGCCGCCGGCACGCACGCGAACGCCCCCAGCAGATACGCCACGAAGATCGTCGTGCCCTGCTCGGGCTTCTCGCCCTGCGCCAGCAGCACGATCCCGACCACCAGCTGGACCAGCGACAGCAGGGTGACCACGGCCATCCCGATGAAGTGCCAGTCCTTCGTCGGCTGGTCACGGTAGGCAGCCCAGCCGCACCAGGCGGCGAGCAGCAGCGCGGCGACGCCGGTCACCAGCGTCAGGACAGTGAGCATGCAGCGACCTTATTACGGCCGAAAAGGCCCGATGCCTCCGCCCCTGACCCGCACCGTAGGGTCGAGGACATGACGATCCGCGCACACGCCCTGCTGTTCGACAACGACGGAACCCTGGTCTCCTCCCTCGCCTCGGTGGACCGCTGCTGGGCCCGCTGGGCGGCGGAGTACAGGATCACGCCCGAGCGCTTCGCGCGCACCGAACTGCACGGCCGCCCGGCCGCCGAGATAGCCGCCGACCTGCTGCCGGCCGGGATCGTGCCGGAGGCCGTCGCCCGGATCGAGGACCTGGAGGTCGAGGACGTCCCGAACGGCGGTGTGGAGCTGCTGCCCGGCACCCGCGCCTTCCTCGACTCCCTGCCGGCCGAGCGCTGGGCCGTCGTCACCTCCGCCACCCGGCGCCTGGCCGAGGCCCGCCTCGACGCCGTCGGCATCCTGCCCAAGACGCTGGTGGCCGCCGACGACGTCACCCGCGGCAAGCCCGACCCCGAGCCCTACCTGCTCGCCGCCCGCGCCCTGGGTGTCGACCCCGCCCACTGCGTCGTCTTCGAGGACGCCCCCGCGGGTCTCGCGGCCGGCCGCGCCGCCGGCATGACGACCGTGGCGTTGACCACAACCCACCAGGCCCACGAACTCCGTGCCGACCTGGTCGTGAAGGACCTGTCGGCCCTGTCCGCACTGGTCACCGAGGAAGGCGTGGAGATCGCCGAGCGCCGCTGACCGGCGGCCGCCGCTGTCCACCACTGTCCAGCATCCGGACAGCGGCGGCCGGTCAGGACCGTACACGTGTTTTACTGACCGCATGACCACGACGAGCGACCGCATCCTGGCGACCGAGGCGACCATGACGCCCGGTGCTCGTTGTATGTGTCGAATGTGCGCCTGCTAGAGGGCCCCCGCACCACCCCTGAGCTCGCGCCCCGAAGCGAGACCGCGGCCCGTCCGCGCGCTGAGCGCCGCGTGACAGCGAGCCGCCCCGCGCACACGTTCTCTCCGGTTCCACGCCCCAGCGAGAACCGTGCCGCGTCCCCGACCGAACGCACCCGTGCCCGGGACCACCCACGCCCGCGCACTCGACTGTGACGGAAACCCACGTGATCACCACCACGGACCTCACCAAGGTCTACCGTGCACGCGGCCGCGAGGTCACCGCCCTGGACGGCGTCGACCTGCACGTCCGCGAAGGCGAGGTGTACGGCGTCATCGGCCAGTCCGGCGCCGGCAAGTCCTCGCTCATCCGCTGCGTCAACCTGCTGGAACGCCCCACCTCCGGCACCGTGAGCGTCGACGGGCAGGACCTCACCGCCCTGGCCGGCCGCGGCCCGCGCGCGGGGAAGGAACTGCGCCGGGCGCGCAGCCGCATCGGCATGGTCTTCCAGCACTTCAACCTGCTGTCCTCCCGGACCGTGCAGGACAACGTCGAACTGCCCCTGGAGATCCTCGGCAAGTCCGGCAGGGAACGCTCCCGCAAGGCCCTGGAACTGCTCGACCTGGTCGGCCTCGCCGACAAGGCGGGGGCCTACCCGGCCCAGCTCTCCGGCGGCCAGAAGCAGCGCGTCGGCATCGCCCGCGCCCTCGCCGGGGACCCCAAGGTGCTCCTCTCCGACGAGGCCACCAGCGCCCTGGACCCGGAGACCACCCGGTCGATCCTGGCGCTGCTGCGCGACCTGAACCGGCAGCTCGGCCTGACCGTGCTGCTCATCACGCACGAGATGGACGTCGTGAAGTCGGTCTGCGACTCGGCCGCGCTCATGGAGAACGGCCGCATCGTCGAGTCCGGCACGGTCAGCGAGCTGCTGGCCACCCCCGGCTCGGAACTGGCCGCCGCGCTGTTCCCGCTCGACGGCGAGGCCTCCGGCGACAACCGCACCGTCCTGGACGTCACCTTCCAGGGCGAGAGCGCCACCCAGCCCGTCATCTCGCAGCTCTCCCGCACCTACAACATCGACATCTCGATCCTCGGTGCCGCCATCGACACCGTCGGCGGCCTCCAGGTCGGCCGGATGCGCATCGAACTGCCCGGCCGCTACGAGGACAACGTCGTGCCGATCGGCTTCCTGCGCGAGAAGGGCCTGCAGATCGACGTCCCGGGCCACGAGTCCGCGCTGGTGAAGGAAGGTGCCAAGTGACCTGGTCCGAGATGCGGCCGCTGCTGGAGCAGGCGTGTTGGGACACGCTCTACATGGTCGGCTGGTCCACGCTCATCGCGGTCGTCGGCGGCCTCCCGCTCGGCATCCTGCTGGTCCTGACCGACCGCGGCGGCCTGCTGCAGAACCTCGCCGCCAACAAGGTCATCGGGCAGGTCGTGAACATCGCCCGCTCCCTGCCGTTCATCATCCTCATGGTCGCGCTGATGTCCTTCACCCGGTGGATCACCGGCACGACCATCGGCCGCGAGGCCGCCATCGTGCCCCTCGCCGTCGGCGCCATCCCGTTCTTCGCGCGGCTGGTCGAGACGGCCGTGCGCGAGGTGGACCACGGGCTCGTCGAGGCCGTGCAGGCGATGGGCGGCAACACCTGGACCATCGTCCGCAAGGTCCTCGTCCCCGAGTCCCTGCCGTCGCTGATCTCCAGCACCACCACCACGGTCGTCGCCCTCATCGGCTACTCGGCCATGGCGGGCACGGTCGGCGCCGGCGGCCTCGGCGACATCGCCATCCGCTACGGCTACCAGCGCTTCGAGACCGGGCTGATGTGGATCACCGTCGCGATCCTCGCCGTCGTGATCTCCCTCATCCAGTTCGCCGGCGACTACGCGGCCCGCTCCCTGCACCGCCGCGGCGCCCACTCGGGACCCGCCCCCAGACTGCGGCTGCTCAAAGCCGCCTCCTGAACCCCCCGTCCACCCACGACGGGGTCGCATCCTCGCAAGGTCATAAGGAAAGGCACTTTTCGTGCGTAACACCGCCAAGATCACCACCGCCGTCCTCGCCGCCGGAGCCCTCACCCTCGGGCTCACCGCCTGCGGCGGCGACAGCTCCTCCTCCACCGACGGACCCCTGATCGTCGCCGCCAGCCCCGTCCCGCACGCCGAGATCCTCACCTTCGTGAAGGACAACCTGGCGAAGAAGGAGGGCCTGGACCTGGAGGTCAAGGAGTTCACCGACTACGTCACGCCCAACACGGCGACCCAGGACGGCTCGGTCGGCGCCAACTACTTCCAGAACAAGCCGTACCTCGACGACTTCAACAAGAAGAACGGCACCGACATCGTGCCCGTCGTCACGGTTCACCTGGAGCCCCTCGGCCTCTACTCCCGCAAGGTGAAGAAGGCCGACGACCTGAAGAGCGGTGCGACCGTCGCCATCCCCAACGACACCGTCAACGAGGCCCGCGCGCTCAAGCTCCTCGCCGCCAACGGGATCATCACCCTCAAGGCCGGCGTCGGCAACGAGGCGACCCCGTCGGACATCACCGAGAACCCCAAGAACCTGAAGTTCAAGGAGCTGGAGGCGGCCCAGACCCCGCGCTCCCTGGACGACGTGGACGCCGCCGTCGTCAACGGCAACTACGCCATCGAGTCCGACCTCAAGCCCGCGCAGGACGCCCTCGTCCTGGAGTCGCCGAAGAACAACCCCTACGGCAACTTCCTCGCCGTGAAGAAGGGCAACGAGGACGACCCGCGCGTGAAGAAGCTCGCGAAGCTCCTCACCTCGCCCGAGGTGAAGAAGTTCATCCAGGACAAGTACGCCGGCTCCGTGCTCGCCTCCTTCTGAGCCCGCACCCGGCAGCCGTGAACACGGGGTCCGCCCTCGCCCGGTGGGGGAGGGCCCCGTGGTGCGAATCAGTGCTTTCATGCTGCATGCTGGGCAGTTCAGCAGGCCCCGAAGGTTCCCGAAGGTTACGGAGCGGCGCATGACGAGCACCTTCCCCAACGTCTCCATCAGCACGGAGCGGTTGGTCCTGCGCCCCTTCGAGGAGCCGGACGTCCAGGCGTTCGCCGACATGATGAACGACGAGCTCGTCACCGCCTGGACCTCCGTCCCGCACCCCTACACCGCGGACCACGCCCGCACCTGGATCACCGAACAGGCCCCCGCCGAGCGGACCACGGGCCGCGGCATCGTCTTCGCCGTCACCGAGTTCCTCACCCAGCGCCTGGTCGGCGTCGTCCACCTCAAGAACACCGACTGGCGCATCCGCTCCAGCGAGATGTCCTACGTCATCGCCCCCTGGGCCCGCGGCGAGGGCTACGCCTCCGAGGCCGCGCTCGTCACCGCGCGCTGGCTGTTCGACGACCAGAAGTTCGAGCGCCTCGAACTGCGCACCGCCGCCGACAACACCGCCTCCCAGCAAGTGGCCCAGAAGATCGGCTGCATCAGCGAGGGCGTGCTGCGCGGCGCCTGGATAGCGCGGACCCGCACCGACGGCGGGGAGTGGACCGAGGTGCGCACCGACCTCATCGTGTGGAGCCTGCTCCCCGAGGACCTGGAGGGCGTCGGCGACCAGCTGCCCGGCGGTTTCACGTCCTTCGGCGACTGGAACTGACCGGAACCACCCGCCGCCCGACGGCGACGACGGCACCGCCGCTTCCGCCGCAACCTCGACCGGGTACCCTCACGGAGCCCGCCCGCGGGCCGCACCCCCCCACGACACACAGACGAGCTGCGCAAACCCCTGGAGACTGACGACGATGGCCGACCGGGTCACGGTGATCGGCTGGGACGGTTCGCCGCTGACCACCGCGGCACGCGCCGCGCTGGGCGCCGCGACACTCGTGGCGGGCGCCGCCCACCACCTGGCACTTCCCGAAGTACCCGCGGGCGCCGAGCGCATCCGCCTCGGCAGCGTCGCCCTCGCCGCGCGCCGCATCGCCGCCCACCGCGGCACGGCCGTCGTGCTCGCCGACGGCGACCCGGGCTTCTTCGGCGTCGTACGCACCCTGCGCGCCCCCGAGTTCGGCCTGGAGATCGAGGTCGTCCCCGCCGTCTCCTCCGTCGCCACCGCCTTCGCCCGCGCCGGCATGCCCTGGGACGACGCGGAAGTGGTCGTCGCACACCCCCGCACGCTGCGACGCGCCGTGAACGTGTGCCGCGCCCACCCCAAGGTCGCCGTGCTCACCTCACCGGGCGCCGGCCCCGCCGAACTCGGCCTGCTCCTCGAAGGAGTCCACCGCTCCTTCGTCATCTGCGAGGAGCTGGGCACCGACCACGAGCGCGTCACGATCGTCACCTCCGACAAGGCCGCCGACCACACCTGGCGCGACCCCAACGTCGTCATCGTCCTCGGCGGCCCGGCCCGCCCCGACACGGCAGGAGAGGCCGGCGGCTGGCTCGCCGGCCGCGACCCCTCCGCCGGTCCGCGCGGCTGGTCCCTGCCCGCCGAGGCCTACGGCGGCGACCTCGGCGAGGGCGAGACCCAGCTGCTGCGCGCCTCCCAACTCGCCCGCCTCGGGCCCCGCGTCGGCGACCTCGTGTGGGACATCGGCTGCGGCAGCGGCGCCTTCGCCGTCGAAGCGGCACGCGCCGGGGCCGCCGTGCTCGCCGTCGACAGCGACCCGGCCGCCTGCGCCCGCACCGACGCCACGGCCCGCCGCCTCGGCGTCCAGCTCCAGATCGTCCACGGCACCGCCCCGCACGTCCTGGAGAACCTCCCCGAACCCGACGTCGTGCGCGTCGGCGGCGGGGGAGCGGCCGTCGTCTCGGCGGTCGCCGACCGCCGCCCGCAGCGCATCGTCACGCACGCCGCCACCCGCGACGCCGCCGAACTCATCGGCCGCGACCTCACGGAGCACGGCTACGGCGTCGAGTGCGCCCTGCTGCAGTCCGTCGAACTCGACACCAGGGCCTGGTCGGAGAAGGAGCGGAGCGTCGCGTTCCTGCTCAGCGGCGTTCTGCCGAAGCGCGGCGCCTGACCCCCGGACCCTCTCCGCGACCGTCCCCGTGATCGGTTTGTCGTACTGCGCGCGGTAGGCTGGCCGATCGCTGCACCGCACGCGGACGTCCGGCAGTTCGTCGGCCAATGTCCGGAAAACCCGCCCGTTTTGGGGTGGGTGTGGTACGGCAGAACCGGAGGACGCGCAACGTGGCGCAGTCCACAGCGGAACCGTCGCGGATCAAGCTGCCGTGAGGGTGCCACGGCCGCAACAATGCCAGTGAATGGCTTTGTCGCCTTTTCCGGGCGGGCCGCTCGTGCCGCTGGGGACGCACGCTCGTTCTTCACTGTGGGGCGGTCGGTGCGCCGTTCCGGGTGAGCTGGTCGTAGGAGCACTAACCGATGGGCGAGGGGTACGCATGACCGACACCGGCCAGGTCCCGGGCGAGGGACTGCCGGAGAACTCAGGCATGGTGGAGCAGCCGGGCGCCGCGCACGGTTCGCACACCTACCTCTCCGAGACTTCCGCCGAGGACGAAGACCTCCTGCTGCCGGGTGCCCAGGGTGCCTGGGGCCACGAGGTCGCCCCGCCCGCGCCGGAGCCGGTCGTCGAGACCGTGCACGAGCCGGGCCCGCACGAGCTGTCCGGCCGCGACAGCGGCTCGGTCGACCTCGGCGGGGTCCGCCTGCCCGATCCGCTGCCGATCCCGCCCATCACGCCGCGCAGGCCGCTGCACCTCGGGCCGCCGCTGCCCGACAGCTCCGCCAGCCCCGTCCGCTCCCTGGCCGACCGCGGCCCCGCCGACGCGCCCGTGCGGCAGCCCGCGCCGTCGCCCGGCCCCGAGTACCTCGACGCCCCGCGTGCCGCGGAGGCGCCCTCCGCCCCGGCGGCGCCCTGGGGCGCACCGGCCGTACCGCAGCCCCAGTCGGGCGCCGGGGCGACGCCTGCCGAAACGGTTGTTCCGGCTCCGGAGCCCGTGGGAGCGGCCCAGGCCGTGGTGACCCGCGTGGCAGCCGAGGCGGGCCGGACGATCCCGGCCCAGGCACCCGAGGCGGTCGTGACGGCTTCCGGGCCGCAGGGCGCCGAGGCGGGGGCCGCGGCCGCCGCGCAGATGGCCGGGGCGCAGACGGCTGAGGCTCAGCAGCCCGCGGCGCAGGTCGCCGAGGCGGCGCTTGCCGCGCCCGCGCAGGTGGCCGGGGCCCAGCAGGCCGTGGTGGAGGCACAGCAGCCGGTGGCGGGCCAGGTGGCCGAGGCCGCAGCGGTGGCGCCCGCGCAGGGGGCTGAGGCGGCGCATGCCGCTCCCGCGCAGGTGACCGAGGCGCAGGTGCCTGAAGCGCAGGTGACCGAGGCGCAGACGCCCGAGCCCTCGCAGGCGGTGGGGGCGCAGGCGGCCGAGGCCGGGGCTGTGGCAACCGTGCCGACCGACGAGTCCGGGGCCGCGGCGTCCATGCCGACCCCCCAGGCCGGGCGGATGGTGCCCGGTCAGGCCGTGACCGAGCCGGCGGGCGTCGCCGGTCAGGGCGTCGCCGACCCGGGCGCCGCGCAGACGGCTGCCGCCGAGGCCGGGCAGCCCGCGCCGGCCGCAGCGGTTCCCGGGAGCCCGGAGCCGGAGCAGGCCGCCGCTGCGGAGACAGCGCAGGGCACGGAGGCCGCGGGCGACTCCGTCGCCGCTTCCCTGGCGGCGGCTCAGGTCGCCGAAGCCGAGGCCGCCCCCGTGCAGGACGGGGCCGCTGCCGCTCCCGCCGCGGGCGTCGGCCCGGAGGCGGGGCAGATCGCCGGTGCCGGGCCCGAGCAGGGCGTGGTGGCCGCGGGCGACTCCGTCGCCGCTTCCCCGGAGGCGGCGGCTCAGGTCGCCGAAGCCGAAGCAGCCCCCGTGCAGGACGCGATGGTCACCCCCGTCCCCGCCGCTACCGCCCCGGACGCGCCCGAGGAAACCGGGGAGGAAACCGGTGTCGAGGCCGCGCAGCCCGTTGCCGGCGAGCCGGCCCCCGCCGGTCCCGACGCGATTACGCAGCTCGCCCCCGCCGGTCCCGACGCGATTACGCAGCTCGCCCCCGCCGGTCCCGACGCGACCGCGCAGCCCGCCCCCGCCGGTCCTGACACGGCCGCCCAGCCGGCCCCCGCCGAGGTCTCCGCCGAAGCCGCCGTCGTGCCCGCGCCGGGACAGGTGCCGGGCGAGGAGGCCGACGCGGTCGTCCGCGCGGTGGCCGACGCGCCCGCCGAGGGCGTCGCCGCCGGTGCCGAGCAGGGCGCGGTGCCCGCCCCCGCCCCGGAAGCCGCCCCGGAAGCCGCCCCCGCCCTCGCACAGACCCCCGAGGCGATCCCCTTCCCCGACGCGCCTGCCGGGCCCGAACAGGCCGACCAGTCGCCGCCCGAGGCCGTGTCCGAGGAACCGGTCGCCGCTGCCGGGCCCGCCGAGCAGGTGCCGGGCCCGATGAACGCCGAGGGCGCCGACCCCGCCGGGCAGGCGGCCCCCGCCGCGCCCTCCGGCACCGCCGAGACCGAGGCCCCGGCCACTCCCGAGGCCTCCGTTCCCACCCCGGCCGCACCCCTCGCCGAAGCCGTGGCGCAGGGACTCGTCGCCCCCGTCGGCGACACCGCCGCACAGCCCCCGGCTCAGCTCGCGCAGCCGGCCGACCCCGAGGCCATCGCACCCCAGCCCGACATGACAGCTCCTCAGACCGCCGCCCCCGCCTCCGAGGCCGCGGGCGACCCGGCCACCACCCCGGCGCCGGCCGCTCCCGCGACCGGGCCTGCCGAGCTCACCGCAGCCGCCGCGGCGACCGGCACCCCGGCCCCCGCCGAAGCCGCCCACCCCACCGCACCCACCGAGACGGCGCCCCCGGCGGCACCCGCCCCGGCACCCGCCTCCGAGGCGACCACCCCCGCCCCGGCGGAGCCGGTCACCCCGGCGCCCGTCTCCGAGGACCCGACCCCGGCCCCGGCCCCGGAAAGCGGTCCACCCGCCGGGCAGGACGTCACCGTCGTGCTGCCCACCCCGCCCGTGGACGAGCACGGCGGTCAGCCCGTCCAGGGCCCGCAGCAGTCGGGGCCCGCGCAGCCCGGCGCCGCGGACCCCGCCGCCCTCGTCCCCGCCCCCCGCGACGGCGACACCGCACCCGCGCAGAACGCCGACGACCTGGACACCCGGGCCGCCGAACAGGAAGACCTGGCGGACCAGGAACGTCTACAGGGAGAGGGCGCGCCCGCAGTGACAGAGGCACGAGAGTCCACCGGACCGGCCGCACCCCCCTACGACCCCGCCGAGCGCGAGGCCGTCCTGAAGGTCATGCGTGAACGCCGCGACATCCGCAACGGCTTCCGCAGCGACCCCATCCCGCACGAGGTGCTGCTCCGGGTCCTGGAGGCCGCGCACCACGCGCCCTCCGTGGGCCACTCGCAGCCCTGGGACTTCGTCGTCATCCGCTCCGCCGACACGCGGCGCGCGATGCACGAACTGGCCATGCGCCAGCGCGACGCGTACGCGAAGTCCCTCCCCAAGGGCCGGGCCAAGCAGTTCAAGGAACTGAAGATCGAGGCCATCCTCGACACCCCGGTGAACATCGTCGTCACCGCCGACCCGACCCGCGGTGGCCGGCACACCCTCGGCCGCCACACCCAACCCCAGATGGCCCCGTACTCGGCCGCCCTGGCCGTGGAGAACCTCTGGCTCGCCGCCCGCGCCGAAGGCCTCGGCGTCGGCTGGGTCAGCTTCTTCGACGAGCGCGAGATGGTCCGCGCGCTCGGGCTGCCCGAGCATCTCGAGGTCATCGCCTACCTGTGCGTCGGTTACGTCGACGAGTTCCCGGACGAGCCCGAGCTGCTGCAGGCGGGCTGGTCCAAGCGCCGCCCGCTGTCGTGGGTCGTGCACGAGGAGACGTACGGCCGACGCGCACTGCCCGGAGAGGAACCGCACGACCTGCTCGCCGAGACCGTCGCGCAGATCCGCCCGCTGGACGCCAAGGCGCTCGGCGAGGCGTGGGAGCGCCAGAAGCGCATGACCAAGCCGGCCGGAGCGCTCGGCATGCTGGAGATCATCTCCGCCCAGCTGTCGGGGCTGTCCCGGCAGTGCCCGCCGCCGATCCCGGAGCCCGCGGCCGTCGCGATCTTCGCCGGCGACCACGGTGTCCACGCGCAGGGGGTCACCCCCTGGCCGCAGGAGGTCACGGCCCAGATGGTGGCCAACTTCCTCGGCGGGGGCGCCGTCTGCAACGCCTTCGCGACCCAGGTGGGCGCCGAGGTGTGCATCGTCGACGTCGGGGTCGCCGCCGACCTCCCGGCCACGCCGGGCCTGCTGCCCCGCAAGATCCGGGGCGGCACGTCCGACATGACGACCGGCCCCGCCATGACCCGCGAGGAGGCCAGGCAGGCCATCGAGGTGGGCATCGAGACGGCCCGCGACCTGGTCGCGGCCGGCAACAAGGCCCTGCTCACCGGTGAGATGGGCATCGGGAACACCACCGCGTCCGCCGCCCTCATCTCGGTCTTCACGGGCGCCGACCCGGCCGAGGTCACGGGCCGGGGCACCGGCATCAACGACGAGACCCTCGCCCGCAAGACCGAGGTCGTCCGCCGTGCCCTGGAGCTCCACCAGCCGGACCCGGCCGACCCGATCGGCGTGCTCGCCGCGATCGGCGGCTTCGAGCACGCCGCCCTGGTCGGCCTCCTCCTCGGCGGCGCCTCGCTGCGCACACCGGTGATCCTCGACGGCGTCAGCGCCGGTGCCGCGGCCCTGGTGGCCCGGGCGATCGCGCCGGAGGTCCTGGCCGCCTGCATCGCGGGCCACCGCAGCGCCGAGCCGGGCCACGTGGCGGCCCTCAACAAGCTGGGCCTGCGTCCCCTGGTCGACCTCGACCTGCGCCTCGGCGAGGGCACGGGCGCCCTGCTGGCCCTGCCCCTGGTCCAGAGCACGGCCCGGGCGATGCACGAGGTGGCGACGTTCGACTCGGCGGGCGTGACCGAGAAGTAGGGCTCCGGCCGTCCGCGGTGATCCGTCCCCACCCGTTCCGCGCGGCGGAGCGGGTGGGCACGGACCGTGTCCGGCACCGGCCGGTCTGCCCACCGGCCTGCCCAGCCACCGGACCACCCGGGCCGCCCTTCCGCCCGCCCATTAAAATCCGCACGTCAGGGCCACCGCACCGCCGTCCACAGGAGCCGCACCCTCATGGCCGAACACCCCGCCTACCCCGTAGGCCTCCGCCTCACCGGCCGTCGCGTGGTCGTCCTCGGCGGTGGCCAGGTCGCCCAGCGCCGCCTCCCGGCGCTCGTCGCCGCCGGAGCGGACGTCCTCCTCGTGTCCCCGCAGGCCACCCCCTCGGTGGAGGCGATGGCGGACGCCGGCGAGATCACCTGGCTCCGCCGCCCGTACCAGGAGGGCGACCTGGCCGACGCCTGGTACGCCCTGATCGCCACCAGCGACACCGAGGCCAACACCCGGGCCTCGGCCGAGGCGGAACGCCACCGCGTCTGGTGCGTCCGCTCCGACGACGCCGACCGGGCCACCGCCTGGACCCCGGCCACCGGCCACAGCGAGGGCGTCACGATCGCCGTGCTCACCACCGACGCGCGCGGCCGCGACCCCCGCCACACCGCCGCCATCCGCGACGCGGTCGTCGAGGGACTGCGCGACGGCACGCTGGTCGCCCCGCACCACCGCACCCGCACGCCCGGAGTCGCCCTGGTCGGCGGCGGCCCCGGCGACCCGGACCTGATCACCGTGCGCGGCCGCCGCCTGCTCGCCGAGGCCGACGTGGTCATCACCGACCACCTGGGCCCGCGCGACCTGCTCGCCGAACTCTCCCCGAACGTCGAGATCATCGACGCGGCCAAGCTCCCGTACGGCAGGTTCATGGCCCAGGAGGCCATCAACGACGCCCTGATCGCGTACGCCAGGCAGGGCAAGTCCGTGGTACGGCTCAAGGGCGGCGACCCCTTCGTCTACGGGCGCGGCATGGAAGAGGTCCAGGCACTGGCCGAGGCGGGCATCCCGTGCACGGTCGTGCCCGGCATCTCCAGCTCCATCTCGGTCCCGGGCGCCGCCGGCATCCCGGTCACCCACCGGGGCGTCGCCCACGAGTTCACGGTCGTCAGCGGTCACATCGCCCCCGACGACGAGCGCTCCCTGGTCGACTGGCCCTCCCTCGCCAAGCTCACCGGCACGCTGGTGATCCTCATGGGCGTCGGCACGATCGGGAAGGTCGCCGAGACGCTCATCGCCCACGGCAAGTCCCCCGATGCGCCCGTCGCCCTGATCCAGGAGGGCACCACGGCCGGCCAGCGCCGCGTCGACGCCACCCTGGCCACCGTCGGGGAGACCGTGCGCAGCGAGGACGTGAAGCCCCCGGCGGTCATCGTCGTCGGCGAGGTCGTGAACGTCGGCCCGAAGACCGCCTCACCCCGCCAGTAGCCCCGGGCAGCACACCCGTACCGAGCCGTTGGCACCCCACCCAGGACAAGGCGGTATCACCCTGTGGCCGATCTCATCACCGTCGAGGATCCCGACGACCCGCGCCTGCGCGACTACACCGGCCTGACCGACGTGGAGTTGCGCCGCAGGCGCGAACCCGCCGAGGGCCTGTTCATCGCCGAGGGCGAGAAGGTCATCCGAAGGGCCAAGGAGGCGGGCTACGCGATGCGGTCCATGCTGCTCTCGGCCAAGTGGGTCGACGTCATGCGCGACGTCATCGAGGAACTCCCCGCCCCGGTCTACGCGGTCAGCCCCGAGCTCGCCGAGCGGGTCACCGGCTACCACGTGCACCGCGGCGCCCTCGCCTCCATGCAGCGCAAGCCCCTGCCCACCGCCGCCGACCTGCTGCGGACCGCCCGCCGCGTCGTCGTCATGGAGTCGGTCAACGACCACACCAACATCGGCGCCATCTTCCGCTCCGCCGCCGCCCTCGGCATGGACGCGGTCCTGCTCTCCCCGGACTGCGCCGACCCGCTGTACCGCCGCAGCGTGAAGGTCTCGATGGGCGCGGTCTTCTCCGTGCCGTACGCCCGGCTCGACACCTGGCCGAAGGGCCTGGACTCGGTCCGCGAGGCGGGTTTCACGCTCCTCGCCCTCACCCCCGACGAGAAGGCCAGGTCCCTGGACGAGGCCGCGCCGCACACCATGGACCGCGTGGCCCTCATGCTCGGCGCCGAGGGCGACGGCCTGTCCACCCAGGCCCTGGTCGCCGCCGACGAGTGGGTGCGCATCCCCATGTCCCACGGCGTGGACTCGCTCAACGTGGGCGCCGCGGCCGCCGTCGCCTTCTACGCGGTGGCCACCGGCCGCCCCCGGGTCTAGGACGGTCCCCGTGGAGCAGCGCGACGCCGTCGTGGCCGTACTCCTGCGCGGCGAGCGCCTGCTCGCGATCCGGCGCGGTCCCGGTGTCGCCCGCCCCGGCTACTGGCAACCGCTCAGCGGCAAGGTCGAACCGGGCGAGACCCAGGAGCAGGCGGTCGTCCGGGAGGTCCGCGAGGAGGTCGGCCTCACCGTCGTGCCGGAGGCGAAGGTATGGGAGTCGGAGACCGACGACCACCGCTTCCGCCTGCACTGGTGGACCGCCCGCGCGGACACCGGAGAGGTGGTCCCCGACCCGGACGAGGTCGCCGACGCGCGCTGGGTCACCCCCGAGGAGTTCCTGGCCCTGGACCCGGTCTTCGACGGCGACCGCCCGTTCTTCGAGCGGATCCTCCCGGGACTGTGACGGCCTGGGGGCCCGCACCCCGCGGACGGGCCCGGCTACGACCCGTGCCCGGGCGGCCCGGAGTCGGGCCGCACCTGCTCCTGCCGTACCCCCGTCCCGTCGCCGCCGAGCCCTCGCGCCGGACCCTGGCAGCCCTGCACCAGCGCGATGCCGACGGCCACCAGCAGCGTGACCACGACGAACACGAACAGCCGCTGGCGCAGCAGCCGCGGATTGGCGGGCCGCAGCCCGGTCCCGGTGTTCCTGGGCGCCGGGCGCCCGGTGCCGCTGTGCGGCGCCGACCGGCTGCCGCCGCCCGGCCGGCTGCCGTTGCGTCCGGTGGGCGTCGGCCGCGCACCCGAGCGCGACGGCGTGCCGCCCCGCGCGGCGCCGGTACCGCGCACCGGGGTCCGGCCCCGCCGGCCGTCGCCCGGGGTCCGGTTCCCGGTGCCGGAGGCCCGCGACGCGCCCCGCGCGCCGGATCCGCCCTGGGACGCCGGGCCGCCGTCCGGCGGCGCGGCACCGTCCCGTGCCGGAGCGGCACCGCGCGGCGGGGGAGTGCCCCGGCCGCGCTGCCCCCCGGACGTGCCCTGGCCCTGCCGGCGGGCGCGGTCGGGATAGGTGTCGGCGGACCGCTCGGATTCGGCGCCGCGCGGCGCGGGCGGCCGCACCCCGGCGAGGTCCTGGGACTCGCGGGCCGCGATCTCCTTGAGCCGCAGCGACAGTTGGAGGGTGCTGGGCCGCTCCTCGGGGTCCTTCGCCAGACAGGCCCGGATCAGCGGGGCCAACGCGTCGGGTACACCGTGCAGCTGCGGCTCCTCGTGCACCACGCGGTACAGCATCACCTCGGAACTGCCGTGCCCGAAGGGCGAGTCGCCCATCGAGCAGTAGGCGAGGGTGGCGCCGAGCGAGAACACGTCCGTGGCCGGTGTGACGGCGGCCCCGCGCACCTGCTCCGGCGCGAGGAAGCCCGGCGAGCCGACGGCCGTGCCGACGTGGGTGAGGGTCGAGGCGCCGGTCGCCCAGGCGATGCCGAAGTCGATGATCCGCGGTCCCTTCGGGGACAGCAGGATGTTCGACGGCTTCAGGTCCCGGTGGACGACCCCCGCCTCGTGCACCGCGACCAGACCCTCCGACAGGGCGGCCCCGACGGCGGCGACGTCGGCCGCGCCGAGCGGCCCCTCGGCGGCGACCTTGTCGTGCAGGGAGGGGCCGGGCACGTACTGGGTGGCGAACCAGGGCCGGTCCGCGTCGAGGTCGGCGGCCACGAGCCGTGCCGTGCACCCGCCGCGGATCCGTCTGGCGGCCGAGACCTCACGGGCGAACCGCGAGCGGAACTCCTGGTCCTCCGCGAGATCGGGCCGGATGACCTTGAGCGCGACCCGCTGCCCCTTCTTGTCGGAGCCCAGGTAGACCACGCCCATCCCGCCCGCGCCCAGCCGTCGGTGAAGCTTGAACGAGCCGACGACGCGCGGGTCCTCGCGCCTCAGGCGCATCATCGCCATGTTCATCCCCGCTGCCCGGTCCTGTGACGAGCCACAGCTTACGTTTCCACGGCCGCCCGCGCGCAGAGGCCGCGCCCTCTCCGGGTGATGGATTGTCAGTGCTCGGCGCGCGACGTGAAAGGTGGTCAGGGAGGGCGCGGGGAGGCGGACTTCACGCCGTTGGTGATCCCAACCACCGGTCACAGAAGGGGGATTGGTCCTGTGAGGGGGGATCGCGTGGAGATGGCCGTGGATGCCGGGGACACGACGCGCGCCCGCGAGGGGGTGGCGAGCCGGGCCGGACAAGGGGTGGGGAGGGTGGTGCGCCGAGGCGTCGTGGAAGTGAGCGAAGTCACGCGCGGGCAACCGCTCACGCCCCGCAGACAGGGGGGGCAAGGCGGTCGTCCGTACGGCGCGGTGCGCGGCGAACCGGGGTGCCGGTGCCGGCCGGGCAGCCCGTTCCACGGCAGAGGAGCCCGGAGGAAGCGGGATGATCCCGGCGCCCCGTCGGGGAAGACCCTGAGACCGGCACCGGCGTCTCCACCCAGGGGAGTACATCGCGGGGGACGGCTCATCCTCCGGGAGGCCAGGCAATCGGTACGAGGGCATGACGCCCGCGACGGGCCGCGCGCCTAGATTTGAGGTCAAGCGGCGGGTGCAGCACTCGTCCCCCGAGGTCAGACACCCGCCGCTGCAGACGACAACCAGAACGGTCAGGAGAGGGATCATGGCCCACACGGCACCGCGGACACTGATCCGCGAGGAGGGACGCAAGGTGTACGCCGCCGCGTTCCCCCGCCGCCAGGGCCGACGCCACCCCGTGGTGGCGACGCTGATGGCCCTTCCCCTGGCGGTCCTGCTCCTCCTCGTCTTCGACGGGTGGGAGACAGTGGCCACACAGGCGTCGTCCGTGGGAGAGATGCTGGGGCGCTGAGCGGCGACCCCAGGCCCGGAAGAGCGGTCCGGGCGGGGACATCCACCCATGAAACCCCGTGGGGACGGGGGTGCGGCGGACGGCACAAATGCCGGCGCAGCTGGGGAGCTGCGCCGGCATTGCCATGCCCCGGCGGGGTTCACCCGGCTGCGGGCCACCGCGCGGCCAGGAGCCGGCGGTACCTCGCGACGGCGCCGAGCGGTACCCCCGGCCTCGGCAACCCGGGCGTACCCTCACCGCGTGACACCCGCCCAGCTCATACCCGCCCTCACCGCCAGGGCGCGGGCCGCCGCGCACGCCCGTCTCACCCCCTGCCCCTGCGGCGCGGCCACCCTCGCGGACCGCCCCGACGGCACCGTCGTACGCCACGGCGACACCGTCGCGAAGGCCCACCCGCCGGGCACCGGACCCGCCGAGCTGACCGGCCGCCTCGCCGTCGCGGCGAGCCACCCCGGCATCCTCCTGCCCCCGCTCACCCCGGCCCCCCTCGACCTGCACGGCCGCCTCGTCACCCTCTGGCCCCACGGCACCCCCGTCGACCCGGACGATCCGGACGCCGCCCCCTGGGAGGCCGCCGCCACCCTGCTCGCCCGCCTCCACCGCACCCCGCCCCCCGACGGCCTGCCCCCCATGCGCGGCCCGGTCAAGGCGGCCCAGGCCATCACCCGTCTGCGCGCGACGACCGCCCCGCCCTCCGGGACCGGACCGCACGGCGCCACGGACCCGCACCCCGCGGCCGCCCTCGTCCTGCGGGCCTGGGCCACCCTCCCCGCCTGGGCCCGCGCCGAGGCGCCCCCGCCGGACGGCGGCACCCTCTGCCACGGCGACCTCCACCTCGGCCAGCTCGTGCGCCACCCCGTCCCGGACGGCCCCTGGCTGCTGATCGACGTGGACGACCTCGGCGTCGGCATGCCGGCCTGGGACCTCGCCCGCCCCGCCGCCTGGTACGCCTGCGGCCTGCTCCCGCCCGACGCCTGGGCCCGTTTCCTCGCCGCCTATCGCCAGGCGGGCGGCCCGGCCGTACCCGCCGACGGCGACCCCTGGCCCGCCCTCGACGTACCGGCGCGCGCCCTCACCGTGCAGACCGCGGCCCGGGCCGTCACCAAGGCGGTGGTGGCCGGACGGCCCCTGGACGAGGTGGAGCAGGCGGTCCTGGACGCCTGTGACCGTATGTCCGCACTCCCGCGGCAGTCGGGGCGGGACCGGGCGACGTAGGGTGCAACCGACCGCAGCGGGACGGAGTCTGTCCTGGCGAGACGCGAAGCAGGACCGACCGGCGAGGAGTTGAACGACCATGCAGTGTCCGAAGTGCCGTGCGCCGATGCACACGTACAACCGCAACGGTGTCCAGATCGAGCAGTGCAGCGGCTGCCGAGGGATCTTCCTCGACTACGGCGAGCTGGAGTCGCTGACCCGGCTGGAGGCCCAGTGGTCCCAGCCGGCCCCGCCGCCCCCGCCCGCGCCGCAGGCCTACCCGGCCCCTCCGGCCCCCGCCTGGGGCGCCCCGCACGGCGGCCACGGCCACCACGGTCACCACCGCCACAAGAGCTTCGGGCACATGCTGTTCTCGTCCTGAGTCGCGCCACGCACGACGAAGCCCCCGGCCGTCGAACGGCCGGGGGCTCCGGTGCGGTGTGGACGATACTGGGATTGAACCAGTGACCTCTTCCGTGTCAGGGAAGCGCTCTCCCGCTGAGCTAATCGTCCTCGGGACCATGGCCACCGACTGCGAGGGACCATGGGCACTGCGTGCGCGATACTGGGATTGAACCAGTGACCTCTTCCGTGTCAGGGAAGCGCTCTCCCGCTGAGCTAATCGCGCGGGGGATCTTCGAGAAGATCCAGTGGACGATACTGGGATTGAACCAGTGACCTCTTCCGTGTCAGGGAAGCGCTCTCCCGCTGAGCTAATCGTCCTTGGAGGTGGAGACGGGATTTGAACCCGTGTAGACGGCTTTGCAGGCCGTTGCCTCGCCTCTCGGCCACTCCACCAGGAGTGCGGGGAACCGGGAGTCCCCCTCTTCCTTCGAGCGGACGACGAGGTTCGAACTCGCGACCTCAACCTTGGCAAGGTTGCGCTCTACCAACTGAGCTACGTCCGCCTGTCGGTTCGGCCCGCTCTCGCGGCCCGGCGACGTGTTGAACTCTAGCGGATTCCGGTGCCAGGACAAAAACGCGTTTGCGCAGCGTGCTGCGCTTGCCCTGCTCAGGGGCGCCGGGAGCGTCCCCGAGGGGACATCCCCCGGTCGCCCGCCGGACACCCGCCATAGACTCGAGCGCGTGCTCGACCTCCCTGCTCTCGCCCGCTTCGGCGACCGCGTCGCCACCGGGCTCCTCGACGTCACCGACGACCCCGAAGCCCTGGAATCCAGCGGCTTCTGGGCCGTGTGCGCCGACTTCGAGGGCCGTCTGACCTGCGCCCGCTTCGCTCAGGTGCGCACCGCGCGGGTGCCCGCGCCCGTGCCGGGCGCGTGGCGCGGACCGCACGCGGGTGACTGGACGTCGTCGCTCGACCGCGCCGCGTACACGGCCGCGGTGCGGCGGATCCGCGAGCACATCGCGGCCGGCGAGGTCTACCAGGCGAACCTGTGCCGGGTGCTGTCCGCGCCCGTCGCGCCCGGCGCCGACGTCGACGCCCTCACCGCACGGCTGGCCCGCGGCAACCCGGCCCCCTACGCAGGAACGATCCGCCTGCCCCGGCAGGGGGTGGAGATCGCCACCGCGTCCCCCGAACTCTTCCTGCGCCGCGACGGACGGGTCGTGGAGTCCGGCCCGATCAAGGGCACCGGCCGGACCGAGGCGGACCTGCTGGAGAAGGACTACGCCGAGAACGTGATGATCGTGGACCTCGTCCGCAACGACATCGGGCGGGTCTGCGCCACGGGCAGCGTCACCGTGCCCGACCTGTGCGCCGTCGAGAAGCACCCCGGACTGGTCCACCTGGTGTCGACGGTCCGCGGTGAGCTGGCGCGGGGAGCCGGCTGGGCCGAGCTGCTCGGCGCCGCCTTCCCGCCCGGCTCGGTCACCGGCGCCCCCAAGTCCAGTGCCCTGCGGATCATCGACGCCCTGGAGACGGCCCCCCGCGGCCCGTACTGCGGCGGCATCGGCTGGGTCGACGCCGACCGGGGCACCGGAGAGCTGGCCGTCGGCATCCGCACCTTCTGGATCGACCGGGCCGACGGCATGCTGCGCTTCGGCACCGGCGCCGGCATCACCTGGGGCTCCGACCCCGAGGGGGAGTGGCGCGAGACCGAGCTGAAGGCCTCCCGGCTGCTCGCGATAGCGTCGGGAACGTACGAGGTGAGTGGAGAGGACCTGACGTGAAGATCTGGCTCGACGGCGGGCTGCAGGACATCGAGTCCGCCCGCGTCTCCGTCTTCGACCACGGGCTGACCGTGGGCGACGGCATCTTCGAGACCGTGAAGGCCGTGGACGGCCGGGCGTTCGCGCTCACCCGGCACCTCGACCGGCTCACCCGCTCCGCGCGCGGCCTCGGCCTGCCCGACCCCGACCACGACGAGGTGCGCCGCGCCTGTGCCGCCGTCCTCCGGGCCAACCCCGTGCCGCTGGGCCGTCTCCGCATCACCTACACCGGCGGCCACGGCCCGCTCGGCTCCGACCGCGGCGACCACGGCCCCACCCTCGTCGTCGCCCTCGGCGAGACGACCCGCCGCCCGGACTCCACCGCCGTGATCACGGTCCCCTGGACCCGCAACGAGCGCGGCGCGCTGACCGGCCTGAAGACCACCTCCTACGCCGAGAACGTCGTCGCCCTGGCCCGCGCCCGGGAACAGGGCGCCTCCGAGGCCCTGTTCGGCAACACGGTGGGACAGCTCTGCGAGGGCACCGGGTCGAACGTCTTCGTCGTCCTCGACGGAGAGATCCACACCCCGCCGCTCGGCTCCGGCTGCCTCGCCGGCATCACGCGGGCGCTGACCGTCGAATGGACCGGCGCCCGGGAGACCGACCTGCCGCTGGACGTCCTGGAACGGGCCGACGAGATCTTCCTGACGTCCACGCTGCGGGACGTGCAGGCCGTGCACCGGGTCGACGGCCGGGAACTGCCGGGCGCGCCGGGCCCGGTGACCGCCAAGGCCATGCGGATCTTCGAGGAGCGGTCCGGGGACGACCTCGATCCCTGACCCGGCGTTTATTGGGCTGAACCGGGCCGCGGTTACGGGTAGAACACCCCTGATGACCACGACCCTGCGGCCGACCGAGCCGCTTCAGCAGAACGCCGACGGGACGCGCTCGCGCCGCTACCAGGTGTGCGTGAACGGCCGTCCCGTAGGGGCGGTACACCTCGGCACGCATCCCGTGTTCGGCGACGCGGTGGCCCGGATCATGGAGCTCGGCATCGAGGAGCCGGAGCGCGGGCGCGGCCGGGGCACGGTCGCCGCGCTCGCCGCCGAGGAGGTGGCGCGCGGCTGGGGGTGCCACCGGATCGAGGCCACGGTCCCCGGCGACTCCGCGCCCGCCCTGCGGTTCGCCTCGGGGCTCGGTTACGTGGTGCGCAACCGCGGCATGGCGAAACAGCTCGGCGACACCCCGCCCGCCCTGCCCTCCGGCAGCCGCGGCCGGCCCATGACCGAGGCGGAGTTCGGTCCCTGGCTGCAGCAGGGCAAGGAGGACTACGCCCGGAGCTGGATCGACCGGGGCGTCCCGGAAGCCGAGGCCCGGGCCAAGTCGGAGCGCGACCACGCCGCGCTGCTGCCCGACGGCCTCGCCACGCCCGGCATGCTCATCAGCGTCGTCGAGCACCTGGGCACACCGGTGGGCACGCTGTGGCTGGCGGTGCGCGAGAACGACGCCTTCGTCTTCGACGTCGAGGCGGACGCCGCCCACCGGGGCCAAGGGCACGGCCGCACGCTGATGCTGCTGGCCGAGGCCCAGACGATCGCCGAGGGCAGACGCGTCCTCGGCCTCAACGTCTTCGCGGGCAACACCCCGGCGGAACGGCTCTACGCGTCCCTCGGCTACGAAACGACGCAGTACGCCGTGTACAAGCCGCTGGTGTGACGGCCCGGGCCCCGCGAGCAGGCCGTCGCTGCCGGCGGGAGGGCCCGAGCCTGTCCCGCCTGGCCGAGGAGGACCTCGCCGCCCGGCCTCCCGCGCAGGCGCCCGACGCCGCGGCGGCGCTCACCGCGCCGCGCGCGGTCGGCGGGGAGGGGCGGCGGGGCAACCTGCCGCGGGGGCCCGGCGGGGAAGGACGGGGGGCAAACTGCCGTGCGGGCTCTGCGGGGAGCGGCGGCGGGGCACCGCGCCGACCGTGCCGGGCCGGGCGCTGCCGGGACGCTCAGTGCTCCCGGCCGGCCAGCAGCCGGTCCGCGATCTCCTCGATCCGCTCGCGCAGGCCCTCCTGGCTCTTGCCCCCGTCGAGCCGCTCACCGCCGATGACGTACGTGGGGGTGCCCGTCACGCCGATCGCCTTGCCCTCGGCCTGGTCGGCGTCGACGATCAGGATGTGCCGGCCGTCGACCAGCGCGGTGTCGAACTCCTCGGCGTCCAGACCCAGTTCCCGGGCCACCTCGACCAGGAAGGGTTCCCCCTTGCGGTCCAGCTCCTCCACGCGGCCCAGCACGGCCTCGACGTAACGCCATCCCTGTCCCTGCTCCCACGCCTCCTCCGCGGCCTGGGCGGCGGCGAAGGCGTGCTTGTGCTTCTCCAGGGGGAAGTGGCGCAGCCGCAGATCGAGGCGGTCTCCGTAGCGCTCGCGCAGGGCACGCAGGTCGTCCAGCGCGGTGCGGCAGTCCGGGCACTGCAGTTCGCACCAGATCTCGAGCACGGGGGCGGGGGAGGAGTCGTTCATGCCGACAGTCTTCCAGCACTCGCGGCCCGGGGCGCAGCCCGCACCGGCACCTGGGGAGGAGGGGACCCGGAGATGTCCCTGATGTCGGACCGCGGCATGGCCCGCCGGGGTTCCGCGGGTGCAGGATGGAAGGGACGAAGTGCCCCGCCCGACCGCGCCACGCCTGGAGGACCGGATGATTGCCGAGACCGTCTGCTCCGCCGTGTCCGCGGCGGGCCTGGGCATCGCGGCCGTCACGGCCTACCGCAGGCGCTTCCTCGCGGCGGTCCGCATCGCGGCGTACTCGCTGGTGCCGATCGGGCTGGTGATGACGGGCGTGGTCGAATGGCTGGCCGACACGGCCTTCAGCCCGACGGCCTGGGCCGGTTTCGGTGTGCTGGGTCTCGCGTGGGTGCTGTTGGCGACCACCCGCGTGGTGGAGCGCCGCCGCGGCGGCACCCGAAAGGAGCGCAGGGCGGCGGCCCGCGCGGCGGACCGCCCCGACGCGGTGGCCCCGGCGGCCTCGGCGCCCTCCCTCGGCCGGGGCACACGCCCGGCCGCCCGCCCCGCGGCGGCGCCCCGGGGCGACGACGACTTCAGCGACATCGAGGCGATCCTCAAGAAGCACGGCATCTGACGACCGCGCGGCAGGCCGAACCGTCACAGAGCGTCCCCGGGTGCACGGAAGTGATCACAAGCCGAACCGGACCTCACGGAATCGGGGCACACCCGCACGGATCGAGGCCGCCGATCGCGCCCGGCCCGGCGACTGCGTCATCATCGCCGCGAGATGCTGGACACGACGGAACAGAGCGACCCCGCCCCGCCGCAGGACGGGCCCCGTCCCCCTCGGGACGAACCACGCGGTTGCCTCTTCGCCCTTTCCCAGCCACCGCTGATGATCTTCCTGGCGGTGATCGGGTGTCTGCTGCTCATGGCCTCGTTGCACGATCTGCTGTTGCTGTGAGCCGTACCCGCGGTACCCGGCGCCACCCGCCGGGACCGCGTCGGCATCGACGTCCGCCCGGCGGCCCCGCGATCAGCCGGCCGCCTCCTTGCGCCGGGCCCGGTACGCGGCCACGTGCAGCCGGTTGCCGCAGGTGCGGCTGTCGCAGTAGCGGCGGGAGCGATTGCGGGACAGGTCGACGAAGGCGCGCCGGCAGTCGGGCGCCTCGCAGCGCCGCAGCCGCTCCTGCTCCCCGGCGACCACGAAGAACGCCAGCGCCATCCCGCAGTCGGCCGCCAGGTGGTCGGCGACGGACGCGCCGGGCGCGAAGTAGTGCACGTGCCAGTCGTAGCCGTCGTGGTCGGTGAGCCGGGGGGTGGTGCCGGCGGCGGCGACCAGCTCGTTGATCAGGTGGGCGGCGGTCCGGGCGTCGGGGGCGGCGAAGACCGAGGCGAACCGGCCGCGGATCTTCCGCACCGCGGACAGATCGAACTCCGAGAGCACGCCGACATCGCTGATCTCGTGGTTGCGCACGAAGTCCGCGAGAGTCGCCACGTCCGGCAGGCCGTCGGCTGCCGTGTCGTCCTCCGGTGCGGTGTTCACCAGATCGACCACGGTGTCGAGCGCGCACCGGGTGTCATGGGTGATCAGCACGATTCGCTCCCTGGCCTGGGGGTCGGGCAGGCGCCCGTCGGTGGGGGCCGATGGTAACGGCTCCGCATCCGCCGGACCGCCCTCACGCCCGCACATGGCTTCGAATACAACGCCGCCGGGGCCGCCATGGTTCCCCAGGCGGCCCCGGCGGCCGGTGGCGCGACGCGGACCGGCGCCGCCCCGCGTGCTCCGCGGTGCAGGCGCCGGTGTCTCCCGTATGCGGTTGTCCGAGCCCGAGCCGTCTCCCCGAGTCGACGGCGCCGGGCGGCTTTGTGAAGGTCTCGGCCTAGCTTTCCGCCAGGATGTGTGAGAGCTCCTGATCCAGATCGAAGTGGCGGTGTTCCGTGCCGGGAGGCACAGCGGCGTCGGTGCGCTTCAGGAAGGACTCCAGGGCCCGCGCCGGGGCCTCCAGCAGAGCCTCGCCCTCCGGCGAGCTCAGGGCGATGCACACGACGCCCTGACCGTGACTGCGCGACGGCCAGACGCGGACGTCGCCGGTGCCCGTGGGGCGGTGAAGTCCCTCGGCGAGGAGGTCGCGGGCGAACACCCACTCGACGGTTTCCTCGGCTCCGGTGTGGAAGGTGGCGTGCACGGCGTAGGGGTCGGCCGTGTCGTACCGCAGGCCTGCGGGGACAGGCAGGGAGGACTCGCTCGACACAACGAGGCGCAGGTGCAGCTCGCAGCTGACCGTGGTGTTCATAAGCGCCAGGGCCTTTCGCTCAGTGTGCGCTCGGGGATTCGCACGTCGGCGAAATCGACATGCCACCTACGGTGCCGTTGTAAACCCCTCTGAGTGTTTTGCGTGCCTTTACGTAACTCTTCCGGCCGAGAGATCGTTCGCGCCGTGCGTCCATTCCGGTGACTGGTTTCGCTCGGGTAGTGTTTGGCCGTATGAATACGGGGAGTGACGAGCCGGGCGAGGTGGCCGTGGCATCGAACGAGACGGGGACGAACGAGGCGCACGACGAGCCGCATCGGGGGCTCGGCTCGCGGGCACCGGAATTCGTCAAGGCGCGTCGGCTGCTGCACGTGAGCTGGCAGGTCGGGGTCTTCATCATCGGGCTCGCGGTCGTCGTGGCGGGCATCATCATGCTGCCCCTGCCCGGGCCGGGCTGGGTCGTGATCTTCGGTGGCATGGCGATCTGGGCGACCGAGTTCGTGTGGGCGCAGCTGGTGCTCCGCTGGACCAAGCGGAAGGTCACCGAGGCGGCGCAGCGTGCCCTCGACCCCAAGGTGCGGCGCCGCAACATCATCCTGACGAGCATCGGGCTGGTCGTCGTGGGCGTACTGGCCGGTATCTATCTGTGGAAGTTCGGCCTCGTCATGCCCTGGAAGATCGAGAACCAGTGATCCGCGGCGGGGGTGCCGGCGCTGACCGCTGGTCACAGGCACCCCCTGACATGGGGTAATGTTCTTCCTGCGTCCGGGCGATTAGCTCAGTGGGAGAGCGCTTCGTTCACACCGAAGAGGTCACTGGTTCGAACCCAGTATCGCCCACCCGGAACGGCGGCCCACCTGCGACAACGCGGGTGGGCCGCCGTCGTTCGTGGGCGGGTGCGCCTCGGGGACGGCCGGCTCCGGCCCTTACGGGCGGTCACGACGCCGCCCCGCACCGCCATAGCCGCCAGACGTCCATGCGACAGCCGCTCCACCCGGCCCGCACGGCGCCCCTGGTCCGTCCTCGGGCCGTACGCATCCGCGCGAGCCGCGCGAGACCGGACGCGGCACGCCCCCTGCCGGGCTCGTGCTTCCCGCCCCGGGCCGACCCGCCGGGTCGTTCGACCCCTGGCACGACCCGCCTCCGGCGGGATGCGCGATCCCGGCCGAAGCCGGCTGACCGGGTCGTTCGAGACCTGGCGCGACCGCCCCGCCGGGCGCGCAAGATCGGACACCGCGCCCCCCCGCCGTCGATGATCGGCCCTCGCAAGATCCGCAGGTCGACCCGCTTCCGTCACGCGCTGTTGCCCTCCCGCGTCGCCGGCTGTCTGGCGGGAAATCGTTCCCGCGCACCACGCGGCCCCCTCCGCCCCACCGTCGTCTTTCGGTCGCCCCGGAACCCGTCCGGGCGGTCCCGGCGCGTTCGCCCCGCCGGTCGCACGTATCTCACCAGCGACGTCCCGCGCCGCCGGCCCGCCGCCACCGCCTCGCCCGGCCCGGCACCTCGTCCCTGCGCTGAGAAATTCTTGTCCGAATCATTGACGCACCATCGGCCCCTCCGTAACTTGTGCCAGCAAGCGCTTACTTGAAACGATTCATGCGAGCGGGGCAACGTGCGGGGAGGTCCAACGGTGGTGCACGGCAGGAATGTTGAGAGACGTACGCTTCTGAAGGCGGCCGGGGCCACGGCGGCGACGCTGGGGCTGGCCGCGACCACCGGGTGCGGCGGTGACGGCGGGGCGTCCGCTGACGGGACGGTGACGATCCGTTATGCGTGGTGGGGTGCGGAGGATCGGGCGCAGAGAATCAGGAAGACCATCGCGCTCTTCGAGAAGAAGTACCCGAAGATCAAGGTGAAAACGGACTTCCAGCCTTATCTCGACTTCTGGAAGAAGTTCAACACGCAGGCCTCCGGCGGAAATCCGCCGGACGTCTTCCAGAATGCCGTCGGCTTCCTCCGCAAATACGACGCTAAGAACGTCCTGCTCGATCTCGGCGAGCAGGTCGAGGCGGGCAACCTCCGGATGGAGGGATTCCGGGCGGGGCTGGAGAAGTTCGGCGAGATAGACGGCAAGCTGCTCGGCGTTCCCGTCGGCTCCAACTCGATGGCCCTCGTCATCGACAAGCCCGTCTACACCAAGGCCGGCGTCAAGCCCGAGCAGGGCTGGACCTGGGACGACTTCGAAGCGGGCATGAAGAGGATCCGCGACAGGACGGGCCGCGCCGGGGACAGCGGTATGTACGGCGTCATGTACCTCTACGACCTCTACCTGCGCCAGCACGGCAAGGCCTTCTTCACCGAGGACGGACTCGGCTTCACCGAGGCGGATCTGACGGACTGGTGGACCAGGGCCGAGAAGGGCGTCGAGGAAGGGCTCTACGCCGACCCCAAGAAGGTGGCCCAGATCAAGCCCAAGTCGGCGCTCGCGGCGGAGCTCTGCGGCAGCGAGTTCACCTGGGACAACTTCACCGTGCGCTACAGCGCCGAGGGCAAGAGCGAGTACGCCCTGGCGCCGATCCCCACCACCGACGGCAAGAAGACCGGCCAGTACCTCGGCTCGCTCATGCTGAGCGCCTCCAAGCGCACCCAGCACCCGAAAGAGGTCGCCCAGTTCATCGACTTCATGGTCCACGACCCCGAAGTCGCCAAGATCATGGGCTACGACCGCGGCGTGCCCGCCACCCAGGCGCAGTTCGACGCCTACCAGCCCACCGGCGAGGTCGACAAGGCGATCGCCGCCTACGAGGAGTCGCTCGTGAAGGCGGGGGTCCTGGAGCCCATCACGCCGCACCCGAACGGCGCGGACATCTGCGAGTCCGCGTTCCTGCGCATCGCGGAGGAGCTGGGCCTCGGCAAGCGGTCGGTGGACGAGGCCGTCAAGCAGTTCTTCACCGAGTCGAAGACGGCTCTCGGCACCTGATGGGAACCACCGTGACGCACGCCCCTGCGATGGAGGGCCTGTCCCGGGACTCCGAGCCGCGGCACGGTCCGGTGAAGCCCGCGCGCCCCGCCGCCCTCAAGCGGCGGCGGCGCCGGGAGAACCTGGCCGGCTATCTCTTCATGTCCCCGTGGATCGCCGGGTTCCTGCTGCTCACGGCGGGCCCGATGATCGCCTCGCTCTACTTCGCGTTCACCGACTACAACCTCTTCGACCCGCCGAAGTGGATCGGCCTCGACAACTTCTCCGAGATGTTCGGCGATCCCCGCTGGCGCCACTCGGTGCAGGTGACGTTGTGGTACGTCGCCGTCGGCACGCCGCTGAAGCTGATCGCGGCACTCGGAGTGGCTCTGCTGCTCGCCCAGAAGCGGCGCGGGCAGGCCTTCTACCGGGCGGCGTTCTACGCTCCGTCGCTGATCGGGGCGAGCGTCTCCGTCGCGATCGTGTGGAAGGCGATCTTCTCGGACGACGCGGTCGTCGACCGGACGCAGAAGCTGTTCGGGATCGACGTCGGCGGCTGGACCGGCGACCCGGACATGATCATCTACGCGCTGGTGGCGCTCACCGTCTGGCAGTTCGGCGCTCCCATGGTCATCTTCCTCGCCGGCCTCAAGCAGGTCCCGCGGGAGCTGTACGAGGCGGCCGAGGTCGACGGGGCCGGCACGCTGCGGCGGTTCTGGAACATCACCCTGCCGATGATCTCGCCGGTCCTCTTCTTCAACGTCCTGCTGGAGACCATCCACTCGTTCCAGATCTTCAGCTCGGCGTACATCGTCGGCGGCGGCGCCGGGGGCAACGCCTGCGGTCCGGCCGACGGTTCGATGGTCTACACCTGCTACCTCTACGTGCAGGGCTTCGAGAACAGCCGGATGGGTCTGGCCTCCGCCATGGCCTGGCTGCTGCTGATCGCGGTCGCGCTGGTGACGGCGGTGCTGTTCTGGTCCCAGAAACGCTGGGTGCACTACGAGGAGGGCGCCCGATGAGCTCACCCCGTCTCTCGGCCACGCTCGATCAGGCGGCACCCCCACCCGCCACCGGGGGCAAGGCCTCCACCGGGGCCTTCCGCCGCAAGCTCCCCGGGTCCCTCGCCTGGCACGTCGGTTCCCTGCTGATCCTCGGGGTGATCCTCTACCCGGTGGTCTGGGTGGTCGGCGCCTCGTTCAAGAAGAGCGAGGACATCGTCGGCAGCCTGGACCTCTTCCCGGGCGATCCGGTCACCACGAACTACACGCGGCTCGGCGAGGGGATCGCGGACATCGCCGTCTCCACGTTCTTCGTCAACTCGCTGATCCTCGCCGTGGGTTCCGTGATCGGGATCCTGGTGTCCTGCTCGCTGACCGCCTACGCCTTCGCGAAGATCAGGTTCACGGGCCGGAACCTGCTGTTCACGCTGATGATCGGCACGCTCCTGCTGCCGTACCACGTGCTGCTCATCCCGCAGTACGTGCTGTTCCGCAACCTGGAGATGATCAACAGCTACACCCCGCTGCTGCTGGGCAAGTACCTGGCCACCGAGGCGTTCTTCGTCTTCCTCATGGTGCAGTTCATGCGGAACCTGCCCAGGGAGCTGGACGAGGCGGCCCGGCTCGACGGCTGCGGGCATCTGCGGATCTACTGGTCGATCGTGCTGCCGCTGTGCCGTCCGGCGCTGATCACCAGCGCGATCTTCACGTTCATCAACGCGTGGAACGACTTCATGGGCCCGCTGATCTACCTGAACGAGCCCGACAAGTACACGGTCTCGCTGGGGCTGAAGATGTTCGTGGACCAGGACGCCGTGGCCAACTACGGCGGCATGATCGCCATGTCGCTGGTCGCGCTGCTGCCGGTCCTCGCCTTCTTCCTCGCCTTCCAGCGCTATCTGATCGACGGCATGGCCACGTCGGGTCTGAAGGGCTGAGACGGGCATGGCCGGGACACGGGTGAAGCCACGTGGTGAGTCGTTGCTCGCGGAGCGGTTCGCGGTGTTCGCCGAGTCGCTGCTGACCGGGGTGTGGATCGCGGTGGCCTCGCTGGGCGTCGTGACGTACCCGGCCGCCTTCGCCGCCGGGGCGCGGCACCTGCGCCGTCGTACCGCCCACGAGGGCGGGGGCTTGCGGGAGTTCGTCGCCGACTTCCGCGCGGCCCTGCGCGGCGGGTGGCTCGCGGGCCTCGCCGGGTGGGCGGCGGTGGCCGCGGTGTGGGTGGACGTGCAGGCGGCCCGGGCGGGGATCCCCGGCGGGCCGGCGGCCGGCGCCGTCGGGGTCGTCGCGCTGATCGGGCTCGCCGTGGCCGGGCTGCGCGCGGCGGCCGTGTGGGAGCCGGGCGCCCGCTGGCGGACGCTGCTCGCGCGGGCCGGGCGCCGCACGGTACGCGACCCGGCCGGGTCCTTCCTGCTCATGGCGGGGCCGGCCGTGGTGGCCGGATCCGCCTGGTTCGCCGCGCCGCTGGCGGTCCCCGCCCTGGGGGCCGTGGCGGCGGCGGCCGTCGCCGTGGAGGAGCGGTACCGGCACCGCTGACCGGCGGTGCCCGTCGTCAGGCCGGCGCCCCGGGCGCCGCGTCTCTTTCTGTCATGCCCCTGACCAGCGCGCGCACGGACGCGCGTCCCGCACGGACGAGGAAAGGCAGCAACCCCCATGTCTCCCATCCCCCGCAGATCCCTCCTCAAGGCGGCCGCGGTCGCCGGAGCCGCCGCCCAGTTCAGCTGGGCGCTGGGGGCGCAGGACGCCCAGGCCGCGCCCGCGGCCGCCCCCGCCGAGCCCGGCCCGGTGGTCCTGGACTGGCTGGAGGACGGCGGCCTCGGCGCCGCCCCCGGCTCCACCGTCGGCGTCCCCTGGCCGAAGGGCGCCTACCAGGAGGACCAGACCTTCGCGCTCACGGACGCCGACGGCAAGGCCGTCCCCGTGCAGTCGTGGCCGCTCGCCCACTGGCCCGACGGCTCCCTCAAGTGGACCGCGCACGCGGTCGGTTCGGGCACCGGCAAGCTCACCCTCACGCCCGGCGCGCCCGCCGCACCCGAGAAGAAGGTGACCGTCGCCCGGCGCGGCGGCACCATCGACGTCTCGACCGGCGTCATCACCGTACGGATCGGCACGTCCGGCTCCACGCTCGTCAAGTCCGTCACCCGCGGCTCCACCGAGATCGCCCGCAACGGCCGCCTGGTGCTGATCCGCCAGCCGGAGTTCGAGGACGAGGACCAGGGCACCGTCAGGACCGAGCGCTTCGACGGGGCCGTCTCCGAGGTCCGGGTCGAGCAGGACGGCCCGGTCCGCGCCGTCGTCCGCATCGACGGCAAGCACCGCAAGGGCGACCGCAGCTGGCTGCCGTTCTCCCTCCGGCTCTACTTCTACGCGGGCGCCGACTCCTTCCGCATGGTGCACACCATCACCTACGACGGCACCCAGAAGCCGGGCAAGGCATCCGGCGACTTCGTGCGCGGCCTCGGCGTCCGCTTCACCGTGCCGATGCGCGACGAGTCCTACGACCGCCACATCCGCATCGGCGGCGACGGCACCGGCCTGCTGCGCGAGGCCGTCAAGGGCATCACCGGACTGCGCCGCGACCCGGGCGCGGCCGTGCAGGCGGCCCAGTACGGGGGGAAGCAGCTGCCCGACCCGGCCACCTGGGACCAACGGGTCACCACCCGCCTGCAGTACATCCCCGAGTGGGGCGACTACACCCTCTCCCAGCTCTCCGCCGACGGCTTCACCCTGCGCAAGCGCACCAAGAAGGGCTACGGCTGGATCGGCGCGGGCGGCGGCCGGCGCGCCTCCGGCTTCGGCTACGTCGGCGGCGTGAGCGGCGGACTCTCCTTCGGCCTGCGCGACTTCTGGGAGAAGTTCCCCGCCCAGCTCGACATCCGCGACGCCCACACCGACGCGGCCGAGGTCACCCTCTGGCTCTGGTCCCCCGAAGCGCAACCCATGGACCTGCGCTTCTACCACGACGGCATGGGCCAGGACACCTTCCCCGAACAGCTCGAAGGCCTCAACATCACCTACGAGGACTACGAGCCCGGTTTCGGCACGCCCTACGGCATCGCCCGCACCTCCGAGTTGCTGTTCTGGGCCAACGCCGCCACCCCGAGCGCCGAGACGCTCGCCGAGCAGGTCGAGGCCGTCCGGGTCCTGCCGCAGCTCGCCGCCCCGCCGAAACAGCTCATCGAGGCGGGCGTCTTCGGCAAGGGCCTGTTCGCCGAACCCGACCGCTCCACCCCGGCCAAGGCGAAGATCGAGGACCACCTCGACTTCCTCTTCACCTACTACAAGGACCAGGTGGAGATGCGCCGGTGGTACGGCTTCTGGGACTACGGCGACATCATGCACACCTACGACACCGTCCGGCACCAGTGGCGCTACGACGTCGGCGGCTACGCCTGGGACAACTCGGAGCTGTCGCCCGACCTGTGGCTCTGGTACGCGTATCTCAGAAGCGGCCGCGCCGACATCTTCCGCTTCGCCGAGGCCATGACCCGGCACACCGGCGAGGTCGACGTCTACCACCTCGGCACGTGGGCCGGCCTCGGCACCCGGCACGGCGTCCAGCACTGGGCCGACAGCGCCAAGCAGCAGCGCATCGCCAACACCACCTACCGCCGCTACTACTACTTCCTCACCGCCGACGAACGCGTCGGCGACCTCATGCACGCCAACGTCGACTCCGACGAGACGTTCCTCGTCCTCGACCCGATCCGCAAGATCCGCACCGAGCCGTACACACCCGACCGGCACGCCCTGTCGATCGGTTTCGGCACCGACTGGAGCGGCCTGGTCTCGGCGTGGCTGACCGAGTGGGAGCGCAGGGGCCCCAAGTGGGAGAAGGCCAGGGCGCGCGTGCTGTCCACGATGGAGACCATCGCCGCCCAGCCCAACGGATTCGTGCAGGGCAGCGGCCTGTACGACCTGGACACCGGCAGGTTCGCCGTCGCCGCCCAGCCCAAGGTCGAGGTCTCGCACCTGTCGGCCGTCTTCGGCCTCAACGAACTGTGCGCGGAACTCATCGACCTCGTCGACATGCCGGAGTTCAAGGAGGCGTACCTCGACTACTGCCGCTACTTCAACGCCACCAAGGCCGAACAGGCGGCCCGCTACGGCAGCAACTTCGGCTCCCTCATCCTCTTCCAGGGCCACTCGCGCCTCGACGCCTACGCCGCCGTCCAGACCGGCGACGAGAAACTCGCCCGGCGCGCCTGGGACAAGTTCTACAACTCCGACGGCTACAAGGAGTCCGCGCCCTGGAAGACCGAGAAGCTCAGCGGCCCGCTGACGCTGGTGCCGGGCAGCGAGGCGCCGTGGATCTCCACCAACGACACCTCGCTGTACGGCCTCGCCGCGATCGAGAACCTGGCTCTGCTGGGGGACAGGATGCCCTAGCCGGCGCCTAGCTCATCCTGCCCAGCACCTCCCGTACCCGCCGGACGTCCCGGAGCCGCTGCTCGTACGTCGCCCCGAGTGCGAGCAGCAGGAGCCCGGCGAGGGCGGGAGGTGCCCAGCGGGGGAGTGCCCCGGTCACCTGCACGACGTACGGGGCGAGTTCGTGCAGTGTGACCAGGGTCAGCACCGCCCCGCCCAGCACCAGGGGTGCCTTCAGATGGTGCCGGGCGCCCAGCAGGGTCACTGCCAGCGCCGCCGCGCCCAGCAGCAGCGGGCGCGTCCAGTGCGGGTCGCCCCAGGCCGCGACCAGGCTCGGCAGGAGGGTGGCGGCCAGTCCGGCGCCGTACGCCGTCCAGGACGTGACCCGCGGGTCCCGGCGCCTGCGCAGGGCGCCGACGAGCAGGGCCGGGACGGTCACCGGGAGCGTGTACGCCTCGGGCGCGGACACGTCCCAGGCGACCAGGCGCACCCACGCGGCCAGCACGAACAGGGCCGTGGCCGCGTACCCGACGGGGCGGCGGCCGGGACGCAGCGCGGTGCCCGCGGCGATCACACCGCACAGCGCCAGCACCACGGCGAGCAGCGGCGGGTCGGTGGCGGCGAGGCCCACGGCGAGCAGGCCGGTGGCCGCGGCGGTGATCTCCACGGCCACCACCGTCCGGGGCTCGGCCGGCCGCGCCGCGAGCAGGGCGGCGGCCGCGGGCACGGCCAGCACCAGCAGGGCCGTGCGGGCCGGCGGCCAGTCCGCCGCGGCGCCGGCGGCCGAGGCGAGCGCGGCGGCGTACACCAGGGCGGCCGGAGCCGTGCAGAAGGCGAGTTCCGTCCGCCACGAGAACGCGGCGAGCAGGGCCGTCAGCACGGACAGCACGATCAGCGTCGCGCTCCGGGAGGCGAGGGAGACCAGCGTGAGGTCGACGGCCGTGACCAGCGCGAGGACGAGGGCGGTGATCCGGGCTTCGGCCCAGGCGGTACGGGCCGTATACAGCGCGGCCGCCGTCAGCACGGCCAGGACCGCGGCCCCCGCGGCGTACGGAACCGTCAGGATCGCCGGGAGCAGCAGCGCCGCCGCCCAGAGGAGGCCCAGGGCACCGAGGCGGGCGCGTGCACGCCACTGCTCGACGCGGACCACCCGCGCGAGCACCGCCGCGACCACCAGCAGCACCACGGGAGCCGTCGCCGCGTCCGGCGGCCAGGGCGCGTCCACGGCCACGGCCGCCCGGGCGTCCGACGGCGCACCGCTCCACACCCGGCCGAGCCACCCGGCCGGCCCCAGCACCACCAGCGCGAGGACCGGCAGCGTCCACAGCAGGGCCAGTCCCTGGACGGCGGCGGAGGCCCAGACGCCGCCGTGCCGCACCGCCCGAGGCAGCCGACCGGCCCGCAGCACGGCCGACAGCGCCACCCCCAGGGCCAGATGGACCGGCACGACCCACGCCGACGGCACCACCGTGCGCGGCACCGCGCCGGCCGCCCCGACGGCGAGCAGCCCCGAGGCGATCGAGAGGCCGAGGGAGTGGGCGGCTCCCGTGCCGCGCCAGGCCGCGGCCAGGGCGATCCCCGCCGCGAGCAGCAGCAGCGCCCCCGCGCGGGAGGCGGCGCCCGGACCGTCCGCCGTCCAGGAGAGCCAGCCGGCCACGAGGACACCCCAGCCGCCCGTGGCATACGCGCCGACCACCGCCGCGATGCGCACCGACGCGGCGGGCACGCGCAGGGCGACCACCGTGTCCAGCCCGGCCGTCACCAGCAGCGCGGCCGCGATCACGGACGGCTCCGCGCCGGCGGCCAGCACCCCCAGCAGCAGCGGGAACTGGGCCGCCGCCACGGCGGCGGGCAGCGGCAGCCGCAGCGCGGCCGTGGCCGGGAGCAGACCGTACGCCGCCCAGACCGCGGCCAGCGCCGCGGTCGCGGCCGCCGCGTACCCGGTCCCGTCCGTCCCGGCGAGGGCCGCCGCGTGCAGGGCGTACGCGTCCAGCACCGTCAGGGCCAGCCCGAGCCCCGCCACCGCCTCGGCCGTCGAGCGCAGCCCCCGCCCGAGGAGCGGCACGGGCACCGCGAGCGCGGTCAGCGTGACCGCGCCGAGCACCAGCGCCCGCCCGGTGATGCCCATGTGCCCCCAGCTGACCAGCGTGAACACCGCGGCCGCGAGCGTCAGCAGGACGCCGCCGAGCACCAGGAGCACGTTCTGCACGCTGGGCGCGGCGGCCTCCGGGCGGGGCGCACCCGCGGACGGTGTCCTCGGCTGCGCCCAGGGCCGCGACGGCTGTGCCGTCTGCCGCAGGGCCGCGACCAGCCAGGCGCGGCGGGTCAGCAACTGGGCCCGGCGGGCGTCCAGTTGCCGCAGTTCGGCGTCGAGGAGCCGCAGTTCCTCGGCCGGGGGCGGAAGGTGCGTCATGGCAGGCAGTGTGGCCCGCGTCACCGCGCCGGACATGAGCGCGGATACTCAGGCGCGTACTCAGCCGGACCCTCCCCCCGAGTGGGCAGACTGCGGACATGGACTGGAACCATTACCGCTTCCGCAGCCTGTGGCCCCTGCCCGCACCCCCCGCCGCCGTCTACGAGGTGCTGCAGCGGCCCGAGGACTACCCGCGCTGGTGGCGCCAGGTCCGCGAGGTGACCCGGCTCGACGACACCACCGGCGTGATCCGGATCCGTTCCGTCCTGCCGTATGACATGACCTTCACGGCGCGCGAGGTGCGGCGCGACCCCGGTGCCGGGGTGCTGGAGATCGCCGTGTTCGGGGACATCGAGGGCCGGGCGCGCTGGACGGTCACCCCGCGCGGGACGGGCAGCCTCGCGCGCTACGACCAGGTGGTGAGCGTCACCAAGCCGCTGCTGAGGCGGTTCGCCGTACCGGGACGGCCCGTCTTCCGCGCCAACCACGCCCTGATGATGCGGTCGGGGCGGCGCGGACTGCTCCGGCACCTGGGAACGGTTTGAAGGAAGCGCGCCGGGACCTGTATTGTTCAGTGCGTTCCCGGGCGATTAGCTCAGTGGGAGAGCGCTTCGTTCACACCGAAGAGGTCACTGGTTCGAACCCAGTATCGCCCACCGGAAACAGCCGGTCCGTCGCAGACGGACCGGTTTTTTCATGCCCGCCCGTGCCCTTCGTCTCCGTCCCGTGCCCCGCGCCTCCGCCCCGTGACTCGCGCCTCCGCCGCGTGCCCCTCGCCTCCGCCCCCAGCCGCGCGCTCAGGCCGCGGCGGGCAGGGTCGGACGCAGCGGCCAGGCCGGATCGACGGCCTCGTCCACGCCGCTGCGCGCGAACCACGCCTGCAGACCCCTGGCCTGCGCCGCGTGCCACACCGCCTGCAGCGTGTGCAGTTCGCCCGGCGCGAGGCGCTCCAGCCGGGACGCGAAGCGGCGGCCCACCGCCCGGGTCACCTCCAGGGCCGCCACGGCGTCCGCCGCCGCGTCGTGCGCGCCCTCCAGGGCGACGCCGTAGTGGGCGCACAGGTCGGTCAGGGTGCGGCGGCCCTTGCGGTAGCGGTCCAGGTGCTTGTCCAGCACCCTCGGGTCGAGCACCAGCAGCGGCGCCGACTCGAACCAGCGGCCGAGCGCCGAGGCGCGATGCCGGCGCAACTCCCGGTCCAGCAGGGTGAGATCGAAAGGGGCGTTCATCACCACGACCGGACGGCCGACATGGGCCTGCTCGGCCAGCGCCTCGGCTATCTCGTACATCACCGGCGCCGGCCACCGGCCGTTGCGCTGCAGGTGTTCCTCCGTCAGCCCGTGCACCGCCGTCGCCCCGGCGGGCACCGGCACCCCCGGGTTCACCAGCCAGCGGCTGACCCGCGGCCGCATCCCCGGGGCGTCCTGCACGACAACGGCGGCCGACACGATCCGGTCGGTCTCGACGTCGACGCCCGTCGTCTCCGTGTCGAAGGCGGCCAACGGCCCCTCGAACCAGCACGTCGTCATAGCCACACAACCCCTCGCTCACCTTCGGCAGTTGACATACCGTCCGCTGCCCGATCCGGTGATACCCGGGCTGTTTGCGCCGTACGCCGGAAGGAGACAACAGGAGTACGGGTCCGTGCAGTTCAGCGGCCCGCAGCGGGGACTCACTCGTTCTGGAAGGCTGTTGGGCCATGGCCATAGCGCAGCCCGAGCGGGGCGGGCTGCTGCCCGGGAGCACGGCACCCTCTCGCGGCTCTCTCGCCACCACCGCCTGCATGGAGACACTGCAGGTCGGCTATCTGCACGCCGTCGCGGCGGCCGCTGGCTGCTCGCTGTCCCAGCCCTTCCCCGACAACGGCATCGACTGGCACGTCAGCCACAGCGCCCCCGGGCACACGGTCGACGACGAGGTCACCATCAAGGTGCAGCTCAAGGCCACCTACCAGGTGCCGCCCCACCCGCCGGGCCGCGCCTTCTCCTTCACGCTCGACAACGACCACCTGGCCAAGCTCGCCCGCACCCCCGTGTCCGTGCACAAGATCCTGGTGGTGATGCTGGTGCCCCGGTCGCAGGACGACTGGCTGCGCGCCGGCCACGACCGGCTCGACCTCAGACACTGCTGCTACTGGACCAACCTCGCCGGCCACCCCGTCACCGGCCGCCGCCGCACCACCGTGCGCATACCGACCGCACGCATCTTCGACGACCGGGCGCTGTGCGAGATCATGACGCGGGTCGGGACGGGAGGAAGACCGTGACGCACCGCCCGACCGAGGAACCGGCCAGGCCCGTCCGGCCCCACCCCGTGGACACCCCCTGGAGCGGCCCGCCGCCCGAGCCCGGCGCGGTCGACCCGGCCGTGCTCGGCGCCCTGCTGCGGCGGCACGGCTGGCAGCGCCGGGGCGGCGCCCCGGGGCGGTACGGCCGCTGGACCCCGCCCGGACCGGGCGGCGGCACGAGCCTGCTGGTGCCCGAGAGCCGCGCCTTCCCCGACAGCGACGACCTGCTCGCCGAGGCCCTGCTCGCCCTCTCCCGCAGCGGCGCGCCCTGCGCCCGCGAGGTGCTCGTCTCCCTCGCCGTACCCAGCGACGAGATCCGCTGGTGGCAGGACGTGCCCGCCGGGCCCGCCGGCGCGGCGCCCTGGACCGCCGAGGAACGGCTGCGCACCGCCGCCCGCCGGACGCTGCTCGCCGCCGCCCTCGCCACCCGCGCGCGGGCCGGCTACCACGGCGCCCGCCACCGCCGCGCCGCCGCGGCGGCCCTGGAGGGCGTCCTCGTCGGCACCGCCACCGGCGGCCGGCTCACCGCCTTCGTGCCCGTCACCGTCGGCCGCCCCCTCGCCGTACGGCTCCACCAGGCCCTCTTCGCCGCCCGGGAGGCCATCGACTACCAGCGCGCCACCGGCGGCATGGACGCCTTCGACGCGGCGGTCGAGGCCGGGGTGAGCCACGAGCTCACCGAGTCCCTCGTGGCCCTCGTCCGGGGCACCGAGGGCGCCCGGATCGCCGTCGCCTGGGCCCCGGCGGCCGGCGCGCCCGAGGGCTGCGCGCCCGGCGCCGAGCCCGTCGAGTTCTCACCCGGCGACCTGCCCGCGCTGCGCGACGCCGGCGCCCGCTACCTGCGCGAGGAGCCCGCCGTACCGGTGCGGATCACCGGGGCCGTCACCCGCATGCGCCGGTCCGGGCCGCGCGGCGAGGGCACCGTACGGCTGCGCGTCCTGGCCGGGGCCGACGTGCCGCACGTCCGGATCACCCTCGACGAGGAGGCGTACCGCATCGCCGGGCACGCCCACCTGGTCGGGCTGCCGGTGCGGGTGCGCGGCAGGCTGGAGAGCCGGGGCGGCTTCCGCCGCCTCACCGGCGCCCACGGCGTCGTCCCCGTCCAGGTCGACGACGCGGAGCGGGACCGGCTGCTGAAGGAGCTCCAGGAGAACCTCGACTTCTTCGAGGAGGCCTGCGCAGGGGAGTGCGGGGACTGATTTCGCCCGGGGTGGTCCCGGGTCGGTACGATCCTTACTCGTGCGTGCGCTCCGGTATGGCGCCGCAGCCCCCTTCAGTCAGGAGAGACCGGTGTCAGACGTCCGTGTGATCATCCAACGCGATTCCGAGCGGGAAGAACGCGTGGTGACGACGGGCACTACGGCCGCCGAGCTCTTCGCCGGCGAGCGCTCGGTCATCGCCGCGCGCGTGGCCGGCGAGCTCAAGGACCTGTCGTACGCGCTGGCCGACGGCGACGAGGTCGAGGGCGTCGAGATCTCCTCCGAGGACGGCCTGAACATCCTGCGCCACTCCACCGCGCACGTCATGGCGCAGGCCGTGCAGGAGCTCTTCCCCGAGGCCAAGCTCGGCATCGGCCCGCCCGTCAAGGACGGCTTCTACTACGACTTCGACGTCGTCAAGCCGTTCACGCCCGAGGATCTCAAGGCCATCGAGAAGAAGATGCAGGAGATCCAGAAGCGCGGGCAGCGCTTCTCCCGCCGCGTCGTCACCGACGAGGCCGCCCGCGAGGAGCTGGCCGACGAGCCGTACAAGCTGGAGCTGATCGGCCTCAAGGGCTCCGCCTCGTCCGACGACGGCGCGGACGTCGAGGTCGGCGCCGGCGAGCTGACGATCTACGACAACCTGGACGCCAAGACCGGCGAGCTGTGCTGGAAGGACCTCTGCCGCGGTCCCCACCTGCCCACCACCCGCAACATCCCGGCGTTCAAGCTGATGCGCAACGCGGCCGCCTACTGGCGCGGCAGCGAGAAGAACCCCATGCTCCAGCGCATCTACGGCACCGCCTGGCCCACCAAGGACGAGCTGAAGGCGCACCTGGAGTTCCTCGCCGAGGCCGAGAAGCGCGACCACCGCAAGCTCGGCAGCGAGCTGGACCTGTTCTCCATCCCGGAGCAGATCGGCTCCGGCCTCGCCGTCTTCCACCCCAAGGGCGGCATCATCCGCCGGGTCATGGAGGACTACTCGCGCAAGCGGCACGAGGAGGCGGGCTACGAGTTCGTCTACACCCCGCACGCGACGAAGGGGAAGCTCTTCGAGACCTCGGGCCACCTGGACTGGTACGCCGACGGCATGTACCCGCCCATGCAGCTCGACGAGGGCGTGGACTACTACCTCAAGCCCATGAACTGCCCGATGCACAACCTGATCTTCGACGCGCGCGGCCGGTCGTACCGCGAACTGCCGCTGCGCCTGTTCGAGTTCGGGACCGTGTACCGGTACGAGAAGTCGGGCGTGGTGCACGGCCTGACCCGGGCCCGCGGCTTCACCCAGGACGACGCCCACATCTACTGCACGCGCGAGCAGATGTCCGAGGAGCTCGACAAGCTGCTCACCTTCGTGCTGGAGCTGCTGCGCGACTACGGCCTGACCGACTTCTACCTGGAGCTGTCCACCAAGGACCCGGAGAAGTTCGTCGGCTCCGACGAGGCCTGGGAGGAGGCGACCGAGACGCTGCGCCAGGTCGCCGAGAAGCAGGGCCTCCCGCTCGTCCCCGACCCGGGCGGCGCCGCCTTCTACGGCCCGAAGATCTCCGTCCAGGCCAAGGACGCCATCGGCCGCACCTGGCAGATGTCGACCATCCAGCTCGACTTCAACCTGCCGGAGCGCTTCGACCTGGAGTACACCTCCGCCGACGGCTCCAAGCAGCGCCCGGTCATGATCCACCGCGCGCTGTTCGGCTCGATCGAGCGCTTCTTCGCGGTGCTGCTGGAGCACTACGCGGGCGCCTTCCCGGCGTGGCTCGCGCCGGTCCAGGCGCTCGGCATCCCGATCGGCGACGCGCACGTCGAGTACCTGGAGAAGTTCGCCGCGGCCGCCCGCAAGCAGGGGCTGCGGGTCGAGGTCGACTCCTCCTCCGACCGGATGCAGAAGAAGATCCGCAACGCCCAGAAGCAGAAGGTGCCCTTCATGGTCATCGCGGGCGACGAGGACATGTCGAACGGCTCGGTGTCCTTCCGCTACCGCGACGGCTCGCAGGAGAACGGCATCCCCTTCGACGAGGCCATCGCGAAGATCCAGAAGGTCGTCGAGGAGCGCGCGCAGGTCTGACCGCACGGCGCACGGCCCCCGGGGGCGATCCCGGGGGCCTTTGCCGTCCCCCCAGCTCGACGCCATATGCTGCACTGCATGACGAGTGAGCCGGAGCAGCAGCTGGGAGTGGGGACGCAGGACGCGTTCCAGCGTCTGTGGACGCCCCATCGGATGGCCTACATCCAGGGCGAGAACAAGCCGACCGGCCCGGGCGCCGGCGACGGCTGCCCCTTCTGCTCGATCCCGGCCAAGTCCGACGAGGACGGCCTCGTCGTCCGCCGCGGCGAGCAGGTCTACGCGGTGCTCAACCTCTACCCGTACAACGGCGGGCACCTGATGACCGTGCCCTACCGGCACGTCGCCGACTACACCGACCTCACGGCCGCGGAGACCGCCGAGCTGGGCGAACTCACCAAGCAGGCCATGACGGCCCTGCGCACCGCCTCCGGCGCGCACGGGTTCAACATCGGCATGAACCAGGGCTCGGTCGCCGGCGCGGGCATCGCGGCGCACCTGCACCAGCACATCGTGCCGCGGTGGGGCGGGGACACGAACTTCATGCCGGTCGTGGGGCACACGCGGGTGCTGCCGCAGCTGCTCGCCGACACGCGGAAGATGCTGGCGGAGGCCTGGCCGGCCGTGTGAGCCCGTCCGGCGCTCGAGGACGAGGCCGTCCAGGCGACGGGGGCCCGGGGGTCCGGGGGCCAAGCCCTCCAGCGGCCCCGGGCCGATCGCCTACGCGTCGTAGACGTCGGCCTTCTTCGGCGAAGCCTCCTGCACCGCCCCGCTGAGCGCCGCCGACCGCGCCCCGAACTTCTCCACGTTCACGCCGTTCTCCCGCAGCACCTTCAGCGCGGCGGCGTGCACCACCCGCAGCACCGGCGTCGCCGCCCGCAGCGCGTCGTCCGCCATGAACCGGTGCCGCCACGGCTGGTCCGCCCACGCGTGCCGCAGACCGAACGGCTCCGGCAGCGTCAGGCTTCCGCCGAGCCAGTTCAGCAGCGGCGGGTACCAGGTCAGCGGGGCCCGCGCGGCCAGCCGCACGACCTCGTCGGCGTCGATCAGCGGGAGCTTCACCGTGCGGGTCTCCCAGAAGCGGAGCGCCTTCTGCACCGTCTTCTCCCTGGCCGCCGGCTTCTCGTTGAACAACGAGTTGACCGGGCCCAGGGCATGACCGGTGACCTCGATGCGCAGCGTGTCGTGCAGCACGGTCACCGTGATCAGCATCGTGATCACCAGATGGCCGTCCCACAGGGTCCACTGCACGCCCAGGTAGTGCCGGTCGCCGCTGCCGAACTGCTGCTTGTTGCAGATCTCCTGTATGGCGTGGTTCCGGACCGTGTACGCCTCGACGTCCGTGCCGCTCGGGCGGGACACCTCCGTCGCCTTCTCGCCGATCGGCGTGACGACCCAGTGCGTGATGGTCGGCTTGGGGAAGCCGCCGGTGTTGATGGACGTGCGTTCCAGCATGCCCAGGCCGCCCTGGATCGCCACGATGACGTCCCAGCTGCGGAAGGGGTGGAAGTCCTTGCCCGGCTCGGCGGAGACCAGCTCCTCGGCCAGCTGCCAGCTGCCCCAGCGCGTGCCCATGCCGAGGATGCCCTTGGGACCGGCGTAGAAGGCCGAGTTGGAGCGCTGCTCGGCCGCGAGCCGGGCCAGCTCCTTGCGGACCTGCTCGGCCGCGTCCCCCGGCGTGCCCGGCACCGCCTCGGGGATCTTGGCGCCGACGCCGCCGCCGGACAGCAGACTCGACCAGCGCTCGCGCAGGTCGCGGGCCGTGCGCTCGCAGATCTGCTTGGCCCAGAACCAGCCGACCACCGGCATGACGATCGCCAGGCGCGTGTACCACGCCCAGAACCCGCTGAACGGTGTGCGGATCAGGAACAGCACGGCCAGCGCGCCCACGGCGACCAGCAGCGTCGTGGCCAGGGCGCCGGCCCGCTTGTCCTCCCGCTTGGCCATGGTCGTGCGCAGCGTGAACACCAGCAGCCACACCAGGAAGCCGGGCAGGAAGAGCAGCCCGCAGACGACCGTGATCGCCGAGAGCATGTTGTCGCGGTCGCGGCGGATGCGGTGCGCCGCCAGGCAGTGCTCCACGACGACCTGCGGCTCGATGCCGAAGGACTGGATGACCGGCTTGCGCCCGGCCCCCAGCATGCGGTCGATGATCGCGCGGGAGAACGCCTCACCGAACCGGGGGCGGAAGATCTTCGCCCAGGGGCGCGGCGGGGTCACCTTCGACTGGTGCCACTCGTTGTCGGCGTTCAGGATCTTGGTGACCTCGTCGTCCCGGTACGCCGCCGCGGCCAGCGCATACGTCGCCGCCGTCTGGCCGCTCGCGCCCGCCACGGGCACCTGGGCCCCGGGACTGAAGTCGAATCCGTCCGTCACTGCCGCCCCCATCGCTGCCGCATCTGCATCTGCGGCCTTCCCGACTTCCGCGCTCCGCACACCTGTTGATCAGGTCATCAGCGTATCGGCATGCTCCCGCGACCGTCGGCGGACGGCACGCAAGCCGCCCGCCGACCCGGAACGGAGCCCTCGAGGGGGCAGTTGGAGGCTCCGGGGCGCCAACTACGAAGCCGCGCGCGCCTCTTCGCGCACCCGGTCCGCGACCTGCTGCGGCATCGGCTCGTGGCGCGCGTAGCGGCGGCTGAAGCGGGCCGTGCCGTGGGTCATCGACCGCAGGTCGATCGCGTAACGGCCGATCTCGATCTCCGGCACCTCGGCCCGGATCAGGGTGCGCCCGCCGGGCGTCTGCTCGGTGCCCAGCACCCGGCCGCGCCGGCCCGACAGGTCGCTCATCACGGCGCCCACGAAGTCGTCGCCGACCAGCACCGACACCTCGGCCACCGGCTCCAGCAGATGGATCCTCGCGTCGGCCGCGGCCTCCCGCAGCGCCAGCGCCCCGGCCGTCTGGAACGCGGCGTCGGAGGAGTCCACCGAGTGCGCCTTGCCGTCCCGCAGCGTCACGCGCACGTCGATCAGCGGATGCCCGGCGGCGACCCCCTTGGCGGCCTGGGCCCGCACGCCCTTCTCCACCGACGGGATGAACTGCCGGGGCACCGCGCCGCCGACGACCTTGTCCACGAACTCGATGCCGGAACCGCCCGGCAGCGGCTCGACCTCGATCTCGCAGATGGCGAACTGCCCGTGCCCGCCGGACTGCTTGACGTGCCGGCCGCGCCCGGCGGCCTTGGTCGCGAACGTCTCGCGCAGCGACACCCGGTGCGGCACGACGTCGACCTGGACGCCGTACCGGCTGCGCAGCCGCTCCAGGGCCACGTCCGCGTGCGCCTCGCCCAGACACCACAGGACCACCTGGTGGGTGTCCTGGTTCTGCTCAAGACGCATCGTCGGGTCCTCGGCGACCAGCCGGGCCAGCCCCTGTGACAGCTTGTCCTCGTCCGGCTTGCTGTGCGCCTGGATGGCCAGCGGCAGCAGCGGGTCGGGCATCTGCCACGGCTCCATGAGCAGCGGATCGTCCTTGGCGGACAGGGTGTCGCCGGTCTCGGCGCGGCTCAGCTTGGCCACGCACGCCAGGTCGCCGGCGATGACGTGCGACACCGGGCGCTGCTGTTTGCCGAACGGCGTGGACAGGGCGCCGATCCGCTCGTCGACGTCGTGGTCCTCGTGGCCCCGGTCGGCCAGCCCGTGCCCGGAGACGTGGACCGTCTGGTCGGCGCGCAGGGTGCCGGAGAAGACGCGGATCAGCGACAGCCGGCCCACGTAGGGGTCCGAGGACGTCTTCACGACCTCCGCGACCAGCGGCGCGTCCGGGTCGCAGGGCTTGAGCTCGCGCGGCTCGCCGTCGATCGTGGTGACCCGCACCGTCCCGTGCTCCAGCGGCGTCGGGAAGCCGCCGGTGATCAGCTCCAGCAGCTCCACCGTGCCGAGCCCCTGCCGGGCGCCCTCGGCCGCGGGGGCGGCGGCCAGGACGGGGAAGAAGACCCCGCGCGCCACGGCCCGCTCCAGGTCGTCGACGAGCGTCTCCACGTCGACCGGCTCCCCGGCGAGGTAGCGGTCCATGAGGGTCTCGTCCTCGCTCTCCGAGATGATCCCCTCGATCAGCCGGTTGCGGGCCTCCTCGATGAGCGGCAGCTGCTCCTCGCCCGGCTCCGACTCCTTGCGCTCACCGGTCGAGTAGTCGAACAGCTTCTGCGACAGCAGCCCGATCAGCCCGGTCACGGGCGCGTGCCCGTCGGGTGCCTGCGGGCCGTGCAGCGGCAGGTAGAGCGGCAGGACCGCGTCGGGGTCGTCCGCGCCGAAGGCCTCCGCGCAGATCCGCGTCATCTCCTCGAAGTCGGCCCGCGCCGCCTCCAGGTGCGTGACGACGATGGCCCGGGGCATCCCCACGGCCGCGCACTCCTCCCACACCATGCGCGTCGAGCCGTCCACACCGTCCGAGGCCGAGACGACGAAGAGGGCCGCGTCCGCCGCCCGCAGACCGGCCCTGAGCTCACCGACGAAGTCGGCGTAGCCGGGGGTGTCGAGGAGATTGACCTTGATGCCGCCCCACTCGACGGGCACCAGGGAGAGCTGGACCGAGCGCTGCTGCCGGTGCTCGATCTCGTCGTAGTCGGAGACGGTGCCGCCGTCCTCCACGCGGCCCGCCCGGTTCACCGCCCCCGCCGTCAGCGCGAGGGCCTCCACCAACGTCGTCTTGCCCGATCCGGAGTGGCCGACCAGCACCACATTCCGTACGGACTGGGGGTGGTCGGCCGCCTGTGCCCTGCCGGCGGCCCCGGGGTGTGTCTGTGCCTTGTCGCCCATGATCCTGCCTCCCGTGCACGGTGAGGTCACTGGGGGCGCGGACAGCCGGATCCGCGTGCGGTGCGGCTCCGGCGACGCCCGCGGTCTTTCGACCTTCCCACTGTCGTCACGGTGCGTCCATACGAACGACGTCACCCCGCCGCCCACCGGCGTCTCGCGGGTTCCCCCGAAAGGGGTCCGGGTGCCCGCCCCTCGCCGCCACGCGCGCGTGGCTACGATGGGCCAGCCGGTGGCCAGCAGGGGCCAGACGGCGACACCGACCCTCGGGAAGGCCATGCTGAACAAGTACGCGCGTGCATTCTTCACGCGTGTCCTCACACCGTTCGCCGCGTTTCTGATCCGCCGGGGCGTCAGCCCCGACACCGTCACGCTCATCGGCACCGCCGGAGTGGTCGCGGGCGCGCTGGTCTTCTACCCCATGGGCGAGTTCTTCTGGGGCACGGTCGTGATCACGCTGTTCGTGTTCTCCGACCTCGTCGACGGCAACATGGCCCGCCAGCTGGGCCGCTCCAGCCGCTGGGGCGCCTTCCTCGACTCCACGCTCGACCGGGTCGCCGACGGCGCCATCTTCGGCGGTTTCATCCTCTGGTACGCCGGCGGCGGCGACGACCTCGTGCTGTGCGCCGTGTCGATCTTCTGCCTGGCCAGCGGGCAGGTGGTGTCGTACACCAAGGCCCGCGGCGAGTCGATCGGCCTGCCGGTGGCGGTCAACGGGCTCGTCGAGCGCGCCGAGCGGCTGGTGATCTCCCTGGTCGCGGCCGGTCTGGCGGGCCTGCACGCGTTCGGTGTCCCGGGCATCCAGTACCTGCTGCCCATCGCCCTGTGGATCGTCGCCGTGGGCAGCCTCGTCACACTGATCCAGCGGGTCGTCACGGTCCGCCGGGAGTCCGCCGAGGCCGAGGCGGCCGCGGCCGCGCAGGACCGCACCGCCGCGCGGGACGACGAGGGCGAGCAGCACAACGCCTCCCACGGGAGCGAGGCGGCCACGTGAGCGCCCAGGACCGGCTGACCGACGCGCTGTACGGCCTGGGTTGGAGCACCGTCAAGAAGCTCCCCGAGCCGGTCGCCGTACGGCTCGGGCGCACCATCGCCGACGCCGCCTGGAAGCAGCGCGGCAAGGGCGTGCGGCGCCTGGAGAGCAACTACGCGCGCGTGGTGCCCGGCGCGAGCCCCGAGCGCCTCGCCGAGCTGTCCCGCGCGGGCATGCGGTCGTATCTGCGCTACTGGATGGAGTCCTTCCGCCTCCCCGCCTGGAGCAGGGAACGCATCCGGGCGGGGGTCGACGTCAAGGACCTGCACCACCTCACCGAGGGCATGGACGCGGGCAGGGGCGTGATCCTCGCCCTGCCGCACCTGGCCAACTGGGACCTGGCCGGAGCCTGGGTCACCACCGAGCTCGGCATCCCCTTCACCACGGTCGCCGAGCGGCTGAAGCCCGAGACGCTCTACGACCGTTTCGTCGCCTACCGCGAAGGGCTCGGCATGGAGGTCCTGCCGCACAGCGGCGGCAGCGCCTTCGGCACCCTGGCCCGGCGGCTGCGCGACGGCGGCCTGGTCTGCCTGGTCGCCGACCGCGACCTGTCCGCCTCGGGCGTGGAGGTGGAGTTCTTCGGCGACACCGCCCGGATGCCGGCCGGACCGGCCCTGCTCGCCCAGCAGACGGGCGCCCTGCTGCTGCCCGTCACCCTCTGGTACGACGACTCGCCCGTGATGCGCGCCCGCGTCCACCCGTCCGTCGAGGTGCCCGAGTCAGGCACGCGCGCCGAGAAGACGTCTGTCATGACACAGGCGCTGGCCGACGCCTTCGCCACCGGCATCGCCGACCACCCGGAGGACTGGCACATGCTGCAGCGCTTGTGGCTCAAGGACCTCGACCCCGCGAAGGGGCGCCCGTGAGGATCGGCATCGTCTGCCCCTACTCCTGGGACGTGCCGGGCGGGGTCCAGTTCCACATCCGCGACCTCGCCGAGTACTTCCTGCGCCTCGGCCACGAGGTGTCCGTCCTGGCTCCCGCCGACGACGACACCCCGCTGCCGCCGTACGTCGTCTCGGCCGGGCGCGCGGTGCCGGTGCCGTACAACGGCTCGGTGGCCCGGCTGAACTTCGGTTTCCTGAGCGCCGCCCGGGTGCGCCGCTGGCTGCACGACGGCGCGTTCGACGTGATCCACATCCACGAGCCGACCTCGCCGTCGCTGGGCCTGCTGGCCTGCTGGGCCGCCCAGGGCCCGATCGTGGCGACCTTCCACACGTCCAACCCGCGCTCCCGCGCGATGATCGCCGCCTACTCGATCCTGCAGGCAGCCCTGGAGAAGATCAGCGCCCGGATCGCGGTGAGCGAGTACGCCCGCCGCACGCTCGTGGAACACCTCGGCGGGGACGCCGTGGTGATCCCCAACGGCGTCGACGTCGGCTTCTTCGCCGAGGCCGAGCCCAAGGCCGAGTGGCAGGGCGGCACGATCGGCTTCATCGGGCGCATCGACGAGCCCCGCAAGGGCCTGCCGGTGCTGATGAGGGCCTTGCCGAAGATCCTCGCCGCCCGGCCGGAGACCCGGCTGCTGGTCGCCGGACGCGGCGACGAGAAGGAGGCGGTGGAGTCCCTGCCCGTCGAGCTGCGCCCCCGCGTGGAGTTCCTCGGCATGATCAGCGACGAGGACAAGGCCCGCTTCCTGCGCAGCGTCGACCTGTACGTCGCGCCCAACACCGGCGGCGAGAGCTTCGGCATCATCCTCGTCGAGGCCATGTCCGCGGGGGCGCCCGTCCTCGCCTCCGACCTGGACGCCTTCGCCCAGGTCCTGGACCGGGGAGCGGCCGGTGAGCTCTTCCCCAACGAGGACGCCGACGCCCTCGCCGACGCCGCCCTCCGCCTCCTGGACGACCCCGGGCGTCGCGCGGAACTGCGCGACCGGGGCAGCGCGCACGTGCGCCGCTTCGACTGGTCGACGGTCGGCGCGGACATCATGTCGGTCTACGAGACGGTCACGGCGGGCGCGGCGGCGGTGGCCGAGGACGAACGAACCAGCGGCTTGTGGAGCCGGTTGGGGCTGGCCAGGGACTGACCATCGGAGCGGGCTTCGGCCGGCCGGGAACTGACGACCCGGCGCGCGAAGCACGCCGCGCACAGCCGGGGCGGCACCCCGGCCCACCCGGCCCGTTCGCCCACCCGGCCCGTTGTCCCACCCGGCCCGTTCGCCCGCCGGGGACCAGACCGCGCGGCCCCATCGCCCGGCCCGTCCACCGCTCGGCGACGAGGCCGTTCAGCCCCACAGCCGGGGGTCCGGGGGCGGCAGCCCCCAGGAGGGCCGGGCCGGGTCCCACCCCGGCAGGACGCCCGGCCGACCCGGCGGAGCACCCCGGCAGGACGCCCGGCCGACCCGGCGGAGCACCCCGGCAGGACGCCCGGCCGACCCGGCGGAGCGCCCCGGTAGCCTCTTGGCCCGTGACCGCAACCCTCATCTGGATCCTCGTCGCCCTCGTGGCGATCGGCCTGTACCTGAGCTGGACGGCCGGGCGACTGGACCGGCTGCACGCACGCATCGACGCCGCCCGCGCCGCGCTCGACGCGCAACTGCTCCGACGCGCCTCCGTCGCCCAGGAACTGGCCACCTCCGGCGTGCTGGACCCGGCCGCCTCGATCGTCCTCTACGAGGCCGCGCACGCCGCCCGGCAGGCCGAGGAGGAACAGCGGGAGGTCGCCGAGAGTGAGCTGAGCCAGGCGCTGCGGGCCGTGTTCGGGGAGCCGGCCCAGGTGGAGGCGGTGCGCGGCGCGCCCGGGGGAGAGGAGGCGGCACGGGAGCTCACCGAGGCGGTCCGCAGGGTCCCGATGGCCCGGCGCTTCCACAACGACGCCGTACGCGCGGCCCGCGCCCTGCGCCGGCACCGCAAGGTGCGCTGGTTCCGCCTGGCCGGTCACGCGCCCTTCCCCATGGCCTTCGAGATGGACGACGAACCTCCCGCGGCTCTGGTGGACCGGGCCGCCTAGCCCGCCCGGGCCCGCCACACCCCCACCCCCGTTCACCAGCCGTTTCCCGCCCGTCCCCGCGAAAAGGATCCACGGCGTTCCCATTGGCCCTTGATGTGGCCTGCTTCCCTCACGTTTCCTCGGTGCTGCAGAAACCCTCTTTCCCATCAGCGAGGTCACCCGTGTCCATCTCCGAAAACCAGGCTCCCGAGACCGGCACCGCCCGTGTGAAGCGCGGCATGGCCGAGCAGCTCAAGGGCGGCGTCATCATGGACGTCGTCACCCCGGAGCAGGCGAAGATCGCCGAGGACGCGGGCGCCGTCGCCGTCATGGCCCTGGAGCGGGTCCCGGCCGACATCCGCAAGGACGGCGGCGTGGCCCGCATGTCCGACCCGGACATGATCGAGGGGATCATCGAGGCCGTCTCCATCCCGGTCATGGCCAAGTCCCGCATCGGCCACTTCGTCGAGGCCCAGGTGCTGCAGTCCCTCGGCGTCGACTACATCGACGAGTCCGAGGTCCTCACCCCGGCCGACGAGGTCAACCACTCCGACAAGTGGGCCTTCACCACGCCGTTCGTCTGCGGTGCCACCAACCTGGGCGAGGCCCTGCGCCGCATCGCCGAGGGCGCCGCGATGATCCGCTCCAAGGGCGAGGCCGGCACCGGCAACGTCGTCGAGGCCGTCCGCCACCTGCGCCAGATCAAGAACGAGATCGCCCGCCTGCGCGGCTACGACAACCACGAGCTGTACGCCGCCGCCAAGGAGCTGCGCGCCCCGTACGAGCTGGTCAAGGAGGTCGCCGAGCTGGGCAAGCTCCCGGTGGTCCTCTTCTCCGCCGGCGGCGTCGCCACCCCGGCCGACGCGGCCCTGATGCGCCAGCTCGGCGCCGAGGGCGTCTTCGTCGGCTCCGGCATCTTCAAGTCCGGCGACCCGGCCAAGCGCGCCGCCGCCATCGTCAAGGCCACCACCTTCTACGACGACCCGAAGATCATCGCGGACGCGTCCCGCAACCTCGGCGAGGCCATGGTCGGCATCAACTGCGACACCCTCCCCGAGGCCGAGCGCTACGCCAACCGCGGCTGGTAGTCCATGAGCACTCCTGTCATAGGCGTCCTGGCCCTCCAGGGCGACGTACGGGAGCACCTCGTCGCCCTGGCCGCGACCGACGCCGTGGCCAGGCCGGTGCGGCGCCCCGAGGAACTCGCCGAGGTGGACGGCCTGGTCATCCCCGGCGGCGAGTCCACGACCATCTCGAAACTGGCCGTGCTGTTCGGCGTGATGGAGCCGCTCCGCGCGCGGGTGCGCGACGGCATGTCCGTCTACGGCACCTGTGCGGGCATGATCATGCTCGCGGACAAGATCCTCGACCCGCGCTCGGGCCAGGAGACCGTCGGCGGCATCGACATGATCGTGCGCCGCAACGCCTTCGGCCGGCAGAACGAGTCCTTCGAGGCGGCCGTCGAGCTCAAGGGCATCGACGGCGACCCTGTGGAGGGCGTCTTCATCCGCGCCCCCTGGGTGGAGTCCGTCGGCGCCCGCACCGAGGTGCTCGCCGAGCACGACGGCCACATCGTCGCCGTGCGCCAGGGCAACGCGCTGGCCACGTCGTTCCACCCGGAGCTGACCGGCGACCACCGCGTGCACGCCCTGTTCGTCGCCATGGTGAGGGCGAACCGGACAGCCGAGTCCTTGTAGGATTCCTGCGTTCGTTGCTGAGATGGGTTACGCGAAGGAGACAGGCAGATGTCCGGCCACTCTAAATGGGCCACGACGAAGCACAAGAAGGCCGTCATCGATGCCAAGCGCGGCAAGCTCTTCGCGAAGCTGATCAAGAACATCGAGGTCGCGGCTCGCATGGGCGGCGCCGACCCCGAGGGCAACCCGACGCTCTACGACGCCATCCAGAAGGCGAAGAAGTCGTCGGTCCCCAACAAGAACATCGACTCGGCGGTCAAGCGCGGCGCGGGCCTCGAGGCCGGCGGCGCCGACTACGAGACGATCATGTACGAGGGCTACGGCCCGAACGGTGTCGCGGTGCTCATCGAGTGCCTCACCGACAACCGCAACCGCGCCGCCTCCGAGGTCCGCGTCGCCATGACCCGCAACGGCGGCTCCATGGCCGACCCGGGCTCGGTGTCGTACCTGTTCAACCGCAAGGGCGTCGTGATCGTCCCCAAGGGCGAGCTGACCGAGGACGACGTGCTGGCCGCCGTGCTCGACGCGGGTGCCGAGGAGGTCAACGACCTCGGCGAGAGCTTCGAGGTCATCAGCGAGGCCACCGACCTGGTCGCGGTCCGCACCGCCCTCCAGGACGCCGGCATCGACTACGACTCCGCCGACGCCAACTTCGTCCCGACCATGCAGGTCGAGCTGGACGAGGAGGGCGCCAAGAAGATCTTCAAGCTGATCGACGCGCTGGAGGACAGCGACGACGTGCAGAACGTCTTCGCCAACTTCGACGTCAGCGACGAGGTCATGGAGAAGGTCGACGCCTGACCCGCGCACGAGAGCAACGGGCCGACGGGACACACCCCGTCGGCCCGTCGCGTTGTCGGTGGCACCCGATAGCCTGCACAAACAGGTGACCGAAAAGGAGGGCCCGGTGCGCGTGCTGGGGGTGGACCCGGGACTGACCCGGTGCGGTGTGGGCGTCGTCGAGGGCGTCGCCGGACGGCCGCTCACGATGATCGGCGTGGGCGTGGTCCGCACCCCCGCCGACGCCGAGCTCGGCCACCGCCTCGTCGCCGTCGAGCAGGGCATCGAGCAGTGGCTCGACGAGCACCGCCCCGAGTTCGTCGCCGTGGAGCGCGTCTTCAGCCAGCACAACGTCCGCACGGTGATGGGCACCGCCCAGGCCAGCGCCGTCGCCATGCTGTGCGCCGCCCGCCGCGGCATCCCCGTCGCGCTGCACACCCCCAGCGAGGTCAAGGCCGCCGTCACCGGCAGCGGCCGGGCCGACAAGGCCCAGGTGGGCGCCATGGTGACCCGGCTGCTCCGGCTCAGCGCACCGCCCAAGCCCGCCGACGCGGCCGACGCCCTCGCCCTCGCCATCTGCCACATCTGGCGCGCCCCCGCCCAGAACCGGCTCCAGCAGGCCGTCGCCCGGCACACCGCCGCGACGCCGGCCACGGCAACGACCCCAGCACCGAAAGGCCGTACGGCATGATCGCCTTCGTCAGCGGAACAGTGGCCGCACTCGCCCCGGACGCCGCTGTCGTCGAGGTCGGCGGCGTCGGCATGGCCGTCCAGTGCACGCCGAACACGCTCTCCGCCCTCCGCGTGGGCCGGCCGGCCAAGCTGCACACGTCCCTGGTCGTGCGCGAGGACTCCCTCACCCTGTACGGCTTCGCCGACGACGACGAGCGGCAGGTCTTCGAGCTGCTGCAGACCGCGAGCGGCGTCGGACCCCGGCTCGCCCAGGCCATGCTCGCCGTGCACAGCCCCGACGCCCTGCGCCGGGCCGTCTCCACCGGGGACGAGAAGGCCCTCACGGCCGTCCCCGGCATCGGCAAGAAGGGCGCCCAGAAGCTGCTGCTGGAGCTGAAGGACCGGCTCGGCGCCCCGGTCGGCGCACCCGCCGTCGGCGCCCCGGCCGGCACCGGCTGGCGCGACCAGCTGCACGCCGCCCTCATCGGCCTCGGGTACGCGACCCGGGAGGCCGACGAGGCCGTCGCCGCCGTGACCCCCCAGGCCGAGGCCGCCGAGGGCGCGCCCCAGGTGGGCCACCTGCTGAAGGCGGCCCTGCAGACCCTGAACCGCGCCCGCTGACCCCCCACGACCCGAGGCACATCACATGAACTGGGACGACACGACCGACGCCGAGGCCGCCGAGCCGCTCGCCGGGCCCGCCGAGGAGCGGTTGGTGGACTCCGTCGCCGACCGGGAGGACCAGGCCGTCGAGGCCGCCCTGCGCCCCAAGGACCTGGGCGAGTTCATCGGCCAGGAAAAGGTCCGCGAACAGCTCGACCTCGTCCTGCGCGCCGCACGCGCGCGTGGTGCCACCGCCGACCACGTGCTGCTCTCCGGCGCCCCCGGCCTCGGCAAGACCACCCTGTCGATGATCATCGCGGCCGAGATGGGCGCCCCCATCCGCATCACGTCCGGCCCCGCCATCCAGCACGCCGGCGACCTCGCCGCGATCCTGTCCTCCCTCCAGGAGGGCGAGGTCCTCTTCCTCGACGAGATCCACCGCATGTCCCGGCCCGCCGAGGAGATGCTGTACATGGCGATGGAGGACTTCCGCGTCGACGTCATCGTCGGCAAGGGCCCCGGCGCCACGGCCATCCCGCTGGAGCTGCCCCCCTTCACCCTGGTCGGCGCCACCACCCGGGCCGGCCTGCTCCCGCCCCCGCTGCGCGACCGCTTCGGCTTCACCGCCCACATGGAGTTCTACGAACCGGCCGAACTGGAGCGGGTCGTCCACCGCTCGGCCAACCTCCTGGAGGTCGAGATCGACCCGGCGGGCGCCGCCGAGATCGCCGGCCGCTCCCGCGGCACCCCGCGCATCGCCAACCGCCTGCTGCGCCGCGTCCGCGACTACGCGCAGGTCAAGGCGGACGGCCGCATCACGCGCGACATCGCCGCGGCCGCCCTCGCCGTCTACGAGGTGGACGCGCGCGGCCTCGACCGCCTCGACCGGGCCGTGCTGGAAGCCCTGCTCAAACTCTTCGGCGGCGGCCCCGTCGGCCTGTCCACGCTCGCGGTCGCGGTGGGGGAGGAGCGCGAGACCGTGGAAGAGGTCGCCGAACCCTTCCTCGTACGGGAGGGACTGCTCGCCCGCACCCCGCGCGGCCGGGTCGCCACCCCGGCCGCCTGGGCGCACCTCGGCCTCACCCCGCCACACTCCCGGACCGGCGGAAACGGACAACAGGACCTGTTCGGGGCGTGACGCCGCCGTCACCGGTCCGGGTCGGCGAGGACAGTGGCCGCAGGAGGAACCCCGGTGCCATGCTGAGCGTTGTTCCATGCGCGCGGACTCGCTTAGACTCCGCCGATGCCGCCTTTGTCGGCGGCGTACACACCCCCAACCATCTGGCCGCTCACAGCGCGGTCGTGTGAAGGAAGTACCGACCCGTGAGTCTCCTGACCCTCCTCCCGTTCATCGTGCTCATCGGGGCCATGTTCCTGATGACCCGATCGGCCAAGAAGAAGCAGCAGCAGGCCGTGGAGATGCGGAACCAAATGCAGCCCGGCAGCGGTGTCCGCACCATCGGGGGCATGTACGCCACGGTCAAGGAGGTCAACGAGGACACCGTCCTCCTCGACGCCGGGCCGGGCGTCGAGCTCCTCTTCGCCAAGAACGCCATCGGTGCCGTCCTCACCGACGACGAGTACAACCGCATCGTCCACGGCATCGAGCACGACCTGAAGTCCGACGCCGACCTCGTCCCGGACGACGCCTCCTCCCTCACCGGGACCGGCGACTCCGCCACCGACGCCCCCGCCGACGACAGGGCCGTCGACCTCGGCAAGAAGGACACCGCCGACGAAGCAGCCGACGAGGCCCCGGCCGGCGAGGCGAAGACGGACGCAGAGCCGAAGAAGACCGACGGCGACTCCGAGGCGAAGTAGTCGTGGGCCCGGGGGGGGGGGGGGGGGGGGGGCCCCCCCCCCCCCCCCCCCCCCCCCCCCCCCCCCCCCGGCGCCCCCCGGGGGGGGGGGGGCGGGGCCGGGGCCCCCCACCGCGGGGGGGGCGCCGCCGGGGGGGGCGCGGGGGGGGGGGGCGGCCGGCGCCCCCGCCACCCCCCCCCCCCCGCGGGCGCGTCCGCCGGGGGGGGGGGGGGGGGGGGGGCCCGGGCCCCCCCCCACCCCGGGACACGCCATAGCTCGCACGGAGTCCCGACACCATGTCATGGCCGCCCGTCCGCCGACCCGGAGCGAGGTGGCCCGAGAGGGAGTACGAGAAGGTGGCCACACCTAAAAAGGGCCGGAGCGCGAGCGCCCAGAGCAAGCCGGGGCGCTCGCTGGCCCTGATCCTGATCGCCATCGCGGCGCTCACCGGTGGAATGTTCGCCTCGGGGCACACGACCCCGCGCCTCGGCATCGACCTGGCCGGCGGCACGAGCATCACGCTCCGCGCGGTCCCCGAGGCAGGCAACGAGTCGGCGATCAACAAGACCAACATGGACACCGCGGTCTCCATCATGGAGCGCCGTGTCAATGGTCTGGGCGTCTCCGAGTCCGAGGTCCAGACGCAGGGCCGGGAAAACATCATCGTCAACATTCCCAAGGGCACCAACTCGGAGCAGGCCCGCAAGCAGGTCGGCACCACCGCCAAGCTCTACTTCCGCCCGGTCCTCGCCACCGAGGTCTCCGGCGGCGGCACGGCCCCGTCGCCGAGCCCCACCGGAAGCCCTTCGGGCAGCCCCTCGGGCCAGCCGTCCGGCAAGGCCGGCGACAAGCCGGAGGCCACCGACAAGGGATCCGGCTCCCCGTCCGCCTCCCCCACCACGCAGGGCCGCGCGGTCACGGACGCGCTCAAGGCCGACGCCACGCCCTCCGCGAGCGCCTCGGAGACGGCGAAGTCGAGCCCCTCGCCGTCCGCGAGCGGAGGCACCGCCGACGCCGCCGCCGGCAAGCTCCAGGAGCAGTACGCCAAGCTCGACTGCACCGACGAGAAGACCCGCTCCACCGTCGGTGACACCGCCAAGGCCTCCGACCCGACGCTGGCCTGCGGCCAGAACGCGCAGGGCCAGTGGCAGAAGTACATCCTCGGCCCCGCCGAGGTCGACGGCACGGACGTCGACAAGGCCCAGGCCGTCCTGAACACGCAGACCGGTGCCGGCTGGACCGTCACCATGGACTTCACGGACGGCGGCGCCAAGAAGTTCGCGGACATCACCGGCAAGCTGGCGCAGAACCAGTCCCCGCAGAACCAGTTCGCGATCGTCCTCGACGGTGACGTGGTCTCCGACCCGTACGTCCGTCAGGCACTGACCGGCGGCAACGCCGAGATCTCCGGCAACTTCAACCAGCAGTCGGCCCAGGAACTGGCCAACATGCTGACGTACGGCGCGCTGCCGCTGACCTTCAAGGTCGACAGCATGACCACCGTGACCGCCGCGCTGGGCGGTGACCAGCTGCAGGCCGGTCTGATCGCCGGCGCCATCGGTCTGGCGCTGGTCGTCATCTACCTGCTGGCCTACTACCGCGGCCTGTCCTTCATCGCGATCCTGTCGCTGCTGGTCTCGGCCGCCCTGACCTACACGATCATGTCGCTGCTCGGCCCGACCATCGGCTTCGCGCTGAACCTGCCGGCCGTCTGCGGTGCCATCGTCGCCATCGGCATCACGGCGGACTCGTTCATCGTGTACTTCGAACGCGTCCGCGACGAGATCCGCGAGGGCCGCTCCCTGCGCCCCGCCGTCGAGCGGGCCTGGCCGCGCGCCCGGCGCACCATCCTGGTCTCCGACTTCGTGTCGTTCCTCGCCGCCGCGGTGCTGTTCATCGTGACCGTCGGCAAGGTCCAGGGCTTCGCGTTCACGCTCGGCCTGACCACCCTGCTCGACGTGGTCGTGGTGTTCCTGTTCACCAAGCCGCTGCTGACGCTGATGGCCCGCCGCCCGTTCTTCGCGAACGGCCACAAGTGGTCCGGCCTCGACCCGAAGAGCCTGGGTGCCCAGCCTCCGCTGCGCCGCACCCGCCGCCCCGCCGCCCCCGTCGACCCCAAGGAGGCCTGAGATGTCGAAACTCGGCAACCTCGGCGCCCGACTGCACCGTGGCGAGGTCGGCTACGACTTCGTCAAGAACCGCAAGATCTGGTACGGCCTGTCCATCCTGATCACCATCACGGCCATCGTCGGCCTGGCGGTCCGCGGCCTGAACATGGGCATCGAGTTCCAGGGCGGCGCCGTCTTCAACACCCCGAAGAACACGGCCGCTTCGGTGACCCAGGCCGAGGAGTACGCGGAAGAGGCCTCCGGCCACGACGCGATCGTCCAGAAGCTCGGCGACGGCAGCCTGCGCATCCAGGTCGCCGGCATCGACACGGGCGCGGCCAACGAGATCAAGAACACCCTCGCCGACGACCTCAAGATCGACCCGGAGCAGATCAACGCCGAGCTGGTCGGCCCCAGCTGGGGTGAGCAGATCGCCAACAAGGCCTGGCAGGGCCTCGGCATCTTCCTGGTGCTGGTGGTGATCTACCTGGCGATCGCCTTCGAGTGGCGAATGGCGGTCGCGGCGTTCGTCGCCCTGATCCACGACATCACGATCACGGTCGGCATCTACGCCCTGGTCGGCTTCGAGGTCACACCGGGCACGGTGATCGGTCTGCTGACCATCCTCGGCTACTCGCTCTACGACACGGTCGTGGTCTTCGACAGCCTCAAGGAACAGACCAAGGACCTCACCAAGCAGACCCGCTGGACCTACAGCGACGTCGCCAACCGGTCGATCAACAGCACCCTGGTCCGCTCCATCAACACCACGGTGGTCGCGCTGCTGCCGGTGGCGGGCCTGCTGTTCATCGGTGGCGGTGTGCTCGGCGCCGGCATGCTCAACGACATCTCGCTGTCCCTGTTCGTCGGCCTCGCCGCCGGCGCCTACTCCTCGATCTTCATCGCCACGCCGCTCGTCGCCGACCTCAAGGAGCGCGAGCCGCAGATGAAGGCCCTCAGGAAGCGCGTCCTGGCCAAGCGGGCCCAGTCCGCCGCCAAGGGCGAGACCGACGCGCACGACGACGAGCCGTACGCCGGTGAGCCCGAGGACGACGCCGCTCCCGCGGTCGTGGGCCCGCGCAACCAGCCCGCGTCGCGCGGCCGGGGCCGGGGCCGCCCCTCCGGGAAGCGCCGATGACCGACATCAGGGAGCTGCTGCTCAGCCGCATCCGGGACGTGGCCGACCACCCGGAGCCGGGCGTGATGTTCAAGGACATCACCCCGCTCCTGGCGGACCCGGCGGCGTTCACGGCCCTCACCGACGCCCTCGCCGAGATCGCCCAGCGCACCGGCGCCACCAAGGTCGTCGGCCTGGAGGCCCGCGGCTTCATCCTCGGCGCCCCGGTCGCCGTCCGCGCCGGACTCGGCTTCATCCCCGTGCGCAAGGCGGGCAAGCTCCCCGGAGCCACCCTCGCCCAGGCCTACGACCTGGAGTACGGCTCGGCCGAGATCGAGGTGCACGCCGAGGACCTCAGCGCCGACGACCGCGTCCTGATCGTCGACGACGTCCTGGCCACCGGCGGCACCGCCGAGGCCTCGGTCCAGCTCATCCGCCGGGCCGGCGCCGAGGTCGCGGGTCTCGCCGTCCTGATGGAACTCGGCTTCCTCGGCGGTCGCGCCCGCCTGGAGCCGGCCCTCGCCGGCGCCCCGCTGGAAGCGCTGCTCACCGTGTAGAAACCCCACCGCCGTGCGGCGTACACCGGCACGGCACCGCGGAGGCGGGCCCGGAGGAATCCGGAGCCCGCCTCTTGCGTTTCCCGTGTTGACGGCCCTCACAGTGGCCTGAAGGCGATCCTGTGGCCCAGGATCGCTACCATGGGGTCTCCGGAGCCTGACCGGGGGACCCGGATCGCGCACGAGGAGCCCTCTTGCCAGACGAGGCCCAGCACCTGACCGCCGCCAAGCCCGAGTCCGCCTCGGAGGCCGCGGCCAAGCCCGCGCCGAACGCGCCCCACGCGAAGAACGACACCCGCGGGCCGGTCGAGCACGCCCAGTCGGCCCCGGTCGACAAGCCCGCCGAGCAGGCGCGCCCCAAGCCCGCCCCGCCCGTGCGGCAGGCCTCCGGTCAGCCGGCCCGCAGCGGCTCCTCCAACCGCGTCCGCGCCCGCCTGGCCCGCCTCGGCGTGCAGCGCGCCAACCCGTACAACCCGGTGCTGGAGCCGCTGCTGCGGATAGTGCGCAGCAACGACCCCAAGATCGAGACGGCCACGCTCCGCCAGATCGAGCGCGCCTACCAGGTCGCCGAGCGCTGGCACCGCGGCCAGAAGCGCAAGAGCGGCGATCCGTACATCACGCACCCCCTCGCCGTCACCACCATCCTCGCCGAGCTGGGCATGGATCCGGCCACGCTCATGGCCGGCCTGCTGCACGACACGGTCGAGGACACCGAGTACGGCCTGGAGGACCTGCGCCGCGACTTCGGCGACGTCGTCACGCTCCTCGTCGACGGCGTCACCAAGCTCGACAAGGTCAAGTTCGGCGAGGCCGCCCAGGCCGAGACCGTGCGCAAGATGGTCGTCGCCATGGCCAAGGACCCCCGCGTCCTGGTCATCAAGCTCGCCGACCGCCTGCACAACATGCGCACGATGCGCTACCTCAAGCGCGAGAAGCAGGAGAAGAAGGCGCGCGAGACCCTGGAGATCTACGCGCCGCTCGCCCACCGCCTGGGCATGAACACCATCAAGTGGGAGCTGGAGGACCTCGCCTTCGCGATCCTCTACCCCAAGATGTACGACGAGATCGTCCGGCTGGTCGCCGAGCGGGCACCCAAGCGTGACGAGTACCTGGCCATCGTCACCGACGAGGTCCAGCAGGACCTGCGCGCGGCCCGCATCAAGGCGACCGTCACCGGCCGCCCCAAGCACTACTACAGCGTCTACCAGAAGATGATCGTCCGCGGCCGGGACTTCGCGGAGATCTACGACCTGGTGGGCATCCGCGTCCTCGTGGACACCGTCCGCGACTGCTACGCGGCCCTCGGCACGGTGCACGCGCGGTGGAACCCGGTCCCCGGCCGGTTCAAGGACTACATCGCGATGCCCAAGTTCAACATGTACCAGTCGCTGCACACGACGGTCATCGGCCCCGGCGGCAAGCCCGTCGAGCTGCAGATTCGCACCTTCGACATGCACCGCCGCGCCGAGTACGGCATCGCCGCGCACTGGAAGTACAAGCAGGAGGCCGTCGCCGGCGCCTCCAAGGTGCGCACCGACGCGCCCAAGTCGTCCGGCAAGGGCAAGGACGACCACCTCAACGACATGGCGTGGCTGCGGCAGCTGCTGGACTGGCAGAAGGAGACCGAGGACCCGGGCGAGTTCCTGGAGTCCCTGCGCTTCGACCTGTCCCGCAACGAAGTCTTCGTCTTCACCCCCAAGGGCGACGTCATAGCGCTCCCCGCGGGCGCCACCCCCGTCGACTTCGCCTACGCCGTGCACACCGAGGTCGGCCACCGCACGATAGGCGCCCGCGTCAACGGCCGCCTGGTCCCGCTGGAGTCCACCCTCGACAACGGCGATCTGGTCGAGGTCTTCACCTCCAAGGCACCCGGCGCCGGGCCCTCCCGCGACTGGCTCGGCTTCGTCAAGTCACCGCGCGCCCGCAACAAGATCCGCGCCTGGTTCTCCAAGGAGCGCCGCGACGAGGCGATCGAGCAGGGCAAGGACGCCATCGTCCGCGCCATGCGCAAGCAGAACCTGCCGATCCAGCGGATCCTGACCGGCGACTCGCTGGTGACGCTGGCGCACGAGATGCGCTACGCCGACATCTCCGCCCTGTACGCGGCGATCGGCGAGGGCCACGTCTCCGCGCAGAACATCGTGCAGAAGCTGGTGCAGGCCCTCGGCGGCGAGGAGGCGGCGACCGAGGAGATCGACGAGTCGGTCCCGCCGGCCCGGGGCCGCAGCCGCAAGCGCCGCTCCAGCGCCGACCCCGGCGTGGTCGTCAAGGGCGTCGACGACGTGTGGGTCAAACTGGCCCGCTGCTGCACGCCCGTGCCGGGCGACCCGATCATCGGCTTCGTCACCCGCGGCAGCGGGGTGTCGGTGCACCGCAGCGACTGCGTCAACGTGGACTCGCTGTCCCGGGAGCCCGAGCGCATCCTCGACGTCGAGTGGGCGCCCACGCAGTCCTCGGTCTTCCTGGTCGCCATCCAGGTCGAGGCCCTCGACCGTTCCCGGCTGCTGTCGGACGTCACGCGCGTGCTGTCCGACCAGCACGTCAACATCCTCTCCGCGGCCGTCCAGACCTCCCGCGACCGCGTCGCCACCTCCCGCTTCACCTTCGAGATGGGCGACCCGAAGCACCTCGGCCACGTGCTGAAGGCGGTCCGGGGTGTGGAGGGCGTCTACGACGTCTACCGGGTGACGTCGGCGCGCAACAGGACGTAACGGCCTGTAGCGGACATGCGAAAGGGGCTCCCGCACGGCGAGTACGGGAGCCCCTCTTTTTGCAGCTGTCAGCCGCCGAACTCCTGCAGGCCCTTCAGCGCCTGGTCCAGCAGCGCCTGGCGGCCCTCCAGCTCACGCTGGAGCTTGTCGGCCCGGGCGTTGTTGCCCTGCGCGCGGGCCTGCTCGATCTGGCCCCGCAGCTTGTCCACCGCGGCCTGCAGCTGACCGGTCAGCCCTTCGGCACGCGCCCGCGCCTCCGGGTTGGTCCGGCGCCACTCGGCCTCCTCGGCCTCCTGGATGGCCCGCTCCACGGCGTGCATCCGGCCCTCGACCTTCGGCCGGGCGTCGCGCGGCACATGGCCGATGGCCTCCCAGCGCTCGTTCAGGTTCCGGAACGCGGCACGGGCCGCCTTCAGGTCCGTGATCGGCAGGAGCTTCTCGGCCTCCTCGGCCAGCTCCTCCTTGAGCTTGAGGTTCTCCGTCTGCTCGGCGTCCCGCTCGGCGAAGACCGAGCTGCGCGCCGCGAAGAAGACGTCCTGGGCGCCGCGGAAGCGGTTCCACAGATCGTCCTCGTGCTCGCGCTGGGCGCGGCCCGCGGCCTTCCACTCGGCCATCAGCTCGCGGTAGCGCGCCGCCGTGACACCCCAGTCCGTCGAGTTCGACAGCGCCTCGGCCTCGGCGACCAGCCGCTCCTTGGTCTTGCGGGCCTCCTCGCGCTGCGCGTCCAGCTGCGCGAAGTGCTGCTTGCGCCGCTTGGAGAACGCCGACCGCGCGTGCGAGAACCGGTGCCACAGCTCGTCGTCGGACTTGCGGTCCAGCCGCGGCAGACCCTTCCAGGTGTCCACCAGGGCCCGCAGCCGCTCACCGGCCGCCCGCCACTGGTCGGACCGGGACAGCTCCTCCGCCTCGGCGACCAGCGCCTCCTTGGCGTGCCGGGCCTCGTCGGACTGCTTGGCGCGCTGCGCCTTGCGCTCCTCGCGGCGCGCCTCCACCAGCTCCACGAGCTTGTCCAGCCGGACCCGCAGGGCGTCCAGGTCGCCCACCGCGTGATGCGCGTCGACCTGTTCGCGAATGTGGTCGATGGCGGCCTGGGCGTCCTTCGCCGACAGGTCAGTGGTCTTCACTCGCTTCTCGAGGAGGCCGATCTCGACAACCAGGCCCTCGTACTTGCGCTCGAAATAGGCCAGCGCCTCATCGGGTGAGCCTGCCTGCCAGGAACCGACGACCTGCTCGCCGTCGGCCGTACGCACGTACACGGTCCCCGTCTCGTCGACGCGGCCCCACGGGTCGCTGCTCACAGCGCCTCCTCCACATGATGCCTGCGAGGGGCTTTCGAACTCCCCCGGGCATCGTCCACAGTTTCGTCACGGCCAACATAGGCGACCGGCGGGGGGCCTGTCCGCATCCCGCGCGACCGAAATTACGCAGTTGGGGGTCAGGATTCGCCGACCGTCGCCTTGTTGATCACGACGGTCGCGTTGGGTGCCGTGTTGCCCGTCTGAGGGTCGGGAGCCTGCGCTCCGGCCTTGGCGATCTTCTGCAGCACCTTCATGCCCGCCTCGGACACCGTACCGAACGGTGTGTAGTCGGGCGGCAGCTGGCTGTCCTGGTAGACGAGGAAGAACTGGCTGCCGCCGCTGTCGCGGCCCTGCTTCGTCTGGGCGTTGTACTGGTTCGCCATCGCGACCGTGCCCGCCGGGTACACCCCGCCCTTGAGGCTCTTGTCCTTCAGGTTCTCGTCCGGGATCGTGTAGCCCGGACCGCCCATGCCGGTGCCCTGCGGGTCGCCGCACTGCAGGACGTAGATGCCCTGGTCGGTGAGGCGGTGGCACTTGCTGTGGTCGAAGTACCCCTTGTCGGCGAGGAACTTGAACGAGTTGACGGTGTGCGGGGCCGCCGACGCCTTCAGGTCGATGTCTATCTCGCCGCAGGTCGTGTCCAGCTTCATGGTGTACGCGGCCGACTTGTCGATGGTCATGGCCGGTTCCTTCTTCCAGGTCTCCGACTTGACCTTGCCCGGGGCGGGCTTCTCGCACGGGTCCGGCGCCTTGCTGGCGGAGGCGCTCGGGGTGACCTCCGCGTTCGCGTTCTCCTTCGTGCCGTCGTCCTCGAACGGCTTGGTCAGGAAGACCGTCACGGAGAGCACCACGACCACACCGAGGACCGAGGCGATCACGGAGTTGCGGATACGGGCCTTGCGCCGTGCGTCAGTGCGCCGCTGCTGCTGCCGCAGGTACTTCTCCCGGGCGAGCTGACGCCGCCGCTGTTCCTGGCTGACCACCGGGTTCTCTCCTATGCGTCTGATACGTCGACCGGTACGCGAGGGGCCTGTGCGCCGACCGCCCGCGTGTGCCCCGTACCGTATATGGGTTCGCTGTGGAATCGGCAGCGCCGGTAGGCTCTGACGACAGCCGCAGCCGCCCGTACCGACACAACGAAGGACGATCGTGCTCATTGCCGGGTTCCCCGCCGGGGCCTGGGGGACGAACTGCTACCTCGTCGCCCCCGCCGCCGGTGAGGAGTGCGTGATCATCGACCCCGGCCACCAGGCCGCCGACGGCGTCGCGGAGGCCATCGCCAAGCACCGGCTCAAGCCCGTCGCCGTCGTCCTCACCCACGGCCACCTCGACCACGTCGCCTCGGTCGTCCCGGTGTGCGGCGCGCACGACGTGCCGGCCTGGATCCACCCCGACGACCGGTACATGATGAGCGACCCGGAGAAGGCGCTGGGTCGCTCGATCGGCATGCCGCTGCTGGGCGAGCTGACCATCGGCGAACCGGACGACGTCAAGGAGCTGACCGATGGCGCCGCGCTCCAGCTGGCGGGCCTCGAACTCACCGTCTCGCACGCGCCGGGCCATACCAAGGGGTCGGTGACCTTCGGCCTGCCCGAGGCGGCGGACATCCCGCCGATCCTGTTCTCGGGCGACCTGCTGTTCGCCGGCTCCATCGGACGCACCGACCTGCCCGGCGGTGACATGGCCGAGATCCTCGACTCGTTGGCCCGCGTGTGCCTGCCGCTCGACGACTCGACCGTGGTGCTGTCCGGCCACGGCCCCCAGACGACCATCGGCCAGGAGCGCGCCACCAACCCGTATCTGCGGCAGGTGGCGGCCGGCCAGGGAGCCCAGCCCGCTCCCCGACGAGGAATGTGACGAGAGACGTCCTGTGAGCACCTTCAAGGCCCCCAAGGGCACGTACGACCTGATCCCGCCGGACTCCGCCAAGTACCTGGCGGTCCGCGAGGCGATCGCCGCCCCGCTGCGCAACTCCGGCTACGGCTACATCGAGACGCCCGGCTTCGAGAACGTCGAGCTCTTCGCGCGCGGCGTCGGTGAGTCCACCGACATCGTCACCAAGGAGATGTACGCCTTCGAGACCAAGGGCGGCGACCGGCTCGCCCTGCGCCCCGAGGGCACGGCATCGGTGCTGCGCGCCGCGCTGGAGGCCAACCTGCACAAGGCGGGCAACCTCCCGGTCAAGCTCTGGTACTCGGGCTCGTACTACCGCTACGAGCGCCCCCAGAAGGGCCGCTACCGCCACTTCTCCCAGGTCGGTGCCGAGGCCATCGGCGCCGAGGACCCGGCGCTGGACGCCGAGCTGATCATCCTGGCCGACCAGGCCTACCGCTCGCTCGGCCTGAGCGACTTCCGGATCCTGCTCAACAGCCTGGGCGACAAGGAGTGCCGCCCGGTGTACCGGACGGCGCTGCAGGAGTTCCTGCGCGGCCTGGACCTGGACGAGGAGACCCTGCGCCGCGCGGACATCAACCCGCTGCGCGTCCTGGACGACAAGCGCCCGGAGGTCCAGAAGCAGCTGGCCGACGCCCCGCTGCTGCGCGACTACCTGTGCGACGCGTGCAAGGCGTACCACGAGGAGGTCCGCGAGCTGATCACCGCGGCGGGCGTGGCCTTCGAGGACGACCCGAAGCTGGTGCGCGGCCTGGACTACTACACCCGCACGACGTTCGAGTTCGTCCACGACGGCCTCGGCTCCCAGTCCGCGGTGGGCGGCGGCGGCCGCTACGACGGCCTCTCCGAGATGATCGGCGGCCCCGCGCTGCCGTCCGTCGGCTGGGCCCTCGGCGTCGACCGCACGGTCCTCGCCCTGGAGGCGGAGGGCATCGAGCTCGAACTGCCCCCCAGCACCAGCGTGTTCGCCGTCGCGCTCGGCGAGGAGGCCCGCCGGATCCTGTTCGGCAAGGTCACCGAGCTGCGCAAGAACGGCATCGCCGCCGACTTCTCCTACGGCGGCAAGGGCCTCAAGGGCGCGATGAAGAACGCCAACCGCAGCGGCGCCCGCTACACGATCGTCGCCGGCGAACGCGACCTCGCCGAGGGCGTCGTCCAGCTCAAGGACATGGAGTCGGGCGAGCAGGCGGCGGTGGGCGTGAACGAGATCGTGGCGGAACTCGAAGCCCGGCTGGGCTGATCCGCACCCGGGGGCGCCGGACCACCCGGCGCCCCCGGCGCTGCCCGGGCACCGAGGCCGGGAGCCCGCGCAGTGCGTCGGCCGGATCCTGCCCCGCACGGAGCCGCCGCCGGCGCAGAGCGGCGTCGCGCGCTCGCTGACCGTCAACTCCGTGCGTGCCGATTCGCCCTGCCGCGCGATGTCCGATCCGGGAACGCCACGCGCGCGTGCCGGCGGCCGGGCCCGCCCGCGGATGGCGTCGGCACCCGGGCACGTCCCCGCAGCGTCCGGGCCCGGACGGCGCGGTCCCACCCCTGCCGCGCCCCGCGCGCGCCGGCCGGAACGCGACCTCCGGCGGCGGCCGCGCGGGCCTCCTTATGTCCACTGAACGGTGGAGACACAGGCCGGTGCGGCACAATGGCCCTGCCCGAAGAAGTTCAGGTCTCGAGTGACGGAATCGGCGTGATGAGCAAGACGACAGTCAAGGACGTCTCCACGGAGCCCGAGCCGGAGCGCGCCGGGATCGCGCCCCGCGCGGAGGGCGCCGGCCGGGCCCTCGCCCTGCTGCTCGTGATCACCGGTGCGGCCGGACTGCTCGCCGCCTGGGTCATCACCCTCGACAAGTTCAAGCTCCTGGAAGCCAAGGTCGAGGGCAAGACGTTCACCCCGGGCTGCAGCCTCAACCCGGTCGTCTCCTGCGGCAGCGTCATGGAGAGCAAGCAGGCCGCCGTCTTCGGCTTCCCGAACCCGATGCTCGGCCTGGTCGCCTACGGCATCGTCGTCTGCGTCGGCATCAGCCTGCTCGCCGGCGCCCGCCACCCGCGCTGGTACTGGCTCACCTTCAACGCCGGCTGCCTGTTCGGCGTCGCCTTCTGCGCCTGGCTGACGTTCCAGTCCCTGTACCGGATCAACGCCCTGTGCCTGTGGTGCTGCCTCGCCTGGGTCGCGACGATCGTCATGTTCTGGTACGTCACGTCGTTCAACATCCGCACGGGCTTCCTGCCCGCCCCGGGCTGGCTCAAGGGCTTCTTCGGCGAGTTCACCTGGGTCATGCCCGTGCTGCACATCGGCATCATCGGCATGCTGGTCCTGACCCGCTGGTGGGACTTCTGGACCAGCTGACCGGGGCGTTCCCGGCGCTCCGGGCCCGGCCGGATTGTCAGTGCGGTGATTTAGGGTTTCTGACGTGGAGCCCGACCTGTTCACCGCCGCAGCCGAAGAACGCCAGGAGAAGGAGCCGTCCAGCAGCCCCCTGGCCGTGCGGATGCGCCCGCGCACCCTCGACGAGGTCGTGGGCCAGCAACACCTGCTGAAGCCCGGCTCGCCCCTGCGCAGACTGGTCGGTGAGGCCGCCTCCGGCCCGGCCGGCCCCTCCTCGGTGATCCTCTGGGGCCCGCCCGGCACCGGCAAGACCACCCTGGCGTACGTCGTCTCCAAGGCGACGGACGCCCGTTTCGTGGAGCTGTCGGCGATCACCGCCGGCGTCAAGGAGGTCCGCGCGGTCATCGACGGCGCCCGCCGCGCCTCCGGCGGCTACGGCAAGGAGACCGTCCTCTTCCTCGACGAGATCCACCGCTTCAGCAAGGCCCAGCAGGACTCCCTGCTGCCGGCCGTCGAGAACCGCTGGGTGACGCTCATCGCGGCGACGACGGAGAACCCGTACTTCTCGATCATCTCCCCGCTGCTGTCCCGCTCCCTGCTGCTCACCCTCGAACCGCTCACGGACGACGACATCCGCAGCCTCCTGCGCCGCGCCCTCACCGACGAGCGCGGCCTCAAGGGCGCCGTCGCCCTCCCCGAGGAGACCGAGAGCCACCTCCTGCGCATCGCCGGGGGCGACGCCCGCCGCGCCCTCACCGCCCTGGAGGCCGCCGCCGGAGCCGCCCTCGACAAGGGCGAGGCGGAGATCGGCCTGACGACCCTGGAGGAGACGGTCGACCGGGCCGCCGTGAAGTACGACCGCGACGGCGACCAGCACTACGACGTGGCCAGCGCCCTGATCAAGTCCATCCGCGGCTCCGACGTCGACGCCGCCCTGCACTACCTGGCGCGGATGATCGAGGCGGGGGAGGACCCCCGCTTCATCGCGCGACGCCTGATGATCTCCGCCAGCGAGGACATCGGCCTCGCCGACCCCACCGCCCTGCAAACCGCGGTCGCCGCCGCCCAGGCCGTCGCCATGATCGGCTTCCCCGAGGCCGCCCTCACCCTCAGCCACGCCACGATCGCGCTCGCCCTGGCCCCCAAGTCCAACGCCGCGACCACCGCGATCGGCGCCGCCCTGGAGGACGTGCGCAAGGGCCTCGCCGGACCCGTCCCGGCGCACCTGCGCGACAGCCACTACAAGGGCGCCACCAAGCTCGGCCACGGCCAGGGGTACGTGTACCCGCACGACCTGCCCGAGGGCATCGCCGCCCAGCAGTACGCCCCGGACGCCCTCAAGGACCGCGAGTACTACGAGCCGACCAGGCACGGCGCCGAGGCGCGCTACGCGGACGCGGTGGAGTGGACCCGGAAGAACCTCGGTCGAAAGCGGTCCTGAGGACCCTGTAAACTCGTCCGGAGTGCCGCGTCCCGTGCAGTCAGAACGGGACAGTCGGCCGGAACCGGTCGGAGGCTCAGTCCTCCGGGACCGGCTCCAGGAGCGTCGCGCACCGTCGAACGGTGTCGCGGGCAGCCCACCACCCCTCGTCGCAGGACGGGACAGGTCGGTGGGCCACTCGCGTGCTGCACGTATGTGCCCAGACCAGGGGAGCGGCTGCCCACCGAGGCCTTCGGGACCGAGGCGGGTTTCCCCGGCTGCGGATGCGACCTCCCACCACCCTGACAAGCCGAATCAAGGAAATGAGAAGCAGTGGCGAACCAGTCCCGCCCCAAGGTCAAGAAGTCGCGTGCCCTCGGCATCGCGCTGACCCCGAAGGCCGTCAAGTACTTCGAGGCCCGTCCCTACCCGCCGGGTGAGCACGGCCGCGGCCGCAAGCAGAACTCGGACTACAAGGTCCGTCTGCTGGAGAAGCAGCGTCTGCGCGCGCAGTACGACGTGTCCGAGCGCCAGCTCGTCCGCGCCTACGAGCGTGCCTCCAAGGTCCAGGGCAAGACCGGTGAGGCCCTGATCATCGAGCTCGAGCGCCGTCTCGACGCCCTGGTCCTGCGTTCGGGCATCGCCCGCACGATCTACCAGGCCCGCCAGATGGTCGTCCACGGCCACATCCAGGTCAACGGCAAGAAGGTCGACAAGCCCTCCTTCCGTGTCCGCCCGGACGACGTCGTGCAGGTCCGCGACCGCTCCAAGGAGAAGACGCTCTTCACGATCGCCCGTGAGGGTGGCTTCGCCCCCGAGGGCGAGACCCCGCGCTACCTCCAGGTGAACCTCAAGGCCCTGGCGTTCCGCCTGGACCGCGAGCCGAACCGCAAGGAGATCCCGGTGATCTGCGACGAGCAGCTCGTCGTCGAGTACTACGCCCGCTGATCCCCGGCAGGCACGCGGTACTTCAGCCCGTCGTCCCCCCGCCCCTCGTGGGCGGGCGGGACGGCGGGCTTTCGCGATTGGCCCGGCGCCGGGCGGATATCCGGTACGGAGCGCCACCCCCGGCGCGATAGGCTCGTCGCACGACTTTTTCGATGTTCAGGCACGTTTTCAGGGAGCGGGTGCACACAGTGTCCGGTGGAGAGGTTGCCGGGATTCTGGTGGCCGTCTTCTGGGCGATCCTGGTCTCCTTCCTCGCCGTCGCCCTGGCGAGGCTGGCCCAGACGCTCAAGGCGACCACCAAACTCGTCGCGGATGTGACCGACCAGGCCGTCCCGCTCCTGGCAGAGGCCTCCACGGCGGTGCGCTCGGCGCAGACCCAGATCGACCGGGTCGACGCGATCGCCTCCGACGTCCAGGAGGTCACGTCGAACGCCTCCGCGCTGTCGACCACCGTCGCCTCCACCTTCGGCGGCCCCCTGGTCAAGGTCGCCGCCTTCGGCTACGGCGTGCGCCGGGCCCTCGGCGGCCGCAAGGAGGACGTGCCCGCCAACGCGTCCAGGCGTACCGTGATCGTGGGCCGTACGGTCTCTCGGCGCAGCGCCCGAGGGAAGAGGGACTGAGAGCCAGCGATGTTCCGCCGCACCTTCTGGTTCAGCACGGGCGTCGCCGCCGGTGTCTGGGCCACCACCAAGGTCAACCGCAAGCTGAAGCAACTGACCCCCGAAAGCCTCGCCAAGGCCGCCGGCCACAAGGCGATCGAGGCCGGACACCGCCTCAAGGACCGGGCCGTCGGCTTCGCGCTCGACGTCCGGGAGAACATGGCCGTCCGCGAGGCCGAGCTGGGTGACGCCCTCGGGATCAACGAGAATCCCGAACTCCCCGGCCCCCGGCGGTACGCCGCCATCGAGAACCGCAACAACCCCAAGTACGTCGAGGGTTCGACGTACCAGACGCACACGTACAACCGGAATGAGGACCACTGATGGAGTCGGCCGAGATTCGCCGCCGTTGGCTGAGCTTCTTCGAGGAGCGCGGGCACACCGTCGTCCCTTCGGCGTCGCTCATCGCGGACGACCCGACTCTGCTCCTCGTCCCCGCCGGCATGGTCCCCTTCAAGCCGTACTTCCTCGGTGAGGTCAAGCCGCCCTTCGACCGCGCCACCAGCGTGCAGAAGTGCGTGCGCACGCCGGACATCGAAGAGGTCGGCAAGACCACCCGGCACGGCACGTTCTTCCAGATGTGCGGCAACTTCTCCTTCGGCGACTACTTCAAGGAAGGCGCCATCAAGCTCGCCTGGGAGCTGCTCACCAGCCCCCAGGACAAGGGCGGTTACGGCCTCGACCCCGAGCGCCTGTGGATCACCGTCTACAAGGACGACGACGAGGCCGAGCGCATCTGGCACGAGGTCGTCGGCGTGCCCAAGGAGCGCATCCAGCGCCTCGGCATGAAGGACAACTACTGGTCCATGGGCGTCCCCGGCCCGTGCGGCCCCTGCTCCGAGATCAACTACGACCGCGGCCCCGAGTTCGGCCCCGAGGGCGGCCCCGCCGTCAACGACGAGCGGTACGTGGAGATCTGGAACCTCGTCTTCATGCAGTACGAGCGGGGCGAGGGCACCGGCAAGGACAACTTCGAGATCCTCGGCGAACTGCCCAGCAAGAACATCGACACCGGCCTCGGTCTCGAACGCCTCGCCATGATCCTGCAGGGCGTGCAGAACATGTACGAGATCGACACCTCGATGGCCGTCATCAAGAAGGCCACCGAGCTGACCGGTGTCGCCTACGGCGACGCCCACGCCTCGGACGTCTCCCTGCGCGTGGTCACCGACCACATGCGCACGGCCACCATGCTCATCGGCGACGGCGTCACCCCCGGCAACGAGGGCCGCGGCTACGTGCTGCGCCGCATCATGCGCCGCGCCATCCGCAACATGCGCCTGCTCGGCGCCACCGGCCCGGTCGTCAAGGACCTGATCGACGTCGTCATCGGCATGATGGGCCAGCAGTACCCCGAGCTGATCACCGACCGCGAGCGCATCGAGAAGGTCGCCCTCGCCGAGGAGAACGCCTTCCTCAAGACGCTGAAGGCCGGCACCAACATCCTCGACACCGCCGTCACCGAGACCAAGCAGGCCGGCTCCACCGTCCTGCCCGGCGACAAGGCCTTCCTGCTCCACGACACCTGGGGCTTCCCGATCGACCTCACCCTGGAGATGGCCGCCGAGCAGGGGCTGTCCGTGGACGAGGAAGGCTTCCGCCGCCTGATGAAGGAGCAGCGGGAGCGCGCCAAGGCCGACGCCCAGGCCAAGAAGACCGGCCACGCCGACATGGGCGCCTACCGGGAGATCGCCGACCGCGCCGGTGCCACCGACTTCATCGGCTACACCGACACCGAGGGCGAGTCCACGATCGTCGGCATCCTCGTCGAGGGCGTCTCCTCCCCGGCCGCCACCGAGGGCGACGAGGTCGAGATCGTCCTCGACCGCACCCCCTTCTACGCCGAGGGCGGCGGCCAGATCGGCGACACCGGCCGCATCAAGGCCGACTCCGGCGCCGTCATCGAGATCCGCGACTGCCAGAAGCCGGTCCCGGGCGTCTACGTGCACAAGGGCGTCGTACAGGTCGGCGAGGTCACGGTCGGTGCCAAGGCCCACGCCGCCATCGACAGCCGCCGCCGCAAGGCCATCGCCCGCGCCCACTCGGCCACCCACCTCACCCACCAGGCCCTGCGCGACGCCCTCGGCCCGACGGCCGCCCAGGCCGGTTCCGAGAACCAGCCCGGCCGCTTCCGCTTCGACTTCGGTTCCCCGTCGGCCGTTCCGACGGCCGTGATGACCGACGTCGAGCAGAAGATCAACGAGGTGCTCGCCCGCGACCTGGACGTGCAGGCCGAGGTCATGGGCATCGACGAGGCCAAGAAGCAGGGCGCCATCGCCGAGTTCGGCGAGAAGTACGGCGAGCGCGTGCGCGTGGTCACCATCGGCGACTTCTCCAAGGAGCTGTGCGGCGGCACGCACGTGCACAACACCGCCCAGCTGGGCCTGGTGAAGCTGCTCGGCGAGTCCTCCATCGGCTCCGGCGTGCGCCGCATCGAGGCCCTGGTCGGCGTGGACGCCTACAACTTCCTCGCCCGGGAGCACACGGTCGTCGCCCAGCTCCAGGAGCTGATCAAGGGCCGCCCGGAGGAGCTCCCGGAGAAGGTCTCCGCCATGCTCGGCAAGCTGAAGGACGCCGAGAAGGAGATCGAGAAGTTCCGCGCCGAAAAGGTCCTGCAGGCCGCCGCCGGTCTCGCCGAGTCCGCCAAGGACGTCCGCGGCGTTGCCGTCGTGACCGGTCAGGTGCCGGACGGCACCACCGCCGACGACCTGCGCAAGCTGGTCCTCGACGTCCGCGGACGCATCCAGGGCGGCCGGGCCGCCGTCGTCGCCCTGTTCACGGTGGCGAACGGCAAGCCGCTCACGGTCATCGCCACCAACGAGGCCGCCCGCGAGCGCGGCCTGAAGGCCGGCGACCTGGTCCGCACGGCCGCCAAGACCCTCGGCGGCGGCGGTGGCGGCAAGCCGGACGTCGCCCAGGGCGGCGGCCAGAACCCGGCCGCCATCGGTGACGCCGTGGACGCCGTCGAGCGCCTCGTCGCCGAGACGGCCAAGTAGGAGACGGTAGAGATCATGCGCAGAGGACGTCGCCTCGCGATCGACGTCGGGGACGCCCGTATCGGGGTCGCCTCGTGCGACCCCGACGGGATCCTCGCCACCCCGGTCGAAACGGTCCCGGGGCGGGACGTTCCCGCGGCTCAGCGGCGGTTGAAGCAACTCGTCGAGGAGTACGAGCCGATCGAGGTCGTGGCCGGCCTGCCCCGCTCCCTCAAGGGGGGCGAGGGGCCGGCCGCGGTCAAGGTCCGCGGCTTCGTCCAGGAACTGGCGCGCATGATCGCCCCGGTTCCGGTGAGGCTGCTGGACGAACGCATGACCACGGTGACGGCCACTCAAGGGCTGCGCGCCTCGGGCGTGAAGTCCAAGAAGGGCCGGTCCGTCATCGACCAGGCGGCGGCCGTGGTCATCCTGCAGCAGGCCCTTGAATCCGAACGGGTGTCAGGTAAAGCACCCGGCGAAGACGTCGAAGTGGTCATCTGATCGCGATACGGTAACGTTCCGCGCGATGCGGCGGCATTCGAACAGGCCCCGCACAGCAAGAGGCGGGACGGGAGCCGAGCCGGAAGCCGCGTGACCGCCGCCTCGCGGCTCTAGGGGATCGATGACTGAGTATGGCCGGGGCCAAGGCTCCGAACCGTGGCATCCGGAGGACCCGTTGTACGGGGACGGCGGATGGGATGGACAGCAGGCCCATCAGGGTCAGCAGTCCCCTTACGGCGGCCAGCCGCAGCACTACCCGCAGCAGCCGCAGTACGGCGACTGGGGCACCGGTGACCAGGCCGGATACGGTCATGGGCAGCAGCAGTACCCGTACGACCAGCAGCAGTACGCGGCCCAGCCCGACGGCCATCAGCAGTACCCCGGGCACGGGGACCCCCACGGGCACCAGCAGGACCAGGGCTACCACCAGCAGCAGTACGACAACGGCTGGTCCGACGGCTCCCACCAGCAGGTCTCCTACCCCGGCGACCCTTCGGACCCCTACGGGCAGCAGGCCGGCGCGTACGACGGCGGCCACGGCCAGGACTACTACGGCACACCCGACGCCTACCCGCCCCCCGAGCCGCCCGGCCGCCGGCAGGCCGACCCGGAGCCGGAGACCGACTGGGACCCCGGACCCGACCAGGGGGAACACGCGTTCTTCGCGGGCGGCGACGACGAGGACGACGAGCCGGGGGACCGCCGCCGGCGCGACGAGCGCGGACGCGGCGGAAAGCCGAAGAAACGCCGTAACGGCGTGGCCTGCCTGGTGGTCGTCCTGGTCCTCGGCGGCGGCCTGGCGGGCGTGAGCTACTTCGGCTACCAGTTCTACCAGGATCGTTTCGGCGACGCTCCGGACTTCGCGGGGGACGGCAACGGGCAGAAGGTGTCCGTCGAGATCCCGGAGGGCTCCGACGGCTATGCCATCGGCCGGGCACTGAAGGCCGCCGGTGTCGTCAAGAGCGTCGACGCCTTCGTGTCGGCCCAGGCCGGCAACCCCGACGGCCGGAACATCCAGGCGGGCGTGTACACGCTGCAGAAGCAAATGTCGGCAGCCAGCGCGGTGGAGATGATGCTCAGCCCCGAGAGCCGCGACAACCTGATCATCGCCGAGGGCAAGCGCAACGCCGACATCTACCGGCTCATCGACAAGCGGCTGAAGGTGAAGGACGGCACCACGGCTGCCGTCGCCAAGAAGGACTACAAGAAGCTCGGCCTGCCCGCCTGGGCGCAGAACCACCCGGACGTCAAGGACCCGCTGGAAGGGTTCCTCTACCCCTCCAGCTACGGCGTGAGCGAGGGCCAGAAGCCCGAGGCCGTGCTGAAGCAGATGGTCGCGCGTGCCTCCCAGACGTACGAGAAGCTCGGGGTGGAGGAGAAGGCCCAGAGCCTCGGGCTGGAGAACCCCTGGCAGCTGATCACGGCCGCCAGCCTGGTCCAGGCCGAGGGTACGAGCCACGATGACTTCCGCAAGATGGCCGAGGTCGTCTACAACCGCATGAAGCCCGGCAATCCGCAGACCAACGGCATGCTGGAGTTCGACTCCACGTACAACTACATCAAGAACCAGAGCAAGATCGACCTGAGTCTGAGCGAGCTGCGGAACTACGACAACCCGTACAACACGTACTTCCACAAGGGCCTGCCGCCCGGTCCGATCGACAACCCGGGCGAGGACGCCCTCAAGGGCGCCCTGAACCCGACGGACGACGGCTGGTACTACTTCATCTCGCTCGACGGCAAGACGAGCAAGTTCACGAAGACGAACGCGGAACACCAGAAGCTGGTCGACCAGTTCAACGCCTCGCGGAACAACTGAGGAACCCTTCGATGGCCACATCACGCCGTGCCGCCGTACTCGGCTCCCCGATCGCCCACTCGCTCTCCCCGGTCCTGCACCGCACGGCCTACCGGGAACTGGGACTGGACGGCTGGAGCTACGACCGGTTCGAGGTCGACGAGGCCGGACTGCCCGGCTTCTTCGACACGCTCGGCTCCGAGTGGGCGGGGCTGTCGCTGACCATGCCGCTGAAGCGGGCCGTGATCCCACTGCTCGACGGCATCAGCGAGACCGCGGCGTCGGTCGACGCCGTCAACACGGTCGTCTTCACCGAGGACGGCCGCCGGACCGGCGACAACACCGACATCCCCGGCATGGTCGCGGCGCTGCGCGAGCACGGCATCGACAAGGTCGAGGCCGCCGCGATCCTCGGCGCGGGCGCGACCGCCTCGTCCGCGCTGGCCGCGCTCGCCCGGGTCTGCCCCGGTGAGATCGCCGTGTACGTGCGCAGCGAGGCCCGCGCCGCCGAGATGCGCCGCTGGGCCGAGCGGCTGGACGTGACGGTGCGCATCGCCGACTGGGCGGACGCCGAGCAGGCCCTGCGCGCCCCGCTGGTGATCAGCACCACGCCGGCCGGAGTCACCGACGCCCTCGCCCGGTCCGTGCCGGAACGCCCGGCGGCCCTCTTCGACGTGCTCTACGACCCCTGGCCGACCGCACTGGCGGCGCGCTGGTCGGCCCACGGTGGCGCCGTCGTCAGCGGCCTCGATCTGCTGGTGCACCAGGCCGTGCTCCAGGTCGAGCAGATGACGGGGCTGGCGCCGGCGCCGCTGGAGGCCATGCGAAAAGCGGGGGAGCGCGCGCTCGCGGACCGCTAAGATCCGCTCTCGGTTCCGCAGGGGGCGGAACAGGGGAGGGGTCACCGCATCATGTCCGCAGGCCTGCCGCAGGCGTCCGTCAAGTCCCAGATATTCGAGTCCGTGCTGGGATTCCTGCCCGACTGGGTCCAGATCACGGTGCTCGCCCTGATCGTGCTCGCCGTCGTCGCGTCCTGGGTCGTGAAGATCAAGCGCAAGATCGCCTACCGGCGGGCCGTCCGCAGCGGACAGCCCGTCCACGCCGCGGCGCAGTACGGGCAGGGCCGCGGCGCCGACTACCTGGGCGCCTATGCGCCGCAGTCGGCGGCTCAGGGCAGCGGCGCCGACCATCTGGGGCCCTACGCCCCGCAGCAGGCGCAGTCCGCGCCGCAGGCGAGCGGCGCCGACTTCCTCGGGGCGTACGCCCCGCAGCAGCAGCGGACCGACGGTCCGGCCACGGGCTCGTCCGCCTGATGGACCGGCGGCCGGACACCCGGCGCGGACGTGGGAGGATCGGAGGTGGCGGACCGGGGCCGCGCACCCGGTCGAGCCGTCGCCGTACGCGAGGACGTGCGTACGCAGGGCAGTACCAGGGCGCGAGCACTGAGGAGCACCGTTGAGCAGGTTGCGCTGGCTGACCGCGGGTGAGTCCCACGGTCCCGCACTCGTGGCGACGCTGGAGGGGCTTCCCGCCGGCGTGCCGATCACCACGGACATGGTGGCGGACCATCTCGCGAGGCGGCGGCTGGGCTATGGCCGCGGTGCCCGGATGAAGTTCGAGCGGGACGAGGTCACCTTCCTCGGCGGCGTGCGGCACGGCCTGACGCTGGGCTCCCCCGTGGCGATCATGGTGGGCAACACGGAGTGGCCGAAGTGGGAGCAGGTCATGGCGGCCGATCCGGTCGATCCGGAGGTGCTGGCGGGGCTGGCCCGTAACGCGCCGCTGACCCGTCCGCGCCCGGGGCATGCCGACCTGGCGGGTATGCAGAAGTACGGTTTCGACGAGGCCCGGCCGATCCTGGAGCGTGCCTCGGCGCGGGAGACGGCCGCCCGGGTGGCGCTGGGGGCGGTGGCCCGCTCCTACCTGAAGGAGACCACCGGTATCGAGATCGTCTCCCACGTCGTGGAGATCGCGTCGGCGAAGGCGCCCAAGGGGGTGTACCCGACGCCGGGGGATGTGGAGCGGCTGGACGCCGATCCGGTGCGCTGTCTGGACGCGGACGCCTCGAAGGCGATGGTCGCCGAGATCGACCAGGCCCACAAGGACGGCGACACCCTCGGCGGTGTGGTGGAGATCCTGGCCTACGGCGTGCCCGTGGGGCTCGGTTCGCACGTGCACTGGGACCGCAAGCTGGACGCCCGCCTGGCGGGTGCGCTGATGGGCATCCAGGCCATCAAGGGTGTCGAGATCGGCGACGGCTTCGACCTGGCCCGTGTTCCCGGGTCCCAGGCACACGACGAGATCGTCAAGACCGACGAGGGCATCCGTCGCACCTCCGGCCGCTCCGGCGGCACCGAAGGCGGGCTCACGACCGGTGAACTGCTGCGCGTGCGCGCCGCGATGAAGCCCATCGCCACCGTCCCGCGCGCCCTGCAGACCGTGGACGTCACCACCGGTGAGGCCGCCCAGGCCCACCACCAGCGCTCCGACGTCTCCGCCGTCCCGGCCGCGGGGATCGTCGCCGAGGCCATGGTGGCCCTGGTGCTGGCGGACGCGGTGGCGGAGAAGTTCGGCGGTGACAGCGTGGCCGAGACCCGGCGCAACGTCACCTCGTACCTCGACCACCTCGCCATCCGATGAGCGGCCCGCTGGTCGTGCTGGTCGGCCCGATGGGCGTGGGCAAGTCCACCGTCGGGCGGCTGCTGGCCGAGCGGCTCGGGGTCGCCTACCGGGACACCGACGACGACATCGTCGCCGCGCAGGGCCGGACCATCGCCGAGATCTTCGTCGACGAGGGCGAGGCCGCCTTCCGGGCCGTCGAGAAGGCGGCCGTGCACAAGGCGCTCGCCGAGCACGACGGTGTGCTCGCCCTCGGCGGCGGCGCGATCCTCGACGCCGACACGCGTGCGCTGCTCGCCGGGCAGCGGGTGGCGTACCTGTCGATGGACGTCGAAGAGGCGGTCAAGCGCACCGGCCTCAACGCCGCCCGCCCGCTGCTCGCGGTCAACCCGCGCAAGCAGTGGCGCGAGCTGATGGAGGCCCGTCGGCACCTCTACGAGGAGGTCGCCACGGTCGTCGTGGCCACCGATGGCCGCACGCCCGAAGAGGTAACGCAAGTCGCCCTCGACGCACTGGAGTTGAAGGAAGCATGAGCGAGGCAGTGACGCGGATCCAGGTCGGCGGCACCGCGGGCACCGACCCCTACGAGGTCCTCGTGGGCCGCCGGCTCCTCGGCGAGCTCGGCGGACTGATCGGTGGCAAGGCCAAGCGGGTCGCGATCATCCACCCCGAGGCCCTGGCCGAGACGGGCGAGGCGCTCCGCGCCGACCTGGCCGAGCAGGGCTTCGAGGCCGTCGCCATCCAGGTGCCCAACGCGGAGGAGGCCAAGACCGCGGAGGTCGCCGCCTACTGCTGGAAGGCGCTCGGCCAGTCCGGCTTCACCCGCACCGACGTCATCGTCGGCGTCGGCGGCGGCGCCACCACGGACCTCGCCGGGTTCGTGGCCGCGACCTGGCTGCGCGGGGTGCGCTGGATCGCCATCCCGACCACCGTCCTCGCCATGGTCGACGCGGCCGTCGGCGGCAAGACCGGCATCAACACCGCCGAGGGCAAGAACCTCGTCGGCGCCTTCCACCCGCCCGCCGGGGTGCTGTGCGACCTGGCCGCGCTGGACTCCCTCCCGGTCAACGACTACGTCTCCGGGCTCGCCGAGGTCATCAAGGCCGGCTTCATCGCCGACCCGGTCATCCTCGACCTCATCGAGTCCGACCCGGCGGCCGCCCGCAGCCCGGAGGGCCCGCACACCGCCGAACTCATCGAGCGCTCCATCCGGGTCAAGGCCGACGTCGTCTCGTCGGACCTGAAGGAGTCGGGCCTGCGCGAGATCCTCAACTACGGCCACACGCTCGGCCACGCCATCGAGAAGAACGAGCGGTACAAGTGGCGCCACGGCGCCGCGGTCTCGGTCGGCATGCACTTCGCCGCCGAACTCGGCCGCCTGGCGGGCCGGCTGGACGACGCGACGGCCGACCGCCACCGCACGATCCTCGAGTCGGTCGGACTGCCCCTGTACTACCGGCACGACCAGTGGCCCAAGCTGCTGGAGACCATGAAGGTCGACAAGAAGTCCCGCGGCGACCTGCTGCGTTTCATCGTCCTCGACGGCCTGGCCAAGCCCACCGTCCTGGAGGGCCCCGACCCGGCCGTGCTGCTCGCCGCGTACGGCGAAGTCGGGCAGTAACTCCCGCTGCGCGCCTTCCGCCCGGAATCGCCTTGCGGGGCCGGGCACTTCGGACCGCCCCCGGCCGTTCACACATCGACGACCGGGGGCGGTACCGTTCGGTAGCAGCGGGTTCCGCCCCGCAGTCAGCGCCCATCGCCTGTACGAGACGGAGTGGCACCGGATGCAGCACGCAGTGGGTTCTCCGCTGCCGCCGCCCCATCAGCCGGGGCACGGACCGGCCGTCGGCTGGTCACCGGCCGCACAACACCCGGACCCGCACCACCCTGGTGCGCACCCGGGCGCGCACCAGGGCCCCGCGCCCGTGCCCCCGCCGCCCCCGGCCCCGGGGTACCCCGCGCCCCCGCCCGGACCGGCCGCGCCGCCTCCGCCCGGCCCGGTCGCGCCGCCCCCGCAGGCCTCCGTCCCTTCGCCGCCGGACACCACCGGCCATGTGCCGCTGCCGCCGGGCGGCCCGGTCGCCATGCCCAGCGCGCCACCGGCCGCCGCGGCCCCCGACCCCTCCGGCACGACCCTCGCCGTGCTGCTCATCGGCCCCGCGGGCGCGGGCAAGACCAGCGTCGCCAAGTACTGGGCGGACCACCGCCGCGTGCCCACGGCGCACATCAGCCTCGACGACGTGCGCGAGTGGGTCCGCTCCGGCTTCGCCGACCCCCAGTCCGGGTGGAACGACAACTCCGAGGCGCAGTACCGCCTCGCCCGCCGCACCTGCGGCTTCGCCGCGCGGAACTTCCTGGCCAACGGCATCTCGTGCATCCTCGACGACGCGGTCTTCCCCGACCGGCCGGTCGTCGGCCTCGGCGGCTGGAAGCGGCACGTCGGGCCCGGCCTGCTGCCGGTCGTCCTCCTGCCCGGGCTGGACATCGTCCTCGAACGCAACGCGGAGCGCTCGGGGAACCGGCGGCTGTCGGACGAGGAGGTCGCCCGCATCCACGGCCGTATGGCCGGCTGGTACGGATCCGGCCTGCCGATCATCGACAACTCCCAGCTGGACGTCCCGGAGACCGCGAGGGTCCTGGACGACGTCCTGGCCAGGTCGATAGCGAGCCCGCCGCAGTGGTGAACAGCCCGGCGCCGCTCAGGGGCGCGGGGAACTGCGCGACAAGCCCCCGCACAGCCGCAGGCGGCACACAGCCCCGCGCGGCACGCCCCCTCCCGAAACAGCACCACCAGCTACCCGGACATCCCGGGCACCCTCACTCGGACGCCCTCAACCAGCGCAACTCCGGCGGAGCTCATAGGCTCGGGTCATGTCAGAGGTGTACGCGGCCCGCCGGACGCGTCTGAGGGAATACTGCAACGCGGGCGGCAGCGCGGCGGCGCTGATCTCCCGCCCCGCCAATGTGCGCTATCTCGCGGGCGCCGCCCCGCACGGCGCCGTCCTGCTGCTGGGCAAGACCGAGGACCTCCTGGTGTGCTGCCCGGCCCCGGACCGCCCGCCGACCGAGCGCCCCGACGAGGCCCTGCGCGTCCAGACCCTGCCCGGAGCCGCCGGCGGCGACCCGGCCGTCGCGGCGGCCGGCATCGCCCAGGGGCAGGGCGCCGACTCCCTCGCCGTGGAGGAGCACCACCTCACCGTGGCCCGGCACCGAGCCCTCGGCTCCGTCGCCCCCCGGCTCCGCCTCGCCAACCTCGGCGGCGCGGTCGAGCAGCTCAGGGTCGTCAAGGACGAGGAGGAGATCTCCTGCATGCGCATCGGCGCCGAGATCGCCGACCAGGCCCTCGGCGAGCTGCTGGAGTCCATCCTCGTCGGCCGCACCGAGCGTCACCTCGCCCTGGAGCTCGAACGACGCCTCGTCGACCACGGAGCCGACGGCCGGGCCTTCCCCACCTCCGTGGCCACGGGCCCCAACTCCGGCCGCCCCGGCCACCGCCCCACCGACCGCCGGGTGGAGGAGGGCGACTTCCTCTCCGTCTGCCTCGGCGCGACCTACCGCGGCTACCGCTGCGAGATCGGCCGCACGTTCGTCATCGGCACCGCTCCGGCGGACTGGCAGATCGAGCTGTACGACCTGGTCTTCGCGGCCCAGCGCGCCGGACGCGAGAGCCTGGTCCCCGGCGCCGCCTGCCGGGACGTCGACCGTGCCGCCCGCCAGGTCCTGGACTCCGCGGGCTACACGGAGGGCCTCACGGCCCTGACCGGACACGGCGTCGGGCTCGAAATCGACGAGGACCCTCAATTGAGTCCCGCGGCCATGGGTAAACTGGACGCTTGCGTGCCGGTCACCGTCGAACCGGGGGTCCACCTCCCGGGCCGGGGCGGTGTCCGGATCGATGACACGCTCGTCGTCCGCCCCGAGGCGGACGGCGGACCCGAGCTACTCACCATCACGACCAAGGAGCTGCTCGCCCTCTAGGAAGGTGCGTGCACCGGGGTCGTACGTCAGTCCAGGAGATTCCGCAACCGTGGCTTCCACGAACGACCTCAAGAACGGCATGGTGCTCAAGCTCGAAGGCGGCCAGCTCTGGTCCGTCGTCGAGTTCCAGCACGTCAAGCCCGGCAAGGGCCCGGCCTTCGTGCGCACCAAGCTCAAGAACGTGCTCTCCGGCAAGGTCGTCGACAAGACCTTCAACGCCGGCGTCAAGGTCGAAACGGCCACCGTCGACAAGCGCGACATGCAGTTCTCCTACATGGACGGCGACTACTTCGTCTTCATGGACATGGAGACCTACGACCAGCTCATGGTCGACCGCAAGGCCGTCGGCGACGCCGCCAACTTCCTGATCGAGGGCTTCACGGCCACGGTCGCCCAGCACGAGGGCGAGGTGCTCTTCGTGGAGCTGCCGGCCGCCGTCGAGCTGACCGTCCAGGAGACCGAGCCGGGCGTCCAGGGCGACCGCTCCACCGGCGGCACCAAGCCGGCCACGCTGGAGACCGGCCACCAGATCCAGGTCCCGCTCTTCATCACCACCGGTGAGAAGATCAAGGTCGACACCCGCACCAGCGACTACCTCGGCCGGGTGAACAGCTAACCGTGGCTGCCCGCAACACGGCCCGCAAGCGCGCCTTCCAGATCCTCTTCGAGGGTGACCAGCGTGGCGCCGAGGTCCTGACGGTCCTCGCGGACTGGGTCCGCCACTCCCGGACGGACACCCGGCAGCCGCCGGTCAGCGAGTACACGATGGAGCTGGTCGAGGGCTACGCGCAGCACGCGAAGCGCATCGACGAGCTGATCGCCCAGTACTCGGTCGGCTGGACGCTGGACCGGATGCCGGTGGTCGACCGGAACATCCTGCGGCTCGGCGCCTACGAGCTGATCTGGGTCGACGGAACCCCGGACGCGGTCGTCCTCGACGAGATGGTGCAGCTCGCCAAGGAGTTCTCCACGGACGAGTCGCCCGCCTTCGTCAACGGCCTCCTGGGCCGGCTGAAGGAGCTCAAGCCCTCGCTGCGCCGCGACGAGGCCTGAGACACACAGAACGCCGGAGAGACAGAACGCCGGAGAGACAGAACGCCGGAGAGACAGAACGCCGGAGGGCCCGCAGCGCTCACGCTGCGGGCCCTCCGGCGTCTCCCCGCACGGCCGAGGGCCGTCCGGCCCGGGAAACGCCGCCGGGGGGGGGGGGCGCCCGCCGGGGGCGGGCCCCCCCCCCCCCCCCCGCGGGGGGGGGGGGGGGGGGGGGGCGCCGGCGCGGGGCGGGGGCCCCCGGGGGGGGGCCGCCCGGGGGGGGGGCGCG